>CAYYUP010000093.1:0-22030 GCA_964474905.1 uncultured Nannocystis sp. | reverse complement strand
TCTTCTCTAAGGCGCGGGTTTGCAGCGCACGCGGTACTAGGTGGCGAAAGGCGAAGTCCCGCAGCCAGCGGGCCCCTGGATGGGTCCAGCTCGCGATTTTTCCTAAGGTCCAGGAGCGATCGACAAAGCCGCGAGCTCGGGGTTTTCGCCGGGTCTCGTAGTCGAGTAGGGCTTGGGGATCCCCCGGCTGCCCGGCGAGTGCGTCGGCCAGGATGACCGCGTCTTCGATCGACTGGCATGCACCTTGGCCCATGTTTGGGGTCATCGCGTGGGCGGCATCGCCGAGCAAGGTGATGCGCCCGCGGGTCCAGGTGTTTTGGGGCTGGAGGTCCCAGAGATCCCGCCGGATGATCTTTGCGGTCGCGGCGAGGAGCTGCGGTACCGGGGCCGCGAACTCCGAGAATCGACGCACCATCTCTGCTCGCGGATCGTCGCCATCGCGACCGCCCGCGGCCGTGTTTGCGGTCGCAAACCAGTAGCTTTTTTCGCTGGAGATCGGCACCCATCCGAAGCGCAGGCCGCCGGGTCCCCAACGCTCGACGAGCACGCCCGCGCCGGCGGGAGCGGGTATATCGCTGATCCCCCGCCAGCAGGTCGCCCCCGAATAACGCAGGGGCTGGGGGCCAAGAAGGTGCTCGCGCACCTGAGAGCGGATCCCGTCGGCGCCCACCAGCAGCTCACCTTCGACCACCTGGTCGTCCAAGTGGAGACGGATCCCCCCAGCGTGCTCCTCGATCCGGCGAACCTGAGCCCCGAACTGCAAAACCTCCGGCGGCAGGGCTTCGGCGAGGACCCGCGAGAGTTCGCATCGATGGATGCCGATGCCGGTGATGCTGAAGCCCTTCGCAGCTTCGTTCATCGGCATTTTCTGGATGATCACGCCCCTGTGATCCTGCAGCTGTCCCTGCAGGAAGGGCGTGCCGGACTCGCGCAGCGCGGCCTCGACCCCCAGCAGACGAAAGACCCGCATCGCATTGACGGCGAGCATGATGCCCGAGCCGCCGACGTTGAGAGCGGAATCACGCTCCAGGAGTTTGACGGTGATGCCCCGCCGGTGCAGCGCTAGGGCCGCGCTGAGACCGCCCGGACCGGCCCCGAGAATGAGTACAGATGTGCGCATATCGATTAAGGCTCCTCGTTGTCCTGCTAACGTAGGCCGAACCTCCTGTCGCGAGTAGTCGCATTTCAGATGCTCTTACCGACCTCGACCACGCCCCGGAAAGTCCCCGCTCAAGCCCGATCTAGGGCGACCGTGAAAGCGATCGTTCAGGCTGCGGCTCAGGTTCTCGAGCGCGAAGGGATCCAGGCCCTCACGACCAAACGGATTGCCGAGGTTGCGGGCGTCTCGATCGGTAGCTTGTACCAGTATTTTCCGGGCAAACAGGCGGTAGTGGTCGCCCTGATCGAGCGCCAGCTAGAGCTCGACCGTGCGGCCGCGATAGCGCTGCTCGATGCCCACTCCGAGCTCGCGCTGGACCTTCGGTTGCAGCATGTCGCCGCAGGAATGTGTCTTCACCAGGCGCGCTTGGCTCCGCTCCTCTCGCAGCTGCTGCCACAGCTCGACACTCTAGAGCAGGTGCCCGTGGTCGAGGCTTGGGCGCAGGAACTCGATCAGGCTTTTATGCGGCTGTTGCAAGATCATCAAGAGGAGCTGCGGCCGGAGCTCCGCTCAAAGCCTCGCCTGCAGATGGCGCTTGAGCTGGTGACTCGCTCGATTCGACAGGCGCTCAATCACGCCTGCCTGCATGACCCCGAGCGCCTGCACGACCCTGTTTTTCACCGCGAGATCGCCCGCCTGAGTCGGGGGCTGCTTGCCGACTGATGCCCGATTCGGATGAGCCCGCGCAGGAGCTTGTGCAGTCTATAGTATGTGTATATATAGAACGTGATTCGAATGTACTATGAGTATTATCCCCCGCGGGCGGATCTTCGCGGGTTGGCAGGACGTCAACCATGCACTCAGAGCTGGGCTGGCCGCAGCGGTGCCGGCCCGCGTTGCCGCTGCCCTAGCCTGTGGCCAGGAGGGGCTCGTAGAGCACTCGCACGGTCACCGAGAGGGTGATGAAGGCGAGCAGGCAGCCGCCGGCGAGAAACCAGATCGCTCGGTCGAGTCCCATCGTCAGGCGGGTCGCGGTGCCCGCTGCAAGCAGGCTGATGGCCGCGAAGAGGGCGGTGAGTTGAAAGCCCATGTGGGTGACGAGAGCGGCGATGCCGTGGAAGCTCGAGGGATCGACCGACTTGCGCACCATGAGTTCGGGGACCATTCCAAACCAGAGAACGCTGAGGCCTGCGCAGGTCGAGACGCCGAGCAGAATGAAGGCGATCTCGCGCAGGCGGAGCTTGAGCGGATGCTGAGTGGTCATGAGAACGTGCATGATGCCCGAGGCTAGAGTGAAACGCACGTGTGTCGCCGAAGGTCTCAGGAGAGATCGCAGCGCGTGCGCATCGGCTTGTGAGCAGATCGCCAGGATGCTGTGTGTGCGGCATTGCAGGCCTGTTTGTGGCGATCCGGTGGGGCCCGCTAGGCGGGCGGTGGTCGCCTCAGAGATCGGACGCTGCGATCTCGGTGGCGCGACCTTCCAGCGCGTGCCGGCGGCGGAGGGCGGTGCGATTCCCAGGGCGCGCCCTGAGCCGCCCGAGCAGCGCGTTTGCATCCGTTAATGCCTGCCGATCTCCGGTCGCTGCGGCGTCTAGGAGATGCACGATCAGAGCCTCCTCGAGCAGGGCGAGCTCGGCCTCGTCGCTGATACGGCCCTCGTCCAGAACCTGTCGCAGATGGCTCCGGATCTCGGCTTGGCGCGGCCGTTGGCTGACCTCTAGGGACTTGACTAAGAGCAGGTGTGAGTCGGCGCGGTCGGGCACGGCTCGTACCAGGAGGCGTGCGTAGTGGATGGCGAGGGCGGAGTTGCTGGCAACCAGGGCGGCGCTGGCCTGGGCCCTTAGAACAGGCGCGAACTTGGCTCGCGGAGCGGCGCTGCGGGTGGTCGCGACCTCGAGACCTGCGCTTGTGTCGACAGCGGCGATGCCGAGCACGATCTGCGCCCAGCGCTCGGGCAGCTCGGGCAGCAGCGGTCCGAGTTCGGCGGGTCTCGTTACATGTCCCAAGAGATAGGTAATGAGAGCGGGACTCGGTGGGCCGGCGAGCACTGCGAGCGCCCGCCGAGTGGAGGCATCGGCCAAGTCCTGGTCGCCCCAGCGTCGTTCGGCAGCGGCGCGCAGCAGCCAGCTCTCGCTCTCTCCGGGGCGCAGGGCGGTGGCGATAGTCGCGTGGTGTCGGGCAGTGCTCAGTGCCTCGCCCTGGCCTTGGGGGCCGGAGCGATGCAAAGCCTCGCGGGCGATGGCGCGGTGCAGATGGGCGTCGAGGGGGCGCTGTCGGAGGGCGCTGGGCTCTGTGTGTGTGTCGCGTCGGGACCAGGTGTGTGGAGTTGCGAGCACGGAGACGGGCAGGGCTAGGGCGATCGCGAGGGCTCCAAGCACGGTGGCGCTGCGGGCAGAGACTCGACGACCGCGGCCGGCGAGGGCCCCAAAGAGGGCGACCGCGGGCGCGGCGACCCCGAGAAACTCGAGGCTGAAATCGCCAAAGCTGTGCATCGCAACCGCACCGAGGCCAAAGAGCGCCACCCGGCGAGCGGCGGCATCGCTGCGTTTGCCGGCCCGTCGGAGCGCATCGAGCCAGGCGATCAGGAGGCCGATGCCGATGAGCAGACCAGCGAGACCCCACTCGACCCAGAGAGTCGCTGGCGCCGATTCGAGATGAGTGTGCACCACCGGACCCGGGGCGCGGTCAAAGGCCGGAAAGAGGTCGATAAAGGCACCGCGACCGACCCCAACGATCGGCGCGAGATCGTGAATGGGCAGGGCATCGGCGGCGATCTTAAGCTTGTCTGTGGGGCCTTGGTTGGGATCGATTAGGGTCATCATCTCGGCCCAGGCGCCGGCGCTGGCGACCAGTGCGGTGATGCCAGCGATCGCGGCGACAACCGCCAGACGGCGCCACCACTGGCCCTGACCTTCGCGATCGCGAGGTCGTTGGTTCTGTCCCGAAAGCCAGGCGATCGCGAGGGCCGGCGGGGCCGAGAAGACAAGCGCCAGGAGGGCGCCGCGGGAGAGCGAGAGCAGGAGCGCCGCGCCGACGACAAAGACGCAGGACCAGAGCAGCATGCGGGTCTCTGGCGAGCCTGCGCTGCGGGCACAACTCCGGCGCATGCGGGTTAGCAGCGCGGTCGCAGCGAAGAGCGCGAGGAGAAAAAGGTCGGCCTGATGGTTGGGGTTGACGAAGGTTGTGAGGAGCGCGGGCGTGGCGGTGGGATCGATATCGAGGGGGTGGTAGAGCCCAAAAATCGCCTGTGTTCCGAGACCTGCCTGGAGCAGGCCGATGCCGGCGACCAGCGCTCCGCCAACGCTGACGAAGGTCGCGCTAAACCGCCAGGGCAGTTGGGCGGCGATGACAAAGAGGAGCGTGAGACCGGTGAGGCGGGCGGCCTCGAGGGCGCTATCTGCAGGTGTTGGCGAGAGGCTTGGCCAGGCGTCGATGCCAGTGCCCGCGAGCGCAGCAGTGACGCGGTCGACGATGCCGGGGGCCAGAAGCTGTCGCAGTTCCAGAGGTAAAGGAGCCGATTGCAGGGCGGTCAGCACCAGGGCGACGACGCCGATCAGGGTTGGCCAGGGCAGTTCGATCCAACCGTGAGAGCGACGACCGAGGCGGATCCAGAGCGCGAAAAGCAGGGCTAGGAAGAAGATCACGACCTCGGGTGCGACCCCGCCGATCGCGAGCGCCGGGCCGATGATCACCAGAGCCAAGAGCCCGCGGGTCCAGGGCAGGCCGCCGCGGTGTTTGGAACTCAGGGACGGTGCCGCAGGGTGCTTTGCTGGCTCGGAGTTCGCCAAAATGACCGAATTAGGGCCACTAGATGCCGTTTCTTGAGCATTTGTCGGTTGGTCTTGAATTTGACCAGAGGTCAATTTGAGATCATCCAGGGGCTTGGGCTCTGCTTCGGACGAGCCGCGTCGGTCGGCGAGCGCGTGGCGATCAGCACCGGGCTTGTCTTCGAGGTCGGGGCGCAGATCGGGGTCGGAGCTGGAGCTGGAGCCGGAGTTCGAGGAGCCGGCACGGTCGTGTTTGGCGGGCGCACTTGGCTGCCCTGCTTTGCTCATGGCAGAGCCCCGACGATCGATGCGACCGCGGGGGTCTCATCTCTTGTCACGTGCCCTCGCCGGGGGCTTCGCGTTGACCGTAGGCGTAGTAGCCGACGCGGTAGCCGCTGCTTTCGGAGCGCGGGTCGACCTCGTTGAGAACGATGCCGAGCAAGTTGGTATCGCCCTGGCGGAGGGTAGCGATCGAGCGCCCGAGTTCGGCCTTGCTGGTGGATCGGCAGCGCGCGACCAGAAGAACGCCGTCGACGATGCGGGCGAGGATCAGCGGGTCGGTGACCGGTAGCACCGGCGGAGAGTCGATCAGGATCACGTCAAAACGCCGTCGCAGCTCCCCGAGAAGGCGGCGCATCGCCGGTGAGTCGAGCAGCTCCGCGGGGTTTTGTGGGATCTCGCCGCAAAGCAGTACCGAGAGGTTTTTTGGACGCTCGTCGTCGTGCTCGTCGTCGTGCTCGGCGTCGTCTGAGGAACTCTCCGGCAGTGCTTCGTCGATCGTCGCGCTGCCCTGGAGCAGTGCCGAGAGCCCGGGCGGCTCGGCACCGGGGCTCGGAGTGAACACCTGGTGGAGCCTCGGCCTGCGCATGTCGGCGTCGATGAGCAGCACGCGTTTGCCCGATTGGCAGTAGCTCATCGCCAGGTTTAGGGTCGTCGAACTCTTGCCTTCGGAGGAGCTTGGCGAGGTGATCATCAGGGTCTGACAGCGCTCGTCGCCCTCGACAAAACTGAGTGCGGTCCGCAGCCCACGGCAGCGCTCGGCCATCAGCGAGTGCGGGTAGAGAAAGGCGTGCAGATCTCGCTGGCGACGTTGGGCGCGGATGTTGCCCTGCCCCAGGCGGGCGTCGGTGGGCAGCAGCGGCAGCTGGCCCAGGACCGGCAGGCCGTAGACAGAGATCGCCCGCTCGAGGTCGACGAGCGAGCGGATCCGGTGATCGCGAAGGTCGATCGCCACCGCCAGGATCACGCCCAGGCCGAGCCCAAAGACCAGGGCGAGGGAGAGCAAGAGTGCCTTTTGCGGATAAATCGGCCGCCTCGGGGCGATCGCTCGGTCGAGGATTTCGATGCCCTCGGCTTCGACCCGGTTGGTCATGCCGATCTCGGCGTCGCGGTGGCTGACAAAGGCGTAGGTCTCGTCGGCCGTCTTGACCACGCGCTCGAGCTTTCGGTACTCGCGCTCCAAGCCGGCGAGTACGAGTGCCCGCTTTTTCTCGGCGGCGAGCGAGGTCGTGTGGCGCTGCTTGGTCTGCTGGGTGGCCATGGCCTTGGCCTTGAGTGCCCGCAGCTGTTCGTCGCTCTCGTTGACGATGCGCTCATGGATCAGCTTGAGGCGCTGCTTGGCCTGCTGGAGCTCCGGCATCTTCTCGCCGTATTTGATCTTGAGTTCCTTGACCTCGCGCTCGGCGGCCAGCTCCTCGGCACGCATCTCCTCGAAGACCTTGCGCTCGAGCGGTGGCAGCAGGGTTGCCGAGGCCAGGCTGCCCTGGCGGTGCAGCCTCTTGGCCTGGTCGTAGGCGGCCTGAGCTGCGTAGTAGTCGGCCTCTGCCTGCTTGAGGTGGTGGGTCTCGGCGATCACCGCCTCGGTGATTTCGTTTTGTCGATCGGCTAGCGACACCGATGAGATCGCGTGCCCGTCGAGGAAATCAGAGATCGCCGACTCGGCGGTTTGCAGGTCCGCCAGCGCCTTGGTGCGCTCGGTGGTGAGGTTTTTTTTGGCCTGCTCGCCGGTCGCCGAGCGCCGACTCTGGGTGTACTCCAAGAACGCATCTGCGATGGCATTGGCGATCTCGGCGGCGATCTCTGGGTCGGGGTAGTCGGCGTTGATCCGGAGGATCCGAGAGCCGCGGATCTCTTCGACAAAGGTGAGCTTGCGGAGGCGCTCGACGGGATCGATCTCGGCGATTCTGGCGAGTTGTTCGGGCTTTGAGCCGATCGAGTCGACACCGAGAAAAACCGGATCTTGGGCGAGTCCCAGGCTGGCCAGAGCTCGGCCGGCGACCTCGCGGCTAGAGATGATCTCGCGTTGGGTCTGGTAGTACTCGCGGTAGGCCAGGAGGCGACCCTCGCCCTGGTCGCTGACACCCTTGACTTTGTCGAGCACCTGGGGACCGCTGAGGTGGAGGACGACGGTGGCGTTTGCTCGCCAGCGCGGTTGCAGGGTCTGGATGGTGACGAGCGCGGCGGCGATCGCCAGTGCCGAAGAGATCACGAGCACGAGCCAGCGGCGACGGAGCAGGCCGAGCAGGCGCGAGAGCTGCTCGAGCGCTCGATCGGCCTCGCCTGGGGGCTCGTCGTGGGGCGCTCGCAGTGGGCCCGGGGCTTGCATCATCGCGGCCATCGGCGGGGCAAGCTTAGGCCCCGCGGCGAGCGTCGCCAAGCAAGGAGCCCCTAGGCTGCGCGCATTCACCCTGTGGCCCTAGCCGCGGCGTTGGGTGCTCTCGTGGGCAGGTGGAATGGGGTTTTGGTGCCAAGAGGCGCGAGGCTCACGGGCGCTCGAGATTTGATTGGGGCGTTCGCGTGGAGATCGACGGGGTCGGAGGTGTTCTTGGTCGGTGTGCCTGCTCAGGGGCAGTCGACCTTTGCGATCTTTAAAAATGGTGCGCTGAGATTTTGCCCGACCACGGCGATGTTGATCGAGGAGCCCATCGCGACGCCGATGCCCCTGCGTTGCCAGTTGTCTAGCGGGTCGACGAGGATCGGTTTGCCGAAGAGTTCGCCGTCGGCGTGGATCTGCCGGAGGTAGAGCCGAGTGAGGTTTTGGCAGGCGATGTCCTGCTCTCCCTGGACGCCACAGCCAGCCCAAAGGGCGACGAGGTTGCCGTACACGTCGGAGTGCAGGTCGATCTGGGGGATCGACGCGTAGGCCGTGGTGGATGCGACGACATCGACGATGAGCTCGCCGCTTTGGGTGTAGCGCTTGACGCCGACGGCACCGCCCGGGGTGGCCGCGGCGACCGCGAAGTCGCCATTCTCGAGGGCAGCGGCGCCGACCCACGGAAAATTTTCGTCGGAGTTTCCTTGCAGACCCGGGATCGCTTCGATGACGAGTTGCTGCACGCCATCGCTGTCGTAGTTGTGGACGTAGACCTTGCCCGGGGTGGATCTCTCGGAGTAAGCGATGACAAAGGAGCCGTCGCTTCGGATCGCCACGCTCGGGGCCGAGGTGCCGGCGAAGGTGCTGACGACGAAGGCGGCCGGAGCTGCACCCTCGGCGGGCATGATGCGCGCTCGGATTTCGTGCAGGTCTGCCATCTCGGTTTGCGAGCGGAAGGCGATGATCGCAGTGCCTGACTTGTTGACCGCGACGACCGGGTTGCGGTGGTTTGTGGAGGTATCGGCAGAGATGCTCGTGGGCTCGATGAGCACGTCGCCATCGATCGTGAAGCGGCTGTAGAACACGTCGTATTTGAAGTCGACTCCGAACTCCTGCCAGGCGACGGTGAGCTTGCCATCAGCGCTGACACCCAGGCTCGGGAAGACGATTCCTAACTCGTTCTTGGTCGCCGGGAAATACGACTTGAAAGCGCCTTCGGCGGTGTAGTGCTCGACGACCACGTAGATTGTACCGCTGTTACTCGCAGTGACGACAGTGTAGATATCGCCAACACTGTCGATGGCGATCGATCTTGGAGAGGCTTCGCTTAGCTTCGCGTTCCCGAGTCCTCCGTTCGTACCCAGGGCGATGGCGCCGCCAAAAGACACAGGGTAAAGCGCACTGTCGCCGCAGGCTGGCTTGGTGCATGTGAGCCGGCAGCTGCTCGGATCCTTTGCGTTGTTGTCAGGGCCGTCATCGCACTCCTCGGTGCCGATCCAGATGAACCCGTCGCCGCAGCTCGCCGGCGTGCAGTCTGCGAGGCAGCTGTCAGCATTGCTGATATTGCCGTCGTCGCAGGTCTCACCGTCGTCGAGAACACCGTCGCCGCAACGCGGTCCAAAGATCGTCGGATCACCGCTGGGATCGCCGCTGGGATCGCCGCTGGGATCGCCGCTCGATGGGCCACTTGGAGTCGTCGAAGTTGTCTCCGCCGACGTGCCTGAGCTGCCGCCGGTTTCGCTCGCGCTGCTCGTGCTCGCGTCCCCGCTACCTGCGTTCGGGGGGCATGCTCCGAGGATCAGGACCGCGGGTACAACAAAGAGAGATAAGAGGGGTCGCTGCATCCTCCTGCGAGCATATCGGGCCACGAGTTTCTGCGTCGATCGGGTCACCGGGCATCAACACGCGCCAGGGGCGATGTGAAGTGCGGTAATGCGACGTGGCGGGCGGGCGGTGGTGGTGATAGAGCCTCGGTCATGCAAGTTCTCGCCGACCTCCTCGCTCTTCTCGGCCTCGAGCGCCTCGAGGAGAGCCTATTTCGGGGTCAGAGCCAGGATCTCGGCTGGGGCAATGTTTTTGGTGGGCAGGTACTCGGGCAGGCGCTCTCAGCGGCGCAGCAGACCGTGCCTGAGGGGCGAAGTGTGCACTCTTTGCACGGCTATTTCTTGCGGAGTGGCGACGCGAGCAAGCCGATCATTTACGACGTCGATCGCATCCGTGACGGCAAGAGTTTTACGACTCGGCGGGTGGTTGCGATCCAAAAAGGCAAGGCGATCTTTTCGATGGGCGCGTCGTTCCAGATCGAGGAGAGCGGCTTTGATCACCAGGCAACAATGCCCGAGGTACCGGGGCCCGAGGGGCTGGCGTCGGAGACCGAACTCGCCCGGCGGATCGTCGATCGCATCCCGCCGCCGCTGCGTGCCCGGGCCGTCGCCGACAAGCCGATCGAGCTTCGCGAGGTCCAGCCAGTCAACCCCTTCGCGCCGGAGGTCCGCGAGCCCCAGCGCTACGTCTGGATCCGGGCGAGCGATGCCTTGCCCAATGATCCGCAGATCCACCGCTTCCTCCTGGCCTACGCGTCTGATTTTCATTTCATGACCACGACCATGTTCCCCCACGGGATCTCGTGGCTGACCCCGGGCATGCAGACCGCGAGCCTCGATCACGCGATGTGGTTTCATCGCGATTTCTGCCTGGACGACTGGCTGCTCTACGCGATCGATAGCCCCTCCGCCTCCAACGCCCGCGGCCTCGCCCGGGGACATTTTTTCAATCGCGCGGGTGAACTGGTGGCGTCGACGGTGCAAGAGGGACTGATCCGCAAGCGGGTGCCGTCGAACTTGGGCTGAGATTGTACGTGAAATGAATGCATGTATTGAGTCGAATGGTCACAGATTCGATGCCCGAGCGATCTCCAGCTGTATAATCATACTCGCGAATGCCCGCGAATGCTCGCGAAAGCCTATGGGCGAAGCCCGTTCGATGAGCCCCTGGAGGCGTCAGGTCAGGGTTTTTGGCACCTTGCCGTCGACGACGAAGCGGATCGCATCGTAGACCAGCCCACGGAGCCTTAGCTCGCGTTGCGGGCCGGCGAAGAAGCGCACACAGGCGAGGATCGGCAATTGTCGATCGACTCCCGGAGGCAGCGCTCGAGCCTCGGCAAAGGCGGCAGTGCAGAGCTTGATCCAATGCGCCTTAAAAATCGGCCGGATCGCGATGTCGTCGAGCGTGAGTGTCTCTAATGCGGCCTCTAGGGGGTCCCAGAGGTCTGTGTTGAGGCTGCCCGGGGTGGCGTTATGGGGGCTGGAGGAGGCGATGCACGGGGCATTTTGCACGGGGTTCTGGGCGGTCGTTGCTCCGGCGTTGCTTGCATCTGCACCGGTAACGGGGCGTGTACTTACATCTTTGGTGGTGCCGCCTGGATGCCCCTGGATGTCGGCGAAGAGACGCTCGGTGAGCCCGACCGCCGTGACGCCGTCGTGGCGGCGGATCGCGCGGACCAGGTTCTCGACCTCGCCGTTTGTATCAGCCGTCGCAACATCACCTGTACGGGCATTGCGGATAATGCGATCTGTGGGCGATAGGTCAAGAGGGGCGGCGCTGTGGGTAAAATGGGCTGACTGAAAGAGCAGGCGGAGCAGGTTTGCAGGATGGGGTTTAGCGAGAGCGCCGCGGATCGCCGAGGCGAAGGTGACGCGGTGAGTGATGTGCAGCCAGCCCTCCTGCACCGTCGGGTCGCGATCGATCGAGACATCAAAGCGGAGCAGGCGTTCGCTTGCCGCCAGCACCAGCGCATCGACGATGCTCATCAAGTCGACGCCGCTCTTAAGGGCTGTGCGCAGGTGCGTGACCCAGGCGTCGCGGGGGCCGTCTAAGATCTCTGCGGCCAGAGCTTGGCGGTCGATCGGCGGCGGATTAGGGCGCTTGCAGGCGGCGGCGAAGGAGTCGAGTTCGGGCTCTATCTCGGCCAGGCGCTCGCGAAACCACCGCTCCTCGGGGACAAGCTCCATGCGTGTCGAGTTGATGATGGTGCCGAGCAGCGCCGGCAGCAGCTCGCCTGCGAATTGCCAGTCGGCCCCGCGCAGGAAATCGCAGATCTTTACCGTGTAGATCAGCGGATGACCAAAGCTGAGCAAGTGATCGGCGCAGAGCTGCAGCAGCCAGGGCTCGATGATGTCGACGCCAAAACCCCGGGCGAGGGCGCCGCGCAGCAGGGCTTCGGCCTCGGGCAGCGCCTCCTGCTCGACGAGTCTGCGCAACCGTTTGCCTGCAGCGTGCACATCATCACCGGGGTCGACCGGGTCGGCGAGCGCTCGCTTGGGCAGGCGCAGGTTGGCCTCGGCTGCGATCGCAAAGGCCTGCACGAGGGGCAGCGCGGCCTGGGTGCCGGGGGTGCGGCGGGCGAAATGCAGAGCGTCGATCGCGGTCGGCGTCGCGTGTGTCGTGCCGTACTCCGCGTAGGCGGCGTCCTGGCGCATTGCCTGCAGCGCGAGCTCTCGCGGACTCATACCGAGTTCGAGTAGCCGCACCAGCTCACGGGCGATCTGTCCGAGTTTGCCCTCCCTGGTGGCGCTTTCGAGGCTCGCCAGATGCCGCGGTCGCAGCGAGCTGGCATCGGCCTCACGGACGTCGATCTCGACCGTGTTGTCGCGCAGGCGGATCGCGTAGACCCGCACCTGCTCGTCACCGAGAACACACTGACCGTCGCGCAGGTCGAACTTGAAATTGTGCCAGGGACAGGTGACGACGCACTCGCGAACCGGGCCGCGTGCCAGCGGATATCCCTCGTGGGGGCAGCGATTGTCGATCGCGTAGAGTTGCTCGGATTCTGGCCGAAAGAGCGCGATCCTTTGGCGCCCGTGACTGATGACGCGGGTCTCACCGATCGGCAACTCGTCGAGTTTAAGCGCGGGGATCCATCGGGGCTCGGTCATGCCCGCAGCCTAGCGCAGCTGGCCTACGCCTCGCGAGGAGCGTGCCGATTTTGCGGCTGAGGGGACCGGCTTAGGTGTGTTCGCGGGTTGCCGAGAAGCGGAGGCCGGGGAAGCGCTCTTCGACTTTGGCGAGGTTCCAGCGGTTGGGCGCGAGATAGACGAGGTCGCCATGCACGTCGTTGGCGAGGTTTGCCGAGCACTTGCGTTCGAAGGTCTCGAGCAGTTTGTGGATCTCGATCTTGCTTTTTCCTTTGCGGATCGGCGTCACCCAGCGGGCTGTCGTGTACTCAACGCCCTCGTAGGTCGCATCGACGTTGTACTCGCTTTGCAGGCGGTGCTTCATCACCTCGAGCTGCAGCTGACCGACGACACCGACGATGAAAATGGCGCCGGTGAGCGGCTTGAACATCTGGATGGCGCCCTCTTCGGAGAGCTGTGAGAGGCCCTTGGACAGCGCTTTGGCCCGTAGCGGCGATTTGAGGATCACCCGGCGGAAAATCTCGGGGGCGAAGGAGGGGATGCCAGTGAAGCGCAGCAGCTCGCCACTCGAAAATGTGTCGCCGATCTTGATCGTGCCGTGGTTGGGGATGCCGATGATGTCGCCGGCGTAGGCCTCTTCGACGAGTTCGCGATCGCTGGCCATGAACATCAACGCGTTGCCGAGGCCGATCGGGCGACCCAAGCGGCAGTGGTGCGCCTTCATTCTGCGTTCAAAACGACCCGAGCAGATCCTCAAAAATGCCATGCGGTCGCGGTGGTTTGGGTCCATGTTCGCCTGGATTTTAAAGACGAAACCGGAAAAGGCGGGCTCGATGGGATCGATGATCCGGGTGGGCACGGGCTCGCCCGGCGGCGGCGCGTTGACAGCAGCATTACCGGTGATCGCCTGGCGCTCCTGGGGCGGCGGAGCCAGGCGGACAAAGGCCTCCAAGAGTTCGCGTACGCCGAAGTTGTTCATCGCCGAGCCAAAGAAGAGCGGGGTCTGTTTGCCGGCGAGAAAGGCTTCGTGATCGAAGGTGGGAGCTGCCCCTTGGAGCAGCTCGACCGCCATGCGCAGCTCTTCGGCTGCATCGTCGCCGAGCAGTTCGTCGAGCTTGGGATCGCCCAGGCCCTGGACGACGATGCCGGCGTTGATCCGGCTGTGACCGGTGGCCGAGAAGAGGTAAAGGCGGTTGCGGCGAAGGTCGTAGACCCCCTTAAAGGTCTTGCCCATGCCGATGGGCCAGGTCATCGGCACGCAAACCATGCCGAGCTTGCTCTCGACGTCGTCCAAGAGGTCGATCGGATCCAGGCATTCGCGGTCGAGCTTGTTGACGAAGGTGATCACCGGGGTGTCGCGGAGGCGGCAAATCTCGATCAGTTTTTCGGTCCGTGACTCGACCCCCTTGGCGCCATCAATGACCATCAAGGCAGCATCGACGGCGGTCAGCACCCGGTAGGTGTCCTCGCCGAAGTCGGCGTGACCAGGCGTGTCGAGGAGGTTGATTTTGGCCGGTGCACCCTCGGGATCATCAGGGTGCGGGAACTCGAAGCTCATCACCGAAGTGGTGACCGAAATCCCGCGCTCGCGTTCCATCGCCATCCAGTCCGAGACGGTGGTCCGCGAAGCCTTGCGCGAGCGCACCGAACCGGCGAGTTGGATCGCCCCCGAGAAGAGCAAGAGCTTTTCGGTGAGGGTTGTTTTGCCAGCGTCCGGGTGGCTGACGATGGCGAAGGTGCGGCGGCGGGCGACCTCTGCCGTAAGATCGACGCTGTCGCTTGGCTGGCTCACTCTGCGGGCCATACCAGAGGGGCCGTCGCTTGACCAGTGGACGTTGACTCGCGAGATTCTTGGAAGTCTCGCCGCGATCCCGAGCGGCTGGGTTTGGGCGTTGGTCACGGTTGCGAAGGGATCGGCGGGTGGAAAGGGATCGGAGAAATTAGCAAAATCGGTAGGCTGAGGCGGTCTGCGCACTAGTGCCCGACACAAAAGCCGTAAGGGGATCGGCGGAGGACGTCGCGAAGGCCGGTCGAGGGGGGTCCCACTCCTCAGACAGGTCGGATCGCGCGTCGACCCCTAAAGGGGTCGATGCACGTCCTAGACTCGCTCGCGGGCCCCCCCTCGACCGTCCCACCAGCAAGTCCTGAAAGCCGTAAAAAGAGAGCCGGCGAGCGGGGGTAGAGGTGCTTTTCGGGGCGCTTGCCCTGGATGCTCGCCTGCTCGGGTCGGAATCTGGGGAGCCCGTTGACGGTGGGACGAGCAGGTCCTGAAAGCCGTAAAAAGAGAGCCGGCGAGCGGGGGTAGAGGTGCTTTTCGGGGCGCTTGCCCTGGATGCTCGCCTGCTCGGGTCGGAATCTGGGGAGCCCGTTGACGGTGGGACGAGCAGGTCCTGAAAGCCGTAAAAAGAGAGCCGGCGAGCGGGGGCAGAGGAGGAGAACTAGACGTCCGAAGGTGCGGGCGAGTGTGGGCGCTTTTGGAGGACCAGGCACTGGATGAGCACCGGGTAGGAGCCGACCAAAAGCTCGGGGATTCGCGGGCGGATCGCAGCTGCATCAAAGGCGTCAAAGCCGTAGAGCATCGGCGGGTCGCCGATGATTCGCTGCATCGAGGTCGCTGCGCAAAGCGCTGAGATGTCGATGTTTGTGCCCCAGCGGTTGGTGGTGACGCCGGCTGTGAACGGCTCGAGGTCGAGGAAGAGATCGACGGTGGCGATGAAATAACCACCGGGCTTGAGCACACGCTCGATCTCCTGCATCAGTGCCGGTAGCTCGGTTTCGGGGATGTGCTCGATGGTCGAGATCGAGAAGACTCGGTCAAAACTCTCGTCGGCGAGGCCGGCATCCTGAAGGAAGGTATTGCGGAGCTCAACGTCGGTTTTGAAGGTGTCGTTGAGCGCCCTAAAGGTCGTCGGGGTGACCGGCCAGCCGCGACCGCGGGCAGCTTTGCCAGGGTCGCAGTTGACGACCGATAGCCCGCTCTTGGCGAGCACAAACTGGAAACCAGAGAGCGAGCCGCCGATCTCGAGGGCCCTCATGCCAGGTACAAGCGGCGTCGCGTGGAAGGCCCAGGGGTATTCGTAGCGGCGACTCGTATTGTTGGGCTGGAAAGCGAAGAAAGAGGCGAGCCGCGGCGAGCGATCGACGATGCGCCCGAGCAGCGGTACGCGGCGGAGCCAGCGATGCAGCACGCGGCCGCGTGGAGCCCCCCAGCGGCGGTTCCAGGCCAGGTACTCGCGGGGCATTTGGCGGGGGGCCAGCATAGGAGTGACTGAAGAAGTGTAGGCGGCGGTCGATCGCCTGCGCAAGCTTTGGCATTTGTTGAGGATGTGCAGCGATGTGCACAGCGCTGGCGGGCGTTTGCAGAAGGCGCGAGACCCTCGTCTTCGGTCAGCGTCGCGCGGTGTCCCGACTTCCGCAGTGAACCATCGCGATTGCTCAGGGCTCGGTCAGGGCTGCGATCCAGTGCCCAGGCAGTGCCTCGTTGCGTTGGTGCGCTGAACCTCACGGATGCTCTTGATGGCGAGGGAAGCTGCGCAACCTGGTGAGTGCGAAGAGTTACCGTAATGCGGGTACTTGGACTGTGCGAGTCGACATTATGGTGGGATAGGTTATGAACTTCATTGATTCTGCGGCAGCTGCTTGGCGGCGGCAGGCATGACCTTGGCGAGCCCGAGTTCGAGTTCGAGTTCGAGCGTGTGTCGCTGTTGGTCGCGCCGGTCGAGGTGCTCGGTAGGGGCCTGCAGGGCCGGGAGATCGCGAACTTTCAGCAAACGCGCGCAGCGACGGATGAGGCGCTACCCTGCCTGCGGTGAAGGGGGCCCGGATCGAGAACGAGCGCGAGGTCATTGAGCGGGCAGCCGCCGGTGATGTGCGCGCCTTCGAGACGATCTATCGGACCTACGCGCCGGTCCTTTATTCCTATGTCCTGGTGCCGATGCTCGGCGATCGCGACGACGCGAACGACTGCCTGCGCAACACCTTCTTGTCTGCTCATAAGCATCTCGGCAATTTTAAATGGCAGCCGAGCGGGATTTATCCCTGGCTCAAAACGATGGCAAAAAACAAAGCCCGCGATCTGTTGCGGGCTGTCGGTCGCAGGCGACGGCTGCGCGGTGCCTTTGCGGAGCACAATGAGCGGCTCTCTTCGCACGCGACCAATCCGGCCGAGGAGAAGCTGCAGCGACAGGCTCTGCGGCGGCGCATCGACGGTGTGCTCGAGAGCCTAAACCCCCGCTACGCGACGGTGTTGCGCCTGCGCCTGCTCGAGGATCGCAGCCGTGAGGAGTGCGCCGAAGAGCTGGAGGTGAAGATCGGTACGCTCGATGTGCTGCTCTTTCGCGCCTGCAAGAGCTTCCGCAAGGCCTGCAATAAGCAGGGTGTCGAGCTGCAGCTCGGAGGTGCCGCATGAGCCCCGCAGCATGCATGTTTGCAGCGGCGGGGCGTTCGCGACAGGTGATGGAGCCGGCGGTTGCGTCGATGCGAGCGGTCGCAGCCTGGGTGGTTGCAGCGGTGGGGCGCTCGCGATCCCGTGCTCGTGGGGGCGCGCATTCGCCTTCCGATCGCGAAATCTCGATAAAGTCTGCCGTCGGCGTAAGTCTTCGCCGTCGGCCGGCGTTCGGACCCAGAGAGCCAAGAGAAACTCGAGGAACCTAATGTCGGACCAGTGGCACCAGTCGGAAGAGCCGGACCCAAGCACGTCGCGAATATCGGGCGAGCCCGCGCGTCGCCAGGTCATCGATCCCGTCTGGGAGGACGAGCTGAGGGCCGGCCAAGAGCAGGACGGAGGGGCGGGAAGCGTCGACGAAGAACTCGCGGTGCTGCATCTTCTCCGGCATCTTCGCGAGCCCGAGGTTCTCGGCGAAGCTGACCTCAAGGGCATATGGCGATCGATGGAGCCCGAGCTCAAGCCCAAACCGTGGTGGCAGCGGGCGTGGTTCTTTGTCGGGGCTCCTGCGCTGGCGGGTGGCGCTGCATTGCTTCTGGTTCTCGGTACACCTATCCAAACTTCAGGGCCGGGCGACGCGGCTGTCGGTGGTCCAAAGATCGCTGTCGCTGACGGGGCCGACAAAACCCTCAAGCGCGAGGCCTCTGTCGCTGCTGCGCCGCTAGCAAAGCCCGCTGGGGCGAGTGCGGAGTCCGGGACTGTTGCATCGAAGGCCGTGGATTCTGCCTCGGCCTTGGTGCTCGAGCAGCACTTCTCTCTCCTCGAGCGAGGTGCGCGGCGTGAGCTCGCCGGGCGCGTCGATCGAGGCCGTGCTCGGGCTCGCGGCGACCTGCTCGCCCGTGCCCAAGGGACCCGATCATGAAGCGCTTTTCTCCGACCCTGGCTCTGATACTCGGTCTCGTTCTCGGGTCGTTGCTCACCTACGGCGGCCTCCGTGGCAGTGGACGGTTGGCAGCGCCTCCGCCTCCGCATCCCGAGTTGTTGGTCACTCTCGGTCAAACCCTGGATGCCGAGCACCAGCGAGTCGATCTTCTGATCCAGCGAGGTGATGTCGCCGGTGCGATCGCCAGCCTCGACGCGCTTCGCTCCACCGAGTGGCCGAGTTCGGCGGATGTCGGCGAGACTGTCGTCATGCTGCGCCACGATCTCTACGGCCGACTGCTGCGTCTGCGACTCGATCATGCCGACATCGATCCGCGCTCCGACAGCGAGTTGCTGGCGCTCGCGGACGAGGGACTCGCGGCTGGATTTAGCGCTGTCGATGCCCGCAAAAATGCCTTTACCGCACGACTCCTCGGTATGCGCGGCGAGCTGCTGGAGCGCCTTGGACGCGACGAGGAGGCCCTGGATGCCTACGAAGCGGCTCTCGACATCAACCGCGAGCTGCTCCAGGATGCGCTCGGTCAGGGGGCAGAGTGATGCAAGGCACGTCTTCTATGGGCGGCAAGAGATCGCGGGGCGAGGTCGCTGCGTTGACCGAAACTATGCACACAAGCGGCGAATCGTGGGCGAAGATGCGGGTGATGTCGAGTCGAAAGCGCTACGGCGTGATTGTCTGGTTGCTCGCTCTCGGGCTTGGGGTGCTCGGTGCATGCGCGGCCAAACGATCGGTTGAGTCGAGGCCGCCCGAGGCCGCTGAGGCAGCCGGGGCGTGGCAGAGCGACACCTCCGTCGAGGAACTGGAGCTGGCCTTGGGCGACGAAGAGCAGCGGCTACGGGCCGCTGGCATCGCTTTACCGACGAACCTCGTAGCTTCAAGTGGCGGGCAGGACTCCGTGGTGGCAGACGCGAGCCCGGACGTGCCGCCTGCGCAGCCGAGCCCAGAGCCGAGCCCAGAGCCGGCTGTTGCCACCGAGAGCCTCGAGGTCGAGAGTTCGCGGGCGTCGAGGCGGCGTTGTAAGGATGTCTGTGATCTCGCGGGTTCGATCTGTGATCTAGAGGCGCATATCTGCAGTCTCGCTAGTCGGCACGCCGGAGAGGCTCGTTATGCGGCGGTTTGCGAGCGCGCATCAGGTGATTGTGACGCCGCGCAGGAGGCCTGCAATGCCTGCGAATAGGCGGCTACCTGCATTGGGTGTGGTCGGTGGCATTGCCATCGGTGTGTTGTTGGGTCTCGGATTGGTGCTTGTCGGTGGTTGTGCGGGCAAGGCACAGCCTTCGAACATGGCTGCACCGAGCGATGCCGCAGCGCCTCCGTCGAGTTCGCAGTCGGCGGTCGGTGATGTCGAAGACATGGCAGAGATGGTCGATCGGGACGGGGACGATCGGGATGCCGGAGGAGCAGGCGGAGGAGCAGGCGACGGAGGCGGAGAACTCAGCCTCGCTGTCTACGAGCGGCTTCTTGTCGAGCAAGAGCTCCGCCTGCGCAGCGCTGGCGTGGCGATGCGCGGCGATCTGGCGAGCACCGCCGAAGATGCCGATACACTCGCGAAGTCCGAGAGCGACGGGACCAAGAATCCCAAAAAGCTCAAGAAGCCCAAGAGCAAGAGTCCGACTGCGACCAAGGACAGTGGCGGTGACCTGGCCTACAGCTCAAAAAAAGGTACTGGCCGTGCTTCGGCGAGTGCCCCTACAGAGGACCAGAGCGTGAGCCAGAGGATCTGCGAACTCGCGGTGTCGACCTGTGATTTGGAGCGGCAGATATGCGGCCTCGCGGCTCGCCACCCCGACGAAGAGCGCTACGCCCAGGTCTGCCAGCGAGCAGGCGAAGACTGCCAACTCGCCCGTAACGCCTGCGAAGCCCGTCGAGTTTGAGCTGCAGTTGCAGCTGAGGACGGTCAGCCTTCGTCTTAGCGAGGGCGGTTGATGATGGGGGCATCAGCGCCGGGCGGAGTGTCTTGAGTTTCGCGCATGAGCTTATCGAGGAGGATATGCATATTCTGCGCCGACTCGACGTCGCTGCATCGAGCCTCATCGATGTCGAATGCGAATCGGCCCTGCGATGACTGTAGAGTCTTCGATACAGACCCCAGTGTCTCGAACCAATGTGAGCAGAAATGATGAATCGTCAGCACTTGATTCTGGAGTTGCTGGTCCTCCTCTAGGTGTCGGATCTTCATCCCGAGGCCCTCGAGATAGGTTCGTGAGAGGCGGCGTGCATGAGCGCGGTGCTTTTGGTGATTTGCGAGGTCGGCAGCGATTTTCGTGGCTAGTTCTGCCGCCTTGTCTTCTCCGCGAAACATGCCCTCCTGGAGCCCCCGCTCTGCGACCTCTTGGCCATAGGACAATGCATTCTCGCAGCGAATGATGGTATCTGGATAGTATCTCGCTCCAGGGCCGTCCCAAAAGGCTTGAGGGTTCTCCGTGAAATCGGATTTGATCTTGTAAAATTGGTCGAGTACGTCTTGCGCGGCGCAGAACTTTGGCCCGTCTGGTGTCATGAACTGCATCTGAAGGTCGATCGGGCCGAGAAAGCTGTGCTTGCCCATGATGATCTCACTGGCTCCGCAGGCCAACATCGTCGCAGCGCTCATTGCTTCGAGTGGCACGTAGACGTGAATCGACGTAAATTTTTGTCGGAGGTACGAACCGATCATATCGGCCGCGTCTGGACTGCCACCCCAGCTGTTCAAAATAAGATCGAGAGAGTCGCCTTTCAGTCCCTTGAGAACGTCCATGAAAGACTCTAGATCCCGCTCGGACATCTGTGATGTGCGCGCCTGGCCTGCACGGTGGTTGGCCTCGTAGACGACGACGGGCCGTTCCGTGAGGGCCTCCATCTTTCGCAGTTGGTCACGGAGCTGGTTGGAGAGCCAGACGATATTGTCGCCGACTGGAAGGTGAGTGAACTGGGCGCCAATCTCAGAGTAGGTGGGCATCAGGTCTTTCTGGAATCATCTCCTGTGTACGCGGGATTGTCCTTCGAGAGAACCCTGAAGAGAGCGGCTCTTACCCGGGTGTCGAGGCGATTGCCGAGGACGATGCGCTCTCCTCCCCGGGTTGCTGTGGGGATGGCGTCAGCGCGTGATTGTTTGATCGTGGCGCTACCGGGATGCTCTGAGTCTCTGGGCGTTCTTCGCGTTGACATGGGTCGTTCCCCTCTTATGTGGAGGTCGTCAAGGGGCCTGGGAGAAGATATCTGTGCATTTTTGTGTGCCTGATTACTGAAAATGCAGAACGAGTACTTTTCGTGAAATTAGCACGTTCTAACGGTCTCTGCGACGGAATTTGCGGTTCTTCATCGAAGCCGCTCTCCGCGACTCAGCATGCCGGAGCATGGTTGCGCCGATTGACGCGGCAGGCCTCCGCCGAGTTTGCAGGCGGTGGTGCAGGAGAGATGGCTGAGGTGGCCGAGATGGCCGAGATGGGGGGGCGGATGATTCGGCAAGCATTCGGCGGAGCAGGAGCGGGGTGGGAAAGGGCTACGAGAGAGGGAACCAGAGAGGGAGAGCTCAGCCTCGCCGTTTGCGGGCGGCTTTTGGTCGAGCGTACGCTCCGCCTGCCCAGCGCTGGCGGAGCGATGCGCGGCGATCAGGCGAGCAGCGCCGAAGACTCCGATGCACTCGCGAAGTCCGAGAACGACGCCAAGGGATCCAAGAATCCAAGAATCCAAGAACCCGAAGGGCACGAGTTCGACCAAGGACGGCGGCGGCGACCTGGCTTTTAGTACAGGAGCTGGTGCCGGCGGTGTTCCGGCGGGTGCGGAAGAGGAGCAGAGCGCGAGCCAGAGGATCTGCGAACTCGCGGCCGTGACCTGCGATCGAGAGCGGCAGATCTGTCGCTTCGCCGCTCGCCACCCCGACGAAGAGCGCTGCGCCCAGGTCTGCCAGCGGGTGAGCGAAGACTGCCAGATCGCCCGTGCGGCCTGCGAATCCCGTCGGGCCTGAGCTGCTTTCCGCTTAGCTGGGGCAGTGGATAGCGGCGTTAGCGCCGGGCGGAGCCTCTTGAGCTTCGCGCAGGAGCCTCTCAAAGAGGATATGCACCTCCTGTGCCGACTCGACGTCGCGCTTTGCCAGACCATGACTCGAATCGTCTCCGGTGCAGCCTTCCTACCCGTTCTCGGAGCAGTTTGTGATCCTCAAAGAAACGAATCACTCTCCGAACGAGGGCGTTCTACGATGATACCGATGAACTTCTAAGGGCTACTTGTAATGTAAAAAGTACGGTGTTATCGTCGGAGCGCAGGTAAGCGATGGATAGTAGATTGATCGACTCAGCGCTCCTCAGCGCTCCTCAGCGCTCCTCAGCGCTCCTCAGCGCTCCTCAGCGCTCCTC
>CAYYUP010000092.1:0-22518 GCA_964474905.1 uncultured Nannocystis sp. | reverse complement strand
ACCTGTCTGAGAGAGTGATGCCCTCCTTGTCCGGCCTCCGCTTCGGCCTCCGCCTCTCCCTCACAGCGTTTCTCCTAAGCAGCCCCTTCGAAAAATCTCCCCAGCCCCCAAAAACCAAAACCAAAACCAAAAAAAACGGGCCCCCCCAGGGACCCGTTCGCAACGCAGACCAAAAACCCGCGCCGACTTCGACCTTAATCCTCCGGCCAGGGCTGCGGCGGATCCTGCGAGGGAGGCGGCTCCTCGGCTCCGCGGCTTCGCAGATTCTCGATAAACAAATCGATGTACTTCAGATCGTCCTCGATATCCGCATCAGGATTGCTCTCCAGCCAGCCGTCGACTCCTCCTCGGAGCCCCAGCAGCACATTCAACGCCCCCGCATCATCACCCGATTGGGCCCGCGTCGCTGCCATTTGGAAGCCCATATAGATGTTTAGCATCACAAAGCCCTTCTCGACGCTCTTCGTCTCGAAGTACGAGCCTTCATCCGTTGGACCCACGGGTGCATCGACACTCACCACTTGCTCGACCAGCTCCTGCGTGAGCGCATCGCGGTAGCGAAGCGTCACATCGCCGACGTAGTTATCTTGCCCGCTCGCTCCATTTCGCGGCAGCAGCTCCAGCATGATCGCACCGCCACCGCCACGACGTCCGCCTTCGTTGTCGTCGACGCTCTCGCGGTGGGCCAGCTGTAGATTTGGGATCTCGATACTGCCGTGTTCGCCGTTTGCCTCGAAGCGCTTCGTCCCGTAGATCCCTCGGAGGATGTACTCACCGCCGATATCCGCCTCGATCGTCACGTCTTCGGCCAGCGGCACCATGAACGACGTCACCTCTTCGACAAACACCTCTTGCACTGCGCTCGGGTCTTCGAGGAAGTAGAACGCCCCCGAGCCGCCCTCGCTGAGCGTGCGCATCAATTCGGTATCAAAATCGGACCCCACGCCGATCGTCGTCAGGCCAAAGCCCAGCTCGTTGTACGACGCCGCCATCTCGAGGATCTTTGCGTCGCTCTGGATCCCCTCGGTTGCGACTCCATCGCTCAGCAGGATTACTCGATTTTGCCAGCCTTCTTCGGCGTTTTCTTCGACCCGATCAAATGCTGTGCGCAGACCGTCGTAGATGTTTGTGCCGCCGTCGGCATTTAGCGAATTGATCGCATTTGCCAGTGCCGGATCGTCGCCAGCGGTGTGCTCGACCGCGATTTTTGCGTTCGTCGAGAACGTCACCAGTGTCACTCGATCCTGTGGATCGAGCGAATCAAGCATGCGCTCCAGTCCCTCGCGGACATAAAAGATGCTCTCCCCCTGCATCGACCCGCTGGTATCGATCGCCAGCGCCAGGTTGAGCGGAGGCCGGTCGAGTTCGGCCGGATCGATCGGCGTGTTCATGCCGAGCAGCAGTGTCGTGCAATTCGATCCGTTGATCATATTGCCCATCTGCCCGAAGAGCCCGTGCATGCACACGTTGTCACCGTCGCACTGCGCCGCCGGCAACTCGATTTTGTGCTCGTTGAAAAAGCCCACATCGTCGATGGTCTCGGGCGCTGGAATCTCGCCGTCCTCTAAGATCTGCTTGAACTGGCCGAAGTCTTGGGCCCCGCCCTGACCGACTCCCGGATCGAAGTCGCCCGCGCCCGCGCTCCCGCCCTCGTCTTGGGTACTGATAGCGCTGCAACCCACGGAGAGCGCCAGCGAAGTTGCCAGCGCGAGACTGGGCAGCGCGAACGCTCGCAGACGGGAGGACATATTCTTGAGGATCTTGAGGCTATGGTAGGTCGACATGATGGAATCTCCAGGGAGAGGTTCGGCTCGCAGAAGCGGGCACGTTGCGCTCTCCGTGGTGATAGTCGCCTACCGCCGCCGCTGGTTCACAGGCCTCCGCTCTTTTTTTGGAGAACCAGCGAGCACCTGTCAGTTCGCCTTCACACCGGCCGGGCGCGCTTCCATGCAGCCCTCGCAGATTCGTCCCAAAAGCGCTCAGAGGGCCCCGTGCTAGCCTTTCTAAGGGCTTGACGGGGATGCGAAAACGAACGCCGGAGGAGGGACTTCGCCAGACTGCGGCGGCTCTGGTGAAGACCGGCAATCCGCTCTCGGCCGCCCGCACGCTGGTGCTCGACGCTGGCTATCAGCCCTTGCGCATCGTCCGTTGGCAGCGCGCGATCTGCATGAGTTTCCTCGACAAGGTCGAGGTACTCGCCCACTACGCCTTCGAGATCCCGACGAGCACGTGCACCTTCCCGACGCCCGCCGTTGTCCGCCTGCTCACCCAGCTCCGCTTGCGGCCGCAGGTCGTGCGTTTTTCTAGGCGCAACGTCTACCTCCGCGACCAGCACCGTTGCCAGTACTGCGACGAAGTTTTCGCCGCTGCCGACCTCACCCTGGACCATGTGATCCCGCGAGTCGCGGGCGGCAAAACCAGCTGGACCAACGTCGTCGCCGCCTGCCGACCCTGCAACCGCAAGAAGGGCGGCCGGACCCCTGAAGAGGCCGGTCTCTCGCTGCCGCGACCACCGGCCCGTCCGCGCTGGAGTCCGCAGAGCCTGCTGCCGCGCATGCCCGCTGCGGTGCCCGAGGCTTGGCTCGACTGGATTTTTACCCGCGCCTGAGAGGAGCCCGACAGCGCGAGCGGTCAGGCAAGCGGGAATTCAGCCTCCGAGATCCTCGCGAACCGCGAACCGAGATCTTCGCGAACCAAGATCTTCGTGACCCAAAATCCTCGCCGCGCGAGCTCCGCAAGACCGCGAGTACCGCGAGGCCGATCGGCCGTCGGAATCTTGCTCCGCGAGCACCTTCGTGCCAACTCTAGGGCCCGAACCAAACACGGGTCCACCGCGTCGTGCTCTACCACCTCCTATTCTCCCTGCACGATCAGGTCAGCTGGCTCAAGTGGCTCAACGTCCTCCGCTACACGTCGACGAGGATCCTGGCCGCGACCCTGACCGCCCTCCTGCTCTCGCTCATCCTCTACCCGTGGTTCATCCGCACTCTGCAGAAGATCCAGCTCGGGCAGGTCATCCGCGACGACGGCCCCGAGTCGCACTTCTCCAAGCGCGGCACGCCGACGATGGGCGGCAGCCTGCTCCTCTTCACGCTGATCATTCCGACGGTGATGTGGGCGGACATGAGCAACCCCTTCATCCTCCTGGCGACGGCGATCACTGCCGGCTACGGGGTGATCGGTTTTGTCGATGACGCGCTCAAGGTCCGCGGCAAAAGCTCGCGGGGCATGCCCGGCAAGATCAAGTTCCTCCTTCAGATCATCGTCGCGGCGGCCTGCGTCGGCTATCTCTATTCGTCGTCGATGATGCCAGAGGGCTTCCGTTTCCGCCTGGCGCTGCCTCTGCTCGACTTCTACTCCTACGACATCGCTCTGCCGGCGCTGCTTTACATGGGCATGGCGACCTTTGTGATCGTCGGTTTTTCGAACGCGGTCAACCTCACCGACGGCCTGGACGGCCTCGCGATCATGCCGGTGGTGATCGCTGCCGGCACCTTCTTGGTATTGACCTACGCCGCCGGCACGATCATCGCCGGCTTTGACATCGCCCGCTATCTCAACATCCCCCACATTCCCGGGGTCGGCGAGTTGGCGATCTATTGCGGGGCCATGTGCGGCGCGGGCATCGGCTTCCTCTGGTACAACACCTTCCCGGCGAGCGTATTTATGGGTGACGTCGGCTCATTGCCCCTGGGCGCGGGCCTGGGTTACCTCGCCGTCGCCTCCAAAAATGAGTTCACCCTGGTGATCGTCGGCGGCCTCTTTGTCCTCGAGACGGTCAGCGTGATCGTCCAGGTTTTCTCCTTTAAACTCACCGGCAAGCGCGTCTTTAAAATGGCGCCCATCCACCACCATTACGAGCTCAAGGGTTGGAGCGAACCCAAGGTGGTCGTGCGCTTCTGGATCATCGCCTTTATGCTCGCCCTACTCGGTTTAGCGACGCTCAAGCTGCGGTAGCTGCAGTCGCTGCGATAGATGACTGCACAATACATCCCGAGCCTGCCCTGGCACTCGGCGCTGGTCATCGGCCTCGGTCAAAGCGGCCGCGATGTCGCTGCGCTGCTCGCCGAGTGTGGTCTCAGCGTCCGCGCCTACGACCGCAATTCGGAAGCGCAGGCAGATCCCAGGGTCAAACTCTGGCTCGGCGACCAAGCGCCGCCTGCCGAGGCCTTTGCCGGCGTCGATCTCATCGTACTAAGCCCCGGAGTGCCGCCTTTGCCGATTCGAGCATTAGCGCGCATACATAGCCCCAAAGCGGCGATCCACGGCGAGATGAGCCTCGCGCTCGATCTTTTTAACAGGCACTGGCCCGGACTGCCGACAGTGCTGATCACCGGCACCAACGGCAAGAGCACGGTCACCGCGCTGACCGGTGAGCTGCTCGCTGCTGGCGGCCTCGATCCCTTCACAGGCGGCAACCTCGGGGTGCCTCTCTCGAGCGTGATCTTGGGGGTCTTGAGCGGCGAGAGAGCGCCACCCAAAAGCCTCGTTCTCGAGTGCTCGAGCTACCAACTAGAGACCATGAACGGGGCCACGCTGCACCCTACCGACGTCGCCATGGTCTTGAATATCACCCCCGATCACCTCGACCGCTACGACGATTTCAACGCCTACGCGCGCACCAAAATGCGGGTCTTTGCGGGCCTCAAAAACAGCGGCCTCGCACTCCTCGATGCCGACGACAGCGTTAGCGAGCGCATGCGCCAGGGCCTTGGGGGCCGCCTGCTGCTGGTCAACGGCGAGCGCCCCGGTGATCCCGTGATCCTGCACGAAGAGACAGGCGATGGCGATGGCGATGGCATTGGAAAATTTCTCCTTCTCCTTCACCTCGCCGAAGACGAACAATGGCCCCGCAATGCGCTCGCGCTTGCCGGCCGTCACAATGCGAAAAACGCGCTCTTCGCCCTCGCTGCCGCCCGCCACCTAGGCATCGATCTGGGGGCCTGCGAGGCGGGCCTGCGCGCCTTCAGGGGTCTGCCGCACCGCATGATCGCGATCCGCGAGCTGGACGGCATCACCTACTACAACGACTCCAAGGCGACCAACGTCGCCAGCGTCGTCGCCAACCTCGACGGTTTTGATCGGCCCTATGTGCTGATCGCCGGCGGTCGGCGCAAGGACGACGACCTCACGCAGCTGCGTACCCACCTCGCAAGACGGGCCCGCGCTCTCGTCGCGATCGGCGAATCGGCCGATGCCTTCGCCGCGATCGCCGAGGGCATCGTGCCCTGGACGAAGGCCAAAAACATGCACCAGGCAGTCGCCGCTGCCCGCAAACTCGCACATTCGGGGGACGCCGTGCTGCTCTCCCCCGCCTGCTCGAGCTTCGACTGGTATCGCAACTACGCCGAGCGCGGTGATGTGTTCACGCGCGAGGTGCTGGCGCTCGAACCTACGACCAAAGCCTAAGACTCGAGGCCAAGGCTCGGATTCCGCCGGGGGCCTTGATACCCTCGCGTAATGGAAGCGATCGCGATCCGCCGTCTCCGCGTCCTGCCGCTGCCCCACGGAGCTGGCATCCCAACCAAGGGGCGCCTCGCGGTGCTCGCAGAGCTGGCTGCACTCGGCTACCGACTGCGCAACCCAAAGCTACTGGACGCCGCCGCTTCCTCCTGGCTCTCAGGACATAAAGCCCGGATCGCCGAACTCAAGGCGCTCCGCGGCGGCGACGTCGACTACGTGCATCTCTTCTTAAAATTTCCGGGCGGCATCCCCAAGGACGACGCTCATTTCGCCAAGCGCATCCTCGGCTACGTGGGCAACCTGAGCGGCGCCTTTGAGGGCTGCGAAGACGGCGAACGTCTCGAAAACGGCGTCTTTGTTCCCCACTGGCTCTTCGATCTCCAGGAGTTTGGCGCCGATCCGATCACCCAGCTGCAGAGCCCCTCGCTCTTTGAGCGGGCCAAGGCCAAACTTCGCAAGCGCAAGGCTGCCAGCCACGTCGAGTGGATCGACCTCGATTTGGTCTGGCAGGACGAACTCGAAGCGCGCCTGCTCACCTATTTGCACGACCATCTCTACGCCAAATCATCGATCAAAGAGGCGCTGCACGACGACATTAAGGCATTGATCCTGCACTTTGACGATCGGGCAGGCATCGACGCCGACCGGATCTCTCAAAGCGAAACGAAGGCACTCCTGCTCGCAGCCTATTGGGGCGCCGGCAAGACCCAGGCCGTCGCCGCGCTCGCTCGCTCGCCGACCGACCTCCTGCGCATGTTCGCCTGCCTCACCGGCACCGACATCAGCCTCGCGACCAAAGCCCGCTTCCCAAAACTGAGGCGAGCCCAACGTCGGGCCCTGCTCGGCATGCTGGAGCGTTGCCCCAATCTCGCCGAGGACCTGCTGCGCCACCGCGGGCTCTGGCTCGCACTCGGCCGCAGCCTGCACGTTGGCGAGTACAGCCGCAGCCATGCCAAGACCGCCGCCGCCTTTGATGCCCTGCGCAGAAACACAATTATCACCTACGAAAGCGACACCGAGCGGCTGCTCGCCAATCACGATCTAAAGGGCGTGCTCGAGCACCTGGGTCAGCGTCCGGGCCTGCTCGGCCGCCGCCTGCACGAGTTGCTGCGCCGCTTCAAGACGCCCCCCGAGAGCGCTGCGATCTTCACCGCCTTTAACCGGGCCGCTAAGAAGATCCCGACCAAAGCATTGCTCGTGCTCGACACCTATTTCGCCACCATCAATGAGTCCGAGTATCGAGCGGTCATCAACAAGCGCGGCAAACTCAAGATGCTCGCCAACAACGCCTATGGCGCGCTCAATCCCGAGATCGCCGAGACCGCGCGAACGCTCGCCCGCGAGGCGCTGCTAAGCCGCTTTCGCGCCCGCGGTGCACTGCCCGGCAAGCGTATCTGGATCGATCCAATGCTCACCAATTACACGGTACCGCTGCAGCAACGAGCGGCCTCTGACGGCATCCTGCCCTTCGGTCGAGGCTCCCGTGTACCGGTCGACTTTGGCAAGGTGCTGCGCCTCTTTATCTATTGGAGGCAGCAGGAGTGGTGCACCGATCTCGACCTCTCCGTCATCCAATTCAACGCCGATCTCAAGTACGCCGGCCACGTCAGCTACACCAACCTCTCGAGCACCGGCATTGTGCACTCAGGCGACATCGTCTCTGCCCCCAAGGGCGCCGCTGAGTTCATCGACATCACCCTCTGCGCCCTGCCACCAGAGGTCCGCTACCTCGCGGTCGAGGTCAACCGCTTCGCCGGCGAGGAGTTCGCGGTGATGCGCTGCCATGCCGGCTGGATGATCCGCGAAGAGGTCGACGCCAGCCTCAAGACCTTCGACATCAAAGCCGTTGCCAACAAGATCAACCTCAACGGTACCGGCGCCTACGCGGTGCCGCTGGTGGTCGACCTCGAGCGCAACGAGATCATTCTCAGCGATCTCTACATGGGCGGAAAATCGATGCACAACAGTGTCGAGGGCAACTACGGCAATGTCGCCCTCGCCTGCCAAGCACTGCGCGAGTTCACGAGCACCCGACCATCCATGCTGCAGCTCGCCGAACTCCACCTCCAAGCCCGCGGCGGTGTCCGGGTCGACGATGCCGCCCTGGCCGACGTCACCTTCGGCATCCAGGGCTGTACGTACAACGCGACCGAGAGCGCGAAGATCCTCGCCGAGCTGCTTTGAGGCCCTATCGCCGCCGATGCACCTAGTGCGCAACCAACTGCGCCAAAACCCTCACAGATCCGCACAGAGCTTGTCCTTGCCAGCCGCGGATGGCTCGCCGATACTGTCGAGCGGAGGCCTGGGCGTCGCTTCCTTCTCAATGTTCCCACAGATCTAGCGGCGCCAATTTCCTCCACCTTTTCCGCGAGCCCAACCTCTGGGCTCGCGTTTTTTTGCTTCGACCTCAAACGACGAAGTGAACCAGGTCGATACAACCGGCAGAAGTTGCGTATCATGACAACTCGTATCGGCAGAAGCGAGAGTTCGTGGAGCCGATCTCGTCGGCACACTGAGATTATCCATGGTTGATTCGATGAAGCGACGCCGCCTCCCGATCCCCGCCGGCCTCGCCCGCACAGACCCGGATCTCTTCGCCGATCCCCGACGGGGCAACCGCTATCACAACCCCTGGGGCAGCCCACCGCTACCTGGCGCACGCGAGCTGATCAAATGGCAGGTCTCACGCCGACGGGGCCCGCGACGCCTCGCCGAGATCCAGGTCATCGCCTCGCCGCTCTCCGGCCTCGCAAAGCTACCCCGCGATGCCCGTCTGCTCTGGCTCGGACACGCCTCTTTCCTCGTCGAGCTCGATGGGATCCGCGTTCTCATCGATCCAATCTTCGGTCGCGCTGGCGGTATTATCTCGCGCACGAGCCCCGCAGCCCTAGGCCCCGCCGAGATCCCGCCCCTCGACGCTGTGCTGATCACCCACGGACACCACGATCACCTCGACCCCGCGAGCCTGCGCGCGCTCGCACACCGCTTCGGCCCCCAACTCCCCTTTATCGTGCCCAATGCCCTTGGTCGCTGCCTGCCTCGGGCCTGCCGACATGTGCTCGAACTCGACTGGTGGCAGGCCACGAGGCTCGGCAACATCGAGATATGCCTAGTGCCCGCCCAGCACTGGCATCGACGCTTAACCGATCATAATAAGGCGCTCTGGGGAGGTTTTGTGCTCCGCGGATCCAAGACCATCTACCACTCCGGCGACACCGGCTATTTTTCCGGATTTCGCGCGATCGCCGGGATCATCGGCACTATCGATCTCGCCTGCCTGCCCCTCGGTGCCTACCTACCGCGGTCGATCATGCGATCGCAACATATGGATCCCGCAGAGTCGGTCCAGGCCTTTCACGACCTCGGCGCGGCCCACTTTATGGGCATGCATTGGGGAGCCTTTGATCTCTCCGACGAAGCTATCGATGCAGGCCCCGCTGACCTCCGCCGAGAGGTCGCGTGCCGGGGCCTCGACAACCGCCGTTTTCACGTTCTCTGGCCCGGCGGCAGCCTCGGCCTGGACACCCAAGGCGAATCCCACAGTCACGGTGCTGTTGTGCCCAAGGGCAGCGCTCGCCCCTAGTTGAGCTTCATCGCATCAAAGCCCCCGCGGACATAGGCCCTTCGCACCAGGCTTCTGTCCTCACTCCGCCTCGACGGCCTTGACGTTGTCCTTAATCCGCCGATCGATCAGCTTATGATACGGATCGACCCCAACCTTCGCGGGTAGTGCATCGACCACGATCTCCAGGCTCGAGTTTTCCGCCCTAAAGTGGTGCTTCTCGAGATAGAGCGCAGCTCCCAGCTCCGTTTCGCCCTCGGCCGCCGCAAACACGCCCACATCGATCCAATCGTCCAGTGCGACCGGATCCTCATTGCCGATCTCATCGGCGCGCAGCTTTCGAACCCCGGCCTCGATCGTCACCTTGTAACGACCTCCCTCGATTTCCTCAAAATGAGCCGACACGACCTTGTTGTCGTAGAGCGTGATTGTCTCGAAGAAATCCTCGATCAAATAGGCGTACTTCTCGGGCGTTCGCGCCCTCAGTGCCTCGACCAGCACCCGCGAGGTTGGGAAGGGCGGGCCCTTGAATGCGTGCGCCGCGATCACCTCGCGGATCGCCGCATTCACGACATCCTCTCCCAAATAGTCCTTTAGCGCGTAAAAGATCAGCGACCCTTTTTGATAGTGGATGTACTGCTGATTTTCGACCAACATCAGCGGCAACTCTTTCTTGCTCTCACTGCTGCGCCCCTGGAGATAGCCGCGGAGTTCGTGCTTTAAGAACTTGTGCATCTGCGCCGAGCCGTACTCTTTTTCCATCACCATCAGTGCAGAGTACTGCGCGAGGGTCTCGGAGAGCATCGTTGCGCCCTGCACATTGCCGCCCACCACCTGGTGCGCCCACCATTGATGGGCCACCTCGTGCGCCGTCACATAGAAGGGGAAATCGAGATCCTCCTCCTCGTCCACAACCCGAGCGATAAAACCGATCGACTCCGAGTAAGGGATCGTATTTGGAAACGACTGGGCGAAGCTCGCGTAGCGCGGGAACTCTAGGATCCGCACCTGCCGATGTTGGTAGGGCGAAAAATTCTCGCTGTAGTACTCCAGCGACTTCTTGGTCGCGTCGATCATGCGGTCCAGGTTGTACTCGTGCCCGGGATGGTAATAAATCTCGATCGCCACATCGTTCCAACGGTCGCGTCGCACCTCGTAGCGAGCCGACAAAAACGAGAAGAAGTTCAGGATCTTCGAGTCCATCTCGTAGCGGAAGTAGCGACGGCCGGCCTCCTCCCACTCTCGCACCAAGTAACCAGGAGCTATCGCGATCTGATCGGCGGAGGTGCTAACTGTCGCCGCAAAGTCGATCCAATCGGAGTCCGAGGCGATGTACGTGTTCATCAGAGCACTCTCGTCGTCGATCGACGCCATGCGCTCCTTGGGACCAAGCCCTTGCTCCTTGCGTGTATCGTCGTCGACCAGCTCGTAGCTCTCGAGGTAGCCGAGCTGCGGCAGCATCGAGTTTGAATGGAGGAACGTGCCGTTTTCGACAATTGCCGAACTCCGCCCATTGAGCTGAAAACCCTGCCCTGCAAAAAAGAGATCAAAGTGAAGCTTTAGCGCCTGACCGGGTGCCAACGCTTCGGCCAGGCGGTAGGTGCGAACCTGAAAACGCTCGTCAAAGCGCTCTAACGTCACCGGTCGATCAAACTCGAGCGCTCGCACGTCGATATCCTCATCGGTCATCGTCAGCGTGATCTGCTCGATCGCCTGGTCGCTGCGATTGATCAGTTGGTAGTCACCGACCGCCGACCATTGGCCCTCTGCGGGAAAGAGCTCGACCTCGAGATCGACGCCGACAATACGCGGCTGCGCGGCGCCCTTGCGATCGGCGTACTCCCGCTCATAATCGGCCTGCAACGCCTCTGTGGCATCGCTCGCTCGGTACGTGTGCAGGACATTTGTATTGTAGAAGATGAAACTACCGAGAGCCGCAAAAGCGAGCGCCGAGGCGCTGATAAACGCCATCGAGCGCCGGCTCAATCGACCTTTGGCCATGCGCAGGCGATCCCGCAGCCGCCCCTCTTTGCCGCGCTGCAGCACCAGCAACCCCAGACCCACCAGCAGCAAACCGCCCGCCAACCAGTAGGCACTAAACCACATGTAGGGACCCACATTCGGCCCAAAGCCGTTGAGATCCGAATAGGTTGGGCTTGGCCTGCTGGCGAATTTGTAGAGTCGATGGTCAAAGTCGAGGAAGCTCAGGACCATCAAGAGCAGCCAATAGGCGATCACGACGACATGACCAAAAAACTTGGAGCCGACCAGTGCGTGCACCGAAAAGGTGAGCAACGTGATCAATACGAGCCAGGCATACGTGATGCCAAAGAGGTGGCCAAAGTAAACATCGACCTCGATATGGGTAAAGCCCTTGCCCAGCTGAATCGCCACGCCAGTGCCAAATAGCGCCAGCAAAAGCACACCGTGCACCAGCAGGAGGGCGATGATCTTAGAGCTCACGACAAGCCCGCTCGGCACCGGCAGGGCGTCGTGGATCTCATCACAGCGGACGCTACGCTCACGCCAGAGCAGCTCGCCTGCGTAGAGCGTGGTCAGGATCATAAAGAAGAGCGCGAACGATCCAGTGACGACCTCGGCCATCACGTAGGTGACCGGGTACACCCGGGTTCCGTAGAGCGCATCGGCGTCGATCGCCACCGCGACCAAAAAGATCATGCCGATCGCGACCAATGCGAGAAAAAGCGGCGATCGTACGGTGCCGCGAAAGTAAATCGAGACCATCGACCGGAGCTGACGAAGACGCGCGGAGAAGTCCTCGCGATAGCTCGCCTGCGGCAGCAAAACCTCCCCAAGCGACACTCCGTCACCGGCCACGGCAACGTCATGAGTCGCGTCTTTACCGGTGGTCTTTTTCTGTTTTTTCTTCGCTTTTTTCTTCTTTTTGCCCCAACGACGACTGCCGGCAAAGCCGAGCGCGTCCATCTTGAAGAAGCGGGCCACCGCAGCGAATACCGCAAGCCCCGCGCCCACCCAAATCACACGATTGAGGAGCAACAAGCCGCCAAATGGCACCAAGTCGTTGTTTTTTTCGACGATCGTCCAGTCGCGGGTAATGAGCTCCGTGGCGGCGACGCCAAAGGGGTCCAGGAGCGCGCCCAGGGTCTCGCTGTCAAAGTCGCCGACAAACGACATCGCAATGCTGTAACCGATGAAGAGCGCCATTCCCTGCACATAGACAGCGAAGGCCGAGCGGCTGGCGATGCCGACCGCAAAGAAGAGCGCCGTCGCCAGCAGGGTATTGGGCACCGTGTAGACCAGGAAGGGCCAGAGATGCGCCGCCAACGAAAAGGGACCCAGGCCCGAAGCGTCAACCCAGGGCATCATCGCCCCGAGCATTAGACCCACAGGCACCCCCAAAAAGACCACCAGTGTCACCAGATAGGCACCGACAAAGCGCCCGCCCAAGTAGGCGATCTTGCTCATCGGCGTGGTGAAGAGCAGCTCGTGTGCCTTAAATTCGAAGTCACGAAGCACCGCGGCGCCAGCGATCGCCGAGGTAATGACAACCCCGAAGATCGTCAGCACCATCGTCATCCAATTGAGCACGTTGGGAGCATTGTCGGTAACTCGGCTCGACGAGCCCGCGACCCGAACGACGTCGCTGCTGATCGCCCCGAAGGCGAGCAGTGCGAGCACGCCGAAGTAGATCCAGGTAATGGGGCGCCGCAGGTGATAGCGGAGCTCAAAGCGGGCGATCGCGCCGAACATCAGCCGGCCTCCGGGGCCGCAGCTGCGCTCACCTGATAAAAGTAAACATCCTCGAGATCCGGCTCCCGCGGGCTGAACTCGGGCCCAGGCCGTTCGTCCGCGTACACACGAATCTCTGGGGTGCCAGCGCGCAGACGTGTCGAGATCACCTGATGGCTCTCCTGCGCCTGGGCGAGCTCGCTGCGGGGAACCTGTCGCCGCCAAATCTTGCCGCGGATGCCCTCGATCAGATCGTCCGGGACTCCCGTCATGCGGACCTCACCGCGGGCAATGATCGCTACATTGGAGCAGAGTTCGCGCACATCCTCGACGATATGGGTCGAGAGGATGACGACGATATTTTCGCCGACGGCGCTCAGTAAATTTAGAAAACGGTGGCGCTCGGTCGGGTCTAGACCGGCGGTCGGCTCATCAACGATCACCAACTTAGGCGAACCGAGAAGCGCAATAGCGATGCCCAGGCGCTGCTTCATGCCCCCCGAAAATCCGCCGACATTGGCCTTGCGAACATCTGCGAGGTTCGTCTGCTCGAGCAACGCCGCGACTACCCGGGCCCGCTCCTTGGAGCGCGTGATGCCCTTGAGGGTCGCAAAATGATCGAGCACAAGCTCCGCCGAGAGGTTTGGATAAAGACCGAACTCTTGGGGCAGGTAACCGAGCACTCGACGCACCGCGGTCTTGTCGCGGAGCACATCGACCTCACCGAGATGGATCGAACCGCTGTCCGGCTCTTGCAACGTCGCGATCGTGCGCATCAGCGTCGACTTACCGGCGCCGTTGGGGCCCAAAAGGCCAAACATACCGGTCGGGATCGTCAGCGATACGCCGTGAAGAGCCCGAACGCCGCCGGGATAGGTCTTGGAGAGGTTCTCGATGACAAGTGCCATTGCGCTCCTGGCGGGTACGAACCGCGTCTGTACTTTGACGCAATCAAACGCCCTTGGGTTTCGCTGCGCGCTAGCCCGTACCGATTAAGCCAAACGCATCAAGGCCGCCGATGACGAGGATCGCGAGCACCATCAAAGCGCCGTTAGCCATCAGAATCGCCGGCACCATCCACTTTTCGACCCACGTATCCAGGGTCGCATTCTCGAGGTCGTCGGGGTCGTAGATCACCGATACCGCCCCTCCCGAACGATCCCAGGGCACGCCAACTTTTGACACGATCTCCTCCTCTCGGCCGTCGAGCGTTGTGAACGCGACAACTTTGTGCCGACTGCGGTTCTCCGCACTGGCGCTGCTCTTGAGCAGACTCGCGACCGGGCGACCCGGCACACGTTGGCCGCGTGCCAGCAGCTCACGCATATGGCCCGCGAACCAACGACCCGCGAAAAATTGAAGAACACCCAAACAGATGACTGTGCCGTAGATGAGCACGCGGATCGGAGACACGCCCGGAGCCTACCCCAAGGCCGTCCGCGATATGCCCCCGATGGCGAACTCAGAGCAGCTCGTGGATCAGCTCGCCGCCATTGACCGTCGCCACTGGCCGGCCCGCTGCGCTCATCCGGGTTTCCTCGGGATCGAGACCGACCAGCCCCGCAAGCGTGCGAAAGAGATCCGCAACGTTGACCGGCCGGTCGACAATCTCCAACCCGTCCGCATCGGTCGCTCCGATCACTTGACCACCACGGATGCCTGCACCAGCGAGCACCGCCGCGGAGATTTTGGGGAAGTGATCGCGACCGCCGCGGGCGTTGATCGTCGGCGTGCGACCAAAGTCGCCGATGCAAAGCACCAGCGTCGACTGCAAAAGACCGCGAGCCTCGAGATCGTCGAGCAGCGCCGACATGCCCGCGTCGAGCTCCGACGAGAGTTTTTTGACCCGGTTAAAATTATCCTCGTGGGTATCCCACCCCTTCAGAGAAACTTCGACAAAGGGCACACCCGACTCCACCAAACGACGGGCGAGCAGACACCCCTGGCCAAAGGTCGACGGCCTGTAGGCACTGCGGGTGGGCTCCGGCTCGGCGTCGAGATCAAAAGCCGAGAGCTCGGGCGAACCCATCATCGCCAGCGCCTGCTCGACGATCGCCCGATGACCCTGGATCTCTGCACCGCCAACGCGCGCAGCGAAGCGCGCCTCGACACCTCGCCAAAGCTCAATCCGCGAGCGCAGGCGATCGTCGTCGACGCCGCGAGCGAGCCGAAGGTTCTTCGGCGCGCGGGTGGGATCACCGATGACAAAGGGCGCGTACTGAGCCCCGAGAATGCCCGCCCCCTGCCCCGGTGCACCGATCGAAACGTACCCTGGCAGGGCGCCGCGATCGCGGGTCGCCGCCACCAGCGAGCCGAGCGAGGGATGCACGACGCCGCCCTGCGGAGGATAGCCTGAATGCATCAAGTAGCGCGCTCGATCGTGATTGCCTTCGCGACTCTGCAGACTGCGAATCACGGCGAGCTTGCCCATCCGCTTGCCGAGCAGGGGCAAATGCTCGCTTATCCGCACCCCAGATACGGCGGTGCGGATCGCCTTAAATTCGCCGCCCGTCGGCCGCCCCGGTTTGGGATCCCAGGTGTCGATTTGGCTGGCACCACCGTGCATAAAGAGCACGATACAGGCCCCCGCGCGCGCCGTGCTTGGGCCCGCAGCCCGTGCAACCGAGGCGCCGCTAAGGGCCATGGCGAGCCCCCCCAGGCCGAGGCGGACAAATGTGCGTCGATGGAGAGTGTCCATAATTGAATCCCTGTGCCGATGGCTAATTCTAAAATCAGTGGTTGGTGACAAATTCGCTGCTCAGCAGCAACGCGTAAAAAAGATCTTCGTAGGCCTTATCCGCGTACTTGCCCGCTTTGCCCCTCCCAGACCCCCCAGCGCCCCGATGAACCTCTAGGAGGGCCAGGGTCGCCTCCAGCTCTTCGGCCCCTGGGCGACGCCCGTAGGCCCCCAGGTAAAGGGCCTCGACCGCTGCCGCTGCGCCCCCCTGCTTTGCCGCCGCGCTCGCTTTTTGTACGGTGCCACCCGCCCGCACACGCACGCCTGCGTTGCTCAGATCCCCATTTAGCAAGAGCAGCGCCTGCGGCACGTTGCCGGCAAAGACCTCCGCCTCGCCCATTTCGTCGTCGGCGAATACAAATAGGTACTCCCCGAGCGCCCGCTCGCGCCGCTCCTCGACCCTGCGTCGGTAGGCCGGCTTCTCGGTCTCGACCAGCCCCGTCGCCACCGCTAAGCTGCTAAAAAGCTGAAAGGCATCGAGGGGTCGCACTGCAGCGCGAGCAAACATCCGCGCCGCTTTGCCGCTGTCATCGGTACCGGTGGCCGAGCGCTGATAGGCCTGGGAAAGCGAGATCTGGCGGAGCAGCGCCCGGTGATCGTAGCCGCTTTTCGCGAACTCCTGAGCGAGCATGTTCAGCGCCTCGGGGTGGCTCGGGTCGTTTTCGGCGATCAAATCGTCCCAGGGATCCAAAAGACCGCGCCCGAGCATCGTCGCCCAGGTTCGATTGACCACAGTCTTGGCCAACAGGTCCGAACCGCGGATCGCCCGGGCCAACGTCTCGCGCCGGCTCTCCCCCTCGAGAGATTTGACGTCGCGACCCAAAAAGCGGGGCGAAGCGACCTCGCCGGGGCTACCGTCGGCGAGCGGTATGCGCAGCTCGCCGCGTCGCCGATCCTTGATCGTTACCAGCCGAGGGGCTGACTTATCCATCTTGTTTCGCTTGCCGCGGCGAATTCGAGTGCGGCCAAAATAGGCCGCGAATCGGTAGAAATCCTGTTGTTTGTATTGATCGTAGTAGGGATGATCATGGCATTGAGCGCACTCGATCTGGACCCCCAAAAAGATCCGCGCGGTCGCCCCCGCCAGCGCCTCGACCTGCTTTTGGCGACCCCGTACCAGCAGATAGCTAGCCTCTTGCCCACCGGAAAATTCACCGCTCGCGGTCAGCAGATCGGTGACCATCGCGTCGTACGCCCGCCCCTGCCCAAATGACTCGGCCAACCACGAGATCATGCTGGCGCGCGTCTGTTTTGTCTGTGGCGTCGGCTGACCCAAGAGCAGACCCGCATAAACCTCGGCCCAGTAGCGCGCGTAGTCATCGCTCGCGAGCAGTTCGTCCACTAGACGCTCGCGCTTGTCAGCGCTTGGATCATCTATAAACCGCGCCGCCTGCTCAGCGCTCGGCACCGAACCCGTGAGATCGAGGGCGACCCGACGGTGGAACTCTGCATCGTCCGCGAGCGGGGCGATCTCGACGCCCGCACTCGCCCAGCCCTCGGCGATGCTGCGCTCGAAGGGCGTCATCAACTCCGGTGTCTGCACAGCCGGGTCGGCCACCTCGGCTGCGACCGGCGTCTCACCGCTCACAGCCGCCGCGCCGCCCCCCGAGGGCGCCCCCGAAGCACCCGCTGGCGGCGACTCCGGTGACTCCCGCGCGCATGCACTAACAAGAAAGAAGCTCAGGCAAAGGCCCCCAAAGCCACCCGGCCACGGCCGCTCGTGCAGCTCTCGGCGTTGGCAATCGAGCCCGGAAATATGCTCCGCAGCCCGGCGAGATCGTATCGTTTCCGCCACCCTCACAGTCTGCACGAACTCTGTAAGCTGCGGGTGAAGTCCACAACATCGCCGTGAAAAAATTGGCACCCAAGTGTTAAGCGCGGGCGCGACCTCAAAGGCCCCCTTTGGGCCCCCTATGACCCTGGCGTATAGTCCGGCCGAGCGCCCCCATGAAGATCGGCATCCTCTCCCGCGAGCCCGAAAACTACAGCAGCCGTCGCCTGGTTGAGGCCGCTGTAGAACGCGGTCATCAGGTCCGGGTACTCGACACCTTGAAGTTCAGCATCCTGGTCGAGCACGGCCGGCCGAGCATGACCTACAAGAATCTGGAGTGCCCAAAGGTCGACGCCATCATCCCGCGGATCGGTGCATCGATCACCTTTTACGGGCTCGCGGTCGTCCGCCAGCTCGAGCAGATGGGGATCTTTACCCTCAATACCTCCCACGCGATCGGGGTCTCCCGCGACAAGCTGCGCGCGAGCCAGGTGCTAAGCCGCCATAACATCGGCCTGCCGCCTACCGCCTTTGTCCGCGACCGCGCCGGCGTGCTCCCAGCGATCGAAGGCGTCGGGGGTACCCCGGTGATCCTCAAACTCCTCCAAGGTACCCAAGGCATCGGGGTGATCCTCGCCGATTCCGTAAAAGTCGCCGAGGCGATCATCGAGACCCTGCAGAGCACCCGGCAAAACGTCTTGATCCAAAAATTCGTCGCCGAGAGCCGCGGCCGTGACGTCCGTGCATTTGTGATCGGCGACCGCGTGGTCGCGGCGATGCGGCGGGTCGCAAAGGGCGACGAGTACCGCTCTAATGTGCATCGCGGGGCCATCACCGAGACGATCGATCTCGACGAGGCCTACGAGCGCACGGCGATTCGAGCCGCCCAAATCATGGGCCTGCACGTCGCCGGCGTCGACATGCTCGAGGGCAAAGACGGACCGCTGGTCATGGAGGTCAACTCGTCGCCCGGGCTCGAGGGCATCGAGACCACCACCAAGATCGACGTCGCCGGGGCGATCATCGAATCGATCGAGGAGCACGCGCTCTTCCCCGAGGTCGATGTGCGCCAGCGACTGACCCTCGCGAAGGGCTACGGCGTCGCCGAGGTGCCGGTGCCGACCGACTCGCCGATGGCCGACAAGACGCTCAGCGAACTCGACTTGCGCGACCGCGATGTGCTGGTGCTAAGCGTGCAACGGGGCAGCGTGGTGATCCCCAACCCCAACGGTTCGTTCCGTCTGGCACCCGGCGATACAGCCCTCTGCTACGGCAAACGCATGGTCCTCAAAAACCTCCTGCCGAAGCGCGAGAAGTCGATCGAGAACGCGTCCTGAGTTCGCCACCGCGGCCTAACTAGACGGTCCAGTGCAGCCGATAGGTCGTCCATGCCTGCTCGCGCTCGACGATAAGCACGTCGCACTGCTTTGCCCTCGAAGCGTTGATCGCAGCGCGAAAACCCTCTGCAAGGCTGCGCAGGCCAGTTACCGAGAAGAGCCCACCGGGGTGATGCACGCGGATGGTCGCGCTTTTTTTGTCGCCGCGAAGGACCTCTAAGGTCGAGCCCCGATGAAAATTCCCCCAGCGCTTCGCCGCCTGCCGGAGCAGGCGCTCCGGTGAGATCAGCTGCAGCAGCGGCGAGTAGATCCGAGCGGAGAAGAGCCGTCGCTGACACTCATAGGCGAAGTCGAGGTACGACTCGCGGCTCGAGTAAAACTCGTCGACAGTCGCCTCGATCACCGCCTGATGGTGCACCTCCGAGATCCACGAGGAGACTGGCGGCATCGCCCCCACCAGCTCCGCAAGCGCTGCCGGCAGCCGTTTGGGGGGCCGCGGAAAGCTGGCCACAACCTCACGGCAAAGCCCCGCCTTGATCCGGCACTCAGGGTAGCTGTCCAGACCACGCGGCAGCGCCTCGATGTAGAGCGCCATCCGAGGGTGCCGGAGCGCATCAAAGCCCTCGCTCACGGCAGCGATGATAGTGGAAAACAGCGACACGCGTCAGGTCCGCGACTACAGAGCAAACGGGGTCCCAGGGCCGCGCTTCGCTGCGCTTGACTAGGTCGGGCTGTACCAGATCGGGCTCGTCCAGGCCCGCTCCTGGATCGTGCCAGAAACCGTCGGATCGTCGCAGACAGGCGGCCTCTCGCCTTGCGGCAGCGCCAGGCAATCACGAGCGCTCCAGCGACAGCTGGGGTTCTCTAAGACCCGTACGTAGTAGAACGCTCGCTCATCGCGCTCAAAATCGGGATCTTGCCAGACCGCACAGAGCGAGTCAGCACCGGCTCCGAGCGGCTCGCACGTCGCCATGTCGACGCTCGCCCCGTTGTCGCCGCCAGCGACGTCAAAGACCTCGATATGCCCCTGCCCCTGGTCGTCAAGCCAACCCTTGATCACCTGCGCGCGCTGCAGTGGCATGCCAGGCAGAGCCGCGCTGCCCGGATCTCGCAGGGCCGAGATCACCATCCGGGGCGCCCCTTGGTCCGCCCCCGGCGCGGGCAAACGGGCGCCCATCGGCACACCTAAAGCATCGGCTGCTGTGACCAAATCAGAACGCTCACAGAGATCCTCGGGCAGATCAAAACCAGCGAAGACCCGCACCGCGATCCGCGGCCCGCTGGTGCCGTAGGTTTCGCGTCGCTTGAGCGCATCAAAGATCGACTCGCGGCTCTTATCCGCGGACCAGACTGCAACCAACCCGCCGGGGCTGTTCTTGGGGCCAGCTGGCCTTGCACCGGTCAAGCGCCCCAGAGCGGAGCCGTCGCGGCTGCCAAAATGCCCTGGAAAACCCTTTTCGGCGACCGCTCCGGGGGTGCCGTTATGGGTATCGGTGCTGGCGATCACCCCGAGCAGGTAGGGATTTACGCCCAGGCGCTGCTCCTCCCGCAGACCCTCGAGCAGGATCCCGCGGAGATAATCCAAACGCGAAACGCAGCCGGATCCGACCATTCCCCGGGTGCCTGTGCCCTCGAAACAGTCGTCAAAAGGCGGCTGGCGCAGTTTCTCGAAGTCGCAAAATTCATCGGTCGCCCCCAAAATCCCAGAGAGTCCGTTGATGCACTCGGAGTCGCCCTTGTGCTGAAAAACCTCGACTAACGGCTCGAGATCCGCGCGCAGGGCCGCGGCCTCCTCCTCGGCGACGCCCTCGGGATAGTCGGGAAAAAACAGCTGTCCGTTAGACCAGTTTGAATTGTGGGGGATCGACATCACGTCGCAGCCATCGATCGCCCCCCGACACTCGGCCTCGAGACGGGTCAGGAGGCTGTGCGGAGTCTGGGCCTCGAAGCGGGAGAGCGGCGAGGACGGCACCTGGCTCGAACGAAAAATGACATTGCGGTGGAGGTTTGAGAGATCGCGAGAGCCCGACCATTCGTAGGCGATGAACGTCGTCATCTCGCAGGCGCTGGTGCGATCGTAGGCGGCCTCAGCTGCGGCCTGAACCCGCGACCACACCTCGCCGGCAACCGCGGGGCAGTCAAGCCGACCGTCGCCGCAGAGCGCCAGCGGATGCTCCGCGTGGTCACCATCGAGACCGATGCCAAAACTGGCGAACGCGGAGGGCGAGGCCGCACGAAAAGCGACACAGTTGTCGAGTTCGTAGATCGCCGATCCCGGAGTCGTACAGCCCTCGACCTCGGCCAAGTACTCGGAGTGATCCGTAACCGCGACAAAGTCCAGCGGGCGATCCAGAGCCAGCACACGGCTGCCCTCACCTTCGTCGTTGAGGGGCGGCAGCGCCACCGACTCACCGGCGGCAAAACGATAGGCCCGGGCCGGATCGACCCGCACATCATCGATCCAAGCGTCGAAGGAGTACGACGAATGCACGTGCAGATCACCCCAGTAGAGGTTGCGCTCGGGATTGTGATCGTCGCAGGGCTCACGCTCATCGACCCACGGCGTCGGCGGCTCTTGGCAGCCCGCAAGCGACAGGGCCCACAGGGAAGTCAGCGCCGCGATGCAGACGTAGGGCGCAAGGTGATGACGCAAACGCATCGGTTCGCAGATCGTCGCACAAGCGCGGGCCCGCGGCCAAGAGACCGCGCCATCGATCGACACCGACAAACCTACCTCGGCGCGCGGCCACCTGGCCGAGAGGACCTCAGCACAGCTCAAACTCCGCTTTTGCTCGGGCTTCGCCGTTTACCAAGAGTTCGATCGCGTGGCGCCCGGGGTAGTACTTGCGGGTTGAAATCCTGCGAAAGGACTGGCTCTTTGAGATCTCGACAACCTGCTTCGCGGCGAGCTCGAGCACCTTAAGCTTGAAGACCTTGGGCCGCTGCTCGCCGTTGGCCTTCATAAAATGCACCCGGTAATCGACCGCCAAGCGCTGACTGGTGCGGGCCTCGCTCGTGATTTTAAAACAGAGGCTCAGATCATCGCCGACGCTGACGCGCTTCGAGCTGAGCACCAAGGGCGAGACCACGACCTTGGGCCGCTTGGTGAAACCGAGCAGGCCCCATACCCGCGGATGGCCGGCCTTGACCAGGGTGCGGGTCGCCCGTTCGACGATCCACCGCCGCTCGGCAGAGGCGCCCTCAAGCCACGCCTCACAGAGATCGATCACCAGCTCAGGGTGGTCCTTAGCGATGTCGTTTAAATTGTTGGCAACGGAGCGGCGCACATAGGCCGCGGAGTCGTCCTTTAGGTGCTCCAGCAGAGCCACGACGGGCGCCGGATCGTCGATCAGCGGCTGAAGGCGAGTCGCCCAGGGCAGCCGCGGGCGTGCGCCCTCCGAGGCCAAACGGCGCACGTGTTCGTCCCGGTGCCGGGTCCACTTTGTCAGCTCTGCAAAGGCCTGCGCCGGGTAACGAGCGATGAAGGGTCGAACCGCAAACTCCGCGGAAAAGAGATGAGTGATCGATCGCAGCGCCGCCATCGACCGACGAAAATCCGCGATGCCGCGCTCGGCAATAAAATCGAAGAGCGGCCAAGCTGCAAAGCCCCGCAGCGGATCTCCGGCCTCCCCGCGATCCCAGGTCTCGCCCGCTCGGACGATGATCTTAGCCGCCGCTGGATAGTCACTCGGCAGGAATTCAGCCAGCGTATCGGCCACTTTTCGGACCCGCTCCTTGAGCTCCAAACGTTCGAGATCCAGGGTCGCAGCGGCGACAAAAGCATCGCACTCAAAGCTGTCACAGGCCCGCTTGAGATTGGCGGCGAGCCGCGAAACTGCGAGCCGATTGATGCCCTCTTTCATCGCTGTAGCCACAGTACAACCTGCCTTTGGATCGTCATCACGGCGACAATGTAGGTCGAAACCTGCCGCTTTTG
>CAYYUP010000091.1:18619-22750 GCA_964474905.1 uncultured Nannocystis sp. | reverse complement strand
CCCCCTCTCTACGGAGAGGGAGATGCGACAACGACCGCGGTTGAGCTCGAGCGGCCGTAGATCTCGGGCATGTACATCGCTTCGGCGCTCGCGGGCGGCATTGTGTAACTCCCGGGGGTGGTCGCCCGGAGATTGACAGTGTGCATATGATCACCCGGCTGCAGATCATCGGCGAAGATGACGACACGATCGCGACGCTGCTCCTCATGATCGACCCAAGACCCGCGGATTCCGTGGAGGGTCATGGCGCTCTGCCCCTTGCCCAGGTGACGCTGTACAGCCTCGAGACCCGCGGGGATCGGCACGTCGATGGCGACGTAGGGAGTACGGTTGTCGGCGTGGATCCATATGTCCATAGCGATGCCCTCCCCGGGCACCAATGCTTCTCCTACCGAGATTGCGCCGTCACGACTGCGCAGGGTGCGACGGATCTCGAGCCCCTGGCTGCGGGCCGGTAGATTTGGTCCGCGCGGTGCCCATTCGGCGCCGATTCGGTAGTAGAGACGGCCCTGTCCCCGACGCTCGAGGATGACGTTCAGAAGGTCGCTCTTCTGGCCGCGTCCTCTACCCAGACCCGCCAACAGCGGCGCCATCGCCAACTCGGCCGTGGGCGCCTGGGTCGATTCGCGACCACGAAAGAGCGCGTTTAATACCTGCACCTGACCGACCCAGGCACGAGCGACGAAGTCGGGCTCCTCTTTTTCGTAGATCTTGGCGTACTCCCCAAGGGCGAGAAGCGCGTAGGCGTTTTCTTGGGTATTGCGCCAGGCCCCGCCAACCCGCCGCTCCAGCAGGCCACGGGCCAATTTTGGGACCAATGCGTGCTCGGCATGGCTCTGCAAGAGGGCACTGAGCAGGATGGCATCGCTGCGCCCGTCGGAGTGGAAAACACCCGAGAGATCGTAGCCCACAGATTCCATCGCATGAGCGGAGGCCGAGGTCTCTTCCAGGTTGCCGAGCAACTCGGCGCTCAGGGAGCGTACCCGCGGATCGTCTCTGTCGAGGTCGTGCAACGCCATCAGCAGGAAGGCACGGGCGAAGATCGGCAGGTCCGCCCTATGTATATAAAGGTCCTTGATCGCCTTGCGAGCCGGCCGACCGGCGGCGCCGAGCGTGTGCACGGCGATCGCCCGCCGGATCCCCGACAAGTGACCATGTGTCTGCACAGTCGAAATCGGCTCCGAACGGACCATGTCCTCGAGATAGTTGAGCGCTCGCTCCAGGGCCCCCTTCGGTACCTTAAAGCCCGCCTTTTGGGCCCTTACGAGTACCCAGGTGGCATAAGCAGAGGAATACGGCGCCGCCGTTGTACCGCCCGGCCAGTAGGAAAAACCGCCGTCCGATAGTTGCATCGACAGCAAACGCTCGACCCCCACGCGGACCATCGACTCGACGTCGACATCGAGCGGGATCAGAGCGCCCAAGTCGGCGATGGCGACCAGAGGCAAGAGGCGGCTCGCGGTCTGCTCAATGCAGCCGTAGGGGTAGTGGATGAGCCCGTGCACCGCATCCTCGACGCCGCCGAGCAAGGTCGATGTAGTCGACACCTGAACGCCGCCGAAGTCGGGCGAAACATCGCTCGGCAATCGGATCGGTACGACGATCGCCTGCGCATTATCGACGGTCCCGTAGGTCGCGACACGCTCGATAAGAGTGCGCTCCGGGGCGACCTCAAGGGGCAGCTTTACACCATCGTGATGACGGGTGCCGCGATCGTCGATGAAGGTCGCCTCTAACTCGATCTCGGGCATGCCCGGGCGGTTCGCCTGGATCGTAAAGGGCACCCGAACCTGCCCACCGGCGCCCACCTTGACGCTGACCGTCTTCGCCGAGACCAAGGTCAACGGTGGCGCAACGCCGCTCTTGCCCGGGGCTAGCGAGGCCCGCACGTCGATCGTACCGGGGCGCTCGCTCCGGTTTTGGAGGATCGCCGCCACTTCGGCGCGATCGCCCGGTCGCATCATGCGAGGCAGTGCCGGACGCAATACCAAGGGCTTAGTGACCCGCAGACGGGCGTCGCCAACTCCAAAACGACCGGGACTCTCGCCGTCGACCAGTCGCGCCGATGCGACCGCGAGAACGCGAAAGGTGGTCAGATTATCGGGCAGTCGTACTTTCTCAGTGAGCACACCGCTGGAACCGACCGCCAGATCTGCGAAGAAGACTGGAGTCGTTTCAAAGCGCGAACGAGCCGGTGGATGTGCGCGAGATCCACGTCCGCCAAAGGCAGCACCGGCCCCCCCGCCTGCACCATGACCGATGCCCCCTATGCCGCCAATGCCAAAGCCGAAGAACCAAGGGTCACGCCCCCCGCCAACAAAAGGCAGAACCAGGCTCGCAAAATCCTCGTAGAGCCGAGTCCCCTGGCCATGGTCCTTGGGTATGAATGCCGCGAGCAGGTCCGGCACCTCGTAGCTAGTCAACGAGAGCACGGCCTCGTCGACCGCCCAAAGAGCGACCCGTCCAGCGCTCGGTTGGCCCCCAGCGTCGCGGATCTTGACCGTGACCTCGACGGTCTCCGAAGGCCCCGCCTGGGCCGGTGCATCGACCGAAACAGCGAGGCGTCGGTGCTCGTAACCCTGATGAATCGTCGCACTGGCGCGCTTTAACTGCGGCAGCGACTGTTTACTGCCCGGCGGCCGCACAGCGACCGCCTTCAGGCGCACAAGGGGCGTCCAGGTATCGTCGGCCACGAGATCGATACGCGCCCGCTTGTCCTTGAACTGGATCGGATAAAATTCGCGAATACCAGAGCGCTCGACCGTCAGCAGGCCCGCCGAAAGATCCCAGGGCGATTGCACATAGACCGCAACCTTGTCGCCTGGCTTCGCCTTGTCGGTGCTGGCGTGAATCTCTAACTCCGAGGAGGCGGGCCAACTCCAGTTATCCAGCCCCACAGAACGCTCGCGAACCCAGATCGTAGCCTCGCTTCGAGTCCGATGTGTGCCCTCTGTCGCCCTCGCGACAACCGTGTAGCGGCCCTTTTTGAGCGCGCTCAGGCCACAGGTCGCATCGGTCCCGCTCGTCTGCAGATTCATCGTACAACGCTTGACGACGACACTCTTATCCTCAACTCCGTAGAATACACGACGCCCGTGTTCATCGCGGTAGCGAGCCTTTTGGTAGGTGCGCGTGACCTCGACCTGGACCTTCTCGGCGCCAACACGATGGCCGTCAAAATGCACCGCACGCAGCGGCAACGCGTAGCTATCGCCGGCGACAAGCGAGCGATCCGGGGTCTCGATCGCCAAGTAAAACGACGCCGGATGCACCGTATAGCTGTCCTCGGCACCGATGCCCTGGAGCGATGCATCGCGCACCTCAACGCTCACACGGCAGCGCTCCGCCACACTCTCGGTGCGCGTTTGGGTCTTTAGTTCGATATCTCGCTCACCTCGGGTCGGCGACGTCGACGGCTTGGCCACGGTTCGCCCGCGGTGACCCCGGCCCATGTGCACACCATCGTAGGCGCCGACCTTCCAGCGAGGATCGAGCCCCGGCGGCCGGTAGCGAAAGGCAGAACACTCATCCGTAAAATACACACGATCGAGCGTCACCGGACCACCAAAGTAGTAGTTTGCGGTAATATGCACAGTCTGGCCACCGTCGGCGATCACATCCGGTTTTAACGACCGAGCGCTGACCTCGAATTCAGGGGTGCGAAAATCCTCGACCTTGAGCCGACGATCGATCGAAGTGCCGAGCAGCGATGCGCGAACCCTGTAACTACCAAGCGCGGCCCCCTCGGGCAGCATCAAAGAGGCGGTAAACTTGCCCTCCAAGCTCGTCCTGGCCTTCGCCTCGGCGACCACATCACCCCGCGGATCCGTGAGTTCAAAGGTCACCGGCGTACGCCTGGGTCGCCTGAGATTGCTGCGGGTAAAAGGTGTGTCGACCGCGGACCAGCCGACAACGTGCACCTTCTCGCCTGCACGATAGACACCGCGCTCCGTGATCACCCGACCGATAAGACGCTCGCCAGGGCGAAGAGCCATTGAACCCTGGGGCCGTGAAGAAGCGACGAGATCGAGGTAGGCCCGATCCCCCCCCACAGTCTCAATGATGAGCGCCCCACGCCCCTCTGGCGCAGCATCACAACGCAGCATCTTCTTCTTTGTTTTCTTCTTTGTT
>CAYYUP010000091.1:15400-18519 GCA_964474905.1 uncultured Nannocystis sp. | reverse complement strand
CCCCTCTGGCGCAGCATCACAACGCAGCATCTTCTTCTTTGTTTTCTTCTTTGTTCTCTTCTTTGTTTTCTTCTTTGTCTTCTTCGCCTGGGGCTTGCTCTCAGGACAGATCATCTCGGGAAGCACCCTGATAAGCCCATCCGCGTCGGTGCTACCGAGCTCGATCGGTGGCTTTCCGTCGATTTGAAAATAGCGGGCCTTCGCTCCGGCGACCGGCGCTCCGGTCTCGAGATCAACAACCCGAACGATCGTCTGTGGCCTCGAAGCCCGCACCGCGACACCGAGATTGGTCACCCTCACGAGGCTGCGCACGGGCGCGGGCAGTGAAAACTCGGTGGCGTTTTTTACCGCCTTGATCGCCCGCGCTTCGACGATAAATGCGCCCCGGCGATCGCCTACGTAATCGCGGAGATCGACGGCGATCTCCGACCAGTCCGTCGGCCCCTTCGTGCTCAGCTGGATCTCCTTGCTCACCACCTTCTGTCCCGAAGGCCAAAACATCTTGTCGCGGTTGCTGACCTGCCAGGCAGCCTCGGCGTCGTCGAGTTCGGCGACCCGGATCTCGATGCGTTCGACGTGACGCGTACTCACGCCAAAGGTACGAGTTCGACCCGCGATCAGAGTCGCATCGGCCAACGAGAGAGCGATCGTCGGCTCCCGGGCGATCGTCGCCGCGAACTTCACCGCCTTGCCCAAAGGTTGACCGTAGATGTCGCGGAGATCCGCGGGTAGCTCGACCTGGTAGGTCTTCCCGGGCTCAAAGATACCCCTTATGAAGATCTCTTCGCTGCCCTCCCCCCACGTCTCAAAAAAGTCGATCTCGAGATCCTTGGGTGCCGGCTTGACCTTAATTTTCTTCGCTTGCCGCTCTGTGATCGGGTTGCGAAAGATCAACGATATCGGTCCCAAGGGACAGGTTTCATCGCCACCACAGGACCCCAAAATAAACCGTTGCGGGCCGTAAGTCGCGAAGGATCGCCGCCACGGGGTGTCGAGGGCCAACTCGCCCCTCTCGCTGCGCAGTCCGGCTGTGACCTCGACCGTGATCACGCTGGCGGCCGGCCACAGACCCCGAGGCGAGATCAAGAAGGTGCGATCCTCCTGCAGATTCCAGATCCTGTCCTCAAGCCCGGCTCTCTTCTGCAGCCTCGAGGTCACACGCTGGACCTTGATCGGCACGGTCTTGAAATCACTGTTGATGTCGCTCGGGGCCTCGAATCCGCTGTGTCGATCCAACTCGGCTTCGCCCCGCGCGTGGGCCTTGGCGAGAATGTGGGCCCGAGCCTGAGCCAGCGATACCGGCGAGTTAAACACGACGTAGCTGTCGGTCCGGCGTTGGCGACGGCCGATGTCTTCGGTGAGAGGTCCGCCCTCTTCAACCCGCGGCCGTGGGGTCTCAAAGGTCCACTCCAGGGCCTCGGAAAATTGCCGGCTGCCGTCGGCCGTGCGCAGGGGTTTGGCGAGCCGCACGGTGTAGCGCCGAGCCGGCTGCCAGGGCTCATCAGGCTCAAATGCGAGGAGTTCTGGAGAACGCCAAAAGGTCCGACCGGTGACCGGCGGATCGACGACCAACACCCCCTCAAGCGAGTCCTCGTCGAGTTCGAGTGCACCGACCGGCTGATTAAAGCGCACGTGCACCGAGGTGCCGCCTTCGGTCCGTTCTTGGGGGCCGTAATCGAGCACCGCGATCGGAGCCGAGGGCAGCAAAGGCGGCGGGGCAGACCCCGACAAAGCGCCCGGATCGAAGATCCCGCGGACCACCGGACTCGCTGGCGGTGGGGTCTCCTCAGGCGCCGCCGCCTTGGGAGCGCGTGATGTGCAACCCAGGCCGACCAGGAGTGCCAAGAGAGCGCCAGACTGGAGATATATGCGTGCACGCGACATGGCAGGTGAGAATCATGACCCCCCGGCCCCCCAGATGTTCCCTCGCATGCACAGGTAGGGCCTCCGCTCTCCCCCGGAAGTACGTACTCGCACTATTCTGCGGACTCTCTCCGAAACTTGTTAAGCTCCGCGCCATGGTGAAGAAGCACTTACGGACGATGGCCTATTTTGCGCAAAGCGCGCTTCTCGTCGCTGCCTGCACCGGTGACGATACCGGTGACTCAGACAGCGCAACGACCTCCAGCGGAGAGACAAGCTCGACCAGCACAACCACGGGCACGGAGACTGGCACCTCCAATGCGACCGACTCGACGACAAGCTCAACTTCGTCGACGACGGCCCCCGAGACAACGACTTCGACGACGACTTCGACAACTACGGGCGGTGACGATGCCGCAGATGCCTTTCGCTTCACCGAGATGTTCGTCCGTGATCCTCATTTCTTCATCGTGCCGATCATCGGCTGCGAAGACATCACCGACAAGGGGCTGCTCGGGGCGCCGTCGATCAACGAGCAATTCAACACCGCGATCACAATGGACACCTCGGATCCCTCCGACGGTTTCCTCAATATGAGCTTTATGCTGCTGCTCCGCCCCCTGGATCAGGAGGCCGCAGGCGGCAACTTTGACTTCGCGACCGGCGAGTGCACAGCGCCTATCGAGTCGACAACCTGCGACGTCAAAATGGGCACCCAGCCCGCGAGCGGTACCTACTCAAACCTCAAAGAGGTCTGCCTGGAGCCGATCGCCGAAGAGCTCTCCTCAGAGAATTACAACCCGCAACCGGGCACCACGTCGGGGCCCTGCTTCAAGGGCGACCCGCTGAGCTTTGTCCTCGATCTGGGGGACTTCCAACTGCCCTTTACCGACGCAGAGATCGCCGCCCAATACGTGGGCGATCCGGCCGACGGCATGGTCGAGGGGCTGATCCACGGCTTCCTCACCGAGGCCGACGGCGACGCGACAATCCTGCCCGAGGACCTGCCCGTCATCGGCGGTATGCCGATCTCGAGCCTGCTGCCCGGCGGCGCCATGAACTGCGCCAAACATGACGATAAGGACATGTACATGGGCAACCCTGGCTGGTGGTTTTACATCGAGTTCAAGGCCACTCGGGTCAAGTACACCGGCATGTAGCCCGCAAAGCTCGAGCCAGCGAAGTACGGCTCTACCCTCCGGGCGACGCAGCACCGACCTCTGCGTCGCTGGCCTGGGGAGGTGCAACGACTGGCG
>CAYYUP010000091.1:12634-15300 GCA_964474905.1 uncultured Nannocystis sp. | reverse complement strand
GTCCCTCTTCGGGATGTTCTGCGACTGGCGGTATTTCGGCTTCGGGCGCGGCTGCGGCCTCGGGAGCCGGCAGAGCTTCGGGCGCAGGCTCCTGGGTTCGCGGGGGTACAGACCGCTGCGGCGCCCTGCCCCGTCGACGGGAGCGGCGGCGAGTGCCAAGGGCGACAACCAGGCCCAGACGCGGACCCCAACGAAACGAACAAGCGTCGATCACCTGACCGGCGACGTCCGGGCTCTCGTAGAAAAATGCCCGGTCGCAGGTCTCGCGGGGAAAACGAGCCGAAAAACCTACCCCCAAGTCGAGGAAGACCGGACCGCCAAGCCCTATGTACGCGCCCGGTCCCGCATTCCACTCGCCGATCGTGCCGCCACCGTGGTTGAGAAAAACCGGACCAACACCGCCCTGCACGTAGGGCGAGAACCTGCGGTTGCGCCAAAACACATAGCGCAGGCTTGGCATCACCCGCAGCATGTTGGTCGCGACCTGCTTCTCGATGCCCGGGTAGGTCGCGCGAAAGTCCTGACTAAAGATAAAAACCGTATCCGAGACGCCGAGCCCGATGGCCAAGCCCTTGGCGACAAAATAGCTGCCGCCGATGCTCAGGCTGAGCTGGGTCAGGCTCGGCTGAAAACCAACGCCAAACCCAATCGAGGGCATGACGATGCCGCGCTGCCACGGCCGCTCCCCCGGGGTCTCGCGGGCCTCGGCCGTGGACACGCCGAGCATCGCAAACGAAACGGCAAAGGCGACAATGTGGCGGAGCATGGGCAGTCAATCATCGTCGCGCGGGCGGCAGGGCCGGTCAACCGCCCATGTGTGGCCTGGATCGCAGACCCTCGGGTAGCGGGTAGGTCGCGGGCTCCCCACCCAGGCCGGCGCTCGCGGAGTGCTCCCAATAGGCAGCGCTGAGCCGGAGGGCGAGATCATCGAGGCGGGGCGAGAGCCGACGGAGCAGATGACTGCCGCGGATCATCGGCGAAGTCAGGGGCAGGATCCGGTCGAGCGGCGTCGCCTCGATTCCGAGGCTATCGGCAACGGCATCGCCGAGCAGACGACGGCAGAGCGCCTGCATCAGAGTGACCCGGGCGCTGGCAAGACCGCGCTCCAGCGGCGTCAAAGAGGCAGGGATCTCGAAGAGCGCCTGGGCGAGGGCCCGCGAATCCTCGTCGGGCTCACCGCTGGTCAGCTGGATGAGGTCGACATCCCGCCGGGCGGCCGCAAAGTTCGTCGGCAGCAGCGAGGGCTCGACCCCCATCACAACCCCGACATAGCGCCACAGATGGAGGTAGTCCTCGGCTTCGGCGTCGCTCACCGGCACGCCCATGAGCTTTAGGCCGTCGATAAAGACCGCCGAGAACAGCAGGATCGTCGCCAGCATGTCGTGCTGGTTTATCGGCAATCCCCAGCGCTCGTGATCCCAGCGCTCGTCGGCCACCAAGAGACGGCGGATCCGGGCGTGCATAAGACGCACACGGAGGGTGATCGCGAGCCCCTCACCGCCGGGCAGCAAACCCCCCTCGGAGGCAATCGCGGTGACAAAGCGGCTGGTCTCGGCGAGGCGACGCGGAGCCTGCTCGCGCAGTCGACCCGAGAAGGCCAAGGGTTTGTTGCCGACCGGGGCGATATACCCTCCGATGAGCGAGCGCAACGCGAGCACCAGGCCGCCCAGCGGTCCCGCGCGGTGGAAAATCTGACAGGCCCGGGCGATCCGCGAACGATCGAGCCACGCGGGTACTGAGGTCGCACTCGCGACCAGCGAGACGAGTGGCTCCGGCAACCGCCCGTCGACCTGCCCCGCGATCGCCCGGTTGATGCACACATCGGCGTCGCTGCGACCCTGGAGGCTGTCGATCGCCCGGTCGGCCGCGAGATCGCTGCGAGCGAGCGCGGCGACCAGGATCTCAAATCGGGCGCCGAAACGCACCCGCGCAGCCTCTGCGTGGTGCACCCGAGGGGGCGGAGTGGAGGATTCGGTCGCCTGCATGCACTGAGTCATGCCGCGGATCGTCGGCTTCGTCCATCGCTTCGAGCCTCGCCGGTCGACATCACCCGGCAGGGCAGCTCGCACACCGGCTCTAGGGCGGCCTCGCCCCCTCCAGAGCCCAATTCGGCTGTTAGTCTCTTCGCTGGCGCCATGCTTCGCTCGACCCTCTCATTGCTCCTGCTGCTCAGCATTGCGGCCGCGCCCTTGCCGGTCCAAGCGACGGCCCTCGGCGATCCGACCGACGACGCACTCCGCGAGGCCCGGGCGCTCTACAACCAGGGGCTCGCGAGGTTTGAGACCGCCGACTACACGGGAGCCATCAAGCTTTGGACCGATGCCTACGCGATGCTCCCGACCTCGAGTGAGACCGCGGAGACCAAATCTCTCTTCCTCTACAACATCGCTACCGCACGCGAGCGGGCCTACGAAGTCGACGGTCAGCTATCCCACCTGCGACAGGCGCTGGTGATCCTCGACGGCTTCATCAAAAAGATCCCCAACATTTACGAGGAGCCCGAACGTGCGGCGAAGGAGCAGGCGGTGGTGAGCAAGCGGCGAGCGACGATCGCCGCCAAGCTCGACGCCGCCGAGGCATCCCCAACGCCCGAACCCGAACCCGAGCCTGAGCCCGAGCCCGAGCCCGAGCCCGAGCCTGAGCCCGAGCCCGAGCCTGAGCCTGAG
>CAYYUP010000091.1:5667-12534 GCA_964474905.1 uncultured Nannocystis sp. | reverse complement strand
GAGCCTGAGCCCGAGCCCGAGCCTGAGCCTGAGTCCAACCCCGACGACGATGCAAAACCGGGCCACACCATGGTCATCGCCGGCTCTGTGCTGGTCGGTGTCGGCGCCTTGGGGCTCGGTCTGATGAGTGGCGGCCTTGTCCTTGGCACCGGGGCCAATGATCTCTCAGAGCTCGATCCAAACGACATCGCCGGGCGCCGCGATCAGTTCGCCCGCGGCCAGCTCGGCAACACTCTGGCGATCGCCGGCGGTGTCGTCGGAGCCGCCAGCTTACTCGCCGGTGTCGTCGTGCTCGGCCTCGGCATCAAGCGCCAACGCAGCGCAAGCGCGCCTGTGACCACGAGCCTCGCGCCCCTGCTCGGCCCGGATCTCGCCGGATTTCGGATCGGCGGGCGCTTTTAGAATCGGATCCGATAGGATCGAACCGGCGCCGCACCGCGACCGAAATCTCTATTTAGAGCGCTCGTCGAGTACCACGACATCGTCGACGAACCACTCGACAACGGCATCAGAATCGCCCATGCCGTACGGATTCAAGTCGCTCGCGCAGTCCGAAGCGATGCGAAAACCCAAACGAATCGTATGGCCGGCGAATTCGTCGAGAGTGCCCTGGACCCGCAGCCACGAATTGACGGTGCCCGTGAAGGCAGCGCGGCCACCGAGCGGGTTTGGCGTGAGCATCTCGTTTGAGCAATTTGCCGCCCCTAGAGAAATCGTATCGATATAGTCAGCGAGTTCATATTCTTGCCATTCGCCGCCGTCGACGGAAATCTCGACGACCGAGCCATCGCTCTTTTTGTCGATCCCGCCGATGGTCTTAAAATGGTAGTAGTGATAGAAAGAGAGGCTGATCGGCGCTTCGGCCTCTCGGAGATCGATCTCCGGCGAAATCAGGCGGCTCGACGCGCCCCCGCGCACGTTTGAGAGGTTGCCGCTATGCCAGGCAAACGTGCTGCCAATCAACTCATCGGGGTGACCGTCGAGAGCCAGAATAGCCGGTTTGCGCTGCCAATCATCCTCGAAGCAATGGTCACCTTTGCAGGCGGGAGCTGGGTAGTCGGAGACCTCGTGGGTCCAGCCGTTGATGCCATCCTGCATGTCGTCCGCGAAGGCGATCGCCTCGCAATCCTCGGTACAGAGGCTGCGGTCGTCACTGTCACAGCGTTCGCTGGAGCCGACAATACCGTCACCACAAATGTTGATCTTGCAGACCGCTGTGCAGCTCGACCCGGGACCGTTGGCCTCGCCCTCATCGCATTCTTCGTCGGTGTTTAGAAGGCCGTTCCCGCAGGGCTCGCTGCCCTGCGGAGCGCAGAGTCCCTTGACGCAGACCAGGGCGGGACCGCACTCCACCTCGCCTTCGCAGGGCAGGCCTTGGGCAGCATCGCCCGTGAAACAGCCGGAGGTGAGGGTGAGGGTGAGGGCGAAGGTGAGGGCGAAGGCAAAGGCCGCGGAGGAGATCGGATAAAAGTTGCGCACGCGAAGCATGGTCACCCTGCGACCGAGTGTAGCAACATCGGCATCAGATGAGCTAAGCATAGATAGCGCTTTGGTCACCCACCTGCAGAGTAGAGCGAACATGAACACTTGGACTATCCCTAAAAGGCTCGCGTACTTTTTGGTCGCTGGAGGACTCGCCTGCACCGGCAGCACGCCTCTAGGGCCCACAGACAGCGACAGCTCGACATCCACCACAACTGGCGGAGAGACCTCAACGACGACCACTACAACGACCACTACAACAACATCCACGACAACCTCATCGACCACCGGCGTAGAGCCCTGTATCAACGACGCCCCGCTCTGTCTTCGGCTTGGCGGCATCGCCCTCGCGGGCCGAAGAATCGGCGCGCTCGCACCTCTCAGCGCGGATAACGACGGCTACTCGGGGCTTGTCGCCGCGACCGACAAGGGGCTCTATCTGCTGGCAAATCCGGGCGATGGCACGCTCGTCGAACAAGCGATCAAGGACTCCGAGGGCGTCTGGGGAGCGCTGGCGGTGGGTGATCTTAATGGCGACGGCGAGGACGATATCGTCGCCGCGCGAAATGCCAAAATGGGCGAAACGACGGCTGCGATCGTGGTCTTTTTAGGCACGGCGGGCGACTTCAAGCTAACGACGACGATCGAGCAGGTGAAGGCCTCCGGGCTCGCACTCGCCGACATTAACGGCGATTCTGCGCTCGATGTGCTCGCCTCGCTGAGCGCCGACGGCGTGCTCGAAATCCGCCACGGCGACGGCAAAGGCGGCCTCCTGCAGGCGAGCACGCTCGCCTCCGGCCTGGCGCCAACCCTGTTAACCGCGAGCGCCCTCGACAGCGACCCCGTCGATGACATCGCGATCATCAACACGGGCAGCGCAACCCTTGGAACCTCGCTTGTCGTCGACGGAAAACTCTCCGAGGTCGTCACCTACGCGCTGCCAGGCACGCCGCGAGCCCTCACCGCAACCTCGCTCGACGGCTTCATGCAAAACCTGCTCGTGACCTCGGAGTCCCTCAACCAGCTGTCGATCTACACCGCAAAAAGCAACGGCAGTCTGTCGATTCCGACGGTCTACGACCTCGCAGCGACCCCTAGGGGCGTGGTTGCGGCCGATTTTACGGGCGATTCAAAGATCGACGTCAGCATCGCTCTGCCGGGTCAAAATACCGTCTCTTTCTGGCTCAACAAGGGTGACGGCACGCTCTATCACTACACGACCTACGCGGTGAGCACCGACCCTTCGACCCTGGTCGCGCTGCGGATCAACGACGATGCACGCGTCGATCTCGCGATCGGCAGCGACGGTCTCGAGGGCGGCGTGCACCTGCTGCTCAGTGACCCCTAGCCCAGGCCTAAGCCAAGGCCTAAGCGACGCTCGCGAGCTGTTGAGAACAACGGCGCCTTGCGGCAGAGTGTGCGGGTGATCGTCAGGCGGAACGGCGCTCGAAACGTCGGCATCGCCGGCGCGAGCACTGTCGTCGCGATCGCCATCGCCATCACCATCGCCACGCTCTCCTCGCTCTGTCGCCTCGATCGCCAGAAGCTCGCGAGCACCTCCAAGACCGAGCTCATCGCCGCAACTCCGGCCCCCCGCGAGCGCATCGGTTATGTCGGCTCCGACAGCTGCATCGCTTGCCACCCGAGCGAGCACAGCACCTGGGCATCGACCTTTCATCGGACGATGACCCAGCGAGCGAGTCCCTCGGCGGTGCTCGCCCCCTTTGACGGCCGCGAACTCGTCGGTGTCGATGGCCTCTACCGGGTCGAACAACGGGGGCTCGATGAGTTTTGGGTGCGCATGGTCGATCCCGAGTGGAAGCTCGCGGCCGCCAAAGGCCAGGCGGAACTGGGGACCGGTCCCCAGGTCTGGCGGCGGGTGGTCATGACCACCGGATCGCACCACCTCCAGGTCTATTGGGTGACCAGCGCAGACGGTCGCCGACTCTTCGCATTTCCATTTTCGTATTTGATCGACGACCGCCGCTGGGTCGCCAATGAGAGCACATTGCTGCGACCTCCCGGCGGCGAAGCTATCTATACCTGGAATCAAGTGTGCATTCAATGCCACGCGGTCGGCGGCGTGCCAGGGGCCTTTGACAGGGCCGGCACCGGCGGCACCTCGGCGAGCGCGGTTGTCGAACTCGGGATCGCCTGCGAGGCCTGCCACGGCCCCGGCGAGCAGCACCTCCGCCATCATCACAATCCTCTGCACCGCTATCAACAATACCTGCGGGGCGGTGCCGACCCGACGATCATCAACCCTGCGCGTCTGGATCATATCGCCGCCTCCGAGATCTGCGGTCAATGCCACAGCGCAGCGGTTTTCGCCGACGAGGCCGCTTGGCGCCAAGACGGCCCTTCATTTCGCCCTGGAGGCCACCTAGAGCCCGATTTAAAGGTTGTGCGCCACCCTGTGCGTGCCGACCAACCATGGCTTTCGCGGCTCCTCGAAGGCGATCCTGGGTTCATCGAGGGTCGGCTCTGGGGCGACGGCATGATCCGCATCGTCGGTCGCGAATTCAGCGGTCTGCTCGAGAGTCCCTGCTACCAACGCGGCGAACTCTCCTGTCTTTCGTGCCATCAATTGCACGGCTCGCCAGCGAACGATCAGCTCGCCCCGGCGATGCGCGGCGATCGGGCCTGCACGACCTGCCACCCGATCTACGCAGATCAAGACGCGGCCGCTCGCCACAGCCATCACAACCCCGCATCCACCGGCAGCCGCTGCTACAACTGCCACATGCCGCACACAACCTACGGACTGCTCGGCGCCTCGCGGAGCCACGAGGTGAGCGTGCCCGAGGTCGATGCGTCGATCCAAGGGGTGCGCCCCAACGCCTGTAACCTCTGCCACCTCGACCAGACCCTCGGCTGGGCCTCGGCGCATCTGCAACGCTGGTACGGCATCGACGCGCCGACCCTCGAAGAGCAGGCCAAAGGGGTCGCAGCGGGCCTCGCGTGGGCGATCACCGGTGATGCAAGCCAACGTGCCTTGGTCGCCTGGCATATGGGCTGGGCGCCGGCGCTGGCGACCTCGGGCGAGGTTTGGGTCGCGCCTGTGCTCGCCCTGCTGCTCGAGGATCCCTACGACGCCGTCCGCTACATCGCCGGTCATTCGCTCGCTCGCCTGCCCGGCTACCAAGACCTCGAATACGACTACGTCGGTGCGCCCGCCGATCGAGCCGCGATCGCCCGCGAGGTCGAGCGCCGCTGGCAAACGCTCGACCTGCACCGCCGCGATGCCCAGCTGCTCCGCGATCCCGAGGGCGAGCTTCGGACCCGAGCGATCGCCACACTACTCGCCGACCGCGATCGACGACCGATCGATCTCCGCGAGTAAAAAAGCCGTCACAGACCACAAACCTCCCACGAAGCGCTTTATGGACAAACGATTGCGATGCTGCAACCAAAGCCCTCAAACAGTGTGCCGTCGTCAAAGAGGGTCCCCGCGAAGGCCTCGTCGCCGCCCTCGCTGCATCGGGGATCATCAAAATTTACCTCGACGGAGCAAAAGACGGAGTGGAAACCCGAACATTCGAACTCGTCGCCGAAGTCCTCACAGCCCTCGGGAGAAAAGCTCACACCCGGCGTATTGCACGAGCACTGATCGCTCGGTGGTTCTGGATCAGGACAGACCCCTCCGCCCTTTCCGTCCGCGCCCTCCTTTTCGATCGCTGTCGATTTTTCTCCATCCGTGACGATCGAAGAGGTCCCTCCTCGATCGCCTCCGTTTCCTGCGGGCTCGCCAGCCCCTCCGGCCCCTCCAGGACCGCCCCTGGCCGTTGCGGTGACCGGGCCCTTGCAGAATAGGGTCCCGTTGGAGGCGAACGCAGAACCTCCAGGACCGCCGTCTCCACCCTTCTCGATGGTGGGTACGCAGGCCGCTCCACCGATTCCGCCGAGGCCGCCCTCGGCCAGGGAATTGGCACATCGCCCCGCATTTTCAGGCTGAATGCTCAGCCCTCCACTTCCGCTGGAGGCCGCCGCACCACCACCGTCGCCACCGTCGCCACCGGGTACGGAGCCGGGGGCACCGTTGCCACCAAAGGCTATCGCCTCTCCAGTATCGCCGGTACTGCAAGGGATGAAGAAGATAAAACTACCAATACCACAACTACCGCCACCTCCACCTTGGGCTCTCACTGCCTGGCCGGGTGCGCCGGGGGTCGACCCGTCCTTGCCGGCAAGAAACACATCCTGCCCCTTTCCACCCTGGCGAAAACCCGTGCCCCCCTCGGCACCGATGACTTCGATCTCGACAAACACATCCGCGAGCCGAAGGGCCTGGACATCGGCACCGGGCCCAAGGGCATTGCCGTCTTGATCGACACCGAGTCTAAAAGCCCCCGCGTCGCCACCTTTACCGCCCGAGAAGAGTGGGCCATCCTCGATACCGGAGTACACACCCGCTTTAAAGATGGTCTCTCCCGCCCCGTTAATGATGTCCTTTTCGAGCTCAAAGGGGGTCAAGCCGAGTCCATCGATCTCGTTGGCGATCACGTCGAAAATACCAGAGCCCCCGCCAGCACCCAACCGGACCTCGGGGCTCTGAAAGTCCAAAATGTCCGCGCCCTGGACATCGAGATCAAGGCCATCGCCGCCATTGCCGATGTGGATTTGACCGGCCTCACCGCTGGGGAACGTCGCACGGCCCGCCTTGGCCTCGAGCAAGACGCTGCCACCGACCGCTCCGCTTTGGTCGCGAACGAGGCTGTCTCCAGCATCACCCGCATGCAGCTCAATGGCACTCTCGAGAGTGATATCTCCCTCTTTCGAATTCATCGAAATGGAGCCACCGTCCTGGCCGCCTTGCCCGTCTCCGGCCCGAACGCTTCCCGATATGAGGATGTCACCTGTGGCGATGAGTTCAATGCTAGCCCCATTGTTACCCGAGGCGACGATATCCCCCTCGATCTCGATTCGGCCCGAAACCTCGATCTTGAGGTCGGCTTCGACCACAAGGATTTCGCCACTAGGCAGAATAAAATCTTCGACCTCGGATGGCGGGGTTTGATCTTTGTCGCCCTGCTCGCCGCAAGACGCCGCAAGCAAGCTCATCGTCAGAAACACAACTCCGCGCGTTCGCGGTACCGGTCTCATGGCGGGTATTGACCTCGTCGTCTCACGTCGCATATGCTCTCACTTTTCTATACAGCAATTTATTGTCTAAACAACACTTGGAGCCGCTCAGAGCTAAAAAATCTAGACCCGCACAGCGAGTTTGTCAAATACATGAATCCAACCCCGACCGCACATTGAGAGCCCTCGTTGGGTTTGAGCGCGAATGCGTTCTCTTCACGCGGAAAAGTACACACAATCCATCGCCTCGAAGTCCGTCCCGCGAGCCGGCAGTGACCACACTGCCTACTAACGGTACGATGG
>CAYYUP010000091.1:0-5567 GCA_964474905.1 uncultured Nannocystis sp. | reverse complement strand
TCGCCGGTGCCCGTGAATCTTCCGCCGAAACAAAAAGAGATCCCCATCAGGGAGGAGGGATCTGCCGACGGACGTTTTCGCTCGCCATGCTCCAAAACTCACCCCATCGGCCCCGTACTTCAACACGCAGACCCACATTCTATATATATTTGCCATATGAGCGACACCCAACATGCCTCCTTCCCAGCTCGCGTGCTGTCTCAAATCTAATCGCAAGACTCAACCATGAGCGACACCCAGGACGCCCCCATCCGCCTGCACTTGGTCCTCGGCTGGACGCTGCTCGCCCTCGCAGCCCTCTTTGGCCTCGGCCTCGAAGCGATGCACGGCCTCAAGCTCGGCTTCTACCTCGACCTCGACGCCCAGACCCGCAGGCACATGTGGACGCTTTGCCACGCCCACGGCACGCTGCTCGGGCTCTTGCACATCGGCCTCGCGTTGACGATGAAGTGTGTGCCGGCGATCGCCGATCGGCGGACCGCGATCTGGGGCGGCAAGTTGCTGCTCGCCGCTGCGATCCTGATGCCCACCGGATTTTTCCTCGGCGGGCTTTGGTTCTACGCCGGGGATCCGGGATTGGGTGTGCTCCTGGTGCCGATCGGCGGCGCCGCCCTGGTCGCGGCGCTCCTGCTCATCGCCCTCGCCTGCCGAGGCATCTCAAGCCACCCCGTCACAGACACGCGCACATCAGAGTGATAGGCTCGCGGAGGATCGATCCCATGAAGGTGCTCATCGTCGATGATGACAGGGAAGTGCGGACGCTCGGGCTGCTCAGCCTGCGCAGGGCCCCGGGCTGGCTGGCACTGGCTGCCGCCAACGGCCCCGAAGCGCTCGAGCTCGCCCGAAGCGAGTCCCCCGAGGCCATCCTGCTCGACGTGCAAATGCCGGGCATGGACGGCCCCCAGACCTTGGCCGCGCTGCAAAAGCAGGCCTCGACATGCACAATTCCCGTGGTCTTTTTGACCGCCCAGGCCGACGACAAAGACATCGCACGCTACCGCCAACTCGGCGCCCGCGGGGTGATCCGCAAGCCCTTCGCGCCGCTCCGGCTCCCCGAGCTACTGCTCGCCGCGCTCGACCCAGAGCGCTGACAAAAGACCCCCCGACTGAGGGCTAGAGGCCCCAAAACAAACCCGACCGACCCTCGGCAGGCGCGGGCGTCGACGCCTCAGGGGGACCTCTGCTAGCGTGACAATGTGAACACGTTGGTGATCGTTGTCAGTCCTGTCGTCAAGCTGCTTGGACTCGCCATCGATGCAGCCGGCGCGCAACAAAGACGCCAGATCCTGATCGCGCCGACGCCTCTCGAGGGGCGCCTGCTCACCGAGCTTCTGAGACCCCAGGCACTGCTCGTCGATGCCGACCTGGCCAACGACCCGCAGGAGCTGCTGCTGGCGGCCGCGAAGGTAGTCGCCGCGACGACGACAGCCCTCGGCGGCGACGGTCCTCCGCCAGCCAGCTTTAAGCACAGGATCCCTGCAACACCGGAGTCGCTCACCGCATGGCTCGACAAACTATGTTCATATGAACGACCGGCGCCCGACACGTCCGATGCACTGGCGGTGATCCGAGCTCGCTACGCAAATTCGCTGGGGCAGAAGGCCACAGACCTGGGCGAGCGCCTAGCCGCGGTCCTCGCTGATCCCTCGAATCCTGCAGCCGTCAAGGCGGCGCGGCTGCTCGCCCACCGCCTCCGCGGAAGCGCCGGCACCTACGGATTTCCCGCCTTTGGAGAGGTCGCCGCAGCCATCGACGACGCACTTCTAGGCGGCCCCGCCTCGCAACGCACACACCTGCAACAAGCCGCCTCGCAGCTCTCGCTCTGGGACCATGGCCCCGATCCCTTTGCCGCTCCCTGGCCCGTGATCGAGGTCTCCGGCGGGCACATGCTCCTCGGCGAAATCGCAGCGATCAGCCAGGGCCAGCGCGTCGCAGTCCAGCTAAAGCCCACCGACAAAGCGTGTCGCAAAACCATCGGCCGGGTCGTCGCAGTGCACACATTCGACAGGCTCGACAGCCACTCTACACATACTAAAATTATTTCAACGACTCTCGATACTACAGACAACACCGCGATCCCGGAGGATCCAACCCAAGAGCGTACATTGCTCATTGGCGCGGATGAGGTCCAAATCGCAGCGACTGGCGAGCGCTTCGCTCGCAGAGCCCTGGGCGACCGATTGCCTGCTCTGGTAAGAGGCTGGATCGGCGCCCAGGTGACAGCCACAACGGATGGTGTCGCGATCTAAAGGAGCAAGGCGCCGGCGTTGGTGCGGTGCACCAGCTCGACCCGATTGTGCACACCGACGCGGCGGTAGATCTGGCGAACGTAGGTGCGCACGGTGCTAAACGAGAGCCCGGTCTCGGTGGCGATCTGCTTGTCGGTGCAACCCGAGACCACGAGGCGGGCAATGCGAGCGAGACGCGGCGGCAGATGAGTCTCGGTCTGCTCCTCCGCGCCCTCTTTCTCCTCGGGGGGCGGCACGAAGAGCTTGAATGTACGGTCGCCGATCTGCACAGTCGCCGAGGACTGCAGCGAGACGCGCTTCTCGACTTCGACGTCGAGCAGGCGGCCAGCGGCGGCGTTCATGCAGATGACCTCGCCGCGCTCATCGGCCATGTAAGCCGGGCGATGATAGCTGTGGATCAAATCGCTGATCGCCGCGAGCGCGCGCGGATCACGACGGCGGGTGGGCACCACTCTTGGGGGCGCGTGCGCCTCGGGAAACCAAGTAGATGGGCCGAGGCTCGAAGAGATGGCGAGGGAGTCCGTAACTGTCGTGCTCATGCCGGACTTACGTTGCACAAAGCGATCCAGCCCCTGGTAGATGGGGCAAAGAGGTGAAAATTCGGCTTTGAGAATCAAAATTCAATAATTTCAGAGGCTTTTAACGCATGCCAGGTCTCGTTTTCGCCGTGGCAAATTGGGGCAGCGGTGGCCTTTTGACCCGACGTCAGCTCTGATGCTGCACCAGAGGCCCTAGAAGGGCCCTCCTGGACGTTTTGAGGTCAATTCCAGAGAGGCGCGTAGCGCGATTTGCGCGATAGTCCTCATCGGCTGCCCCAGACTGCCCCTGAAGAGGCCTCGAATGTACGCATGCACGCACATAATGCTCCGCTGCACCTGAAGAATCCGCGACTGTAGACATTCGCCACAGGCAGGGTTCGTTTGTTCAGTCTTTGGAGCTATCGAGGACGCCGCGCCCGAGCACCTAGGCGGTGAGCCTGATGCAGACGCCCTAAAAAGCGCTCAACAGCTTCGATCGTCGCGAGCGTGCGCACTGACGGAAAAATATCGAAGGCGTGGGCGGCCCCGGGAAGCTCGGCATAGAGCACAAGATCGTCGGATTTCGCGCGCAGTTGCTCGACAAAGGCGCGGGCATCGTGCACGGACGCAACATTATCGCGAGCGCCGTGGATGACAAAGACCGGCGGCGCATCGGCGTGGATCCGCTCGATCGGCGAAGCCCGGCGGAAGGCCTCGGGATCGTCCCGGAACCGCTTTTTCATCAGCACTCGCTCCATAAATCGGAGGTAGCCCGGGGGCTTGTTGTTCAGGCTATTGGCGATATCAAAGACCCCGTAAAAAACGACTGCACCCTGCACTTGGGTGTCGACGCGCTCAAATCCGGGCTGGTACTCGGGATCATTTGCGGTCAGGGCCATCAGCGCGGTCAAGTGACCACCGGCGGATCCGCCAGTAACGATAATGAAGTCCGGGTCGACCCCGAGTTCGTCGGCGTGCTCGCGAATCCAGGCGACCGCCCGTTTGATGTCGATCAGATGATCCGGGAAGGCCGCACGCGGGCTCAGGCGGTAATCGACGTTAAAACCGACCCACCCGTTGGCCGCCAGATGTGTCAGCAGGGGGATGCCCTGGTACTGCTTAAACCCGACGAGCCACGCACCGCCGTGCACCTGCACGATCGCCGGCCGACGCTTCGCCGCGGGACCGCGCGCTCGGTAGATATCGAGATGCAAGCGCGGCTGCCCCGGCTCCGAAAAGAGCACATCGCGCTCGACCTCGACATCACGGCGCCAGAGCATCAGCGGCGGCGCGATCAGATGGCTCCTTGGATAGCGCAGCAGCGGCGGGCCCAGGTCGATGCCAACACCGCCTAGCGCCGCACGGATCGCCCGCTCGGCACCGCTCGCTGTTCGCTGGATGTGCAGCAGCGCCGCCCACGATGCCAGCAAGAGGACAACGCCGACGAGCCCGGGCAGAGTCATGCCGTCGAGTGCCCCCTTCGAGAGCAGCAGCAAAAAGACACCGAGCTCGACCCCAAGCAGATGCAGCGGCAACTCGGTCGTCAGCCAGGCCGCGAAAAAGCTGACGACCAGGAGCAGCTGACTCCGCCGCGGCCGCAGGGCATTGCTCGCGAGCAGGGCGCTCAGCACCCCGAGGAGAAGGAGAAGCCAAGGTGTCTCGGGCAGCACCGGAGCATGCTACCAGCCCGCTCACCGCAGACGAACGCATGCGTCGATCGCTGCCCCGCGGCCAACGCGCACCCCGACATAACCCCCCGAAGCGCGAGCGCCGCGCTCGGATCAGCCGGCACCTAGGACTTCACGCCGGTCTACTTCGACTTCATAGGCAAGAGTGCATTTCGGCTCTGACAGAGGTTCACCCAACCCTTGACCTCATTGTCCCCCTTGACCTTGCCTCCTTCCTTTGCACACAGTCCAAACTGCAGGGTCTCCTTATATGCCAACGTCCGAAGTTTCCTCAACGCCCTCAACTTGAGGCACTCTTTCGTCGCCCCCTTTTTCAGAATCCCAAGCAAAAGGTCCCACGCCCCCTTCTCACGAGCAGCCTTGATCTCGCGATACGTCGCGGTACAGTCCACGGGAGTCCGATGTGGTGATCGTAAGGTCGTTGTACCCGACAATGCCACCACCGGCCCCGACGATGTACCCGACGTCGTCCCCGTTGTTGACCCGCTCAGCAAGGTTGTTACCGACGCCGTTGTCGACATCGTTGTCGACGTCGTTGTTCCCCCAGTTCCCCCAGTTCCCCCAGACAACAAACTCGCGGGCGCCCGTGTAGGCCCATACTCATCCCCCGAGTCTGAGAGCACAAGGCTGCTCAAGAGGATCATCGAGACGAAGAGACAAGCATAGAGCACGAACATCGAACCATAAAATAGAGGCGTGCGAAGGCGAGTCCGGTCGTGTCCTGTGAGGCCCAAACAGGCGGAGAGTTCCTCTGCGACAACTCTGGCGCTCTCGGGACGAGCGGCGGGATCTTTCTCGAGCGATTGAAGGATTAGCTCGTCGAGCGCTCCGGGAATCGGAGCCAAGAGATCACAGGTCGAAGGGGCCACCGGCGTTTGGGTGCACACGCGGACCTCAAACTCTTTCCCCCGCTCGATGGGATGTTTGCCCGTAAGTAAACGAAAGAGAAGAACCCCAATGGCATAGATGTCCACCGAGTGTGTCGGCTTTTCGCCCCGAAAGATCTCTGGGGCCATGTAGAGAAACGTCCCGAAGATGACCCCCTCTTTGGTCTTAAGGTTGGTCGTGCCCGAGAGGCTTGAAGCGCCGCTTAGCTTGCAGATCCCGAGATC
>CAYYUP010000090.1:7356-23019 GCA_964474905.1 uncultured Nannocystis sp. | reverse complement strand
GTTGTTGATGAACTCCAGGGCGACGACTCCCTGACAGGAAGGATCTTCCTCGCAGGACTCGAGATCTTGATAGTCACCGCAAGGCACGACGTCGCCGGTCGATGTGCTCGTGCTGGTGCTCGTACTGGAGCCACCACCGCTCACCGAATCGTCGCCGGTGGAGCCATCGCTGGTCGCACTACCGCCCTGGGAATTGGAATCCGACCCCGAGAGGTCCGTCGTATTGGTCTGCCCATTGCTGGCACTACCGCCGTCGCTGGTGCCGGTATCACTGTCGCTGTTGCTGCCCGCCGACGTCTCAGTCGTCCCCTCGGTCGAGGTCGCCACGGTCGTGCTCATCGTTCCCGAATCAGAGTTTGATTCGCCCTCGCTACCGTTACATCCGAGCCCCAAGACCAGCCCCGCTACCGCTACACATCCGCCTAAACTACGCATGCGTGAAGTGTAGCTCCAAGAGACGCCCCTGCACGCCGCGTTGAGTGCAAAACTGTCCGTAAAGACATGCTCGCTATTGGTCCTGAACCCGCGGGCCTGCCTGCTCCGGCGGGCGCACATGCCAGCTCTCCGTCGTCGTCCTGTGAAAGTTGCGGTAGTTGATGACCTGGACACCATCGGCCCGCCTCGAGAGGATGTCGACAAAACGAGCGCCATCGACGATGTCGTCCAGCGAATACGTGTGGCTGGCGTGGATTCGGGTCGAGATGGTCTGGTCGACCCCGCTAAAGAAGAGGTAGATGCCGGTGCCGTGATCGCGCAGGCGAGCGAACGACTCGGGGCTGAAAAAGGGCGAACTCTCGTCGATCCGATGCACCGCGGTCCAGCTCATCCAAAAGACAGCCGTCCGGCTGCGCACCAGCTCCAGCTCCGCCGGAATGCGCAACTCCTCCCCCTCGGATGTGCGAGATCTGTGGAGGATAAACATCCGCAGATGTGCCTCGACGACGTTGTTATGGCGCCAATTCGCCATGCGCACCATTAGGTAACGGACCCCGTCGCGACGAGCGATCACCATCTTCTCCGAGAAGAGCACCTTGGCGGTCGGCCGGGCGAAGCGAGCGAAGGTGATCCCGGTGAGCACCGCGACCAAGAGGATGCCGAAGAGCGCCTCGACCGTGACCAGGACGTCGGCGAAGCGAGTCGCCGGCACCATCGTCCCGTAGCCGATCGTCGACATCGTCTGGACCGAAAAAAAGAAGGCGTCACGAAAGCCTCCGCTGGCCGCCGTGATCGACCCAGGCTCGACCATGTAGAGCCCCGCGAAGATCGCGTTTGCCAGCAAGTACACGCCACAAACACCGGCCAGAAAGCGCCGCCAGCTGCTCTCTAAGACCGAGTGATAGAAATCATCAAAGAGATCAACACGCTGACCAACCGCCTCGATCTGCGGCATTGAATTGACCGAGATCGGGGCCCGGACCTGCTGTACTCGCTGGGACCGCGTCGACATCGGCACGAGCATAGCCTCCTCTCGAGCCCATCGGGGGTCCGTGACCTTGCCCGTACGCGCCTGACTCATGCTAAGACCTGCGAGCGATGCCTGCCCCCTCTTCGGCCCCCACCGCCGCGATCGGACCGCTGATCGCCCCGTCGATTCTCAGTGCTGACTTCTGCCGTCTCGGCGAAGAAGTCCGCGCCCTCGACCAGGCCGGCGCCGATTGGATCCACGTCGATGTGATGGACGGCCACTTCGTGCCCAACCTGACGATCGGGCCCATGGTTGTCGAAGCGATCCGTCCCCTAACGACCCGCCACCTCGACTGTCACCTGATGATCGAAGAGCCGGGGCGCTACGTCGAGGACTTCGCCCGCGCCGGCGCCGACTCGATCACCGTGCACGCCGAAGCGTGCCGTCACCTCCACCGTAACCTCGATCAGATCCGTCGCCTCGGACACCACGCCGGCGACCGCGTCGAGGCGGGCGTCGTGCTCAATCCGCACACCCCTGTCAGCACCGTGTTGCACGTGCTGCAGCTCTGCGATCTGGTGCTCCTGATGAGCGTCAACCCGGGCTTTGGCGGTCAGCGCTTCATCGGCGAAATCCGCCCCAAAATCCGCGAACTACGCGCGGCGATCCGCGAGCGCGGCCTGGCAACACGCATCGAGATCGACGGGGGCATCAACGCGGCAACCATCGGCCCAGTCGCGGCCGACGGCGTCGACATCTTCGTCGCGGGCTCCGCGGTGCTGCTCAACAAAAAGCACGGCAATAACTACGGCGCCGCGATGGACGAGTTGCGGATCAAGGCTGCGGCAGGGCGCGCAGGGGCCTTGTAAGCCTCTGAGGCGCGTGAAACAATCGCCGCGCCATGAACAAGTCCTTCCCCAGCGCCGAGGCGGCGATCCACGACCTCTTCGACGGCGCGACAGTGATGGTCGGCGGCTTCGGGCTCTGCGGTAACCCAGAGAACCTGATCAAGGCCGCCCACGCCAAAGGCACCGGCGACCTCGACATCATCTCCAATAATTGTGGGATCGATGGCGTCGGCCTGGGCCTGCTCCTCGACAACGATCAGGTCCGCTCGATGGTCTCGTCCTACGTCGGTGAAAATAAGCGCTTCGAGCAGCTCTATCTCTCGGGACAACTCAAGGTGACGCTGGTGCCTCAGGGCACGCTCGCCGAACGCATCCGGGCAGGTGGCGCCGGCATTCCGGCGTTCTACACCCCGACCGGCTACGGCACACCGATCGCCGAGGGCAAAGAGGTCCGCGAGATCGACGGCCGCTGGTACGTGCTGGAGATGGCGCTCAAGGCAGACTTCGCGCTCGTCAAGGCCTGGCGCGGCGATACCCAGGGCAACCTGATCTTCCGCAGGACCGCCAATAACTTTAACCAAGCGATGGCGACCGCCGCCAAGGTGACGATCGCCGAGGTCGAAGAACTCGTGCCCCCCGGCGAGCTCGACCCCGACCACGTGCAAGTGCCCGGAATCTTCGTCCAGCGGATCATCCAGGGGCAGAGCTACGACAAGCCTATCGAGTTCCGCACCGTCCGCGACGCCGCCCACTAACCTCCAACCAGTAAAGAGTCCGACCATGCCCATGACCCGCGAGCAGATCGTGCAACGCGTCGCCCAAGAGCTGCGCGATGGCTTTTACGTCAACCTCGGGATCGGCATGCCGACCCGGGTCGCAAACCACATCCCAGCCGGCGTCGAGGTCGTGCTGCACAGCGAAAACGGCATGCTCGGCATGGGCCCCTTTCCGAGCGAGGACCAAGTCGACGCCGATCTGATCAATGCCGGCAAGCAAACCGTCACCGCCCTGCCCGGCGCCTCGTTCTTTGGCAGCCACGACTCCTTCGCGATGATCCGCGGCGGTCATATCGACCTCGCGATCCTGGGGGCGATGGAGGTCGCCGGCAACGGCGATCTGGCCAACTGGATGATCCCCGGTAAAAAGGTCAAGGGCATGGGCGGCGCCATGGATCTTGTTGCCGGCGCCCGACGAGTGATCGTCACCATGGAGCATTGCAACCGCAAGGGCGCGCCCAAGCTGCTAGAGCGTTGCTCGCTGCCACTGACCGGCAAGGGCGTCGTGCACGAGGTCATCACCGATCTCGGCTACTTCAAAATTACGCCCGAGGGGCTGCGCCTCGTCGAGATCGCGCCCGGTACCACGGTCGCCGAGGTCCGCGAGAAAACCGGCTGCGAAGTACTCGTCGACGGCGATCCGCCGGTGATCAAACTCTAGAGTCACCAACCTGTCTCTCAGACCAGTGCGAGCAGACAGACGACGATCCAAAGACCGCCGGCACCCATCCACAGGGCGCAATAACCGACGATATCCCGCGCCCGTACACCGGTGATCGCGAGCAAGGGCATTGCCCAAAAGGGCTGAAGCATGTTGCTCCACTGATCGCCGAAGGCCATTGCCATCATCGCGTCGGCCGGATCGATGCCCCGTGCGAGCGCCGACTCGCAGAGGATCGGCCCCTGGATCGCCCACTGTCCGCCACCCGAGGGCACAAAGAGGTTGAGCAGACCTGCGACCGCAAAGGTCAGCACCGCAAAGAGGTCGCCGCCCACATCGGTGAGTGCCGCCGCCAGTCGCCCAGAGAGCCCAGAACTCGAGAGCAGGCCCATGATTCCGGCATAAAGCGGGAAGAGCAGGAAGATGCCGGCACACCCGCGGATGCCCGCCTCGCAGGCGGCGATAAATCGATCGGGACGGCGGTGGAGGATCATCGCGCCGGCCCAGAGTGCGAGGTTGACGGTATTGAGATCGAGCTCAGAGATGCCGTGCGAGGCGACAAAAAGCCCGAGCGCGCCGATCATCGGCGCCACCAGAATCCAGGTGACCCACACCGACCGCTCGAGGCGCTCCAACAGGTCCGCCGCTGGTGCTTCTTCGGCCGATCCCTTGACGAAAATTGCAGCGGCGAGCGGTGCCGCCTGAGGATCCGGATCGGCGCCCGCACGCGGCGTCATCAAAGCGAAGAGCAACGGACCCAAGAGCAGGAGTCCGCCGCTCACCCAGAGGTTGAGCGACCCGAAGAGGCTCTCGGTCAGCGGGATCGTACCGACCCTGGCCGCAAGGTCAGCCCCGAGCACCTCGACCATATCGGCGGTCTGGGTCGCCTTGAGCGGCGCCGTGCCGCTGAGTCCACCGTGCCAGACCATCAACCCCGAATAGCCAGCAGCACAGAGCAACGGGTAGTGCAGCGCAAAACCCCGGCGACGGGCCTGCTCGCCCGCCCGCCGAGCGAAAAGAGCGCCACAGATCAAGCCCAGGCTCCAGTTGATCAGCGCCAGCACGATCGAGATCGTCGCTGTCAGAGCGACCAGGGCGCGACCACTCTGCGGCAACGTAGCCAGGCGATCGATGGCTCGACGCACGACCGGTGCGGCCGCCAGCGCAGTGCCCAGGACCAACATCAAGCTCGCCTGCATCGCGAAGGTCAGGAGCCCCCAGAGACCGCCACCGCTGTGCCAACGATCGATCATGTCACGGGCAGCGACCGCCGGTGTGGCATCGGCCAACAGCAGCGCGAAGCTGGCGACGGCGACAAATGCCGTGAGAAAGACGGCGATCACAAAGGGCTCCGGTGTGAGCCGACCAAAGCCCCGACGGGCGGCGATGCCCAGGCGAGCGATCGGCCCCAAGCGAGGCCTAGGAGCGCTCACGTGGAGCCCTCTCTGGCCTCTAGAGGCATGGTTGTACCCGCCATAAAGGCCTCGATCCGCGCCCGCAGGCCCGCCGGGATCGGCAGCGCCTGGCGAAAGGTCGGCGAGCCAGGATCGAGATCCATGACCACACAGACCGTCGCACCAGAAAGACGGAGTTCGCTCGCGGGCTGCCCAAAGGTGCGCACACGGTAGTCAAAGCGGATCGAGGATCGCCCGAGCTTGGCCACCGAAAGTTCGATCGCCAGGACCTCACCAAGCCCGCAGGGCACGCGAAAGTCCGCCTCACAATGCACGGATGGAAACCCTATCTGCTTGCCCAGGATCACCTGGTGGTAGGGATAGTTGAGGACCTCGAGAAACCACGTCTCCATCGCCTCATGAAAGAAGTGGAGGAAGCGCGGGTAGTAGACGATGCCCGCGGGATCGCAGTCGCCGAAGCGGACCGGTTGGCGATGGACATGGACACCGACGGACGCTGAGGGGCTCACGGCCGAGCAGTGTAGGCCCAGCAGAGGGCTCCCGTCGAGCCAGTCGTCGGGCCTCTCAGGATCCTCGATCACGCCGGCGAGCCATCGCTGCGACCTCCACAGCCACCCGCTCGATCGCCACATCGAGTGAGTCGAGTCCCGCGACGATCTCAGCCCTCGGCCGCCCATCACAGGCCATCAGCCTGGCGCAGATCGCTTCGACCTCGACAGCTCCGAGGGTGCCGCTCGATCCCTTGAGCTTGTGGGCGATCCGGCCCAGGGTCTCGATATCGTCGGCGGCCAGCGCCGTCGACATCGCCGCCAGCGAGTTTTGGGCACTGAGCACAAAGGGGTCCAAAAGCGTACCGAGCAAACCGCCGACATCCTCTTCGACGAGCTCCTCGAGCTGCTCTAAGACTTCTTGGTCGAACACTGCAGCCATCGGCAACGCCCCCTCCGCTGCAGGCGTGAGTTCATCAGCCTCGCTCTCTTTGCTGTCCTCGCTCAAATATTTTGCGACCACGCGCACGAGTTCGCCAAATTGCACCGGCTTGCTCAGGTACTCGTCCATGCCGGAATCGAGGCAACGGCGGCGGTCCTCGGGCAACGCGTGGGCGGTCATCGCTGCGATCGGCATGTGCACGCCGTCACGCTCGCGCTGACGGATCACACGAGCAGCCTGGAAGCCGTCCATCTCCGGCATTTGACAGTCCATAAAGACCAAGTCGTAGGGGATCTGCGCGACCATTGTCACAGCCTCGAGGCCGTCCGCGGCGACGTCCACTCGGCAGCCGAGTCGCCCCAACATCAACGACGCCACCCGTTGATTGATGACGTTGTCCTCGACGACCAGGACCCTTCCGGTGAAGCGCTGCCCCTGGGTGTGCTCGCCAAAGCCCACCGCGCGCTCGACCTCTACAGGTGCCGAATCACGACGGGCTTCGATCACCGTGTCGCGCAGCGCTGCCAAGCGGACCGGCTTCACCAAGACGGCGACATTTTCCTGTTCCTGCGGCAAGCGCTGCCCGTAGGCGACCAGCTTGATCACCCTTAAATCGTCGAACTTTGCGTCGTCCTCGAGCACGGTGGCCAAGGGCCCTCGCGGGCTCGCAGACATCGCGTCGTCGATCAGCGCCAGGCGGAAGGGATCATCGCCCGACGCGGCCGCATCGATCTCGGCGAGCGCATCAGAGGAGGAGGCGCAGACGGTCGGCCGCATGCCCAGACTGAGCAGTTGCTCCCGGAGCATCCAGCGATTGATGCGATGATCATCGACGACGATGACCTTGACATCGACGAGGTCCGCGAAGTCGCGTGAGTCGCGACGCAGTGCCTGATCCTTAGGTAAGGGCAACGTGAACGCAAAGGTCGATCCCCGGCCGAGGGCGCTCTCAACGGTGATCGAGCCGCCCATCAACTGCACGAGCTGGCGGCAGATCGCGAGGCCCAGGCCAGTCCCGCCAAAGCGACGCGTCGAGCCTGCATCGGCCTGATAGAAGGGCTGAAAGAGCAGATTTTGCTCCTCTGGCGTCATACCGATGCCGGTGTCGTGGACCGCAAAGCGCAGGCTCGCTTGCCCCTCATCCTCGACAGCACAGGAGACATTGACAAAGACGTGCCCGTCGGCCGTAAACTTGAGGGCGTTATCCGCAAGGTTGATCAGGATCTGACGGATCCGACCGGGATCGCCGACCAAATAGCGCGGCGCCTCGGGGTCCAGGTGGACGATGAACTCGACGCCCTTGTCCTGAGCTATCGGCGCGAGCAGGTCGGTGACCTCGTCGAGTGCGGTCGCCAGATCAAAGGGCACAGGTTCGACCGCGAGCTTGCCCGCCTCGATCTTCGAGAAGTCGAGAATGTCATTGATCAGGGTGAGCAAGGCCGTCGCGGACTTGCGAATCGCCTCGGCGTACTCGTGCTGCTCGGCGCTCAACGCAGTGTCAAGGATCAGCCCAGTCATGCCGATGACGCCGTTCATCGGTGTGCGAATCTCGTGGCTGACGCGGGCCAAAAACTCGCTCTTGGTACGGATCGCTTTCTCGACGACGTCGCGCGCAGCGAGTAGTTCGCACTCGGTCTGCTTGCGCGCGCTGATATCCCGACCGACCGCATACATCGACCCTTCGTCGAGCACGGCGGCCGCGTTCCACTCGAACCAACGGAGTTCACCGGTACTGGTGCGCAGCCGCGTCTCGTAGTTGACAACCCGGACCCCCGTAGCCAGCTGCTCGATCTTTTCGCGGGCGAGCGCGTGATCCTCGGGATGCATGTAGTCCATATAGGGTTTGCCCCTAATCTCCTCGTTGCTGAGGCCGAGCACCCGCTCAAAGGCAGGATTGACGCGACGCATATAACCGTCAAAACCGGCGATGCAGAGCACGTCAACAGAGAGTTCAAAGAAACGATCGATGTCGAGAACCGCCCGGCGCCACTCGCTGATGTCGATCGCTAAGCCGACAAGACCGAGAAACTGACCGTCGCGCAGCAAGGGCCGGCCGATCATCATCATCCACAGGCACGAACCCCCCGGCGTCCCGATCCTCATCTCCTGGACAAAGCCCTCGCTGCGCTCGATCGCCGCCTGATAGGCCTGGCGCACACGCGTGCGATCCTCGGCGTGAACGGCATCTAACCACCCCACCCCGAGGTTGTCCTCAAAACGCGAGCCCGTCACCTCTAACCAAGTGCGATTGACCAGCTCCCACGCGCCCCGAACCCCGCTCTTCCACAAACCAACGGGGATCGAATCGATCGTCGAGCGCAGCTCCTCGTTGCGTCTGCGGGAGATCCGCAGTGGAGCGCAGTGGAGCGCAAAGGCGATCCCCGTGGAGACGATCGCGAGCGCCCGGCGCATCGCCACCGAGGCGCCTCCCTTGCCCTGGACCTCGAGCACGCCGAGCAACCCGTTGCCGATCCTGAGCGGAGCTCGCAGGCGAAACTCGCCTGAGCGGCGCTCTTCTGTGATCTTTGTCGATCGTCGAAATGCCTCCACGACCTCTGTTGCATCGCCAGAGAACACGTGGCCGCTCACAGCGACGAACTCTCCGTTCTCATCCAGCACACGCACCGCGTCACAGTCCAGATCCCGGCGCAGGCGACCGACAAAACGAGGCCACGGCTCCTGAGCCGCAAGGGCTAGGGTCCACTCTTCGAGGTGAGCGAGCATGCTCTCCTCCGTTCCCCTACCGCTCGTCTCGGCTTTCACCGGGAGAGTATCGCAGGTCCGGGCCCCGCAATCCGACCACACGGGCCCCAGACCAGCGGGATTTCAGCGGATTTTCAGCGGGTTTAAGGAGTCATCGCGATCGGAGGAAGATCAAAGGCGCGCACGCGATCCTCCCCGACATCATGGCAATTCGTGCAATGCACGACGGCCTCACCAGCATAGACCAACACATCCTCGACGCCCCACTCTGCCCAGTACCAAGTGTCGGTGGCGACTGGCTTTGACATCACCAGCAGGAATTCGCGGATCTCTGAGCCTTCATTTGCCCAACCCTCGATGACAACTCGGGAGCCCACCGGCCAGGTGTCGAGGGGCACATTGTCGGCGATCGCATCGACCATCACGTCGTTGATGTAGATATCGACCCAAGATCCGTGCGGCGAATCGCCGCGCAGGCGTCGGCCCCAACCCGGCGGTCGCTTGTAGGAGTTTCGGTAGTCGGCGCTCTCGAGTTCTTGAAGCAGCGCCGCACCGGCATCGACATCACGATCGCAGGCGCCCGTCAGCAACGTCGCCGCAGCGACACCGATAGAAAGCGCGCATCCCCGCAGCCGCTGCACCATGCTGCGGCAGCATACCTCAAGCAGCGTCGACCGCAGCCGGACGAAGCTCGAGCGCGAGCTCAAAGCTGAGTACCTCACCGCCGTGGGGCCGCCGAATCGACACATCGAGGGTCACATAGCAGAGATCCGGACGCCATTGAGAGCGCGCACGGACCCGCGCGCTGGCGATCAGGGGCTCACCGACGATGCCCGGGAGGTGGCTCTTGGGCCGCCCCGCAACCTGGACCTTGACCGCCGCCTCGGCGAGTGGGGAAGCGCCGCAGAGCGCCGCGATCGCACGTCCGACGAGTAGAGGTGGTGGCGCGATGGACGACCAACCGCGGGCCTCTGCGGTGAGAGGGCCCGTTGTCAGGCACTCCTCACAGGATCCGAGCACATTGCCGAGAAAGGTCGACTCGACGTGAGCAGCCAAATCCTGCGACGATACTACGAAGGGGGCCGAGGTCAAGCAGCGGGTCGCCGAGAGAGATCTGAGATCGCGTATCGTCATGGTCGAATCCTCCTCTTCTCTTTTTGGCCGACAACGCGCCCCAGATCCACGCCTTTTCCACAGTTCTTCGAATTTCGGGGTTCCACCTACAGGCACCTCAAAAAATGCCTGAATAGCGGTCAATTTGGGCCACTCTGGCCATTGTGCGCCTTTTGCGAACTCTTGCACTGTCGCTATCGATGACATAGATGCTCGCGTGTCTGCATCTTTATCGAGGTGATCCCGAGATGATCTCTGCGACGCAGCTGCGCTCCTTGTAGGTGCAAGTGCAGGATGTACCTGCACCGAATCAAGACGGCGGCCGACCCCAGGGCATGCTGCTGTCCTGCATTTTCCCTCCGGTCTGTCTCGCCTGCGGACTCCTCCTCTGCGAGGCCACGCCCGCTCTACCACTCTGCAGGGGCTGTGCCCCCGAGGCCGTCGCCCTGCCCCCCGATGAGCGCACGATCGACGGGATCACGGCGCTCTTCGAGTACGAAGGGCCGCTCGCGACAGCGATCACACGCCTCAAGTTCGGCGGTGATGTCGCTGTCGCGGGTCCCATCGGTCGCCTGCTCGCCGCGACACCGGAGATCGTCAACGATCCCCTGTCAGGCGCGCCCAGGCGCTGGGATCTTCTCGCACCCCTGCCCCTGCACCCGCGGCGGGCGCTGCAACGGGGCTACGATCAGGCGGTTCTTCTGACGACCTGGTTGGCCCGTGCATGGCCGCAGGCGGACGCCCCGCAGCATCGTGCACGCCTGCTCCGGCGGACGCGGGCGACGACCCCCCAAACCGAGCTTGGCGGCGGTGAGCGCCGCTCCAACGTCAGGGGTGCCTTCGCGGTCCGCGCGGGTGAGCTTGCCCGCGGCCAGCGGATCCTCCTGGTCGACGACGTCACGACCACTGGCGCCAGCCTCAACGCTGGACGCTCGGCACTGCTCGCCGCTGGAGCCACCGAAGTCGCTGGGCTTGCCCTGCTCCGAGCGCTCCCGTAGCCTGCGAAGCTCCGTGGCCCGCACGACCAAAGATAAAGACGGTCATGTCTTCGCCGCCAACCGGCGAGCACTCCATCACTACGCGGTGATCGAGCGCTTCGAGGCTGGCATGCAGCTCTACGGCAGCGAGGTGAAGTCGATCCGCGACAACAAGATCAGTCTGGGCGAAGCCTACTGCCAGTTCAACGGCGACCAGCTCTTCCTTTATCAAGCCCACGTCGCCGAGTACACGCTCGCGCACGCCCGCAACCACGCGACCACACGCCCGCGAAAACTGCTCCTCCACCGCCGCGAACTCGACCGCCTCCAGAACGCGATCAAACTCCAAGGGCTCGCCGTGATCCCCCTCAAGGTCTACGCCAAGGGCGGGCTCATCAAAGCAGAGGTCGCGCTCTGCCGCGGCAAAAAGGTCCACGACAAACGAGCGACCCTCAAAGAGCGCGATCAAAAGCGCGAGATGGACAGGGCGCTGCGAGATCATCGGTGAGCGTCGCCCGTGCCAAGGTCGACGCATCACTCCACGGACTCCCACGAAGGGCCTGCGACCAACCCCGCGGACAGCTCCGCCGACCCACTGGCAACGCTTGACGCTCTGCTCAGCGCGCCTCTCAAGCCTGGCGATTGCCAGCGAATTTGCCGACTCGCGCGCATCTTTCCGGGGCGCCGGCGCCAGGTGATCACGAGCCTCGCGGAGGTCCGACAGAGCGCCAGTGTCGATGCACTGTGCACCTTGCCGGCGAGCGAGGCGGGCGTGCTCGAGGGCCTCTATCACGCGTTTCGCCTGGGCTGTACCCGCGAGTTCGACGGCCACACCGCTCCCGAGCTGCTCGCCCTCGAGTTCCGCCACTCGCGTGCGCGCGCCTTCCCAGTGCTCGTCGCCCACGCCCACGCCGCTTTCCCAGAGCAGCTCGAGCGCCTAACCCTCGGCCGCGAGCGCTGGTTTCGTCTCACTCTTAGGACAACTCCAACTCGCCGCGCGCTTCGCCTGCTCCTTCGCGAGCACGGTGATGATCTCGTCTATCTCCACCGGCATCTGGGCCGTCTCCGCCACACTCGCCTCTGGCTCAATGGTTGGAGCTTCGCGAGCAACGGCCCGTGGACCTGTGCACAACAGGTGCACCTCGTTCGGGCCTGGATCGAGCACGCGAGCCGATCTCCGGCCTCATAAGTTCGGCGCGCGCGCAGGCGCGAAACAAAAGAAACGGCATCGATCGCCGATCGATGTGACGTCGTCGTTTCGAGCCGTGTGCTTGTTGTGAAGGTGCCCCAAGGCACCAGATCAACAGGCGGAGATGAGCGAGATGGCACAATGTCCCCAACCCAGCGGCAGCACCCCAGCTGCACCTACCCGCCGGTCACCGAGCACAGCAGCCCAAGAGGCCATGCTGAGACGTCGACTGCCCCCCGGCCCACGGAGGCTCCGCCATACACCCCCCGCAACTCGGCCGCGCTGCCTGAGCCCTCAGGCCCCGGCGACGCCCAGCACAGCAACGCAGCAGGGCCAGGAACTCACAAGAGATCACGGCACCGCCCACGCCCTCAGTCTGGGCATGCTCGTTGGAATCACGATCTCCCTCGCCATCGCACTGGTTTTTCAGGACCTCGACAGCGCCCTGATGATCATGACCGTCGCCTCGATCCTAACGATCGCCTATGTGGTCACTCGCTCGCCAAAGAGCGCCCCCAAAGAGATCGTCGAGCCCGAGGTGAGCACAAAAGAACGCTGCAATACCTCGTCGACTGGCCCCCAAAACGTACTTGGATAGGCGACGCCCGAAGAGGCCCTTAAAGCGCGCTCACGTAGACAATCCCGAGGCACATCTCATCCTCTGTGCCATCCCCCCAGGCGACCGTTCCCTCTCCTGCCTGGTTGTTAAAATGGCACTCGAGGAAGACTGAGTCACTCGGATCGACGATCAGCGGTGTCTCAAATTCGTAGACCCCCTGCCAGTTGAAGTCCCAGCGAGGCACGCTCACGAGGCATTGCTCACCGCCATCGCCGCGCTTTACAGAGAGGCTGGCCCGGGTCCCGAGCTTGTGCATGTGCAGACCTGCCATCGACAGCTGGACCGGCTCGTCGAGACCGAATTCGGCGTCGTTATGGAGGTAGTCGATCGCGCTCGGCAGGTCGACTTCGAAGGTATGGCGGACGTCGCTCTCGCCGGCTGGAATCGTCATCTCGACGACGCCGAGCATCCACAGCGGGTTTGCCAGCGGCAACAAATACGCCGGATGCTCGACCATCGCCGCGGTCCGCAGCTGCACCACCGAGAGATCAGGCTCGGCTCCGGCGACCGGGTGGTAATGGATCTGTACGACGACCTTGGATCCTGGCGCGACGCGAATACCTGTACCTTCGGGCAGCTCACCGCCGAGGGCCCCCGGTGCCCAGGCGCCCAGCCATTGGGCCCGCGGCACCTCCTCTCCGCCCGGTCCGCCGTAACACTCGTAACCGGGCAACGGGTCGGCATCGTCGAGGGCTGCGTACGTATCGACCTCGGCCGAGGGGATCACGTAGGCGATCACGTGATGCACGATCGAACGCTCACCGGGCACGATATTCAGCGCGGTGACATAGCGATCGCTCAAAGCTGGCCAATCAAGCAGGAAGCAGCGGTATTCGTCGGGGTAGATCGTCGGCGAAAACGGCACCCCTGCGAGTTCGATGTCGTAGTCGATCGGCGGCGGCGGATCGGCCTTTGGCGGCTCGTTCTCGGGATCCCCCTCGGGCATGCCGATATCGACCCACTCAGCGATGGTCGCGATCTCGAGATCACTGAGCGAAGGGTCGTGCAAGTACGAGTTACAGTCGGCGTCGGGCCCCCAGGGCGGCATCGTTTTGTCTTCGATCTCGGGCACCAAGATAGGGCCCCACATCGACGCCTGCTGGTAGTTCTCGAGGGCAAAGGGAGCGATGTCCCCGGTGCGATGACAATTTGCGCAGCGCTGATCGAGGATCGGCTTGACGTCGCGGAAGTAGGTGACGCTTGGCTCGTCGTCGCCGACGCTCGTACCCGAGGTCTCGGCGCCTGTGCTGCCAGTGCTCGCGTCGCCCGTCGTGCTCCCCTGCGTCGTCCCCGATTCGCCCTCGCCAGTGGTCGCGGAGGTCGCTCCACCGGAGCCATTGCAACCCAGTATCAGCGCGGCAAAGAGAGGAGCAACAAGGCTTGGTCGAAGAGGCATAGGAATCCCGCGCACGGGTGATGACCGACGACAGGCGGCCAACCCATGGTGCGCGCCCACAAGTGTACAACTGCTATCCTGCCCGCGCCGATGAGCGAGTCCCTCCAAGTACGTATCGACAGGACCCTGCGTGCCGGAGCCCGCGCTCTCTGGCTTCAGACCCGCGAGGAGGCCCGCGGGCTCTCCCTGCTCGACGGCGTCAGCGAAACGCTCGACTGGCCGCTCCGCACCTGGAGCCCCCGGCGCGGATGCGACGACGACGGCATCTCCCGGCCCCTGGGTGACCTCCTGACTGAGTTGATACAGACCCGCAGTCGGGCCCTCTGGGTGCTCCTGGATCCGGCGCCACAGCTCCGCGATCCGCTGCTGCTCCGGGGCCTGCGCGACCTCGCCCTGCGCAACGATGGCCCGGCGCTTGTGATCATCAGCGCCGAGTCGCCGCCCGAGGTCCCCGAGCTTGTGCAGCTCCAACTGGAGCTGCCTGATACCGATACGCTGCTCCGCCAGGCCGTCGCCATCGCCCGCCAACAAGAGGCCCTCGGCATCGAGGGCAGCAGCGCCGCCATCGACGAAATCGGCCCCGCGCTCGCACGTCTCGGACTCGGGCTCGACCTCCACCACTTCGAGCGGCTGCTCCGCGAGGCCCTGCTCAGCCGCGGTGCTCATAGCGAGGCTATTCTCGCATTTATCGCAGTCCACAAGTCCGAGGCCCTCGGCGCGGCGGCTCTCCTCGAGCGGGTCGAGCCGGCTCCAGAAGAACTCCTCGGCGGCCTCGATGACCTCAAGCGCTGGCTACAACGACGGGCGCTCGCCCTCGATCCGCGGGCCCGTGCAGCCGCGATCCCGGACCCGCGCGGCGTGCTCCTGGTCGGCGTGCAGGGCTGCGGCAAGAGCCTTGCCGCCCGGGTCTGCGCTTCGATCTTGGGTTTGCCGATCGCGAGGCTCGATCCGGGTCGGCTCTTCGCCGGCACAGTCGGCGCCAGCGAAGCCAACCTGCGTCGCCTCATCGAACTCACCGAACGCCTGGCGCCGATCGTCCTGTGGATCGACGAGATCGACAAGGGCCTCGCCGGCGCGACCGGCCAGGTGAGTGATGGCGGCGCGGCGGCGCGAGTGCTCGGCGGTCTCCTGACCTGGTTGCAAGAGCGTCGACGCCCGGTGTTTGTCGTCGCCACCGCCAACCGCATCGATCGCCTACCGCCCGAGCTGCTCCGCCGCGGCCGCCTCGATGAGGTCTTTTTCGTCGACCTACCGGACCGTGCAGCACGACGGTCGATCGCCCGCATCCACCTCGAGACCGCGCCCGCACGGCGACTCGGCGAAGCGCCACGGCTCGCCTCAAAACTAGGTGCCCTGCTCGATCTAGCCGCTGCAGCCGAGGGGTTCTCAGGCGCTGAGATCGAAGCCGCGATCATCGAGGCCCGCCTCGAAGCCTTCGCCGGCTCTCGCCCGCTCGCCGCCGACGATCTGGCGGCCGCTCTCCAGGCAACGGTGCCCCTAAGCCGCGCCCGAAGCCGCGAGATCGATGCTCTGCGAGCCTGGGCCCGCGAGTCCGCACGCCTCACCTGAAGGTGCTCTTCTCGGTAAAAAACTCGGCCGCGGATTACCAGTAATTCGCCAACGATTCGCGC
>CAYYUP010000090.1:6047-7256 GCA_964474905.1 uncultured Nannocystis sp. | reverse complement strand
GCTCACTGCCCGCGCAGAAAACTCCGCAGGCTCATCAGCGCATGCTCGACCTGGACATGGCGCGCACGCGGGGGACGGTGAGTCAGCATCGCGGTGCCGGTCGCCAGCAGAATCGCCCGGTAGTGGTCATGCTGCGTGTATTTGGCATGCAGAGCACGTGCCATCGATGCGCGTTTTCGGACTTCCCAGGCAAGGCGCTGACCGGGAGTGAGCGGCATTGCCTTGCGCCCGCCCGCACGCCGAGCAGCGTGCCCTGGCGCTTCGGACAGCGGATCGCCGGAGTCCAGAGCGAAACGCTCCCGATAGTTGGGGTGAGTCTCGGCAAATTTGTCGGCTTGAAAATAGTGCTCGACCGTCGCCCAGCGGCGACCGTCGAGGGAAAACGGGGCCACCGCAAAGTTTGAGAGCGCCCGACGCCAGTGTGGAAAATCCGCCAGCTCCGCCAGCGACCCGGTTGCCGCCAACGACTCGCCGGCCCCACGTCCCGGCTGTGCATCGCGCGAGCCCGAGAAGAACATCAAGATAGTGCTCTCGTCGTAGAGCCCCAGATCCGCCAACCATTCTGGCGCCGCCAGTCGAGATAGCAACGCGGTCAAGTGGATCGTCGGAGGCTTCGCCAGTGTCGCCGCAAATCGGTCGATGGGAAGAAAACGCGGATTAGGCAGGATGCAGACCACACTACCGTCAGTGCGGGTATCGAGTGTGTACAAGCTGCCAACACTGCCGTCCCAGTCGCTGGCGATACAGACGTGGTGGTCGACGATCTCCGCCGCCTCTGGAGAGTCCACTTCGCCGACCGACTCCCGAAGCTCTTCATTCTCTGAGAGCAGTGGGCAGGGCATCTCGGCAGACATCTGCGCCCAGTCGCTGCGGCCCTGCACATCCGTAAGCCAGGCCACGCGGTGGTTGCTGTTGGCGGTCGCAAAGAAGTTCGCGGACATGGCGGAGTGCTCACCGTCGCAGTCGTAGACCTGAAAACCGTCGTGTCGGCGGTACAGGCAGCGGAGTGCTGGCGGGAACCCAAGCCCCAAACGCTCTTCGACTTCGGCGATCTGGGCAGGTGTGGCAGGCAGGTTCAGCTCACTCATCAGGCTCACAGGCACAGGCCCTCCGGGTCGGTTGAGAACTGCGGCATTCTATCCGCCCTGGGCCAGGGGCGGTCCCTGGTTTCGCAGCATTCCGCTTCTCCCATGGCATCAACGCGCACTT
>CAYYUP010000090.1:0-5947 GCA_964474905.1 uncultured Nannocystis sp. | reverse complement strand
GAGCGAGTTATACACATGTCGTGGGAGACGAAGCAGCGCAGGCGAAGCCGATGACCGGCGACCTCTTCGCCCACTTCGGCCTGCGCCCGGCGATCCCAGGGGCATCACGCGAGGCCTGGATCTGTACCTCGGCCCCCCGTCCCGCGGTGCCCTGCCCGCGCTGCAGCTGGCTCCTCACAGCCTTGCCCTGCCCGATCTGCGACGCTTCTTCGACCTGTTCTTCGGAACACCCGGACGCAGACGATCGATGAGCCGCTACGTGCAGATCACCACCGAGCTGCGCAACCTCGAGGAGGTCGTGGCCGGTCTAAAAGCCCTCGGCCTCGATCCCCTACGCGCCGAGCTTGCGCAGGGGCTCAGCCTCGCAGGCAGCCTCGAGTGCGCCGGTGAACCCGTCGATCTCCGTCTGCCCGCGGGCACAGCCAACAGCGTCGAAGATTTCGGCTGGCGGCAAGAGCCCGACGGAGCACTCACGCTGATCTGCGGGGAGCCGGACCGCGAGCACCTCCAAACAAAGCTGCTCGGCCCCCTGCGCGCGGTGATCGCAGCCACGCGAGCCCGTGTCGCCGCCGATGCTGCGGGCCTCTGCGTCAGCGAAGAGCTCGACGCCGATGGCACCCTGCGCCTCAAACTCCAGGGCACCTAAGCCATCCACCCGCGACGGGAGAGCGCCGCCGCGTGCATCCACGCTGTGTTAGTTGTGTTCAATATGACTATGCACGCGCGTCTATCCCCTCAGATTCTCTCTCTCGTGGCGGCCACAGGCCTCGTGCTCAGCGGCTGCACAAGTGACGACGCGACAACCAGCGTCGCATCTGCGACGAACTCCACGGGCAGCACGGTCAGTACTACCAACCCGACCGCGACCGGCTCCACAGGCAGCACCGATCCAACCACATCGATGAGTTCGGGCGAGACCTCGACAGTGACCGGTGAGACCACCGGCCCCACAACCACCGGTCCCACAACCACCGACGGCACCACAACCACCGACGGCACCACAACCACAACCACCACCACCACCACCGACGGCACCAGCGGCTCAACCACTGGCGGTCTCTGCGAAGAGGGAAAGGTGATCTGCGAGAATGGCGACGCCAAGGTCTGCGACGGCATGGGCGGCTACAGCTCCGAGGAGGCCTGCGAGAACGAGTGCGCCGATGACCTCGGCTGTGTGCTCTGTGTGCCAGGAGAGGGAAAGTGCGAGGGCAACGATCTTCTAGTCTGCAACGAAATCGGCGACGGTTGGGATCCCGGAGTCGCCTGCGACGGCCTCCAGGGCCTCAGCTGTGACCCCGATCTTGGGCAATGCATCGGCACCTGCGCCGACCTGGGCCTCAGCTACGTAGGCTGCGACTACTACGCGACGGTCACCCAGCAGTACGACCTCTACAACACCGCACCCAAGGACGAGTTCGCCGTCGTCGTCGCCAATACCGCGGACCAGATCGCCAAGGTCACCGTCACCCGCGGTGCCAATACGATCGCAACCGTCGACGTCGCCGCCAACTCGGTCGGCATCATCAAGCTGCCCTGGATCAATCAACTGACCAAAGGAACAGGTCCGACGGTCAAGGTCACAGATGGCGCCTATCGAGTGCGCTCGACCAACCCGGTCACTGTCTACCAGTTCAACCCGCTGAGCGCGACCGTCACCAACGACGCCTCGCTGCTGCTACCGGTCAATACCTGGAGCACCAAGTACATGGCCGCGACGTGGCCCAACTGGGACGGCATCAACCTGCCGGCCTGGTACGCGCTGGTCGCCGCCCACGACGGCACCACCGTCACCCTCAACCCCTCCGCGACCGGCAAAAAAATCCAAGCCGGTGCAGGCGTCGCAGCCGACGGCTCCGGCGTGATCATGCTCGACGAGGGCGATGTACTCCAGGTGATCACCAGCCCGGGCGGCGATGTCACCGGCACCATCGCCGTCGCCGACAAGCCGATCGAGATGTTCGCCGGCCACGACTGCACCAACGTGCCCTTCAATAAAACCGCCTGCGATCACCTCGAGGAGGCGATGTTCCCGATCGATACGCTCGCCAAGGAGTACATCGTCGTGCCGCCGATCCAGGTCCCCAACAACAACCTCGACAAGGCACAAATGGTCAAAATCGTCGCCAGCGAGGACAATACAACCCTGACCTTCGAACCCGACCAGCCGGTCAATAAGACCCTCGCCAAGGCCGGCGACTTCGTGATGCTGAGCGAAACGACGGCTGCCTTTAAGGTCAGCTCCGACAAAAAGATCCTGATCGCGCAGTTCATGGTCGGTCAGAGCGCGGGCTATGGCACCTCCGATCCGGCGATGCTGCTCACCGTTCCGGCCGAGCAGTACCGCGACGAGTACCTCTTCTTCGCCGCCACCAATTGGGTCGCCAACTTCGTCGACGTGATCGCCCCAGAGGGCGCCGCGGTTCAGGTCGATCAGGTGGACGTCAATACCTGGAAGCCCATCGGCAACACGGGCTTTAGCGTCGCCCACGTGCCGCTCTCCAACAACGGCGACGGCAGCCACCGAGTGAACGCCGATGCCAAGGTCGGGATCAGCGTCTACGGGGTGATGAGCGCCGGCTCCTACTGGTTCCCCGGGGGCCTCGACCTCGACATCCTGCCGCAGTAAAGCGCGGCACCCGGGCGGATCGCGATTGTTCAGATCGCGATCCGCTCGACGTGTAACAAAGCACGGCTCTGTCGCGTGTTGTAAGGGCTCCCTGCGAGGGGCGGCCTGGCCGCAGACCCGAAATCGCCCCGTCTTGGCGGCGGGCTTCGGCGACTTCGAACCAAACCGCGTCGCCGCTCGTACTCTGGGAGAGTCGCCATTCTTTGCCCTTGGAGCGCCGATGACCGTGCCTGCACCTAAAAACCACACCCGCGAGGTCGATCACCTCCTCCGCCGCCGCACCTTTATCCGTCGAGCGACCGCCGGCACCCTGCTCACGGGCCTCTGCGGAGGGCTCTACGCGCTCGATGATCTGCTCACCAGCGAGGCGATGGCAGAGACGCGCGGCGACGGTCGGCCGCGGGTACCACCGGGTCAACGGGTGCTGCGCGCTCTGAAGCCGATGGGCGGTACCCCGGGCTCGCCCAATCCCTCAGACTTCAGCCTGACGATCCACGGAGAGGTCGAGCGACCACTCACCCTCGACTTTGCTGGGCTCCTGCGCTCCGACAACGTCGAACTCGCCGTCGATGTGCACTGTGTCACCGGCTGGACGGTGCTCGATGCCCGCTTCAAGGGCGTTCGCGTCCGCGATCTCGCGGAGCGCGTCGGTGTCAAAGAGGGCGTACACCACGTGATCTTTGAGGGCGCCCACGGCTACACCGCAAACGTTCGCCTAGACGAAGCCTTGGCCCCCGACGTGCTCGTCGCCCACCGCTTAAACGGCCGCTCGCTCGCTCGCCCGCACGGCGCCCCGGCCCGCGCCGTGATCCCCAGCCTCTACTTCTGGAAGGGCCCAAAGTGGCTCAAGTCGATCCGCTTTGTCCGCCGCGACGAACCCGGCTACTGGGAGACCCGCGGCTACAACAACCACGCCGATCCATGGCTCGAGGAGCGCTATGCCTAAGGCTCGGCGGATCCGCTGGCGACCCTGGCTACGCGCCGCACATCGAGATCTCGGCTACCTCGCCGTCGGTCTCACCGTCATCTATGCGCTGTCGGGGATCGCGGTCAATCACATCGAAGATTGGGATCCAAACTTCGACAACTACGAGATCACACACCAGCTCGCCGGACCCCTTGAGGGTAGTGACAATGCAGTCGCGACCGCGGTGCTCACCGCCCTCAACATCGAAGAGACGCCCGCCGACATCTACCGCGTCGACACCCACGAACTCCAGGTGCTTCTGGGCAATCGCACCCTGCACGTACGCACCGACACAGGCGAGGTAATCGACGAGGGCCAGCGACCGCGCCTACTCCTGCGGATCGCCAACTGGCTCCACCTCAACCGCGGCAAAAAGGCCTGGACCTACGTCGCCGACGCCTACGCCTTTGGCCTGCTAAGCCTGGCGATCTCCGGCATCTTCATGCTGCCCGGACGCCGCGGAATCATCGGCCGAGGCGCCCTCTTTGTGCTCCTGGGCGCGGCCGTGCCGATCCTCTACGTGACGCTCTCGGGCGGCCCCTAGAGGCCCATAAACTCACGCATCGCCCCGGGCACTGCCGCATGGGAGGGCACGCCAAAATGCCCCAGGCCCTCGAGAGTCAGCAGCTTGGCGCCGCCCTTCCACACCGAAACGAGGCTCTTACCGTGCTCGATCGGGATCAGAGTATCGGCGTCACCGTGCACGATCAGCAGCGGCTCTTCGACCTCTGGGGCGAGTGAGAGGGAGTCGAAGTCGTGCTGGATCAATGTCGTGACTGGCAGCCACGGGTAGCTCTTCGCGGCGATCTCAGAGAGCCGCCGATAGGGCGCCACCAGGATCACGCCGGCCAGATCGCGCTCGTGGGCGAGGTAGGTCGCGACGCCGCTGCCCAGGGAATACCCCATCGTGTAGACCGAGCCCCTGTCGACGCGCGGATGCTGGATGAGCTTGTCGTAGATCGCCAACGCGTCCGCGCGCAGATCGTCGGCGCCCGGTTCTCCGCTCGATCCATCGTAGCCGCGATAGGGCACGAGCAGCAGGTGCACGCCCTTTTCACGCATCCAGGCAAAGACCTCGACCTTTGAGCTAACCGAGTCCGCATTGCCACCGAAGTACATCAAAACCGGCGCAGGACCCTCGCCTGGAGCGAGCAGCAACACTCCGTGCAGGCTTGCGCCGTCCCGATCGAGATCAAAGGCCTCGTTCTCTGGCGCCGCCGCCAGAGCCAAGATTCGCTCGCCGTCAGCGGTCGGATGGAAGATCATCTCGCCTTGCTTTAAGTACATGAACGTACAGATCGAGATGTAGCCCACGACTGCGAGCGCGAGGAGAGTCTTGAGAATACGTCGCGCCCACCTGCCCATATCGTGCAACCAACCCTTCGTGTCTTGTGCTTCGTGCTTCGTGCTTCGTACTTCGTACAGCACGAGACTAGCGGGCGCTAATTCCTCCATCGAGAAGAAGCGAGCTCCCGGTCATAAATTTTGATTCGTCGGAGGCGAGGTAGACGACGGCATAGGCGACGTCCTCGGGATCACCGACACAGCCAAGCGGGATCTGGCGGGCGAGCTTGCCGAGCACCTTCTCGCGGGTCTCTGGATCTGTGCTGGGCATCAGCGGATCGAGGATCGGTGTGTCGATGAACGCCGGCAGAATCGCGTTGCAGCGGATCCTCTGCGGACGCTCGGCGCAGCTGAGCGCGACCGATCGGGTGAGATGGCAGACCGCCGCCTTCGCAGAATTGTAGGCCGCCAAATTGGCCGCCGCGATCACCCCAGCAACAGAAGCGATGTTGATGATCGAGCCACCGCCCGAGGCCGCGATCGGCTCGATCGCGTCGCGGCAGCCGATGAACACACTATCGAGATCGATCGCGTGCACCCTCCTCCACTCGGCGAGCGTGGTCTCGCCAAGCGGCTTAATCAGCGCGATACCGGCATTGTTGACGAGGATATGAAGACCGCCAAAGGTGGCGATCGTCGTCGCCAAAGCGGTGCTCCACTGCGCTTCATCGGTGACATCCAGACGCAGTCCGATCGCTCGCTCGCCGATCTCACCGGCGACCGCCAACGCGCCCGGATGATCGATATCGGTGACCACCACCCGGGCCCCCTCCTTCGCCAACATCAGCGCCGCGGCGCGACCCAGGCCGCTCGCCGCACCAGTGACCAACGCGATTTTTCCAGCGACGCGACCCAAATGGTTCTCGGTGAACATCATGTCGCTGATAAGGGTACCCGCTTCATCGAATGCCGCGTGCGACCTCGGCAGGCTCGCTGGCGCGCCGCCTGAAGAACCCTCAAGACTCGCACTCGTAGGTCAGCACCTGGTCTGTTTCTGAGGCCATGTCGAC
>CAYYUP010000089.1:0-23049 GCA_964474905.1 uncultured Nannocystis sp. | reverse complement strand
GATCCGCGAGCGTTTTCTCGTGGTTTCCTCTTCCTCAACCAGTTTTCAGAGAGCGAGTGCCCCACATCGCCGAGGCGGCGGGGGCGCCCGGTCGGGAGCAGTGCTCCTCCCCAGGGGTGGCGGGTTGTACTTGTCCCGCTTCGGCAAGTCAAGCACTTGCTGAGAAAAAGTTGTCGCTATCTCGACCGACCCGCACCACGCCGACAACACAGACCCTCTAGGGCGCTGCACACTCGGTCGCAGGGGCTAGCCTGCCTTCTTTTCCCGCTTTTTCCCCTTGGCGCCGCGCTTCTCTCGCTGGCCACGGCGCGCGCGCTTTTTCGCTCGCTTGTCGAGGTAGCCCGACTCGGTCGCGTGGCTGACCATCGCTCGGATCACCTCGACCGTCGCCTCGTCGGCGATCATCAAGTGGTGGTGAAAGGGCGGACGCTCGGCGGGTGCCCAGCGAACAAAGAGGATAAAGCGCTGACCCCGAAGCTCGCTCGGCAGGGGATCGACGCTGTGCACCTCAAGGCGCTGGGTCTCGGCGGTGCGCTTGGGCAGCTCGCTGAGGAGGGCCTCTTCAAAGCGCACCTCGAGGAAGCGCTGAGCCTTTTTTCGCCCTCGGCGCCGCTCCCAGAGGTCCTCTACGGTGACGATGACGATGAGGTCCGCGTACCCCAGGCGCTGGCCGAAGAGACGCTGATCGACGACATCGCTGGGCGCCCGCCCGACGAGCACAACCGGGGTGACAGTGATGCCGTCGTCAAAATAGTTGGCGTGGCTGGCCTCCATGCCCGGTGTTCCGGTGGGCGGTGCCAGCGGCAAAGCCTTGGGTTTGCAGCCCGAAGCCCCGACTAGGGAGAGCGCGAGCACGCCGGTCACGCCGAGCCCGCAGATCCCCCGCCTAAGCCTGCCAAGGGCTCGCCGCCCGCGCTCTAGAGCCGCCATACCGGCTGCGAGAGTAGCGTATGCTCGGCGCCGTGCGTACTTCATCGCATGCGCGAGCGAGCGCAGCCAGAGCGCGCCTCTGGGTCGCCCTACCCCTCCTGTGCAACGCCTGCGGCATCGGCAGGACAAGCCCCCGCCCCTACGACCCGCCCCTGCCCGAGCTGGTGGCAAAAAATCAAGCCGCAGGCGACCCCTACGGCGGCCGCTTTCCCTATGAGGATGCAGTGGCCGGGCTGCCCGCCGAGGGCCCGCTGCTGGCCCTCATCGAGACCGACGCGGGGCTGATCCACTGCCGCCTAGAACCCGAGACCGCCGCACTCACAGTCGCGACCTTCGTCGGCCTGGCTCGTGGCCTTCGGCCCTACCAGGAGGTCCCTGGGGGCCCCTGGGTCACATCTCCCTTTTACGATGGGCTCGCCTGGCACCGCGCGGTGGAGGGGCAATTTGTCCAGACAGGCCGTCACGGCACCCAGGAGGGCCCCGGTTTTGTTCTCCAGGATGAGATCTCACCGGGCGCCAAGTTCGACCGCGCCGGGGTCATGGCGCTCGCCAATCGCGGCACTCCCCACTCCGGAGCAGCTCAGTTCTTCATTACCTCCACAGCGCTGCCTCCCTTAAACGGCGCCTACGCGATCTTTGGCAGCTGTGATGATCACCACGTGATCCGCGAACTCGAGCGTCAAGTCCGCGACTCCAGCACACCAATACCGATCCTCCAACGAGTGACGATCCGCAGAGGCTGAGCGGCGCAGCACGGGGCGAGCCCACCGGGCTCTGCGAGCATGCCGAGGGTCCTGCAAGGCAACCCCTGCAGCTCACGGTCAGACTCCTCAAGAGCGACTTTGGGGCGTTGTCTTGCCCGGAGCGACCGGGCCGTGGCAAAACGCGTCGGTGCTCACACAACGACTCGCACTGATCGCCAGCGCTGCCCTCGCCCTCGCCTGTACGCCGGACCAATCCCCTCCCAAAGAGCAGGCCAAGGAGGCGCCTTCCTCCGATAAAAAGGAGGGCACACGAGAGGCCCCGAAAAAGCACACGGCGATCGCCACCAAGAAGCGGCACAAGCCCAAGCACATCGCAACCCCGCCAAAGCAGCAGCCGATGCGCACCTTTCGCAAGGGACAGACGGCGCCCAAGGGGCTCAGCCTCGAGGAGGTCTACGCCTACAACAAATCCCAAGGCGATCCGATCGACGGTGAGTTCACGCTCAAGATGGCCTTTGACGGCGACGAGGCGCTGCAAAATCGAGACGGCGGCAAGCTCTACGCGACCTTCATAACGACGATGGGTGACTTTTCCTGCGTCCTCTTCGAGGACAAGGCGCCCAAGACCATCGCCAGCTTCGTCGGCCTCGCCCGCGGCAAGCGGCCCTGGCACGACAAAAAAAGCGATACCTGGCAGACGACGCCCTTTTACGACGGGGTGCTCTTTCACCGGGTGATCAAAAACTTCATGATCCAGACCGGCGACCGCAAGGGCACCGGCACAGGCTTCCCCGGCTTCCTGCTGCCGGATGAGATCGACCCGAGCCTCACCCACAACAAGGGCGGCATCCTGTCGATGGCCAACCGCGGACCCAATACCGGCTCCACCCAGTTCTTCGTCACGGTCCGAAAGACGCCGCATCTCAACGGCAAACACACGGTCTTCGGTCAGTGCGAGCCCAAGGTGCCGGTCAAGATCTCCGAGGTGAAGGTCAAGAGCCTACCCGGCATCGACTCGCGCCCGCTCGACGACATCAAGATCAAGACGATCAAGATCGAACGCCGCGGCAAGTAGCACCGACACCTAAGATTCGAACCGAAATTAAATTAAAAAACCCGCTTCGAGGCCGCGCTGAGGGAGGTGGCGACCGGCGAAGCGGGCAGAGGCAACGATCGACCGATAACGACCGCTGACTCTAAATATAGAGGCCCAAGGCTGGGGATCCGAGGTCCAGCCGAGGGCCACCCACAGGGGGACTTCTCTACGACTCGTAGACCTCCGCCGAGGTTTCGCGACGATGAGATTATTTTGAGAGACAACGCTGCTACCCCGCAGGGCTGCCTGGTACCACCGCTACGGGGCACTTGGCATGGCCTGCGAGGTTGCTCGCAGTACTCGAGGCGAAGATACGCTCGGCGAGAGAGAGCCCCCGCGAAGCGCAGACGATCATCAGCGCAGCCCGCTCCTCTGCGAGTCGCAGTACTTCGCTCTCGATCGCCCCAAAGACGACGATACATTCGGCCCCGGCGATGTGCTTGGCGACCCAGGCCTCGGCCTCGGCCTGGACCCGGCGATGTCGCCCCTCGATCAGCTGCTTGCAGGCCTCGTCGAGCACGTAGAGCGCAGCGTGCTCCTGCGGCGCACCTACGTGCACGGCCACCAGCGCGCGCCCGTGCCGCGCGGCGATTTCGGCGGCAAAAGCCGCCGCCGCCACGGACCTCTCGCTGAGGTCCGAGGCGAAGATGACAGGCCCCTCGCCGATATCGACCTCGTGAAGATCGGGCGGCGTGACGATCACCGGCAGCGGCAGTTCCCGGAGGATGCGGCGGGCGACACGGCCGAGCCGGACCAGTGAACTCGATCCCAAACGCGACCAACGACCGATCAGCAGCGCCGTCGCCCGATGGTGCTTGGCCGCCGTCAGCAAGCCGAGCTGCGCGCTCTCGGCTTGGACCGCCTGCACCGCCGCAAAGGAGGTACCCGCCGCGTTCAGAGTCTCCCGAGCGCGCTCCCGAGCGCCGTCTAAAATCGTCGGCATATGAGCGCCGAGATAGCCAAACAGACCGGTCTCGACGACATGCACGCCGATCGCCTGCAGATCTGGACCCGATCCCGTGGCCAGCCATGACGCGAGGCAAACGACCCCTGTGCTCTCTGGCTGGAGATCAAGACCGACGAGCCAACGTGTTGTGTCTTTCATCTTTGCAGTCGCGGTGATTGCGCAGCGCGTAGTGGGAAGAACACTGCCGACGTGGCACAGCGCTGAGCCCTGGGCACCTGTTGGTCGCTGGTTCAAGCGACCCCCGAGCTGCTATCAGCATTGACAGAACAATGACTGTGTCAAGCGATATCGCGGTCCAAGAGGCCGAGCTCAACCAGCTGATCCTCGACGGCCAAGCGCTCGCCGCCTTCGAAACTTTTTACGCCGAAGACGTCGTGATGCAGGAGAACTCCGACCCACCAACGATCGGCAAGGCGGCGAATCGAGAACGCGAACAGGCGCTGATCGGCAACCTCGCAGCCTTCAAAGCAGAGCTGCAGGGCTCGGCCATCGCCGCAGACCTCAGCTACTCCGAGTGGATCTACACCTTCACCTTTCGCGACGGCCAACGGCGGCTCCTGCACGAAGTCTCTGCCCGTCGCTGGCGCGCAGGCAAGGTGATCCACGAACGCTTCTACTTCGAGCGCTGACGAGGCCCGCGCACGGGCGGCGTAGCGAGAGCGCTACCCCGCCACCAACACGCGCTGTCTCACAAGAAAAAAGCCGACCCCCTTGGAGGTCGACTTCTCAGCGCCACGAATCCGCGACGCTTACCCAGGAGCGCAAGACCTCAGTGTGGGCCGTGCTCGGGGCTCTTGGCCCGATCCTTGCGGCGGCGCTCCTCGAGATAGGCGTGCACGTCCCGCCAATCGACCGGGGCCGTATCGACACCGTTCATGAACTCGCGGAAGGCCGCGTTGCTGTGACTCTCGTCGGCATCGGGGCAGACGATCGACCAGCGCAGGACCTCGTCGAGAGAGGTCGCGAGCTTGATCTCGACAGCCCGGAGGATGTTCTTGGGGATCTCGGAGAGGTCCTTCTCGTTTTCTTTGGGGCAGATCACGGTTTTCATGCCGCCGCGATGGGCCGCGAGTACCTTCTCTTTGAGACCGCCGATCGGCAACACCTGACCGCGCAGGTTGATCTCGCCGGTCATGGCCACGTCTTTGCGGACCGGCGCCCGGAGCAGCGCAGAGGCCAACGCGACGACGATGGTGACACCCGCGCTCGGTCCGTCCTTGGGCACCGCGCCCTCGGGAAAGTGCACATGAAAATCGACGCTCTCGTGAAAATCAGGCTCCAGGCCGAAGGCGAGGCTGCGCGAGCGCACGTAGGAGATCGCCGCTTGGGCCGACTCCTGCATCACCTCGCCGAGTTTGCCGGTGAGAGTAACCTTGCCCTTGCCCGAGATCACGCTGGCCTCGGCCTGTAGCAGATCGCCACCAAACGCGGTGACCGCTAGACCGTTGACCATGCCGATTTGATCGTGCGCATCGGCGATATTGAAGCGGAACCTGGGAGCGCCGAGCAGGCGCTGCACGGTGCGTACATCGGCCTTGTAGGACTTCTTTTTCTTGCCGTCGCGGATGTACTCGACGGCGAGCTTGCGGATCACCGATGAGATCTGGCGCTCGAGGGAGCGCACACCGGCCTCCTTGGTGTAGAGGTTGGTGATCTCGCGGATCCCGGGGTCGGTGAAGTGCACGTCGACCGAGGTCATACCGTTGGTCTCGACCTGCTTGGGGATCAGGTACTGACGAGCGATCTTTAGCTTCTCTTCGTCGGTGTAGCCGCTCAGCGAGATGATCTCCATGCGGTCCTGCAAGGGCAACGGGATCGTGTGCAGCGAGTTTGCCGTGCACATGAAAAACACGTCTGAGAGGTCGTACTCGAGGTCCAAGAAGTGATCGACGAAGGTGCTGTTTTGCTCGGGATCGAGGACCTCGAGCATCGCCGCCGAGGGATCCCCGCGGAAGTCCATCGACATCTTGTCGATCTCGTCGAGCAAGAAAACCGGGTTGGAGGAGCCGCACTTGCGCAGGCCCTGGAGGATTTTGCCGGGCATCGCACCGATATAGGTCCGGCGATGGCCGCGGATCTCCGCCTCGTCGCGCACTCCCCCAAGGGAGACGCGGATGAACTTGCGGTGGGTCGCCCGAGCGACACTCTTGGCCAGCGAGGTCTTGCCGACGCCCGGTGGCCCGACCAAACAGAGGATCGGCCCCTTGATCTTTTGAACCAGCGACTGCACCGCGAGATACTCGAGAATCCGCTCTTTGGGCTTGTCTAGGCCGTAATGGTCCTCGTCGAGGATCGCCTCGGCGGTCTTGAGTTTGATCTTGTCGGTGCTGCGCACGCCCCAGGGCAGCGCCAGCACGGTGTCGATGTAGTTGCGCACGACGGTCGCCTCGGCGCTCATCGGGCTCATCATCTTGAGCTTGCGGAGTTCCTTTTTGAGGCGCTCGGAGGCCTCTTGACTCATGGTCTTGCGGCGGATGCGATCTTCGAGTTCGGCGAGTTCGTTCTTGAATTCGTCCTGGGAGCCGAGCTCCTTCTGGATCGCCTGCATCTGCTCGTTGAGGTAGTACTCCTTCTGGTTCTTCTCCATCTGCTTCTTGACGCGAGTACGGATCTTTTTCTCGACTTGGAGAATTTCGATCTCGTTCTGCATCAGCTCGTAGAGCTTCTCTAGGCGAGTGCGCACCGACTCGGTCTCGAGAAGCTCCTGCTTGGCGGAGAGCTTGAAGTTGACGTGGGCGGCGATGGTATCGGCGAGGCGCGACGGGCTGTCGATGCTCTGCACGCTGACCGCGAGCTCGGGCGGCACGCGCTTGTTGAGCTTGACGTAGTTTTCGAAGGTCGCCTGCACTGAGCGCATCAGGGCGGCGAGTTCGGGCTCGTCGTTGAGGCTTATCTGCTGCGCATCGATGGCGTCGACCTCGACCAAAAAGAAACGCTCGTTGTCGAGGTACTGGGTGATCTTGGCCCGCTGCTTGCCCTCGACCAGCACTTTGACGGTGCCGTCGGGCAGACGGAGCAGCTGGATGATGCTACCGACCGTGCCGTAGCTGTGGATCCCTTCGGGCTTTGGGTCGTTGACCTTCGCCTTTTTTTGGGCGCAGAGCAGAATGCTCCGATCGCCGGCCATCGCCTCTTCGAGAGCGTTGATCGACTTCTCGCGGCCGACAAAAAGAGGGACAACCTCGTGGGGAAAGACGATGAGCTCGCGGAGCGGGAGCAGCGGAATCTTGCGTACCATGGCGTGCCAAACCCGCGGCATTCGCGGGCTGCCGAACGCTAGCACCGGCCCCCTAGGGGGTCAAACTAGCGGCTCTACGGGCGGACACTCAACGGACGGGGGTGACCGCCATCACCGAGATCGGCCGCCAAGCGATCGCCGCCCTCAGCTGACATCAACGGCGCGCTCATCGCGTTCACCCCTCTCAGGGGTCGCAAACCATCGCCAAAGACGCGCGAGACCAGCGATCACCATCACCGCCCACGGGAACCCCGGACCCCCCAACGCCAAAAATAGCGCGGACACTTCGATCGCCAGGGGCACCCGCCAACGCGCCGGCCAACGAATGCCCAGACTCGCGGCGAGACCCGCGGAACTCGGCAAATCGAGGGGCAAGGAGCGCTGGCGCCTGAGCAACGAGCGCGCCTGAGCCAACGAGAAAAAGACGGCAGCCCCGCCGATGCCGAGCAACACCAGATCCGCAACCCCAGAACGCGACTCTTCGGCGACCAGTACATAGGTCAGCGCTCCGGCATAGGCCCCGTGACCAAAGGGGCGCACGACAACCTCAGAGACAAACGCGGTGGCATCGCCGACCCGGAGCATGCGCAATGCCGGCAGTTGACGGGCGATCTCAACGCCCAGGAGCAATGCCAGAGCGCCGAGCACGGCCCCAAACCACGGGTCGATCAATACAAGCGCACCGGAACCGAGGGCGAGCGCGAGCGCGACGACCTCGATCTGGGCGAGCGGTCGCTCGGCCGCTGCAAGGGCGCGCAACAGCGGTGCCGAGACAAAACGAGAATAGAGGGATGCATCCCCCGCGCTGAGCCCACGCGAGCGCCGCACGATCGCCTCGGCCCGCAGGCGGTCCTCGGGATAGACCAGGCGGGCGACATCCTTTGGACCTACCTCGGCCGGCCAGATGATCTCCTCGGAGATCGGCATGGTCGCCGGCAACTGCCGGAGATAACCAGTGAACCACGCACATGGACGGCCGACGCTATCGTAGATGGTGAAGCGCTCATCCTCCTCGAGGGGATGCTCGACCATCAGGCGGAGGATCTCGCGGTTGATCGACGCCGACTCCAACACCAACAATGCCGGCCCCCCGAGCGCATCTCCGGTGGCCAGATCCTCGGCACTGCGCAGGCGAGCGCGCACCCCAGGCCCGCTGTAGGCAGCCGTAAAACCGGCCTCGATGGCGTCATCCACCAGCCGCTGCGCAGGCACGACCCCGAGCAAAGGGCGCCGCACATCGACCGCGGCCTCGGTGTCGGGGAGCACGACCAAAGCCAGGCTCGTCGACGGTAAGAGCAGCTCACCGGCGTCGCCAAAGGTGTCGTCGTAGTCCACGTCGCGCCTCACCGAGCGGGCCCCTGGGGCGCCATCATCGCCCGCAGATCGGCGGCCCCAAAACCCGCCAACGAGCTGACCCGGCGATGGGCGCCACCCTGATTTTGATGCCCTGGTGCGCCCTTTGCGGGGTTGCAGGAACTCGTCGCGAGCACCCGCATGCCCGCCGCGAGTCCGGCGGCGATGCCCGCCTCGCTGTCCTCAACAACAAGCGTAGACGCTGGCGAAACGCCCAGTCGCAAGGCCGCCCCAAGGAAACAATCCGGCGCCGGTTTGCCCCGCGCATAGTCTTCGCAGCCCATATAAAACTCGAGAAGCTCACCGATGCCCAGATCCGGCAATGCGTGCTCGATCTCTCGCCGGCTCGAGCCGCTGACGATCACGGTGGGGATCGACAGAGCGACCGCCGTGCGCACAAGCTCTGGGGCGCCCTTGTTGATAGGGATCGTCAGACCCGCCGCGAACATGCGCTCCTTGGCGGCGATCACCTGCCCTTTGAGCGCCTCGACATCAAAACCCAGGCGCTCCTCCACCCGCAGCTCGCGGTGGATCTCCTGCCACGCGTGACCGATGACAAACGCACGCTCGTGCTCGCGAAGCTCTAGACCGTGCTCAGCAAAGACCTTGGCGATGCCCTCTGCGTGCACCGGCTCGGCGTCGATCAGCGTGCCGTCGAGATCGAGGAGGATCGCTGCCGGGAGTCCTAGTTTCGCGAGGGTCATGCGGGCTCGACACTACCCGACCCGGACCACAGGAGCACGCGCGACAACACCCGACCCGCCGACTCCGTTATCCTGCGCCGTGATCCAGGGTCGCGCCGAGCTCTCCCGCTTTGACCTGACGATGATCGTCATCAGCCTGGTGATCGGCATGGGGATCTTTCGCACCCCGGTCGACGCAGCCGCGGGCGCCCAAACGCCGACGATTTTCTTCGCGGCTTGGCTCACAGCCGGCCTCATCGCCCTCTGCGGCGCCCTCACCTTCGCCGAAATCGGCTCACGCTACCCGGTCACCGGTGGCTACTTCAGGATCTCCTCGTACGCCTATCACCCCTCGGTGGGCTTCGCGATCACCTGCATCGTCGTCATCGCCAATGCGGCCTCTCTCGCGGGCATCGCCCTGATCGGCGCAGCCTACCTAGTCCCCCTCGTAGCCCCCCATAGCACCGATCCTCAAGCCGTCGCGCGCCTCTTCGCCGCAGCCGCGCTGGTGGTTTTTTTCACCCTCAATCTCCTCGGCCTCCGAGCCTCTGCACGGATTCAAAACCTGCTGACAGCGATCAAGCTGCTCCTTCTCTGCGGCCTCATCAGCGCCCTGCTCTTCGCCGACCCAGCGCCCGCGCAGATGCCCCACGGTGCCCCCTCGTATGCACATTCGCCGGCACCCGTCGACGTGATCAAGGCCTTTGGCCTCGCCCTGATCGCGACCTCTTTCACCTACGGCGGTTACCAATCGACGATCAACTTCGGCGGCGAGGTGCGCGATGCCAGACGAGTGATCCCGCAGGCTATCGGCGTCGGCATCGGCGTGATCATCGGCCTCTATTTGCTGGTCAACCTCGCCTACGTGCAGGTTCTCGGCTTTGAGACACTCGCCCACGCCGACTCGATCGCGGCCCTCTTAGCCGGTGCCGCCTTCGGTGAGCAGGCCGCAACGGGCGTCTCTGTGCTGCTCTTCCTCGCGGTCCTCGGCTTTGTCAACGTCACCATGATGACCAACCCGAGGTTGCTGCTGGCGATGAGCGAAGACGGCGTGCTGCCAGCCTTCATCGCCCGGCGGAGCCCAAAGACCGGCGCCCCCACAGTCGCGCTCAGCCTCTTTGTAGGCCTCGCCCTGATCTCGCTCTTCGCCGCCCGCACCTTTGACGTCATTCTCAACTACACGATGTTCCTCGACAGCATCGGCATGGCAACCACGGCGGCGACGATTTTTGTGCTCCGTCGCCGCCAGCAAGGCGACGAGCAAACCGCCTACCGCCTGCGCCTTTATCCCTGGATCCCGCTGCTATTTATCGCCAGCTATCTCTTTATCGGGGCGAGCGTCGCCCACGAGGATCCAGCGGCGGCGAGCCGCGGAATCGGCATCTTCGCGCTCTTTGTGCTCATCGGCCTGGCCCAGCACAGGGCCCGCCGATGAGGCTTATAGCCCTGCACAAACGGCCGCAAGCTCGCCGCCCGAGCCCTTAGATAAACTCTTGAAACGGTGGATCCACCGGCGTATTGGCGAGATGATTGGTGTAGTTGCTCATCACCTTTTGCGAGATACCGAGCACGATTTCGAGGAGCTGACGACGCCCGTAGCCCTCGGCCACAAACGCCGCGAGTTCCTCCTCGCTCAGCTTCCCGCGGTTCCTAACCAGCGCCAGCGTCGTCAGATGCAGCACCTGGAGCTTTTTTGTCGGCAACTCTGAGCGGCTGCGGAGGGCGACGGTGATCGCGTCATCGACCCGCATCATCTTGGCGATGCCCGTATGCGCCGGCACGCAGTAGCCGCATTCGTGCTCGACATTGACGGTCTGCCAAACTACGGTCAATTCCTCGGCGTCGAAGCTAGTACCCAAAAAGAGGTTATGCACCCGTTGATAGGCCTCTAGAAGCCCTGGGGCCTCGGCCATGACGCCGTGCAGGTTTGGCAGCATGCCAAACTCTTTGACCGATTTGTCGAGCAGGGGCTGGCTCGAGCTGGGGGCACTCTCTTGTGTGTGAACTTCGAATTTCATGACCATCTACTCCTGTGTCTCTCAGATCGTCGCCGGCGATGCCGGACTTTCTCTATTTTTCGGCCGCACTCGCGCGACCGGACAACATACGCGATAAACCTAGACCAGCGCCCGCCAAACGAGCTGCGCGACGCTGTCGATGCTCCGCCGATCGACGCCCGCTTTGACCATACTGCGCAGCCCACTGAGGCTGCTCAAGAGGTACCTCGCGAGGGCCTGGGCGTCGTGCTCTCGGGTGATCTCACCCCGCTTCTGCGCCCGCAGGATCACGCCCTCAAAAAATTCGACAAACTGCTCGACGCTGGTGGCCACAAGCTCTGCGATCAGCGGATCATCCTGGGCAAATTCGCTCGCAGTATTCATAATCAGACAACCCCGACGGTGCTCGCACTCGCAGCTGACACTCGAAAGCAGTGTTGATATAAATTGCCCCTCAGGGTTCGCTTGGGCCAAGCTCCGGCGCAGATCGCCGAGCAGCATCTCGTGATAGTGTTGCAGACAACGCTGAAAAAGCAGGTGCTTGCTCTCGAACACGTGATAGAAGCTGCTCTTCGAAATGCCCATCGCCGCGAGCAGATCGCGCATTGAACTCGACTCGTAGCCCTTTCGCCAAAAAAGCTGCATTGCGGCTTCGAGAGCCTTCTCTTGCTCGAACTCGGGAGGTCTGCCCCTGGCCACGAGCGGAGTATTGGACCGATCGGTACAAAAGTCAAAGACGATCTTAAATTTTATGATATGTATTTGATATTACTTAATTTATCCGTTCCTCGTCGGACCCCACCTTGCACAGCCCACATGCACCAGGCCGAACTCAGCTCAGACCTGCGGACGTTTGAGCGCGAGCGCGGCAGCCTCTTCGACTGTGCGCAGGTGCAGGTCCCGCTGCGGGAAGGGGATCGTAATGCCCTCAGTTTTGAACTCGGCCTCGATCTTACGATAGAGATCGCTCGGAACCCTAAACCGATCATTGGCATCGCGGATCCACGTCCACAGCTCAAAATTTAGCGCCGAATCACCAAAGCCGACAAAGAGCACCTGAGTGGGCGGCTCGTCGAGCGTCTGCGGATGCCGCCGACCGGCGCCCTCGAGGATTCGAAGCACCTTCGCGATATCGCTGCCGTAGGCGACACCGATCTTTACGATCACCCGCGCACGGCGATTTGAGAGCGTCCAATTGACCACTTTTTCGGAGATCAGGTCGCTATTGGGCACGATAATCTCGGTATGATCGGTGGCCAACACGATCGTTGAGCGCAGGCCGATCTTTCGCACGACCCCCATATCACCGGCGATGACAACTGTATCGCCAACCCGTACGGGCCGCTCAAAGAGCAGGATCAAACCGCTAAAAAAGTTGCCGACGATGTTTTGCAGACCAAAACCGATGCCCACACCCAAGGCCCCAAAGACCAGGGCAAAGCTCTGCAGGCTGATGCCGAGCGCCGCGAGCCCAGCAAACACCCCAAATACCACCACTGTGTAGTGAAAGATCACCTTGATCGACTCACCGACGCCAGCCTCGACCCGGCGGGGCTCAAAGACGTGGATGTCGAGCAGGGTGCGCACCGCCCACGAGAGCACAAATGCGAGGTACACGGTGACCGATGCGAGCACCAAGCTGCCCAGACGAACGTGCAGCTCGCCGCCGCGGAGCTCAAGCGCCGCAAGCTGCTCGCCTATCTCGGTCGCGGAGTCGATGAGCCCCCAGATCGAGCCGGCGTAGAGCACCGCGCCCACCAGCATCAGCGCCCGAAAGACCCAGCGCAGCTGCGACGAGAAGCGAGCACCCGCCCGCTCGAGGAACGAGGCATCGGCACGGGCTTCAACCCGCGAGAGCGCCGTTCCAACCCCGCTACCGAGCTCAAATAAAACGACGACGACGTAGACCACAAAGGCGGTCGCGACCAGCGACTCGACGAGCCAACGAGAGAAGCGCTCAAAACCGGCAACCTGGGTGATAAGAGCGACCAGCAGCTCGACGGATCCCAAATAGAGACCAGCCTTAAATATGCGCGAACGCAGGTTTCGGACCCGCTCGCGTCGCGCCGCCCGCAGTAGCAAGGGCGCGCCTATCATGCTGAGCAGCGCCAGCAGCAGGCGCACAAGGGGCGCCGGAAAGGCGGCAACTCCGAGGAGAAAGAGCGGTGGATAGACCGCCGCCAACAGATAGGCGAGGCCGCGTTCACCTCGGCGCAAGAGCTTCGGCGCGAGCGCAGCCCCCGCGATCGCCAGGATCGCGAGCATGCCCGCCTCCCAGACCCCGGGCATCGGCTGGTAGAGAAAACTAACCGTCGCCGTCGCCACGAAGATACCGGTCCGCCACGGCCCCATCAGCAGGCCACCGCTGGTACTGCCGCCGCTGTCGAGATGCCGACGCACTCGGGTTAGGAAAAGTGCAAAGCCGATACAGAGACCAATGTGCATCAGCAATACCCAACGGACCCGATCGAGGAAGGCCGGATCGATGCCCGGAGTGCCGGCGATGCCCTCGCGAATCTCGTCGCGGCTGACCGCAAAGAGCCGCTTCGTAAAGGCGGCCGAGAAGAGCGCAGGTGCGTCCCGGGTCCAGCGCAATCGATCACCGCGACGGATCAGCTCGTCGGCGTGGATCTCGAGGCTGAGCAGATCGCGACGGACCTCGGCAAGCGCACGCTGATGCCCAAGCAAGAGCGAGGTGGTTGCGTTGCCCTCGTCGAGCACTCGCCCGATCGTCGCCAATGCCCGACGGAATTCCTGCCGACCAGCAGCGCTCGGATCGGTCTCGCGGCCGAGCGATGCCCGCCAGGCCTCCCAAAAACCGCGGCGCTCGATCCAGGCCGCGCGCAGATCCTCGATAGATTTAAGCCGGGCTCGGAGAGCGAGATCCTCGCGCTCGATCTCAGAGCGCTGGAGGTGGGCTTGCTCGCGGATTTGGGCAATTCTCTCGGGACGCAGATAGGTCTCGTGCTCGAGTCCGGCGAGCTGATCGCGAATCGATGCACGGCGGCTCCGGGCCCCACCAAGGCTGTCAATAAACGACACGTCCCCCCCCGTGCGCTCGATCTGCGCCAGGGCATCTTCAGCCTCCGACTCGATCTCTGCGCCGCGCGGGATCAATTCGTAGCGACCGGGCAACGACTCCCTGGCGACCTCCGGCGGAGCCTCGGCGACCTCCGGCGCAGAACCCAGCCCGACGGTCGCCGATGGCAAAGGCACGAGCCCCATAAAGAGCCCGAGCACAACGACGATGGAGACCGCGAGCGCCTGAGCCATGGACTCTACTAACGCCGTGGCCGGTCGACTTCAACTCTGAAGTTTGACTCCACTCAGTGAGCGGAACGTTCATTTGTCACACCGCGCGAATCCAGACTCCAGAAGTCGATGGAGCGACACTTGCGTTGAGGACTATCCTACCCTCTATCTATGGTTGCACGACGAACTCCCCGCGAGAGTCGGCTCCGGCGAGCCCTCCTGCCACTCGTTTTGGGCCTCGGCCTGAGTGCAGCCTCCAACAGCGCCGACGCCTTCACCTGCGGCGAAGAATTTTTCGGCAACGGAGGACCCCTCGACGCCAATGAAATCGAGGTGCCGGTCGACGCCCAAACGTGGTTCTTTGTCAACTGTGGCATCGCCGATACGCTTAGCTGCGAACTCCGGGACAACAGCGATGCGTCCCCAGGCCGACCTCGAATCCGAGCCCCTAGGTAGCTACACAGCCGCCGACCCCGAAGCCGAGCCCCAGCCAGAGTTCGATGCGACCGACGAAAGTACCGAGCCCGGGCTCGCCGCGGAGCAAGACATGACCTTTGAGTCCGTCTCTCCAGCACGTCTCCACTTCGTCTTTATCAACACCTCCGGCCTGACCTATGGGATCAACCGGTTTGGCTCGTTTGATTCGACGTTTTTCTTAGGCGCTGCCCTTCGGCGACGAACAACCAAGGCTCGACGCTGGGCCCTCGGCTACCAATTCACACTCTCCGCCGGCGGTGCAGAGCGCTCTCTACTTGGGCTCTTCGCCCTCCGCCATCACCTCGCAGCCTACACCTACAGCCCCTCGAAGCGCCTCTTCGCCTCTGCTAGTGCCGGTGTCGCATTCTTCTTCGGCTTGCTGCCCGCAGTGCTCGAGGCCGAGGGACGCCTAGGCTTTGTCTTTGGTCGCCACCGAAAGGATCGGCGCATCGCCGGTATCGCCGGCGCCAAGCTGCGCATGGGCTGGCACTTCCACAACGACGAGTTGATCCCGATGCCCCAGCTCGGAGCCTTTATCGGTTTCGCCGCCCGCTAAATCTGCTCAGCAACGCGAGCTAAGCGCGAACCTACTCGTGAGTGCGCGCGAACACGGACCCGGGACGATCACCGCGGGACAGGAACAGACCGCGGTGGTACCACTCGGGGACGATGGGCATGTACAGCGGGGTGATCAGGGCATGGCAGCGGCATATCACGCTCGTCGCAGGTCTCTTCCTGCTGGCGCCAGCCTGCACCGAGCCAGCTGCCAGCGCGACCGCCGAGTCGCTCGGTCTGCCCCAGATCGAGAGGCCGAGCGCTGCGACACAAGGCGCCCCCCGTGCTTTCCTCGGCGCAGTTGCAGGCACGCTCTCGATCGCCGCAGCCAACGGCGAAACTATCGAGAGTCACGCCGGCACTCCTCTGCTCGCCGATGATCGCCTCACTCTCGGCGACGGCGGCCTGGCGGTCGTGATCTATACCAACGGCAACGTTCTCCGCATCGAAGGCCCGCTCGATCAGAAACTCAGGACACTCGCCGGCTTTGATTCACCGCCGCCTAACGGCGACCTCGAAACGCAGCTCGTCGCAGCTCTCAGCGACGCCGACCGCACCCGTCTGAGCGCCGAGAACGAACGCATCGGCGGCTGGCAGCTTCGCGTAACTGCCCTCGAAGCACCCGCCCCCGAATCCGAGGAGAGGTCCGAGGACGCAAGCAAAGGTGCCCCACGTACCCCGAGCGCCGATGAGCCGCCCAGGCGAATGGACACCCCCTTTGTCGCCGGTATGGGCGGTTTGGGCGATGTGACGGCCACTCGCACCTCCGAAGCCGACGGCGAAAAAGACGACAAAGACGCAGGCGACGGCGCCCTCAGCCAAGGCCGCATCAAGAAGACTGTCCACGAGCCAAAACTCGAAAAGAAGCCCGCTTCCCCCTCAGGAATCAGCTCTGGCACAGCGTCCAAGACAACCGGCACTGCCGACACTGCCAGCTGGTCCCTAAAGAGCGCCAAGTGGGCAACATCTGGCTCTAAGGTCCGCATCCCAACGACGATCACCAAAAAGATCGCCAGCTGCCTGCCCGAAGCCAAGGGAAGTGGGACGAGGCAGGTCGATCTTCTCCTCGAGTTCGGAGTGATCCGCAAGGTCACGATAAAAGGCGGGCCCCCATGCGACCCCAAGATCATCGGCACTCACATCGATGGCGTCGACCAAAGCGGCTCCGTGCACCTCACCTTTAAGCCGAAAAAGGCGCCGTAGGAGCCTCCAAATGGCATCCAGGAGCGCCCCGCGGATCGTGCCCATCGCCCTCGCGTTGGCCCTGGCCCTGGCGGCACTCGCCGCCTACCACCGCCTGGGCGGACGCCTTTCGTCGGTCGAAAACATCGAGCGGTTGACCCTCGATCTTCGCTTTCGCCTGCGCGGACCGGTACCCGCCGGGCATGCGATCACGATCGTTGCGATCGATGACGCAACCCTCGTCCGCTACCCGCGGCTGCTCGAGCGACGCGCCGCCTTCGCGGACCTCATCGACGCCGTCGCAGCCGCCAAGCCAGCGGTGATCGGCGTCGATGCAGTGCTCGCCGACCGCGAGCTGCTCCTGGGGGAGGAGCTCGAGGCATCGATCCGCCAGCAGGTCGCAGCGACGCCAAGGGCTGACGATCCCGCGACTCAATTGCTCCGCCGAGTGGCCACCGAGATCGACGGTGATCTCAGCCTCGAGCGATCGATTCGCGCAGCCGGCAACGTGGTGCTCGGCTTCACGATCGGCGCCCGCGGTGAGCCGCTCAGGGATGATCCTGCGCTCCGCAAGGGCCGCTATGATCAGTCGATGCTCGGCCCTCGCCCGCCTCCATCAGCGAGCCTCGGCCTGGTCTCGCTGCCCGAGTTCAACGCAGCCGCCCACGCGCTCGGCATGATCACCGTAACCGTCGATCACGACCAGACCGCCCGCGAGCTGATCTTCGCCCGTCGCTACCGTGACGCCGTCTACGCGCCGCTCGCAGTGCCTCTACTGGCTGCCTACGAGGGCGCAACCGCGGGCTCACTCGCCTACCTCGGCGGCGAACAAAAGATCCGAATCGGCTCCCGCGAGGTCGAACTCAGTGACGACGATCGCATGATCCTCAACTTTCGCGGGCCCGCGGCGACCTTCACAACGATCAGCGCTGCAGATGTGATCGACGGCAACATCGACGATGCTCTCGCCGGCAAGATCGTCCTCATCGGTATCACCTACTTAGGGCACGACCGCGCCCGAATTCCCTTTGGATCGCTCTTCCCGGCGATCGAACTCCACGCGACCGCGATCGACAACATGATCGCCGGCGATGCGATCCGCCGGAGCTCGCCGCTCACAGATGCAGCCCTCTGCGCCCTTCTGGGACTGCTCGCGTCGCTGCTCTTTCTCCGCCGCTTTGACGCTTGGCCAGCGCTGCGCTTCGGCGGCATCGCCCTGCTCGCCTGTGGGCACACGGCCGCGACACTGCTCGCCTTCACCGCCTACGACTTCTGGATCGGCCTCGTCTGGCCGCTCGCCGCAATCGTGATCATCGGCAGCGTCGGCCTCGCGGCAGCCTACGCGGGCGAGGCCCAGCAGCGTCGCTGGCTCCGTCGATCCTTCGGCCAGTATCTCGGCGGCGAAACCTTAGACCAGCTGCTCGCCGACCCCGGCGGCCTCGCCCTCGGTGGCGCCCGCCGGGACCTCTCCGTGCTTTTCTCGGACATCCGCGACTTCACGTCGATCTCCGAAACGCTCTCGCCCGAGGAGCTTGTCGAGCTACTCAACCGCTTTTTAACGCCGATGAGCGAGGCCGTGCTCAGCCGCGGCGGATACCTCGACAAGTACATCGGCGACGCCGTGATGGCGGTCTACGGCGCACCGGTGCGCCACGCCGATCACGCCGAGCGAGCGCTCGGCACAGCGATCGCGATGCAGCAGGCCGTCGATGCCCTCAACCCCGAACTCCAGCGACAGGGCCGGGATGCGATCGAGATCGGCGTCGGCGTTAACTCAGGCGAGGTCGTCGTCGGCAACATGGGATCAAGCGAACGCTTCGACTACACAGTCATCGGCGACGCCGTCAATCTGGCCTCGAGGTTTGAGGGTCTGACAAAGATCTACGGCGCCCGCTGCCTGGTCGGCGAAGCGACGCGATCGAAGGCCTCCACACGCTTTCAATTCCGCGAGGTCGATCGAGTCCGAGTCAAGGGCAAGGCTGAGCCCTCGGCGCTCTTTGAGCTGCTCTCGGGCCCCGGTGGCGTGCTCGCGACCTACACCGCGCTGCCGATCTTTGCCGCCGCCCTCGCGGCCTATCGCGGCGGCGATCTAGTGGCCGCGCGCAAAGGCTTTGCAGAGTTCGCCGAGCAAAACCCAGACGACCGCACGACCGCGCTCTACCTCGAACGCATCGCGGATCTCGGGGAGAGCGCGCCCCCGGGCTTTGATGGGGTCACGACCTTTCGCAGCAAATGACCGCGGTGGTATCCTCCGCGGCAATGAGCGAGGATCTAACGCGGGTCAAGATGCAGGACAACGAGATCTTCACCGACGAGCACCGAGCGCTGCGAAAGACCGTTCGGGCCTTCGCAAAGGGCCTCGCCGAGCACGCCGTCGAGTGGGATGAAGCCGGTATCTTCCCCCGCGAAGTCTTCAAGCAGGCCGGCGATCTCGGCCTCTTGGGCATCCGCGCGGACCCCGAGTACGGCGGTCTCGGCCTCGATTGGTGGTACACAACCTGCTACGTCGAGGAGCTCGTCGAAAGCCGCAATGCGGGCCTCAACATGGCCCTGATGGTGCAGTCCGATATGGCAACACCGATCATCAACGAGATCGGTTCCGACGAACTCAAGCGGGAATTTTTACAACCAGCGATCGCCGGCGATCGAATCGCGGCCCTCGGGGTCTCCGAACCCGGCGGCGGCTCGGATGTCGCGGCGATCCGAACAACCGCCCGCCGCGACGGCGACGACTTCGTGATCAACGGCCAAAAGCTCTGGATCACCAACGGCACCCGCGCGGACTTCATCACCCTCGCCGTGCGCACCGGCGACGACGGCTTCGGCGGCATCTCGCTGCTGGTCTTTCCTACCGACGTGAAAGGCTTTCACGTCGGCAATAGCCTCAAAAAGATCGGCAACAAATCCTCGGACACCGCCGAGATCTTCTTTGAGGATTGTCGAATCCCGGCCCGCTACCTGCTCGGTGAAGAGAACCAGGGCTTCTATCACATCATGACCAACTTCCAGGGCGAGCGCCTAGTCGCTGCCCAGGGCTGCGTCGCCGGCATGGCCGTAGCTGTCCGCGACGCCATCCGCTACGGCAGCGAGCGCAAGGCATTCGGCCGACCGGTCATGAAGTTCCAGGTCTGGCGGCACAAGATGGTCGAGCACCTGACCGCCATCGAGGCCGCCCGCCGCCTCACCTATTACGCCACCGACCGGGTCAACAAGGCGCCGATGGCCGCAACTCGCGAGATCACAATGGCCAAGCTCTTCGCCGGCGACCTGGCCCAAAAGGTGATCTACGACTGCATGCAGATCTACGGCGGCTTTGGCTACGTCACCGACTACGACATCAGCCGCGCCTGGACAGATGTCCGCCTGATCACCATCGGCGGTGGCACCTCAGAGATCATGAAAGAGATCCTCGTCAAGCTCGAGGGGCTCTAGTCCTACAGTCCTACAGGTACATGCACATGCGCTCCCCTCTCTTCGCTGATCATTCACTCGCCGCGAGGATCGAGGCCTCTGAGCGCGACCTGGTCGAGAGCAGCGTGCGCGCGAGCTTCGAGCGAATGCCCAAGCGAGCGGTTCCTGGCTTCTGCGAACCCATCGCTGGTGGGCTCGCGGCCTATGTCCTCGAGAGTTCACCGCTCAACAAAGTCATCGGCCTGGGCTTCGCCGGACCGGTCGACCCGGATGAGCTGCAAGCTTTAGAGCAGCGCTACGCCGCGCACAATACGAGCACAGTCATCGAACTCTCGAGCCTTGCGCATGCCTCCGTGCTTCCTCTGCTCGGGCAGCGGGCGTACACCCTCGTCGGCTTCGAGAACGTTCTCGGGCGTCGTCTCACCGAAGTCTCCGCGCCCCAGCTGCCAGCCGACATCGCCATCACACGCAGCGATGACAGCGACTACGAAGCCTGGCTCCGAGTTTTCGTCAGCGCCTTTATCCAGCCAGCAAGCGACGGCCAAGCGGCCCACCAGGGCATCACCTACGAAGCCCTCGAGGCGATCATCCGCGACATGGCCAAGGCCGATGGGTACCGCCGCTACCTCGCCACGCGTGCGGGCGTGACCGCAGGCAGCGGCTGCATCCGACTCGATCACCGGGCCGGCATTGCTCAGCTCTGCGGCGCCGCCACGCTGCCCGAGCACCGCCGCCACGGGATCCAAAATGCCCTGCTCGGAGCCCGCCTGCTCGATGCTCACGAGGCCGGCTGCGAGATCGCAGTGGTCACAACGGTGCCTGGATCGACCTCCCAACACAACGTACAGCGACAGGGATTCGAGCTGCTCTATTGCCGCGCAGTCCTCTCAAAGGACGGTGCTCGCCCCGACGTCAATGCCAACGTCACCCCGGTTCCGAGCTGACCCATGTCTTCGATCTCCGCCGTTCGCCGCTTCGCGCTCTGGCTCTTCAGCGAGCCCGCAAGCCCTTACGTGTCGACCAATGTCGTCATCGACTTCGCGGCTGCACGCGCCTATCTCGAGCAGATCAACACCGGCGGCACGACACCGCGGGTCACGGTGCAGCATCTTTTCACAGCCGCCGTCGCTCAGGTGCTGCGCGAATTTCCGCAGGCCAACGGCAGGGTCGTCGGTCGCCGAATCGAGCACTTTGATACGGTCGATGTCGCCGCCCCGGTCAACCTGCTCGACCACGGGGACTCCGGGGTCGAACTCGGCATGGTGCTCCTGCACGCGGTCGATCGCATGAGCCTCCGCGAGATCGCCAGGCAGACCTCCAAACACGTCGCCCAGGAGCGCAGCGGTCGACCGAGCCACCCCTTTGTGCGCCTAGGCCTGCCCGTCGCTCGCTACCTGCCGGGTCCACTCTTCGACGTGCTTCTCGACGTCGGAGCCGCCCTCGCTCGCACCCGCGTCGCAGCGCCTTTGGTCCGCCGCTTTTTGGGGGTCTCTACTGTCATCACAAATCCCGGCGCTGCCTTTCGCGACGTCGAGGGCGGCCGGTTCATCGGCGCCTCGATGAACCCGCCCACCCGCATTCTCCAACTCGCCTCGGTCTTCGGGATCTCCGCGATCCAAAGCGAGGTCTTTGTGATCGATGGCGAGCCCGCAGTGCGACCTGGCCTTCCGGTCCTCTTTATCTTCGACCACCGGCTCTTCGACGGCGTCTTTTGCGGTCGAATGCTGCGCCGGCTGATCGAAATCCTCCAGGATCCCTCCCGCCACTTCGGCGCCGACGGAGGCTAGACGACCGACGCTCTCGCTACCTGGCCCGCAGTGGCCCGAAGTGGTCCATAAGGGTCAATTGACGAGCCCAGCGGCCCCGGGATCAAACACGCAGGGGGTGGGGATCGGTCGGATCAGCACCGGCAAAGCGTCGACGCGCGCGGCGAAATGCCCCCTTAACTACGAACTTCACGAGCTTCGAGGGCGGCATAAAGCTCGCGGGCTCGATCTGCCGAGTGATCAATTGAGCGAAACGTCGGCCGTACTCGGGGTCGCTCATCATCCAGCGCATCATCGTCTTGGCGACCATCGGCGGTAGCTCGGCGTAGACCTCACGCTCGAGGCGAGCCATCGTCGAGTCAAACATCGGCTTGCAAGCGGCGTAGATCCTGTTGCCGTAGTTCGCGACCGCAGTGTTAAAGCTGACGTCGCCACGATGCCAACGCTCGAGCTCCTGGGCGAGAATCTTGGCACCGACCAGCGCGTCGTAGATGCCCTGCGCGTCGATCGAATCCTTTTGATGATAGGCATCACCGCAGAGCGCCCAACCGGGGCCGCAAGGCTCGCGGAAGAGGTTGTTGATGCGTTTCATGCCGGCGAGCTTGCCCACGCGAACACGTCCCTCTAGGCGCCTCCAAATCCGGGGACGAGCGCGCAACAGCGACATGTACTTGGACTCGGGATCGCCCTCCATCGCGGCAAACCTGTCGGCGCGGCCCTGCACGAGAATGATGGTTTTGTCGTCCGCGGTAGGCATACCGAGTACGGAGAAACCGTCGCACGAGGAGTAGATCTGAGCGAGCACTTCGCCACTATCATTGTAGTCCCCGATCGACTTCCAATGATCATAATAAACCGTCGTCTGCACGTCGTCGCGCGCCTCGGTCGTCACCGCACCGACAGCCCGAGCGACCATCGAAAAGCGGCCGTCTGCGCCGATCACCGCGCCCGCACGATGCTCTTCCCGGGCACCATCACGGTGCTCAAGGACAACACCGAGTACCTTGCCCTGCCCATCCTTTAGCAACTCTACGACCTTTGTGCCCTCGAGCGCCCGGACTGTCGGCAAGCTTTTGAGTCCTTGCCAAAGTGCCCCATCAAGGCGAGATCGATCGATTGTATAGAAGTAGTCGCGACCGGCAAGAGTGGATTGAAAGGGCAGAATACTGCGAAAGTAGTCGCCCATCTCGAGGACAAAGCTCGTGATCTTTGGCGTGCCTTCGGCGTATACCGACTCTTGGAAGCCGAGTTCGTCGAGGATCGCCAGGGCGTGCGGCAGCAAAAAGGATGCGGATACCGGATGCGGGCTCGGAAACCTCGCCTGGTCGACGATCAAGACCCGCAGACCGGCCCTGCCGAGCCGAATCGCGAGAGTCGAGCCCGCCGGTCGACCGCCGACGATGATGACGTCGTAGGGCCCGATTCCCCCCCGTTTATC
>CAYYUP010000088.1:0-23628 GCA_964474905.1 uncultured Nannocystis sp. | reverse complement strand
CCAGACGGGTGGACCTTGCAAACCCGCCAGTATCTGGACTTCAAGCGGATCGAGACTCGGCCCTTCGCTCCCAAGAGCGGAGATCGGCTTGGCCATCGGCTGCGATGAGGATGAGGTCGCCGCATCGCGGTCCATTCACCGGTAGTGTCGAGCTCAACTCAAGCTCGACGCCCACGTCGCGCGCCCCTAGGCGTTCACCAAGAGCATATTGCTCCGCACCGCTCCCGAGCAGCTCCGACACTTTTTTTTGGACTCGCATGCACGCCTGACCGGTGCTCCCCAGGGGTAGCGCTGTCAGAGTAGCGAGACTTGCCCACTCGGGCACGACAATCTCCTTCAACATCACGCGAAATCCAGGCAACGACCAAACGCAGAGAATCTCGACGGGCTGGTGACACTTGCCGGCGTGCGCGGTGTTTCACCCCTGAGATGCTTAACCTGAACCTTCGCCCCTTCCTCGCTGCGCTCCCCTTCGCGCTCCTCTCCCTCGTCGCCTGTACGATTTCGGTCAACGAAGGGCACGGCCACGGTCCCGGACACGACGACGGCTCCGACCACGACGACGGATCGGATGAGCCCGAGGACCTCACAGAGCTGTGCATCGATCTGCAAATCGAGTGCCTAGAGGATGCGGAGGACAGCGACGACGTCGAGGCCTGCGAGGCGCTCTTTGACCACTGTGTGGCACCGCAGGCCTGCGTCGGCGAGTGCACTGCTGCTTGCTCCGCCCACTCGTTGAGCGGCTGCCTAGGCTCCCACATCGGTTGCTCGGGAGCGGCGGAGTCAGCCGACGATCTCGAGGACTGCGCCGACAACCTCGATCAATGCACAGAGAACCTAGGCAACGCTCAATGCCTGCCAAGCGGAGACTCTGAGCTCCTAGATACCTGCCTGAAGGAGCACTCGCTGTGCATCAGCATCGGCTTTGGCGATCCCGGAGAGCAAGAGAAGGTCTGCTCGGCCGCCCTTGCCACCTGCACGGGCGCATCCTGAGACATACCGTTGTCGGCTCGCGACCGTCCCCTGCACCGCTCTTCGTTGCAGGGGATGCAACTCGCATGCGCTGGCGCGGACGAGCTTTCGAACGCAAAGGAACTAGCTAGTCGTCTAGAGTCCCGATCAATTCGTCGAACAACTCCGTCCAGACCTCGGAATCATCGATCACAAACCCCGAGATCACGAAATCGAGGACCGTATTGCCGTTTTGCACAACGAGCAGGTTGCCCACCTCCTTCTCGTCGTAGATAATCACACCGAATCGGGAGCGATCCCCACCACTGTAGTACTCGGGGCGCTCTTCGACGTCGAACTCATCATCCTCGAGGTTCAAGCCGAGGACCATGAGCCCCCATGCCAGATCGTAGACTATCCTCGCGTCGCCGGCCGAAACTTCGTACGAAATCGACAGTCTAATGTAAGGCTCATCCGCTACGGGTGATTCGTACTCGTAGATCAGCTCCTCCGAGCTATCGAGGTAGCGCGTTCTTTCGTAGTGTTCGTACTGCGAAGCAGGCTCGAACCCATCGAAGTATTCCGCGATCTCATTCGCATCGACAATCCGCTCTTTGTCGGCCTCTGTGACCGGCAAGTCCTCCGCAAGAGCGAGGACAAGCGCACCCGCTCCCAGGATCCCGGCCAGCAAGAGCGGTAGACCGAGGACGATGCCAATGATGATCCATGTCCTGCGCTTCATGTGGCCCCCACGATAGCGGACACCGCAAAAACTCACCACCCCCCTCCACTCTCCGCGGTCCCGTCTAGGCGGCCGGGGCATGGCCCTTGACGCGCTCGGTGATTCTGGCAAATTTGTGCGGCTGACGCTCCCGCTGCGTGCCATCAGCGACCCGCCGCCGCCCTCGAACCGCTCTCGACGCGGCTCGACGCGTCCGTGCCAGCAGAACTAAGCCCGCGCGCGTATTGCCATTTTTCGACCTCTATGCGCTCGCTCGCCGAGGTTTCGCCGGCTCTGACATAAATCGCGTGTGCGAGCTGGGCCTGCGCGCGCGAGCGATCACGACCGTTATCAGCGGGTGCTCCCCAAAGCGCCCGCGCGAGTGCGAAGTGAGTGGCAGCAATCTCAGCGGAGTCGCTATTACTATCAACATCTGTACTAGCGCTAGCACTAGCACTAGCACTATCATCACTTTCCTCAGTCTCCAGATCCTCCTGGCTCTCGCGAAAGAGCACAAGCGCACGCTCAAATTTGGGAACAGCCTGAGCAGGCTCTTCCAGGCCGAGGAGCGCAAAGCCAAGGCCAGTAAATGCACGGGCGACGTCTTCGGGGTCGGCGCCCTTCACCGCACTCGTCGCTGCGCGTTGGTAGTCGCCGCGCGCCTGCTCAAATTCGCCGCGGCGAAGAGCAATCGCACCAAGGCTGTTCAGCGCACTGATGACATAGGCGTGCTCGCGACCCTTCGCGACCTCCCAGATCTCGAGGGCCTGCAGATAGTGCTCACGGGCCTCTGCGTCATCGCCAAGCTCGTCTGCAATCGCACCGAGGCTGTTGTAGCTCGAAGCTAGTTCGGGACTGTCAGCACCCAGCATGCGTTTCTGGATGACGAGGGCGCGCAGGGCGAATTCACGGGCGCCCGCGTGGTCCCCCGTCATGTTGACCACACTGCTGAGATTGTTGAGCGGGACCACGAGGTCGGGGTGGTCAGGGCCAAGCGCTGCCTCCCAGATCTCGAGGGCACGCAAGTAGTAGTCGCGGGCGCCCGCGTGGTCGTTCTCGAGGCCGGCAAGGGTGCCGAGATTGTTGAGAGACTGGGCTGCAACCGAGTGATCGGGGCCCGCCATCAGCTCGCCGATCTCTAGCGTGCGCTCGAAATACCCCCGCGCTTCCTCAAACTCCCCCTCGGAGGCCGCTACCACGCCCAGGCTGCCGAGGTAGGTGGCTCGTGCGTTGTCGGTTCCGGCGGCCCGCGACAGCGAGTCGGCGTAGCGAGCCCACCACCGCCCCTCCTGGTGGCGATCGAGGCTGTAGCCAACGACGTACACCAGCTCTGCCGACGCCTTGGCGGCCTGTGCGGTCATGCCCTGAGCGACCGCAGCATCGACGGCCTGTTGGAGTCGGACAACCGCGATTTCGTGATCGCCAAACTTGCCCTGCATTATGCCCTCTTCGAGCCATGCGCGCGCCAGCAGGGGCTCGTAGCCGAGGGCCTGGGCCTCACTGACGACCCGGACGACCGCGGCCAGAGCCTCGGCATACTTGCCCGATTGTTGCTTGGCGTGGGCCATGACTAGTTGCTCGTCGAGTTCGGTGACATGCCTCGCGACGACCGGGTCCTCCGGCGGTCGAACCTCGGCCAGGAGCGCGTCGACATCCGCGCATCGCTCCATTCGCGGCAGCTCCAGGACCGAAAGTACAGCCTTGTTCACGACCGTTTCATCGGCTTGGGCCAGCGCGTCGACAGTCGCTCGAACGTGGAGCAGGCGCTCGTCCAAGCAGCCCATTCGGAGGTCCAGGAGTTCGCCGGATTGTTCGCCGCGGTGGGTCGCCTCGCAGGCCTCTTCTCGGGCGGAGGTCCAGGCGCTCGTATACTCGTCGAGGTAACCGTCGACGCGCTCCCAGGTCCCGGGGGCGTAGCTCAGCCCGGTCGCGAGAATGGCGTGCTCGACCTCGATCTGCCGATCTTCGTCCCAGATCCCAGCGAGCTTCCCGTCCATACCTTGGCAGGTCTCAGCATCACTTTGGGCGAGCGCGACCATGCCCCAGGCACCGGCCCCCAGGAGCAACAACAGGCCGGCAACAGCTCCCCGCTTGCGCCGCCGCTGCGCAGGATCATCGGCGAGGGCTGCGAGCAAAACCTTCATCGACGGCCAACGCTCAGCTGGCGAAATCCGTAGGCCGCGAAGAACAACCGCTCGCAGCCAGGCCGGGACCGCGACCCCCTGCGGCGCCTCGGCGATCCGCCCCGACATGACCGCCATCATCAGCTCCGGCAGGCGCTCGCCAGCGAATGGAGCCTCGCCGTAGAGCGCCTCGTAAAGCGCGACGCAGAAGCTAAACTGGTCGCTGCGCGGGTCGACCCTGCGCCCCTCAAATTGCTCCGGAGACATGTACGCAGGCGTGCCCATGCATGCCCCGGTCTGGGTCAAGCGAACGTAGAGCGCTGAAGAGCCAAGCTCTTTCACGTTCGCCGCCAATCGCCTCTCAGGCGGGTCGTCCTGGCCAGCCTCAAATTCGGTGCGGGCGAGACCAAAGTCCATCACTCTCACCCGGCCGTCGTCGCCGAGCATCACGTTATCCGGCTTAAAATCACGATGGACCAAACCCGCGTCGTGGGCCGCAGCCAGCCCACACCCGGCCTCGGCAAAGCGAGCCAGGACCTCCCGCCACGGGCGCGGCTCCTCAACCGAGTGCATCCAATCGCCGAAGGTCTGGCCGGCGACAAACTCCATCGCCACATAGAACTGCTCGCTGCCGGCAACGGGCCCCGTCTCGGCTCGCCCCGTGTGCTTCGAGACCCGCTCGCTGTGAACACCGACGTCGTACACACGGACGACGTTGGCATGGTCGAGTTTGGCCAGGGCTTGGGCTTCGCGTTGAAACCTGGTCCTGGCATCGCGCGGATCGCCACCCCGAAGCTTGAGCAACTTAAGCGCGACCTTGCGATCGAGCTCAGGATCGTAGGCCGCAAACACCACCCCCATGCCGCCAGAACCGATCTCAAAAAGCACGACGTAGCGGCCGATCAGTGCCCCGCGAGAGCCAAGCAAGTCGTGCGAATCGATGCCAAGGCCGTGCCTTGCAGCAAGGTGTTCACCGATCTGCTCACCGGCATCTCCGCGGGTCGTGACCGCCATTGTCGGGTCGAGCCCGAACGTGTCGCGCGAAGAGTCGGCCATCGGCGCCCATCCTAACCCAGGCTCAGGTCCCTGCTCGGTCCGTGCAGAGGGCAAGAGGACGATTGAACACGGGTCTTTGCGACGCCATCCCCGTCGTAAAGGCCGGTATCCCGCCAAATCGCGTCGTCATCGCTGACCCATGGGTCAGGCAGCAGCATATGCTCCTCGGCGCCCCAGTCGGCGAGCTTCGACCGCGAGTCATCGAACGGGGTGAGGGCGAGATAGACGCCGTGGTCGGCGTCGAGCGGGCTCAGGTGCTTCGCCCAATCTCTTTGATCGACCCGCCGTAGCCGCCGGTAGAGCTGTTGCGGCCGGGCCCAAATGGATACTTCGAGCCCGGCGGCCGCTATAGGCTCCGTGTCCGCTTATTTTGGGCGCTCGACATAGGTCACGCGGTGGAGCACACGCCACGTCTGGTTTGGCTTACTGCGGTCGATTTGACGCAGCGTCAGGGCCTCCTCGTCATCGCTACTCAGCCACTCCGGGTCGACGACTCGATCGAAGAACTCGTTGAAGTGGTGGGTGCTCGGCTGCAGAGCGAAGCTCATAAACCGGTAGCGATCGACCTTCTCACCGGGGTGAAGGGCGCGGTCCCGATTGTCGGTGATGTCGCGATTTTCAACACCGAGCGAGATGTTGAGCTCGATGGCCCGCTGGTTCGCGGTCGTGTTCGTCAGCGTCTCCGTGAAGTGAAGGCTGACCATAAGATCGAAGAGGAAGTGCAGGCCCCAGCCATCGATAGCAGCCTTCACACCGATACCGACATCGGCGCTCAGCGAGCCACCAAACACGTGCTGCCAAGAACTCGCGAACGACTGCGTCTGTCCTCTGAGGCCACCGTCGCCGTCCCACACGTAGGAATTGACGATGTTGCCCTTCGGCGTTTGCGCGATGACCTTCTCGATCGAGTTCGCCGCCGGCTTGCGCGACGCGCCCTTCTGCGACTTAACACCAGCCAAGGCCCGTCTCGACTTGTCCTGGGTTTCCTTTTTCTGCTGCTCTTTGTTCTTTGTAGCGTTTGCATCCCCCGAGTCGCCCGAAGATTGAATTCGTGCACGATCGAGAAGATCAGAGCGGAGGTTGATCGCGCCCGCCTCGAGGTTACGATTCGAGCGCTCGATCGCGTCGCGCAACTCGTAGGCCTCGCGAAGACGAAAGTAGCTGGCCTCGACGGCCGAGCCGAATTGCATCCGTTCTCGGGGTACATGCCCGTAGAACCGGGAGTCGGCCGCCTGACTCCCGATCTGCCCGTCAAGCGATCCATTGAGTGTGTAGGCTGGGTTGATCAGGAATGTGACCGTATTGATGTCAGGCGGGACGTCGGCGACCGGAGTCGTACGGTAGCTGACCATGCGCTTACTGCTGCGGAGCCGCAGAGCAAACACATCCGCCAGCGTCGAGACGACGGTCGCGTAGCCGACATTCTTGGGCTCGTAGCGGCGACCGACGGCGGCATTGCGTGCCTTGGCCTCGCGCATGCCCTTGAGGTTGAGCTGCTCTGAGGTCGTGGAGGTCACCGTGCCGCTGCTTTCAGTCTCCCACAAGAACCGTGCCGATAGATCGAGCTTACCCTGGAGGGCATATCTCATCTCTAAGACCTCAAACGCATTGGCGATCACTGCCACACCGGCGCCGGTATTGCTGCCTCCGCCGACCTCGACCGTAAGCTTGCTGTCCAGCCCCGTCGCCATCGAAGTCTTGAAGGTCGTCGTTGTCGACTCGGTGACCTTGAACTCAACACCGCTAGCCCCGGCGTAGTCATCATTGACAGTCAGGTTTTCGCTCGGCACCGGCGGTGGACCCTCGATATATCCGAGCAGAGTCGGATTCATCTGGGCATTGCCCAACCATCGCATCTCGAGCACGTCAACGCGCTGCCCCATCGCCAGGCCGATACTATGAGGCATCGACCAGGTGTGAAAGCGTCGCAAGAGCGCGACCTTCGTCTCCCCGCCCTCCAGGCTGTCAAATTCACCTGCGAGCAGGGAATCCGCGGGCATCATCGGCAGGTCTGGGGCGGGCGTCGCCGCGGCCTTGTGGACGGTGCCGACGAGCTCACCGCGACCGTTGCGGATTTTTCCAGATTCGACCTGATCGAGTCGCCAGTACCCAATGAGCGCCGCTTCGTCACCGCGAAGCCGCCGATTCATATCTCGTCTGATCTCGGCTCTCGAGCGTGCTCTCGTCCACACGCGCACGTCAGCGAGATGGCCATTGAACCTCAGGCTTCCGACACTGACGTAATCCCCTAGCACCACCTCTCCCATGCCCTGATAGGGTGCAGACGGGCGATCCTCCGCCACCTTGATGCCGTCGCAGTAGACGCTGCGCCGCTTGTTTGCATGATCGTAGACGCACGCCCAGTGGTGCCAGCTGGTATCAGTCGCCGTCGACACATCGAGATTATTGCCATAGAATCGAAACGAAAATTTATTGCCAGGCATGAACACGAGGTGAAGACACACATTCAGACCATGAGTCCCTTGATAGACGAGCCCTTCCACCGCTCCCGTAACCCCCTTGCAGCGGGCCCACAGCTCGACCGTGAAGCTCTTGTTGGCAACATCAATTCCGCCGAGTCCCGTGACGGACCCCCCGGGCCCGAACTCAAGCGCTGACGTCGGAATGCGGCCTAGCGGCGTTTTCGCCGGGTAGAATCGCGGCCCTTCGAGCTTGCCGTGATTGCCCGCGGGTGTGTGATCGCGAACCGTATCACCACTCGCATCGTTTAGCGGCCAGTAGCCGACCAGGCCAGGCTCGTGACCGGAGCGTGGGAACTGCATCTGGGCGCGGATCTCATCGCCCGTCAATGCTACATTCCACAGACGTACCTCTTGCATCTGCCCGTTTAGGGGGAACAGCCCGCTGGTGCGGCGGCCCAGCGTAAGCGGCGAGCTCGTAGACGCCCGCGATTTTTTGTGCAGCGTGCGTCGCCGGACAACCGCGACCCCGTTGATGTAGATCAACCCCGAGTTTAAGGTGCCCCCGTACACGCAGGCGATATGCGTCCACTGGCCAGGCACAATTGCATTGGCGTCGGTATCGATGAAGTAGCCGGGCACTGGGATGAAACGAAGGCGACCCGCCAAGCCCTCGCCGCCTAGGTGGACCTCGAGTTCCTCATCAGCACGGCCGGTCAAGAACTCGACATCGGGGCCACGACCGTTCCAGCGGAGCCACAATTCGATCGTGAAGGCCGTGCTGCTGTATCGCTGCTGGAAGGGGATCTTGATCCCCCCATTTCCTGCAAATCGCACACAGGCCCCGAGATCATCAGCCTGCCAGCGCTCGCTGACAGCGTCGAGAGTGCACGCCCTGAGACGTCCGTCCGTGTCCGGAAAATGCAAGCGGACGGCGCCCTCCATACTCTCAACCGCCTGCGGACGCACACTCGTACGAGCGAATCCTAGCAATGCCCCGGTGACCGTGAATACACTCTTCGCGGGCGTGAGGGCCGTCATCTTGAGCGGAGTCGCCAGATCCTTGCCCGTGGCGGCGAGCAGGCTTGTCGCCATAGTCGCAATCTTCGTCTGAAGTAGCTTGAGTTCACGCGCCACCCGGTCGCGCTCGGCCTGCACTAGAGAGCGGTCAGTCGCGGCATCTCGGGCCAAACGCTCCATGTTGGCGAGCGCCAAGCGATCCGCCTCTAACCGCCCTTGAGCCTGGTCGTAGGCCACATATGCCCGTGTGACGGCCGGGCTGTCGCCCCGGTGAACGGCGATAAAGCGGCTGCTCTGCTTTACATCTTCGTGCTCACACCACATTTTCTGATACCAACCCTCAGTCCCCGTAAGCATGATCTTCACGCCATGAGTCGTGCGAAGCGATCGGAGGGCGATCGGACCGCCGCGGAGCACAAGACTCGTGTCACTGAGATCATCGGGATTGAGGATTTGAAAGCGCTCGTAGGGGCCCAGTTTCGGGTTGACAGCATTCAGCCAATAGTAGTGCGACTGCGGCCAAGTCGGATTGTCCGCGATCAAGTACTTGCCCGTATGCGTTCGCAGACCGATTGTATCGCCGTATCTAACGAGCGCCTCGGAGCTCTCAGATTCCGCGTTCTGCAAGAAAAACGTCTCCCACGGGCCCACGCTATTGCGATTGGCATTGACATTATGCCCGCTGACGCTCAGAAATTTGTCGTTTTTTCCATTATTCCCGCGAATCGCAAGTGTTCCGCGATAGCTGAGATAGCGCCCCCGTCGGCTCCGTTCTTTCGCCCGGTCGACGGCCGTCTTCTCGAGCTGAAGGATTGCATTTTTGCGCGATTTGATCGCAGCGTTGCGCTGGTCGGGCGATCGAGCGAGGGTCGTATCGAGAGCCGCAATTTGACCGCGTAGGGCGGTCTCATCGCGTTCGAGCCGCGCGAGACTGGAGCGCTCTCGTCCCCTGGTCGCGTGGTCGGGTATGAGCTGCTCGAGCTTCACCTTGTCTGTGTAGGTCGACTCGGTGATGGTCGCCTGCAGGCGCTCGATCCGGTGGTTGCGGACATCGATCTTCGCCCAGTCGCTCCCCAATCCACGCATATCAAACGAGCGTAGATGGGTGAGTTTAGCCGGTACCGTAAAACGCGCGCTCGCCCGCTTCCAGCCGTTAGCGAGTTCGGTGATCACTGCCTTTACAGGGATTTTCGCCGTCGTCGTGCCATCCAACGATACGCCCCAAAACAGGAACTCCAGGGCGCTGACATCTCCGCGAAACTCAATGCTCTCACAATAAGTACTGCGCTCAACGACCGCAAAGAGCGTCGAATTCTGGTAGTTCGTCGCAGGGGTCTTGTCGTTGAGGAGCCGCCTCAGCATCCGCGTCGCAGGGTAAGCGTTCTTGATCTCAAGATCGGCAGCCCGCCGCACGAGGTTGCGCGCGCGACCCTTGGCCACAGCGTCCAGCGGCCACAGGGCCACGAGATCGAGTTCACGCCCCGTGAGTCGCTTGTCGCGATTGTCTCGAATCTCGGCCTCGCTCCGCGGGCATTTCCAGACCCTGACATCGGCCACATCGCCGGTGAAGTATTCACCCCACACGATGAGTCCGATCAAAATCGGGCCATTGCCTGAATACTGCCCCGATGACGTGTCCTCGCCAACAAGTGCACCGTCGCGATAGATCCGGCGCTTCTTGCTGACCTTATCGTAGGCACAAGCCCAGTGGTGCCACTCTCTATCGATGTACTTCTTCGACGTATTGAGGTCATCCCCGTAAAACCCGAACGTGAAGACACCGGACTCGCGAAACCCGATATGTAGGCCCTTACCGGCCGCAATCGATCCCTGACCGATCACCATGGCGGAGTGCGCACTGGATCCGCGACGCGCCCAAAACTCGACCGTAAAGCTCGACGAAGCCAACGCCAAGCTGCCACGGGAGGTCGCCCGGCCCTTGCTCGTATCTCCGTCGAAGCGGAGTCCGCGACGCGTGACCTTCGGCGGCTGCTCAACCGTGGCCCCTGCACGGGTCTCAGTTCGCTCGAGCACATCTGCCGAAAGCAGTAGACTTTCGTTCTGCTCGGCACGCAACTTGTTCACCCCACTCTCGGACAGTTTCGCGAGCGTACCGTCGGGGTGGACAGCAAAGCTGAGGGCCGCGATCATGCCATCGTCGGTCGGAGCCGCGAAAAGCACACGACGCCCCCCCCGGATCATCTGTTTTTTGCCATCATCGCCCTCAATCTCCCGCTGGAGGTAGTAGACAGTCGCGCTCGGAGGAGCGGAGGGCTCCAGCACCTGGTCGGAAGGGCCGCGAATGTCGAGCACGCGATGCATGACACCTGGGATCTGGCGGAATTTTGCTCGGGCTGCGGTACCCTCGACGATCGTATGATCTCGAAGGTCATAACCCCCCCCCTCGGCCGCCAGTAGTGTCGTGACCCGCGCTCGTTTGTCGCTAGAGTCCCACGCGAAAATATGCCAGCGCGCGCGCTCGAACTCGAGGGTCGGGACAACGACAACCGCGAAACGCCCGTGCACGAGGTGCTGAATCAAACGAAGCTCGACCGTGGGCGCGTAGAAGAATTTTCCATCAGAGTCACGGAAATCCCGCGAGTCGATCGCATCAGCGCCACTCGCCGTCCGTTTCGGCGCGAAGCGCTGGCGACTGCGTTTAAACCGGACCTCGAGCGCCCGATTCAGGCGGTTCATCGCATTATCGAGCACAAAGCGATCGACGAGCAGAGTGCCGCTTACGCTCTGACGAAATACGTGCAAATGCTCGCCATCGGAGACGACCTGCACGCCAGCGAATGCGCTGTCCTTATGGGAATCATGAACTGAGCGAACGAGGCCATCCGTCCCGTCGGCCCGCTCACGCTCGACAACTGAGGGGTCTTCTGGTTCGTTTGGCAACGATAACATCTGCCAGTCGTACCAGTGCTGGCTTTCACTCTGGCGCGCAGCTTGCAAGAGCACCTCCTTATGCTTGTCAATCGTCGCCTTGTCGAGCCGCTTTTCCAGCTCCGCGAGGTACTTCGCCTCATCCGAAAACTCCACATCGACGAGCGTATCGAGTCTACCCTGGACATCCAGCCCCTTATCTCGCAGCTTGCGCAGGCTGTCGAGTTCAAGCGCTGTCAGCCGGTAACCGGAGATGACGACGTGCGGCTTGACGCGTTTGATCGCATAATGGATCGAAGCCGACGGCTTGGTGCCAAAGAGGATGTGGCGACCCTTGTGCGTGGCGAGGGTCAGGTAGTGAAGGCGGTGTCTCGGCAGTTCCATCGATTCGAATAGTACACATATCCGCGATCCCGATGCTTCCGCCTCCACAAATCAACCGCAATCAAATCGCTCGGTCGCACACAGAGTACAAACTCCGGTCATAGGCGCATGAAACACCGCGCTTGGGTCTGCTAGAAATCACGCCCTCAGAGCACACGACTGACAAAGAATTCCGGCTCCTCCGCCGCCTTGCATCGCGACTCTCGGCTAAGTTCGCTCTGTCCGATTTTCGCCCGCGACGCTACTGAGATCGCACCGACCGATTGCGTACACACCCCCACCGGGTACCACAAGGCCGACCGGTCCTGCGGTCCTCGTATCGCGACGGAGCCCGAAGCGTGGGCGGCGTGGCGCGCCTCATTCAGGGACTACTGCCGCGGGGTCATGTGCTGTAATTACCCAATCTACCCGCAGGCTCTCCCACACTCCCTCGTCATCGCAAGGCAACATATCTTGATATGAACGCACATTTCGAACTACGTAGAGGCCTGCCCCCTCCAGTTGAACGAGCTCTCCGCTCTTCTCCTCCCCAGACTCCAAAGTGATCTCCTGGTCGAAACCATCGAACGTAAGGGAAAACGGAACAACATCCCCACATTCCGGCAGAGAACAACCTTCGAGTTCTTCACTCGTCACGGAAAAGAGGTCTTTAGTCGGCTTCGGCGTACCGGTGTCGTGCCGTGAAGTCGCCATGATCAGCGGTCTTGAGTCCGCTTCATCCGAGACTACAAGATCCCCAAATCGGCACTCTCCGCCCGCATCGACACACGCAAAGCACTGAGTCTTTGTTTGCACCTTGACGCATTCAGGAAGGACCGGCAGTTGGACTTTTGGTAGTCCGGTCACCTTTACTTCAAGTGTCGAGAGTGTAAAATCGTCACATGATTGTCCACAGGGGCAATTGGATATCTCCCACTTCTTCCCCCAATCGAGTTCGGTTTCTGTGACGACTTGGCCAACAACCTCATACTCGCCATCCGGACACCACTCGGAGATGCCTTTCGCGTCGCTTGGGTAAGCCACCGCCCAAACCGTGGAGTATGTGAAGGCACACGTCTGCAATGCCAGAGTCTCTCCATCTCCGGACCCCGAGGAACCCGAAGGCCCCGAGGATTTCGTTGCACTCGCATCGATTGTTGCATTAGACTCGACGCAGGCGCACAAAAGACAAACAATTATCCCGCAGTAGACTGTTCGCATCATGTCGGGGTCATGGGCATCAACGACGACCACCCTCTCGCGAAACTTGTTCCAGCTGCTCGCGAGCCTCTAGCGCTTCTGAGGGTCTGTCGTGATGCATCTTTGTCATCGGTTCCACCGCCTGCCACTCTCGGGACCAACAACTAACACGAAGCAATCGCCGGCTCGACCTCTAGCCATTCACAAAGCCGGGCGGCTCGCATGTCGGGCAGGTCGATCGTCGGCCGGCTGACCGAAGGAACAGCTTCGCCGTGAAAATCGGAGCCACCGGTGGCGATCATGCCAAACTCGTCGACCAGACGACACCAGCCCTCGCGCTCCGCACGTCCATAACGCCCGTAAAAGGCCTCTAGACCGTCCAGGCCCTGTTCGCGAAAGCGTCGGCAGATATCCGCGACCAGCGCAAACGAACGCAATGTGTGGGGATGGGCGAGCGACATTCGACCCCCGCAGGCGCGACCGATCTCCAGGCCGTCGCCTAGGCTGAGCCGGTCGATTTGCACATCGGCAGGACCACCGTCGCGGAGAAAGCGATCAAAGGCCTCGCGCAGGCTGCTGACCACACCGGCCTCTTTGAGCGCCCTGGCGACATCGGGCCGGCCGGGCGTATGGTCGCAGGTGCTCGCCAGCAGGGCGGGGCCGTCGAGTTCAATGCCAAGACCTGCGAGGCGGTCGACGATCGCCAATAGACGGTGCTCACGGGCGACCCTCACCTCGCGTAGTTGCTCGCAAAGCTGCTCTAAACCGGGCCCCTCGGGGATGCCGTAGACCAGGAGATGGATGGTGCGCCGGCCCTCTTTGCAGCTGAGTTCGAGCCCGCGCAGCACCGTGCAACGCCCGCCCTCCAGGGCGTCTGCGGTCGCCTGGTAGCCGTCGATGGTATCGTGGTCGGTCAGGCAAAAAAGCGACGCACCGGCCTTGGCTGCGGCCGCAGCAACCCACTCTGGTTCCCGACTCCCGTCCGAGGCAGTCGAGTGGCAGTGCAGATCGAGCAGCATCGATGCAGCCTACATGACCTCACCAAAAGGGCGAGCCTCCGCAGCGGCGCAGGGCCTGGATCTTTGCACAGGTCCGCACGCGACACAGGCAGCCAAGAGACTCGTTACGCCGATTACCTGAGCTGCTTAGGTGATCAGCGCATAGCGAAGACCGCGATCCCGCACGACCAGAACCTGGGCGCCGCAATGCTCCATGACCGCGAGCAGGATCGTCAATCCGGCGACGATCACATCGGCCCGGCGACGCTCGAGCACCGGCCCCACGCGCTCGTCCAAGGTCTGGCTCGCAAGACGATCGCGAAGCTGCCTGATCGCCAAGAGGCTGTGCTCAGAGTTGTCGACGAGCTCGCTCTTGTAGGCATCGAGCCCGAGCAAAAGCGCGGCAGCTGTGGTCACCGTGCCTGCGAGGCCGTGGAGGTGGCTGTGCGCCGGCAATGGCTGGGTGCTGAGGGCCTCGCGAGCCGCGTCATGAATCGCGGCAATTTCAGCCACGACCGGACGATCCCCCGAAACAATAAAACGCTCGGTCAGCCGCACCGAGCCGATGCGATGCGAGACCGCAGAGAGCACGCGCAACCCCTCGCCGATGACAACCTCCGTCGACGCACCGCCGATGTCGACGACTCGCAGCGACCCTGTCCCGGGCGTCTCGCGGGCGACCGAGAGATACGAGAGACGCGCTTCTTTGGCGCCGCTGATCACCTCGACCGGCACCCCCAGGATCGCCGACGCGGGTATCAAAAAATCATCCGGGTTGCGGGCCAGCCTCACGCCTTCGGTCGTCACCGCTTGGATCGTCGCGCCAGCTTTGTCGGCCGCTCTTCGGTAGGCCCGAAGCGCATCAAGGGTGCGCTCGATCGCAACGCTACTAAGGGCACCTGTTGCCGCGACGCCCTCGCCCAGGCGAGTGATCGTCGCTCGGTCCTCGGCAACCTCCAGAGCGCCTCCAGGGGCCCTACGAGCGAGCAAAAGCAGCGACGTATTTGTGCCGACGTCGATCACGGCCTGCCAAGGTCGGGTGCACATGTTGTTCAATTTTCGCTTGTAGCCTCAGCTGCCCAGAGCCGGTCGTTCAACAAATCACCCAGGGCTCGAAGAGGAGGAAGAAAAGGAAGAAAAGGAAGAAAAGGAAGAAAAGGAAGAATGAAAAAAGAAAAAAAGAAAAAAAGAGCCCGGGGTGTCCCGGACTCTTTTTTGATTGTGGGGTCGCCGCGAGGCGGCGGGCTCGTTATTTGGAGCGCGGACCCCAGTCGGGGGTCGAGCCCGCCTTGATGATTTGGATCTGGTTGTTGCCCTGCTCGTTGGCGACGTAGATGCCGCCCTGTGAGCTTTGGAAGGCGATCATGCGACCGTCGGGGCTCCAGCTCGGGTCTAGGTTACGACCCGGATTTTGGGTGATCCGGTTGACCTTACCGCTGCGCAGGTCGACCGAAAACACGTCGTAACGGTTGCTCGAGTCGCGCCCGGAGTAGGCGATCAGGTTGCCGCGATTGCCGGTGCCGTGGTTCCAGTCGGGGCTCTGGTTGTACGAGCCTTTCTTGGTGACACGCTTTGCACCGGCGCCGTTGGCCGACATGCGGAAGACCTGCGGGCCGCCGGCGCGGTTGGAGACAAAGGCGATCTGGTTGCCGCCGCTGTTCCAGGTGGGCGAACCGTCGATCGCCTTGTTGTTGGTCAGCCGCGCCTTGATCGTGCCGCTGGTATCGATCGTGTAGATCTCGGAGTTGCCGTCTTTGGTCAGCGTCAGGGCGATCGCGCCGCCGGAGGGGGACATCGTGCCGCCTAGGTTGAGACCGGACTGCTTGGAGACCCGAGTGAGAGTGCCGCCGCCCATCCACAGATCGGGGTTGCGCTTGGCGTAGCTGGTGAAGAGCACCTGACCGCCGGGCGTGATCGAGGGCAGGATGTTGAGCGAGCGGTTGGAGGTGACCGAGCTCGGCGCCTCGCCGTTCATCTCGACGGTGTAGACGTTTTTGGAGACCGTCGGCGAACGGTTGGTGCGAACGAAGGCGATCCGCGAGCCAAAGACCCCGGGGATCTTTGTGTAGTGCTCGATGATGTCGTTCATGAAGCGGTCGGCGGCCTTGAGCGGGTCGTTGGCCGAGTAACCGCGGGAGAGCACCGGACGGGAGCCGCTGGCGATGTCGTAGAGCCGGAACTTAAACTGGCCGCTCACCTGATCGGCGAGCACGACTGTCTCTGCGCCGATGTCGGCCCACGCCTTTTTATCGAAGGTCTTGCCGCGAACCAGCGCCGCTGGGATGCTCCGACGATCGATGACGTCAAAGCCGCCGGAGATCGCCGCGTTCTTGCGCAGGATGTCACCGACACGGCCGTCCGCAGGGATCGCGAGACGGAGCAGGCGGAAGCCGCTACCGATCGAAACATCGCCGCCAGGCGCTGCCGCGTTAGCGACGGCGGGCTCCTGTCCAGCGAAGTACGAAGTAGCGACAAGGATGGTGGCGAGAATCGAAGTTCCGAGCAGCGTCCGCTTCATGGGCACCTCTAAGGCGAGGCAACCATACACGGCCAGCGCCACCGGGTGAAGCCCCTTGCCTATCCGCAAGAAGCCTGCCCAGATCACTCCGCTCCAGCCACCTCGAACGAGATTGGGCCCAGTTTGGGCCCAGTTTGGGCCCAGTTTGGCCCCCGTTTGGGCCCGTGAAGCCTGCGCAAATGAGCAGGCCATGGGGAACCGCCGATGGCTCCCTGGCACCGTTTGCGAAAGCGCTCAGCGGACCTTGCCGCCGTTACTCCAGGCGAACTTGTAGGGGATCTTTTTGCATCCGCCCTTGAGCTGCTTTGCGATCGCGGCCGGTGGCGTCGGAATTTTGGTCAGCAGGATCGACGAGCGAACTGCTTTGTCCAACCCCGGATCACCGCTCGATCCCTTTTGCAGGACCTTGCTGATCGTGCCGTTGGCACAGACAACGATCTGGAACTTAAACACACCCGTCTTCGACTCGGCGGCGTAGCTCGGCACTTTCATTTTATTGAGCGCACCGATCACCCCGGTCGCCCAGGGATCGCCGTCCTTCGCCATGTCGGCCCAACCGTTTGGCGAGCCAAAGGGGTCGCCCGGCAGGTCCTTCACCGTCGGCAGGTCGTTCTTGAACTGCTTGTTGGTGTCGCGGTTTTTGTCGGACTTCTTGGCGTCCTTTTTATTGGGATCGGCCTTTTGCTTGGACTTGGTTTTGTTGGGCTTGTCCTCGACCTTTTTGGTCTCCGAGGGCTCGATTTTTTCGTCCTTGGTGACCTTTTCGCTCGAGCTCTCCTCGGTGGCGACGGTCTCCTCGACGATCATCTTCTCGGGCAGCTTTTCGGGGTCGATTTTCTCGCCCTGCCGGACCAAGGCGCCGGGCACAAAGTCCATGACCAGCTCGTCGGAATCATCGGTGTCGGCGGCACTCGCCTGCGGGATCGTCAGCAGCGCCCAAAAACCGGCACTGACCGCGATCGTGCCAATAAAGCCCCCGATCAGCGCCGCCGGGTTGCGCACGAGATCGCCAAACTCGCGGGCGAGCGGCACAAAGGGCGAGAGCAACGCGGGAACGGTGCGAACAGGTCGGTCATCGTTGCTGTTGTTGTTGCTCATGGTGCTCTCCTGATCCTACTTCTTGTTCTTGCGGACGCTCGGATCGGTGACAAAACCGACCCTCGCGACCTTCGCCTCTTGAAGCGCGACCAAGACATCAACGATCCGATCGTAAGGAACGTTCTCATCGCCCTGGATGAAAACCTGTCCATCTCCCTGAATTTTTTGGTTGTTGGCGATCTCCTGCGCCATTTGCGCAGGATCCTCGGAGAGCGGTGTTGAGCCCATGTAGACCCGACCCTTGACGTCCACCGAGATCACCGAGAGAAGCAAATCCTCCTCTGTGAACTCGCTCGCCTGGGCCTTGGGCAGCGTCAGGTCCACCTCGGTCTGAGGCGTCATCATCGGCGCCGAGACCATGAACATGATCAGCAGGCAGAACATGACGTCGACGAGCGAGGTGACGTTGATCGAAGCCATCGGCCCGTCACCCTGAAAGCCATCGTCGATCATCTTGCTCATAGTTGCCCCCTAGGGATTCTTGCCAACCGCGTTGCCTTGTTCCTTGTTCGTTCTTCCTTCTTAGAAGAAGTGGCGCTTGACGATGTTGAGATAGTCGTTGGAGAAGGTCGACATCTCGGCACCGAGCACCTTGAGCCGGCGGTTGAAGTAGTTGAAAGCGACGACCGCCGGGATCGCCGAGGCGAGCGCCAGCGCGGTCGTGACCAGTGCCTCGGCGATCGGCTGCGAGACCGTCGCGAGGTCCGCCTGGCCGGCAGCCGCGATGTTCAGGAACGCGTCCATGATCCCCCAAACGGTGCCAAAGAGACCAATAAAGGGAGAGGCGCCAGCGACCGTCGCGAGGAAGGGCAGCAGGTTCTCGAGCTTGGTCATCTCGCTGACCCGCGCCCGCTGGAGCGCGCGCTCGATGTTCTCGAGGCCGTCCATCTTGTCGTGCATGGTGCCGGCCGCGTTGTCCTCTTTGTCCTTCTTTTTGACCTTGCTGAGTTCGACGTAACCGGCACGAAACATCGCCGCCAAGGGCGAGTACTTGAGCTTGTCGGTGACCCGGTAGATGTCGTCGAGGCGCTTGCTCTCCCAAAAACGGTCGAGGAAATTGATCGACTGCGACTGCGCCTGCGAGACGTGGATCAGCTTGTAAAAGATCACGAAGAAACTGAGCACCACCAGGGCGATCAGGATCAGGACGACGACCAAGATAATCCCCTCGGATCCAAAGAGCAGGCGATAGATATCGACCTTGCCCAGGAGGGGGGTGAGGGACGCACTCAGAGCCGGCGAGATCACAGTGCCGGCAGGCTACAGCCGCTCGCCCAAGGCCGTCAAACCTATGGCATGTGCGGTGGTATCCTCCGCAGATGCACCGCCCGGGCCCCCGGGGCGCCCACGCCCGCCCCAAAGCTGCGCTGCTCGGCCTCCTGTGCGGCCTTGGCCTGGGCTCGCTCGCGCCCCTCGGCGCCTGTACGCCGACCGAAGGCTACGTCGAGGTTGCCTGGGCGTTGATCGACGAGGGCGGCACCACTCTCTACCCCGACGGCGTGCTCCCGAACAGCTGCGACTTCACCGGCATGTTTAAAACCGAAGGAGAAGGAGAAGGAGAAGGAGAAGGAGAGAGCGAGGTCACCATCCGCGAGGTCAAGGCGATCCTCCGGGTCGAACTCGCGATCTGCGACCCCGAGTGCGAAGGCGGCTGTGACGACCCCGCTTGCCAGGTCATCGACCCCAAAAGCTTCGCCTGCAACACCGCCCGCGCCCAGGTCACCGTGCCCTCTTCCCCCCACGATTACCGCTTTGAGACCCGCATCATCGCCGAGATCGACGGCGACCCCAGCTGCACCTGCCGACTCGCCACTGCCTGTGCCCAGCTGCCGGGCCCCCGCGCGCGCACCGTACAAGGCGGCCTGGTCACCGATCTGCAGGTCTATCAAGTCGTGCTCGCGCTCGACGATCCAGACACCGCAACCATCGATTTAACCCCATGCTGCGAGCTCCCCCAAAGCTGCAACGGATGAGCCCGCGGGTACCCACTTCGGGGCTCGCGTTAGGGCTCGCGTTGGCGCTCAGTACCTGCGTCCTTCCCCAGGATCCGCTCACCGGGATCGAGATCTCTTGGTCGCTGCGCGAGCGCGAGACCAGCGACATCGGCGGTGGCGAAAACGAGATCATCGATGAGACCAGCACCCTGCGCCTGCGCACATGTACGGGCTCGCTGCTCCGTCGGGTTGAACTCCTGCTCGAGGACGACGACGGACCCGACCGCGCAGCGACCTTTTCTTACGCCTGCGAACTCGGCTATCAAACGCCCGACGAGTTCGCCAGCCTGCCCTCCAACATCTACGTCGATCTGCGCCCCGGCCACTACCGCTTGGTGACCCGAGCGACCTCGGAGTTCGACGGCGCAACCTTCGAGACCGAGCGGGACCTCGAGGTCGGCGAGCTTGGGGTCACCCGTGTGGTTGTCGACCTAGGCCCCGCGCTCGCGCCCTGGCAACTCAATACCGGCGGCGGACTTGGTTGCAGCTTCGCCAGTGCGACCCTCAGCTACGCCGAGCCTGGCGACGATCTGGCGACGCCACCAGAACCCACCGCGACAAGCGCGCGCTACCGCGAGGGACTCATCGGCGACGCCGGTCTTCCTCTTAATGGAGAGATGATCGCCTGTGATGGCCCCTGGGCACAGGAGCAACGCTTCAATCTCGATCCAGGGCGCTACATCCTGACCATCGAGGCCGACGATCGTCTCTGCGCGATCGCCATCGTCGTGCCCTTTGCCGGCCTGAAGACCACCCTCGACCTTGCCAAGCTGCCCTGCGACTGAAGCCCCTGCCACTACATGAGCCGGGCATGTTCGCCTCGACAGATTGCCGCCATCGGCCTCAATCCGTGAGCAATACGAGCACAACAACACGCGCATCGTATTAATAGGCGTATTTTGGGCATGCCTGGGTCGACTCAAAGCAGTACACCGATCGGTCCCCGCCAATAACGCAGCGACCGGAGGCATCAAGGATGGAATACTGCTCTACTACAATCGGGATTTGAGCGGGGTTCCAACACGCCATCCCCTTGCCACGCGTCACACAGTCGAGGACTCCTAGCCTCTGAATCTCGCCGACGAGTTGGACCTTTGGTATCAAGACGCCTTTTTCTGGATAGGGCCGCCCCGCACACCAAAGATCACCGTCAACAGTGTCAAAGCATAGGCTCTGCCCTCGATGTACGCCTCTCGTTGCAGCGGGGGCCTCGACCACATCCATAACAGTCTCTCCGATCTTGCCGCTGAGAGAACCACACATCACTTGACCGCTCACACTGATCGTGCACAGCTTGTTCGCGTTTACATGAATGGAGATCGGTGAATCAACAAAAATCCGATTGGCAATCGAGTTTCCCGGATGCCAACAATACACATTCCCGTCCTCCAACTGCGCACATGCATCATGGCCTCGAGTGGAAAGGGAGACGACATGATCTAGGTTTTCGACCTGCACAACCCGCTGCGCTGGAACGCGGACATCAGACATCGATGTAACCCAGCAAGCAACAGTTTGCGCGTCAAGAAGAGCACATCCACGCCTCCAATTGCCCTGGATATCCTGCGCATCGGTCGCTAGCAAGACACGCTGAAAGTTAAAGGCATCGCTGTCTCGGCACCAGACCTCACCGTTCGTTAGTGCGCATCCATAGATGAGTCTCGTAACCCCGTCTCTCGGACCTTGAATCTTGCGGATCTCGCCAGGGCCACAGCCGCGCTCCGATTCAGGGAGTCCAAGGTCCCCACAGGGCTCCTGTGGCGCACACTCAGATGGACCCTTCCAGCAAACAAACGCGCCCCCCTCCAGAACACCGCAATATGAGGTCATATACGACGACGTAGTCTGCCCAATCATGCTGAAGTGACCGCTCGTCTTGAGCCTAACAACATCTGCCCCAGGAAAGGCCTCATCCCTAACCCTGGCAAGAGAATCCAGGATACTCACACTAGGCAACGCTCCGGACGCTGCTACCTTCTGCCCGGTTACAGGTCCAGGTCCAGGTCCAGAAGGCACTCGCTGCTGCGCCGGAGCCACCTGCCTACACCCAGCTAGACTAAGCGCGAGGAATGCGGCCCAAATTTGGTAGGGCATGGATCGGCTTCGCTTCAACGGCTCAAGTCCTAACCTTGCAGACTAGATCTCGGCCGGAGATCGTGGTTTCGAGTTAGTAATGGTTTCGAGGTTACACAAGACTCTTTGGTGTGCAATCGCCCGTAACCGGGTGCAAGCGACCACGTCAGAAGTTCGGGGTCGATGTAGCGGTGGCCTCCGCTAAGCCGCTTGATGGCGGTCCGGGTTTCGTCGAAAATCGAACCACGGATTTTATTTGCTGAGTTGTTCATGGCTCTCTTGGGCTTAATGAGCCGTCATGTTGGTAGGATCGAATATTCGCTAAAATACGGAATGACAGGCGTCCCACCCACTGGGCATCGCTCAGAAGGTCGAAAACTCTGGCCTCGAGACAGTCTTCGATCACTGTAGACATGCCACGTTGAGCCCCCTGTGGCGTAACCTCCACCGATATGCCTTCGGTTCCCTGGCTAACGGAAACATCTACCGATATGGACCCTATCTCTAAATAGGTGGTTGCTCGGGTGAAGCAAAGTGCAAGTTTCCCCTCGTTTTCGTGCAAAGCCCTTCGGGCTCTCCGCCTTGCACGCTTCGACTGCAACCGATCGATGTTTACACTCGCAGCGATTCGTTGCGGGCGGCTCGATAGTGGAACGATGTGACTAAAACAATCACAGTCGACAAACCAGGCGGCCTTGCCTAATTCAGGCTTTGCCTTTCGGCACACCGTTGAATCCCCTCCAGGTGGAGAAGTATCTTCAGGTTTCGAGTACAGCAGCTCGCCTTGGTTGGGAATTCCAACGTAGGAACGAGGCGCAGCACACGCAAATAGAGAAAACACGATCGCGCTCGTCCGAAGTCCTCGACCACGAAGAATACTCCGATAACTGGAGCGCAACAGCTCGATGCCGACTCTCAGCGCCCGTGCGCAATCGAGCTGAACGAAGCGAGTCATGGATACTCGAACGTCTCGCGCTCCACTGCCTGCCGAGTTCGAGTTCATCTCTCGCTGCACCATACTACTTTTCTCCGAGTCATGGGTTATTCTGCTCTGCGAAGGGATCGGCCATGTCCGATGCACATCTCCGTTCGACCAAGTAGCAATCTACGGACTCAACCAAAAATGCAGGTGACACGTCCTGAATGCAAGGATCTCCGAAAACCCAAAGGATTGGTAACGATCGATTATTGGTCAGGTAAATCGAGGTACCATAAGACATGTCGTGATGCTCAAAGGGACGACTAAACTCATCACACTCTATAGACCCCCCGATGAGCCCGATGAAGTTACTCCATTCGTCGACGCAGAAGCCGTGCCCTGCGTTCCCCTCGTCGCGGCAGACACACTCGCCGAGGTCTTGCTTCCACCCGAAGCGAGTCGATGGACACACGAACCTCATGCCCCTCCGCCGGGAGAATGTCGGGCACACCGCAGCTGCCGATCTGCAGCGCTTTCTTTGGGTTTTCCGTGCTCGGCACCATGACAGTGATGATTGCACGAGGTGAGTCGCACCCGCAACGCAGCGTCAAGCATGACCTCGCCAAAATGGCGAGCCTCCGCAGCGGGCCCACGCGCTCCTTCAGGGTCTGGCTCGCGAAACGATCACGAAGCTCTGTGCTCGCCGACTCAGGACCGGCGGCGACTTGGCTGCAGCTTCGCCAGTGCGACCCTGAACTACGCCGAGCCTGGCGAAGATCTGGCGACGACGCCGGAGTTGAGAAAGCACGCCGAGCCGGTGAGGCCCACCAAAGTGCCTCGCAGCACGCCTCGTGAACGACAGCTCCTTGACCGAAAAGCTGAGCACCAGGCGCGTCTTCCACCTCCCAGGCCTCCAGCTAGTCCGCCTCTCGCCCGAATTTCCAGATAGAAGTTCTTAAGCGCGCGCTCCGGGCCGCCTTTTTACGCCGCGGCCGAGCCCGCGAAGCCCTGGCCAAGGTACTCGCTTGGCCGCCCAAACGGATGGTCATGGCCCATGGCACCTGGATCGACGCAGTTGGCCCCTACGGAGAAGCCGACGACCAAATCGCGCTCCGCTTCCTCGAGCGCTCGTTTTCTGGGCTCTCTTGAGAGCCGACACGGAGCCCCAACCGTGAGCGCTCCGTGATCATCACACGGATCCGGGTTTCCGTCAACACTATATATATATACATATATCAATCCTATTATTCACAGGGCGTTTCTTATATGCTCGCCGGCATCGAGT
>CAYYUP010000087.1:7875-24294 GCA_964474905.1 uncultured Nannocystis sp. | reverse complement strand
TAGCCTCAGCAGCACCGGCGACAGCGACAGCGACAGCGACAGCGACAGCGACAGCTCGACCGGCGAGAGCGGCAGCGACAGTGACGGTGAAGGCAGCACTGGCGGGCTCACTGCGACGGACGGCACGACGGACGGCACGACGGACGGCACGACGGGCGGCATGACGGACGGCACCAGCACTTCGGGCACCAGCACTTCGGGCACCAGCACCTCGGGCACCAGCACCTCGGGCACCAGTACCTCGACCTCGGGCACATCATCCTCGTCATCCGGTACAGGCACGAGCACGAGTACCGGCGGCATGGGTGCCTATTGCGACGGCGATGACGATTGGATGGGCTCTTGGTCGACGATGGAGGAAGAGGTCGTGACGATCGTCAACCAAACGCGCTCACAGGGGGCGAACTGCGGGAGCAAAGGGGATTATGGCGCTGCGGGTCCGTTGACGATGCACCCGTTGCTGCGCTGCGCGGCGCGTCTGCACTCCAAGGATATGGTCGTTCGGGACTTTTTTGATCATACCAACCCGGACAACGAATCGCCTTGGGATCGCATCGCCAAGACCGGCTACGGTGGTTATCAAAACGCCGGTGAGAACATCGCGGCGGGCTCAGGCACTGCGGCCGCGGTTGTCAATCAATGGATGAACAGCGACGGACACTGCGCCAATATCATGAACCCCGCATTTAATCAGATCGGTGTTGGCTATTATCCAGGTGGCCAGTACGGGCATGTTTGGACCCAAGTCTTCACGAAGAAGTGAGACCTGAGTCGCCGCTGGGTTCAGGGCAGGGCAGGGCCGAGCGCCCAGCCGCCGGCACAGCGGACAAGGGGCAGGCGCCTGCGCTCGCTTTGGTTGCCGCGCTTGATGTCCGCTGTCAGCCAATCGCCATCATCGTCGGCCTGCAGCTGGAGTTTGAAGGTGGTGTCGTTGGCCGCTGCGAGCAGCCACTCGGTCGTGCGGCGGTCGAGGGCGATCGCGTCGAAGGCGAAGCTTTGGGCGTAATGTTCGTAGGCGCGGAGAGCCGCGGCACGGTCGCCCGCTTGCAGGGCCCGCGCAAAATCATCGAGGTCGCCTTGCACACTGTCGATCAGAGTCGCCAGCTCGAGTCCGCAGCTGCGCCGAAGCGTAAAATCCTGCCCGCCCAGGAGGGCTGCGAGTTCGCGGCGACCATCGCTCTGGCTGAGGGTGACATGCTCACCTATCGGCAGCCAACGCAGGCCCTGGCGCTGGAAAGCGAGGGCGAGGATTTCGGCGCTCTGGAGTTCGCCGTCCTTGAAGGCCGGCCAGACGATCGCCGCTTGCCGGTCGCCGAGACTAGCTCGCGCGATGAGGGCGATCTCGGATCCAGGAAAGCGGGCCCGAACCGCCTCTAGAGGCAGTTCGGGCGCTTCTGTGCGTTTCTTGGGAGAGCGCGTGGGGGTGCTGGCGGCAGGGGGATTGTCTGCAGGAGCGTGCTGGGTCGCAGGCTCGTCGTTCGCGCAGGCGCTCGCGGCGAGGAGCAGGCTGAGGAGCAGAGTGCTTGGAGAACGCGGCCACATCGAGCGCAGCGGTCGTAGCAGGGATCGCCAGCGCTGTACACCGGCGGGTCGGCGGCGCTGTCTGCTGTACACTGGCGGGGCCATGAAGATCGCGCCCGTGTTGCCGCTAATGCTTGCGCTCGCCAGCCCGTCCTGTGGTGATTCAACGGCGAGTAGCGCGATCGAATCCGCGACGACGAATACCCGTCGCAACGGCCGAGGAGTTTTGGGAGGACTGCGGCGATGTTCCCTAATCGCGCGGCAAAGCTTGCGTGACAGGTCGACGCTCGCACGCCTCAGTCTTGAGCTGTGAACATCGCCGACATCATGACTCGCGAGGTGATCTCAATTGGGAGTTCAGAGCGCCTGGGCGCCGCCGTGGAGCTGCTCCATGAGCACGGTATTCGGCATCTGCCGGTACTCCAAGGGGATGAACTCTGCGGGATCCTCAGTGACCGAGATATTCGCAAATACCGGCCTCCAGAGGCACTTTTAGAGGGCAATATCGTCGCCTGGATCGCGCTTCTCGACACCCCCATATGGAATGTGATGACGCCTGAGGTGCTCAGCGTTTCCTCCGAGGACAGCCTCGACCGTGTGCTCGATTTTTTTGTCGATCTTCGGGTCGGCGCGGTCTGTGTGGTCGACGCGGGTCGCCTGGTCGGGATTGTTTCGTACATCGACGCTTTGCGGGCTCTTCGCGATCAACGGCGGCGCTCGGCGAACTCTTGATCGCTCGCCGGCGCTCGGTGAATTGCGCGTCGATCTAAGAGTGCGCTGTGGTGACAGGCCCCGCGAGAAATGGCGCGAGCACGGCGGCGACACAGCGCGGATCTTCGAGGTGGAGGTGGTGGCCGCCGGCGAGTTTTACGACCTCGAGATCGCGGACGCAGGCGCGATGCTCGGCGAGGCTTGACTCGTTGAACGAGGGGCCGTTTTCGGCTCGGATCGCCCGGACCGGGCAGCGGATCGCGGAGAGAAAACTCCGTATCTGGGCCTCGCTAAGGCGCACACGCGAGGGCCATCGGAGACGGGCATCTGTGCGCCAACGCCAGCCCCCCTCGACAGCCTCGAGCGCTCGCTTGACGAGGGTCTTGGCGGCCTCGTGGGGCAGTCCAGTAGCCCGTGTACGAGCTCGCGCGGCGTCGTCGATCGAGGCGTAGGGGGCCGTGTTTTGTCGGCTGCCGCGAGCCTCGCGATCGAGGGCTGTGCGCAGACGGGAGGCGGCCTTTTCGGGGTCGTCGGCGAGGGGGGCGAAGCCCTCGATGAGCGCGAGTCGGGTGACCCGTTCGGGGTAGGTACCGGCGCAAAGCGCTGCGACGCCGGCCCCGAGCGAGTGCCCGAGCATCGCGTAGCGTGACCAGCCGAGCGCAGCCGCGGCCGCTAGCGCGTCGGCGACGTAGTCGAGTACGTAATAGGTGCTGTGTTTGCGGTGGGCCGAGAGGCCGTGGCCCGCGTGATCGAGGGCGACGATCCGGCAACCAGGTAGCAGCGGCGCGAGGCCTTCAAAGCTGGCGGCGTTGTCGAGCCAGCCGTGCAGCGCTAGCACGGGTAGGCCGTCTTCGGGTCCCCATACCCGCGCGGCAAGCCGGAGATGTGGGAGTTCGAGGGTGATCTCAGAGGTCGAGCACGTCATGCAGAGTGGCCGAACGATGGTCGAGTAGGCCGAGTTACGCAAGTGCCGCGCCGCGCGGTGATGGTAGGTTGGTCGGCCTCTGGAGGCCCCAATGAGCGACCACGATAGCGATCCGTCTTTTGTTGACTACAGACCACCGCGGCTCGACGCGGCCGAGTCGCAAGTCCGCGGCGCGGCCTTTGAGGAGCTGATGCAGGCTCGTCGGAGCGTGCGTCACTTTAGCGCCGAGCCGGTGCCGCGTTCGCTGATCGAGCGGGCGATCCGTACGGCTGGGGCCGCGCCTTCGGGGGCGCACCGGCAGCCGTGGCGCTTCGTCGCTGTCAGCGAGGCACCGATCAAGCGGGCGATCCGTTTGGCAGCCGAGCGCGAAGAGGAATTGAGCTACGGCGGGCGCATGTCCGCGGAGTGGCGCGAGGCCCTGCGGCCGCTCGGCACCGACGCCGACAAGGCCTACCTCGAACTCGTGCCCTGGATTGTCGTCATTTTTGAGGAGCGCCACGGTGTCGACAAAGACGGCGGCATCATCAAGAACTACTACGTCAAGGAGAGCGTCGGCATCGCCTGCGGGCTCTTCATCGCCGCGCTGCAGACGATGGGGTTGGCGACGCTCACCCATACGCCGAGTCCGATGGGTTTTCTCAGCAGGATCCTCGGGCGGCCGGCCCATGAGCGCCCCTATATCCTCTTTCCGATCGGCTACCCGGCAGCGGACGCCCGGGTCCCGGATCTGCGCCGCAAATCGCTGGACGAACTCGCGATCTGGAACCCTACGGCTATGCCCATACCGTGACTCTCGGGGGTTATCCTGTCTGCGCATTTTGCGCGATTCTGTCGACGGTTCGCTTCGCCGCGGCTCCGCGCGCTCAATGTGACTGCTTGGGCGGCTCAGACCGGGTACTCTCGTGCTCAGGATGAGGAGCATCGTCGGCACGTGCATCACACCCCTGATGGGATTTTTGGGGCTCGCAGTCATCGCCTGCACGGGCGCGAACCCGGAGGGAGAGAGCGCATCGTCGACCTCGGGGTTGACGGTGCCGTCGGGATCGAGCGCATCGTCGACGGGCCTCACGGACTCGGACTCGGGCTCGGGCTCGGGCTCGGGCTCGGAGACCGCCTCGGAGACCGCTGGCGAGCCCTGCGGAGAGGCCGCCGAGCACGGCGGCGAGGCGACCTACTACGGTGCGGATGGTACCGGCAATTGCTCCTTTGATGCCTCGGCCGATCGCATGATCGCGGCGATCAATGATGTTGATTATGCGGGCTCGGCCCCCTGTGGGGCCTGCGTCGAGGTCACGGGCCCCGATGGCGTGATTCGTGTGCGCATCGTCGACCGCTGCCCTGGCTGCGCCGTCGGTGATCTCGATCTCAGCCCCGAGGCCTTCGAGATGATCGCGCCGGTCGAGCTTGGCCGTGTTGACATCAGCTGGCATTTTGTGCCCTGCGCGGTCGAAGGGCCGCTCGCCTATCGCTTTAAGGAGGGCAGCAGCCAGTGGTGGACGGCGCTGCAGGTCCGTAATCACAGGCACGCGATCGCCTCATTGGAGTACTCCGTCGACGGCGGTGATACCTTCATTCCGATCAAGCGCGAGAACTACAACTATTTTGTCGCCCCAGAGGGCGTGGGCGCAGAGCCCTTTGATCTCCGGGTCACCGATGTCTACGAGCAGGTCGTGATCGATGAGGGACTGGTGGTCGGTGATGGCATTGTCGTTGAGGGGGCCGCCAATAGCCCTGTCTGCGGCGAGTAGGTCGCACAATTGGTGACGCCCCGCTGCCGTGGGCAGGGGGCGTCTTGTACCGCGATAAAGCCTTTGAGCGGCTTAGGCGTCGCGGTTGACCGCGTAGAGCTCTGAGAGCTTAGGGTCCCTGGCGATCTCGTACATGAGTGCCTCGAACGTATCGCGATCGAGGCCGTTTTTCTCGAGGATCGTGTCGGCGCTGTCGGGGTCTTTGGCGATCGCGTTGGCGACCGTGACCGCCTTCTCGACCCGTGGATCGAGGGGGTCGGGAGCCTCTTCGACCACCTTGACCTCGGTCTTCTCGGTCTTCTCGGTCTTCTCGGTGCTCTTGTCGTTGGCGGGCTTTTTCTCGGCCTGGCCGCAGGCTCCGAGGCCTAGGGGCAGCGCCACTAGCATCATTAGGATCGTGCGTTTCATCGTTGTTCTCCGAAGTCGATCGAGGGCCTATTGCGGCGCCTTGCGGTCTTGCTTGTTTTGCTTGTCTTGCTTGTTTTGCTTGTTTTTCTTGTGTTCCTGGTGCTTGGCCTTGAGCTTGTCGTGATTCTCTTTGCGCTTCTCTTTTTTGGCGTCGAGCTTGGCCTCGCGTTTGTCGTGCTTGCTGAGGGCATTATCCTCGTGCTTGTCGACCTTGTCCTTGCGCTTCTCGATCTTGGCCTTGTCCTCGCGGGTCTCCACGCGCTCGTCATGCAGCTCGCCGCGCAGCTTCTTGATCTTCTCGGGGTCGGGGTTGCCCTTGACGGCCTCCTTGGCGATCTTGGCCTTGAGTTTGGCTTTTTTGGCCTTGTGCTTGCGCTTGAGCTCTTTTTGCTTGGCCTTGAGCGCGACCTGGAGTGCGTGATGCCGGAACTCGATCTTCTTGCCGGTCGCGCGTTCGGCCTTGATCTTGGCGTGTAGCTTGGCGCGGCGCTCTTTCTGCGCGGCGTGGCGCTCTTTGAGCTTGACCTTGAGCGCGGCCTTTTCTTCGTCGCTCATCGCGGCGAATTCTTCTTTGCGCTCCTTGATTTTGTCGGCGAGCTCTTGCCCGCGGTAACCCTTGACTAGCAGCGTCTTGACGTAGAGCCCAAAGCCCTTCTTCTTGCCGCGGGTCTTGTTCTCCTCGACTTCGGCGCTCAGCATGATCGCCGCGTCGCTCGCAGCGAGTCCGCTCTCCTCGGCGCCCTCGAGTGCCTCGTTGATCTCGCTCTCTTCGATGCCGCCGTCGATGGCGTCAGCGACGACGATCGGGAGGTCGATGACCAAGAGGATATCGTCCTCGAGGGCTTCGTCGTCGTCGTCGTCTCTCCCGGCCGAGGCCGTCGCAGGTAGCGCCAAGGAGGCGAGGAGTAGGCTTGTCAGCATCAAAATTCTCATAGATTGCCTCTGGGGTGTACGGCCTTCGACCGGAATTTGGGCGGCGCGATTCGTTGTTGATTCGTAAAGGCCGCTTAGAGCATCTCTGATCCGCATTGGTCGGGTCAACGTGGGCGTTTAGAAAACGAAACGAGCGCGTATTCGAGCCTTGTGTGGGCTCTTGTGGTTTTCGCCCTTTATTGGCGAGGACCTCCGCCCGCGACTCACATTGTTGGCATTGTTGGCGTTGTTGGCATTGTTGGTATTTGGAAGCTTGATCGTGCGCATTGTGCACTGCCCTCTGCACAGAGGGCGGCTGCGGGGCTCGTGCTCAGCTTGCGGGCGCTCGCCTTCGGCGACGTCGACCGACAAGGGGCACGAGCGCGAGCAAGCCAAGGAGGTGTAGCGGTGTGTCTTGGTCGCCGAGGGTCCGGCAGGCACAGCCGACGTCGTCGTCGTTGTCGTCGTCGCCTGCGCTGGTCGAGGCGCTGTCGGAGGTGCTGTTGCCATCACTGCTCGCGCTGCCGCCGGTCGGGCCTGCGCTGCCGCTGTCGGAGGAGCCGTCGGTGCCAGAGCCGTCGGTGCCAGAGCTATCGGTGCTGGAGCTATCGGTACTGTCGGTGCCGGAGCTACCGGAGCCGTCGGTGCCGGAGCTATCGGTGCTACCGGTGCCGCCAGTGCCGTCGGTACTATCGGTGCCGGAGCTATCGGTGCCGTCGGTGCTGTCAGAGTCGGTACCGGTCGAATCTCCCGAGGCGCAGTTTTTAAACCCGGGCGCGACCACCCAGCCCGGGTTGTCAGAGTTGTCGTAGTTATAGGCGCCGACATCGACGCCGCCGGGGTCTCGGGCGAGACAGTTGAAATCAGCATCGGCGTGTCCGGCCTCGCCTGCGTCGATCAGGGGCGAGTCTGTCTGCGGATAGACCTCCTTGCCGGCTGCATTGAGGAAGGCAGCTTCGACACTGATACCGTCGTATGTGCCCATCATTGCGCCTTCGACCGCGCCGACGACCGCGTTGCCGACGACCAGGGCAGAGCCTGCGCCTGCGGGTAATTTGACGGCCGTGCCGCCGGGGCAATAGAGGGCATTGTTGGCGAGAACGATGCCTTCGCCCCCAGGCCAATCGTTGCCGCGGAGACAGGCACCATTGGGGTTGATCACCGTATTGTGGGCGATCGTGAGCTGTTCGACGATCTCGCCCTGGCTCGGTTTGGCGTGGATGCCGTTGGCGCCGACGTTGAAGATCAGGTTGTTGCGCACGACCGCATCGCCGACTGTCTGGATGCCGTTGTCGACGACGTTCCAGATCGCATTGCCCTCGACGATATTTGGCGCCTTGTTGCCGACCGTGCCGTACATCGTGATCGCGGGGTAGTTGACGTCGTGGATCACGTTGTGGCGGATGATATTATTGTAGGAGCCGGTCTTGAGTTCGATGCCGTCACCTTGGTTGCCAGAGAGTGTATCGTGGCACCAATTAAATTCGATCATCGAATCCCAAACCTGGCATTTATTATTGTTGCACCCGAGGTACATGCACTCGCCAGGGCCCCCGTCGGCGCCGGTGTCGTGGATGTGGTTCTTGCGGATGGTCATCGCCTCGTAGGTGTTGTCGGGGCGGTTGCAGGAGATACCGACGTCGCCGACGTCGCGGATCTCGATCCCCTCGATGGTGCCGTGGGCGGAGTTGCCCAAGCGGATCCCGTGGGAACCACCGACGATCGTTAAGCCACGCAGGGTGTAATAGGATCCCTGAATGTTGAACGTATTTTGCGAGGAGATTCCCTCGATGATCACCTCTTCTCCGTCGCCCGCGCGGACGACGATCGGCTGATCCTGAGTGCCATCAAATGCGAGGTCGACGAATCCTGGCACCTTATAGGTACCGGCATGAATGATCACCTCATCACCGGCGTTGACCTCTTTGAGGGTGTTCCAAAGGTCATCGCCGGGGTTGATGTCGATTGTTCCGGCGATGAGTTGAGTAAGGACGAGTAGGGAAGTCGAAGTGATCATGTCCGCGGACGATACCAAGGGGGGAGATTCTCGACTCGGGGGGAGTCGACGACGCTCCTGGGGGGGGCAGGCGTCGAGGGCGATTTACTCCGAGCACGCCTCTTAGCTCTCGCCTTTGGGTTTGCGGATGTTCAGGTCGTCGATCTTAATCGAGGCGCTCGTCGGTGCATGCGGGCGACGAGCGTTCTACGCGTCATCAGAGTCGGCTGATTCTGCCGGCTCGACCGGCTCGACAGGCTTCGCGGCCCCCAAGGCGTGCAGGGCGAGAGCGATTTGACGGCGATGGGCGGCCTCTGGATCGTGCACGGCCAGACCCAGGTCGGCGGTGCGGCGGAGCAGGTCGCTGGCGCTGAGCAAGCGGTGGAGGGTGCGAGCGCGCTGGTCCTCGAGGGTACGCAGACGATCGAGGCCGTCTAAGATAGGCGTTCGCGAGGCAGCTGTCTCCGATCTCGCTTCGCTAGACCCGAGGGCGCGGACCATCGCGCCTTCGTCGAGGTTCGCGAGCTCCCGATCGATCTCGATGAGCGATCGGGTTTGCTGCTCGATCAGGGTGATCAGCGGCTCAATAGGCTCGATGATGCGATCAAGCTCGGCTCGCTCGCCGATCACCTGCGCGCGGTGATCGACCAGGCGCTGGGTCAGGAGTGCGAGTTCGGCGAGCTGCTCGCGGACATCTGCACTCGGCTGCTCGTGGAGCAGGCTGGCGAGGCGCGAGACCAGCGGATCCGAGGCCGGCAGTGCCGCGGGGGTGGGTCGCAGCTGGAAGAGCGCCGCCCTCGATGGTTTCCGCCGCGCCGAGATCGCAGCAATGATCCCGAGCACGACGATGCCGATACCGAGGACGATTGCGCCGGCCAGTACATCGGCGAAGACGGCGATGAGCGTGGCGATGACCGCGACGGTACCGCCGACGATCGCGAGCACCAGCCGACGCTGGCGGCGAACTGAAGTACTGCGCTTAGGGACAGCTTTGACCTTGATTTTATCGGCTGCCAGGCGCTCTTTGAGGGCGAGCGCGGTCTCCTCCGAGAGATCATCAAAGAGGCGCAGCGGCAGGCGATAGCGGCGTTTGAGCTCCGCTTTGGAGTACATGCGCACGTCGCCGATAATGAGGTTGAGCGCCGGTACTTCGCCCGCTGCGAGGGTACGGAGCATGGTCTGTAGCTTTTGGCTGAACTCGATCGACTCGGTTGCTTTGGTCAGCTCTAGGGCCCATCGATCCTCTGGGGCAGCGTCGCTGTGCTCAAAGAGCACCGCCTCATTGCCGCAGCTGAGGCAGAGGCGCTGACCCAGGCGAAGCGAGGCACCGCAGTTCTGGCAGGTGGTGCGCTCCATCGAAGCGGTTGCCGGTGCTTCGCCGCGGAGGATCGCGGCGACCTCGCGGGCGGTCGACGGCCGCGCTTCGGGGTCGAACTGCAGGCAGCGCGCGAGCAGTTGATCAAAGGCCGCGGGCACTTCGCTGCGCAGCGTTGAGGGGGGCAGTGCGCTCTCATCTCCGCGGAGCAGAGCCGGTCCATCGCCGAAGGGCAGGGTGCCGGTGAGTGCTCGATAAAGGATCACGCCGAGGCCAAAAAGATCGGAGCGCGGATCGACGAGGGTGCGGGTCAGCTGTTCGGGAGAGGCGTAGGGCGAGCTTTCGACGAGCAGCGAAGCGGCGGTGCGGGTCGAGAGGATGTCGACCCTGGTGAGGCCGACATCGGTCAACCAAATCGTGCCTTTGGGGTCGATGACAAAGCCCCGCGGCGCCAGATCGCGGAGGATGACGCCGCGATCGTGGAGCTCCGCGAGTCGCAGGGCGAGCGTCGCTCCGAGTTCGGCGACCTCATCGATCGGTGCCGGTGCTTTTTCCTCGAGCCAAGCTGCGAGCGTGGTGCCGGGTGGATCGAGGCGGAGACGCCAGGGCGGCGCTGCTGCAGGATCGCGGGGGTCAGGGGTGGGGCCGCGTTCGAGGAGCGGGGCGATGCCGCAATCTGTCACATCGGCCAGGCGCTCGAGGTCTCGGACGTAGCGGCGACGGATCGCCGGATCCTCGGCGAGCTCGGGCAGCAGGCGGCCGAGCAGCGCCGGGCGACCGTCGGCGAGGCGCACCCGCCAGCGCTGCTCAGAGCCCCGACGTTCGGGGCCGTCGACGATCGTCATCGAGGTCTCAGCGGTGACCGGGTTCTCGCTCATTCGTTCTCCAATGCGGCGATCTCTTCGAGGGCTTCGATACGAATGCGCAGCTCCCCGAGTCGGGTGTCGGCGCCGCCGGCCTCGCGTTGGTGGAGGGCCGCAGCTGCCCGCGCCTGGATCGCGTCGAGGCTCGCGGTCAACTCGAGGAGGCGTGCCGACCAGACATCGCGTTCGTGCAGGCTCTTGCGGGCCTGATCCGTGGCGGTGCGGATGTCGAGGCGCTCGAGTTCGTGGTCGAGGGCGTCGAGGCGACCGGCAGCGATGGTCGCCGCTTCGATCGCCTGGCCGAGTTCGTCGGCATCTGCAGCACCATGGCGGGCCTCGGTGAGCGCGAGACTGCGGTGAACGACGGCCCGTAAGGCCATGCGATGGCGACGGGCTCGGAGCGCGGGCAGGACCGCTTCGACTTTGTTGAGGGCCGCGGTGATCGCTTTTGGGGTGTTTTTTGTGCCCCGCGCAAGCGCCTTGGTCGTCGAACGCGTGCTCGATAGGGTGGAGATACCGATTGCCGCCAAGAACATGATGGGCAGCATCCAGAGCGAGAGAGATTGCATCACGCCCACACTGCCGGCGGCCATGATCGCCGCGGTCCGCAGCGCCAGTGCCTTCGACTTTGCGCGCATCTCGGGGAGGCTGAGGGCGTGCTTGTTGTGGGTGAGCGCCCTGATGCCGATCGCGTTGAGGCTTGTGACGACGTTCTCGCTGCCGATCCGATCGACGCCTTTGCAGAGCGTGAATGGCAGGCGCGGGATCTGTTTGGCGATGCGGCTGCTGTCGAGGTGGAGCCTGGGATTGCTGGCGATCCAGGCGACGAGTCGGTCGCGGAGCTGGGTGTCGAATTTGTCACCGACCGAGCCCGGGCCCATGACGATGATCTTGTGGTTGCCGCGATCGAGAAAGGCGATCGTCTGCCCGCAGGCGAGGCAGAGTTTGAGTTCGGGCAGCAGCGGCTCTTCACAGGCGGAGCAGCGCGGCAGCTCGTCGCCGACGGTGCTTACGAGGGCTCGGGTTTCGTCGCCTCCGAGGATCTGATCGAGGCGTTTGAGCACCGCCTCGGCCGCCTGCGGGCGCTCGCCCGGCGACTTGGCGAGCAGGCGCTCGATCAGGCGGCGGAGGCCGGGGCTCAAACGCTCGGGAAGCGCGGGGATCGGCGCCGTGCGGTGCTGGTGCAGCAGCCCTAAGGGGGTCGCGGCATCGAAGGGCGGGCGCCCGCAGGCCATCTCGTAGAGGATGCAGCCGAGGGCGTAGAGGTCGCTGCGCAGGTCGACCGCCAGCGGGTCGACAGACTCTGGCGCCATGTAGTCGGGGGTGCCGACCACGGTCATCGCTTGGTGATCGACACCGGCGAGGGAGCTCGCGCGGGCCATGCCAAAGTCGGCGATCTTGGGGATCGGGGCGGGCTCGTTCTCCTGGAGGAGCACGTTGCCGGGTTTCAGATCGCGGTGGATAACGCCGTGGGCGTGGGCGTGCGCGAGCCCCTCGGCGATGCCGTGACCGATGGCCAGCAGCAGCCGCTCGGGCAGCGGCGAGTCGCGGGCGATCAGCTGGGCCAGGGTCGGTCCCTCGACTCGCTCCATCACCAGCATCGGCCGACCCCAGACGGTAACGGTCTCGATCACTCGGACGATGTTGACGTGGTCGAGGCTGTGGAGGAGCGCGGCCTCCTGTTTGAAGCGAGCGACCGCCGAGGGGTCCCGACTCTGTGAGTCGTGGAGCAGCTTGCCGGCGTAAGGTCGACCGTCGGGGCCGGTGACCGCGATGACTGTCGCGAGCGCACCTTTGCCGAGGACCTCGCCCAGGTCGAAGCGGAAATCGTCGCTGGTGCCCATCGAATTGAGAGCCGAGTCTACATGGTGAGCGACCCGCAGGAAACGAGGTCGAGCGCGGTCATTTAGAGGGTGCGTGCACACCCATGCGTGCGAGTTCAGCGTTGAGTTCGGCGCGCAGCTTGGCTTCGTTGAGGCCTAGGCGGGCGGCCGCATCCGGGAGCGAATACGAGAGATTGCCGATCTTGACCTGGGGGTCTTTGCCGAGTTGCACGACGCCATTGTTGACCACGGTATCGCCCTCGACACCGATGTAGATGTCGCGCTGCTTGAGACTGGGAAAGGCGCTGGTCGCCTGCTCGAGGAACGAGCGGTCGTTGGTCGAGAGTTCTTCTTCGCGGACGTCGCCGATGTTCGCGACCATGCCGGCCTCGACTTGCCCATTTTTTTTGTAGGTCACGCGCGAGCCCTTGATCGCCCGCCGCAGGACCGGTTTGATTCGCTTGCTGCGGGTATGAAAATTGCGCATCTCTTGGGACTCGCCGTCGGCCGCCGGCACCCACACGGGTTCGGCAGCAGCGGCCTCGCCGATATCTTGGGCAGCGCCCTCGGTGTACCAATCGGGCAGGGCGGTCGCCTCGTGCCAGAGGTAGGCGGCGACGCCCATCGCCAGCAGGAGGAGGACAAAAAGGGCGATGAAGATCTTGCGGAGCACGCCAGAGGATAGCCCGCGTCGGTTGTCTTCGGCCTGCCGGCATCGCGCCCTGCTCGCGGGTCGGGTCTGCCACGAAATAGGCCAACGGATGGACTAGGAGGCCTTTGCGGCTGTTTGCTCCGACTGGGTCGCCTGCGGCTGCGAGTCCGCACCGATGCCGGGCGCGATCTTTTTGACCGCGCGGACGATCGATGCGAGCTGAGCCTGGACCTCGGGATCTGCACTGCCGTCCCGCCGCAGCGCCCGGAGCAGGTCCTCGGTTTGCGTGAGCATCGAGCCCATCGTCTGTGCATGGGTGCGATCCGGCTCGCGCTCGTCGTCTGGAAAGAGATCGATCCACGCGTCAAAACCTCGCCCGATGCGGTGGAGCCGAGCCCACATCGCCCTCGAGCGCCGCGGCGAGAGCAGGCTGATGATCAGCAGAACGACGGTCAATGGCGAGAGCAGGAGGTCCTTGAGACCGTCAGCGATGAGCCTCAGCTGGAAGAAGAGGAACTCCCGTACGACCGCACCCCGGGTCGGCACCGCGTGCTCTCCTCCGGGCTCCGATGTCGCGAGTTCGGCGGTCGCCAGCTCGGGGGGTGCCACAGCATCGGAGGGTCGGGCATCCGGGGCGTTCTCCATCGTCGGCAGTGTACAGGGGTCTGCGCGGTGACGGGGAACTCGCGACCCTTCACAGTGCCAGAGATCGCGTTGGAGCCCGGGCGATCGTCGATGTCCCCAACAAAGTGGGTCATTGGCATCGCTACTTTTTTTGGGCGAATCCCGAGTACGAGAGCGCGAGAGATCGGACAAAGCGGAAGCGGAAATTTGCGGGCACCACCCCGCGCAGCGCCCCTCGCAGTACATCTAGATTGAGGAGTTGGGGGGCCAGGCCCTGCATCGAGACGATCGACATTCCGCTGTCCTCGCAGTGCTCACGGAGCTCTTGCGGCTTGATGAACATTCGGTAGATATGCAGGTTCTTGGGTGTTTTGGGAAGTAGCCACTCGACGAGCTTGATGATCACTAGGCGAGAGAGCAGATTGCGGTTAAACGTGTGGAAGAAGAAGGTGCCCTTTGGCCGAAGTACCCGCGAGACCTCGGCGATCACCCGCGCCGGGTCTTCTACGTGCTCCAAAAAGTCCATGGCGATGACAGCATCAAAGGAGTTGTCCGCGAAGGGCAGCTCGTAGGCGTCGGCGCGGATGTAATTGACGGTATTTGTGCTGTCGTAACGGGTGGCGACTGCCAGGCTCTCCTCGGAGAGATCGACGCCAGTCACCGCAAAAGAGTGTTCGGCGAGGTAATTGCTGTTAAACCCGCCACCGCAGCCGACATCCAGGACCTGGGGCCTTGGCAGGGGGCAGCGAAGGCGGAGCTGGTCGCGGATCCAAGGACCGTGCGCTCGCGCTTCGGCCCTGAGCAGGGCCACAGGATCGTCATTTGCCGTGTACCAAAGCTCGCCCAGGTCGTCGTAGAGATCATTGTTGATGGTCGTGTGTGCGGGCATAGATTCCCCAAAAAATTACTTGATAGACAAAGAATGAGGCGAGCACAAACGCTTGGATCGCCAGGGCAGTGGTCGCCGACTCGGGGCTGATAAGACCACCGCTCACCGGGCCCCGGAGGCTCCAGAAGAAGCCGGCCGCGAGCAGGACTGCGGGGTGGACGACAAAGAGCACTGCGTGGATCCACATCTCCATCTCGTCGCAGAGATTTTTGTGGACAAACTCATCTTTAGTGATTAGAATGCTTGAAAACGCACATAATATAATGTATGCAATGAGGTTGGTCTCGTCAAAGTCCATCGTCAACGCGAAGACCAGGCAGGCGAGCGTTGCGAGGGTATCGAGGGGGTGCGAGATCCTCTCCCATCGCGGCAAGCCACGCCGCATATGGTAGTAAAATTCGTCGACGAGCATGAGCCCTCCCTGGGCCAGAGAGGGTACAAAAAGCAGGGCGGCAAGCATCATGAGATCGTCCTATGATTCCGTTTAGATGATGCGAAAGACGGCGCCAAAAATCGACAGTCCGGGCCCAAAAGCGAGGCTTAGCACGGTTTTACCCGCGGGCAGGCCCTGGTCTTGGATCCGCTTCCAGATGTGGGGCAGGGTCGCTGACGACATATTTCCGCGCTCCATCAGGACCGCCTTGCTCTGCTCGACCTGGGCCTCGCTGAGTTCAAGAACGTGCTGGATCGAGTTGATAATGCTGGGCCCGCCGGGGTGGATCGCAAAGGTAATCTCGGGCCACTCGCGTTCGCTGTCGATGCCCGCATCCCGCAGCAGCGCCCGGCAAAAGGGCTTGATATGTTCGGCGATGAGCTGCGGCACTTGGCGGCCTAGGCCCATACGAAAGCCCCAGCTCTCCGGCATCCAAGTCATCTGTCGACTGGTGCCGGGCACGATGCGTTCGGCCAGCGCCAGCACCTGGTAGCCAGAGCTCGCGCGACCCGGTGGCACCAGCGAGTATTTGATATGGCCGTCGGCGAAGAGAGTATGGATAATCGTCGGCTCGGGTCCGTTTTCGCTGGGGTTAAAGTGCAGGCCGCACATCTCTGTGTGGGCGACATCGACGCGGTATTCGGGAGTGTCGCGTCCCAGGCGCTCAAGCGCGACCAGGGCGGCAGCGCTGCGGACCGCGGGCACCGAGGCGTAGCAGCCCATATGATAGGCGTGACTGATATCTGTCAGTTCGTGCCATCCGCGCCGATCGACGAGAACCTGAGCCGCGCTCGGCGAGCCGTAGCCAGTACAGGTGACGTGAATGATATGATCTGGGGCGGCCTTTGAGCCGTAGAATCGCTCGAAGATTTGCTCGGCGCGATCGAGGAAGAAGCGCATCTTGGTCGTGAGATCACCGCTCGTCTGGCCGCTTTGTTTCCAGCGCTCGACGTCAAAGACTTGATTATCTGCCCAGTTGAGACGACCGACATCCGGGCATTCAAACCTGCGGCTGGCGATCTGTGCGGGCTTGACGGCGTAGCGACGGATCAGGCGCTCGATCCTCGCTGCGCTCTTGGGTTTGTCTCCGTGATCCGCGAGGAACGAGCAGATCTTCGCGATCCACTCGGTACCCTGCTCCTGGGGGATCGGGTGGGGAGGCAGCACGACCTCAAAATCACAAAGGTCGGCCTTGGGTTTGGATATCTGGATCTGTCTACCTCGATCTGAACGGCGCTCTCAGGGCGGATTCCGGCGGCTTCGTCTGGATGAGCGGGGTCGCGATCGATGAGGACTAAGAGCCGGGGCAGGATACACGCCCCGCTGAGCAGCGCAAAGAGACAGAGTCCCCGCGGAGTCGGAGTTGAGGGGTCGATCGTTGCTCGCCAGCGCGCGATCCGTCGCGGTTTTGTGTCGGTGCGCGTCAACCATCGCCGATCTGTATGTACTCGCCTGCTCAGCGCGAGGAGGTCGGCAAGGGGCGCCGCAGCGATCGCTGCGATTGGCGCATGATTGCCTCTAGTTTGCCCCCTGTCGGCCGAGGGCCCTGTGAAGGGCCAAATACATGCGCAGGGCGCCGCCTTTTGCCGAGGCTTCGCC
>CAYYUP010000087.1:0-7775 GCA_964474905.1 uncultured Nannocystis sp. | reverse complement strand
TCTACATCGACAGGCCGCCGTCGATGTCGATCGTGCGGCCATTAAAATACTCGCATTCGAGGATAAATTTGACGCCGACCCAGATGTCCTCGGGGAGGCCGATACGGCCGACCGGGATCGCCGAGACCAGAGCGTCACGGGCTTTTTGGTTCATGCCTTGGGTCATCGGCGTCTCGATCATGCCAGGGGCGATCGAACCGACGCGGATTTTGAAACGGGCGAACTCTTTCGACCAGGTGACAGTATTCGCGGCGATCGCCGCCTTGGCCGCGGTGTAGTTGCTTTGGCCGCGGTTGCCGTGGCGAGCGATCGACGACATGTTGACGACGACACCGGGCGTACTGGCGGCGGCCATCAGAGCGACGGTCTCGCGGACCATAAACGTGGCGCCGCTCAGGTTGACGCCGATCACCGCGTCCCATTGTGCGCGGCTGAGTTTGGTGATCGCGCCCGTATGCCGATCCTTGCGCACGAGGAGGCCGTCGCGGAGGATGCCGGCGTTGTTGATCAGGCCGTTGAGGCCGCCCATCGCAGTGTTTGCCCAGGAGACGAAGGACTCGCATTGAGCCTCGTCGGCGACGTCCAAGCGGTGACTGTGCAGGGTGCCGGGGAGGTCCGCTGCGCCGGCGACGACCTCGGCCAGGCCGGCCTCGTTGATGTCGCCGATGGCCACCTGGGCGCCGGCTTGGGCGAGGCGAGTTGCAAAATGAGCGCCCATGCCCTGGGCGCCGCCGGTGACAATGATTTTGAGGTCTGCGAGCTGCATTGCCCGCGAGACATAGCGCGTTCGGCCAGGTCGCGACCAGGGCTTGCGGGGTGAGGCGGCTCAGAGAGCAGGGCCGACCAGAGGCCGTGAGGGTCGGCGAATCGGGGAGCTGGCGCCGAGATCGATGCGATCAGAGAGCAAGCCTCGACCGCAAGAAATTGTCGCCTGCCAGGTGAGATCACCTCGCCCACTCGAGCCGGCGCATCCAGGAGAATCGCGCCTACGCGCAGCGCAGGACGAGGGATCCTCCTGGAGCGTGTAGGAGGGCTTATTGCTCGATGCAGTAGAGCCTGTATTGCCAGTAGCAGGCGAGAGGCGAAGCCTCGCCTTGGGTCCACTCGTCGCTGTTCATCTCGAACCAGCCGATGTGGGCCGTTGAAGTGATGGACGAGGAAGTCCACTTGTTGCAGTCGTGTTGAAGGCTGCGCCGCGAGCCGGAGATCGTTGTATTTGTCCAGACCTGGGGAGTCGAGATCATCTCGATGTTGTGCTCATTTAGGTCGATCGGGTGCTCGAGTTCTCCGTCGGTCAGGTCTTCCCAGTTCTCTGCGATGATGGTACCGTCCACGAGGATATAGGGGTCCTCACTGTGTTGCAGGCGCTGTGCGGCGGTTGTGTCGGCTGAGCTAAGCCAGGCTCGAAAGATCTCCTGCTCGTCGCCCAGGCCGGCGGCGGCGGCGAGGTTCTGGCAGGTCGCGTCGGCACCGGCGAGTCCGCCAAGATCTCCCGTCAAGATCTCACTTGATACGAAGACACGCTTTCCCGACCATTTGCACAGCATGCAGAGCGCGGGTTGGCCGAGGTTGGGGTCGTTTGGATCGCAGTCCTCGTAGTCATTTTGGACAATTCCGTCGCCACAATGAGGTCCAAGCAGGCAATGTGTTGTACATCCATTTTGCTGTGAGTCGTGATTGTCGGGTCCCCAGTCGCAGTCTTCGCCTGGCTGTTTAAAGTTGTCGCCGCACGTCGCCAATTCGCAAGCCTTGGTGCACTCACCGAGATTATCGTTCAGCGGACCGAGGTCGCAGGCCTCTCCGGGGTCGAGCATGCCGTTGCCGCAGGCGCCTTCGCCGGTCCCGCTGCTGTCGCCCCCGGTGGAGGTCTCTGTGCTGTTGGTTGTCTCGTCGGCGCTGGTCGAGGTTTCGGTGGTGGTGCCTGTGTCTGGGCCAGTGGAAGTTGTTGTTGTGCTGGATCCCCCAGTAGAGGCGCCTTCGCTATCGCTGTCTGGACCTGTGGCAGAGGCGCTCGCCGACGAACTCGAGGTGCTGATGGTCGCCGAAGTCGCAGACGGTGGGTCGGACTGGCACCCGGAGTCGGCGACGAGAATCGAGGTGAAAAAAGTCGCGTAGCTAAGCTCACGCAGGAGGTGAAGAGAGTACGTGTGGTCGTTCATTATCTTGCTTGTGTTGGGTGTTCACTGTTCGACACAATAAAGAGCCGCCCCTCCTCCGCAGAGGGTCAACCCGTCGAAGTAGGTCCAGTATTCGTCGGTTTCGGAGCTAATCCCGCTGTAGGTGATGCCCATGCCGGTTTCGTGCCAGTTATCGCAATCCTCGTCGTCTCCGCCGTAGGGCGTGCCGTCGACGGCGGTATTTGTCCAGACCGCACTCGGTTGTTCGACGACCTCTCCGGCGTCGGTCGTATTGATCGCGTGGAGAAGCTCGCCGTCGGTGAGATCTTGCCAATTGAGAGCGACGGTTTCGCCGCTGAGCAGCACGTAGCGGCCCTTTCCGTGGACAAAACGGGTGGCAGGGGAGCCGGTCGAGTCGCTGAGCCAGGCCTTAAAATTGTCGTAGTTGGGCAGATCGTGCTCGAGGGCCTGCTGTCGGCATTCCGTGTCGGCGCCGGTAAGACCCCAGAGTTCGTGGGGCGAGTAGACCACCGAGGTCAGGAAGACCAATCTCACGCGGCCACACTCGTTGTTGCACGTGTCGTCGGGCGAATTATTGCCGTCATCACACTCTTCGCCCTCGTTGAGCACGCCGTCGCCGCAAAACGTCGCGATGCAGACGTTTAGGCAGGCATCGCTGTTGTCCGAATTGGCGTCGTCGCACTCTTCGACGCCCTCTTCGACGATGCCGTCGCCGCAAAAGCTGTAGAGGCAGAGGTCGGTGCAGGCGTCGGTGGCGATCGAATTGCCGTCATCGCACTCTTCGTCCCCCTGGCGGATGCCGTCGCCGCATGTCGGCAGCTCGCAGGCGTTGCTGCAGGCATCGTCGTTGATCTCGTTGCCGTCGTCGCAGGCCTCGCCGAGATCGGGCTCGAGCAAAGAGTCGCCGCAGTACGCGAGGGGCGTGCACCCGAGACTGCATCCCGGCTGGCCGTCGGGCGGCCAGTGATTGTTGGGGCCCTCGTCGCAAGTTTCGAGTTCCTGGAGGATTCCGTCGCCGCAACGGGTAAATGTACACTCGAGTGTACAGTTGGAGCTGACATGCCCGTTGAGCTCGCCTTGGTCGCAATCTTCGTCCGGTTGCACCTTGCCATCGCCACAAATCCTGACAAAACGGCAATTTTCGGAGCACAGGGCGCTGGCGTCGTTCATTTCGCCAAGGTCGCACTCCTCCGCTGGATCTTGGATGCCGTCGCCGCAATAGCGGTACGTGCTAGAGGCCACGCACGAGAGCAGGAGGGCCACCAGAGGGAGAATAATAGGGGGGACGATGTCGCGCATTTTGTTGGAGCGTAGGGCAAGATGTTCGGAACCGCAAGGGGCTTGGTTCTTTAAATCGACCGCCTCCCGTGGCCGTTGCGTCGGCGACCCAAAAATAGTTAATCACGCCGATCGCGCGCTGATTTTGCAACACTATGAATTGTGCTATTCGGGCCCCGAACGGCGTATAGATGTTCTTCTTGGCATTATATCGATCCGCGGGTCACGTCCTCCGCGGCATGTGAAATTGTTGCCAAACGAGTGATGCCGACGACATCAAAAGGGATACGCGTAAAATGCGCACACTCGGCACTCGCCAACACTGTAGTGCACATTACAACTAGCTACAGATAGGCGAGATCCCGACCGCAGAGGAACCGAGACTTCGAACTCAGAAATTCGCCGTGCAGCTTGGCTTAGAGGGCTGCGAGTTGTTCGTGGGCCTGGGCTGCGTCGGCTCGGCCGAGGGCGATCAGACGATCCGCATAGCCACCGTCAAAGAGCAGGAAAGAGGCGGCGTCGCCGGAAGTGCCGCTGTCATCCTCGAAGAGGGCACTCAGCACCCGCAAAAACGAAAAGGAGGAGACCGTTTTGGAAGTATGGATCATCTCGGCAGCGAGGGCGCCCAGGTCGGCTTTGGGCCGGACTGCGGCAAAGGGCACCTTGCGATAGCCGGGGCGACCGACAGTGTGCAATGCCTCGTGAAAGCGCGCTGTCTCGTGCTCGCCGAGGGAGGTTGCAGCCTCGACAATGTCGTTGATCCGCGAGAGGCGGTCGAGGTCGAAGGCGACCCGGTCGAGGAAGATCGAGTCGAGTAATTTACCGACGATCTGGCCGATGCCAGGGAAGCCAGTGAGGGTCGCGGGTGCCCGCATTCCGCCGACTGTGATGATCAGCAGTGATTCGGCACCCAGGTGCAGTGCCGGCGAGAGCGGTGTGTTGTGGCGGATACCGCCGTCCATGTACCAACGGTCGCGCAACTGTACCGGCGAGAAGAGCAGGGGGATCGCCGCCGATGCGAGCACGTGACGCAAACTCAGCCGGGTCGGGATTGCGAGTACTTCGGAGATCGTCGCCGGTTTGTCGATGCCGAGGCTGTCGGCCGCGTCGACAAAGAGGTGTGTGCAGCCGGTGCTGATATCCGTCGCCGCCAGGGCGATCGCGTCGAAGCGGCCGCTGGTGACATTGCTGTGGATTCGGGACCAGCGGATCTGCGAGGAGACCTTTTGCCAGAGACCCTTGGCGTTGAGCAGCCCCGTCGCCGGTGAGCGCAGGCCGATCTTGAGCAGGCGAAGCGGCGCCGCGCCGAGCAGCTTGAGCGCAGACATCGACGAGAGCGAGAGCATGTCGTCGATGGTCAGGCTGCGCCAAAGTCGGGCCAGCTCGTGGGTCGACTCGGGAGTCGCACCGTGCGAGGCGAGGAAGATCGTGTTGACCGCGCCGACGCTGGAGCCGGTGATCACGCGGACGCGGCGGAGCAGGTTGGGCAGAGCGTCGGCGATGTAGGTGAGCACGCCGACCTCGTAGGCCCCGCGGGCGCCGCCGCCAGAGAGAATCAGGCCGATCGAGGAGTTGGGCACCGCTGGATCGTGCCGCGCTTCGGTGCTTCTGCCCAGGGGCGAGCCAAAATTTCGGGCACTGCGAGCTTCCGCAGCGATGCGCTGATTGCGCGCCTCTGCTCTCGGGTGCTGTGCGTGGTAGGCGAGAGCATGGCTTCTTCGCCGGTGGCAAACGATGGGGAGTGGACCGAGTTCAGCGCAGCGATGCAGGAGGTCCAGGAATTTGTCCGCCAGGCCCGCGCCGCGCCCAAAGAGAGACCGCTCTTCAGTGCAGATCCGGGGCTTGTGGATCGTTTTGAGGAGCCCGCGCCCTTGCCCGAGGCACCTGTGCCCTTGGCGAGCGCCTTGGGCGAGCTCTTAGAGGTCCTGAGGGCGGGCTACTGCAACGCTTCGCATCCGAACTACCACGCCTATTTTGCGGCAAAGCCCCGGCTTGAGGCGGTGCTCGGCGATTTTTTGGGGGAGGCGCTCAATCAGACCCCGGCGGCCTGGCGGGCGGGGCCGGGGGCGACGGCGATCGAGTCCGAGGTTTTGGCGTGGATCGCCGATCTGGTCGGCTATCCCCGGGGCGGTGGGTTTTGGCCCGGTGGGGTGGTGCTCGGTGGCGGCCACCTGGCGAATCTGACGGCGCTCAAGCTCGCCAGGGATCGCGCGCTCGGTCCGGAGATCCAGCGCCTGGGGCTGCGGGGTGCGCCTTCGGTCGGGGTGTACATGTCGCGCGAGGGGCATTTTTCGGTGCCGCGCGCCCTGGACACCTTGGGCCTCGGGCGGGCCTCGCTGCGGGTGTTGGAGGTCGACGCCTGCGGCCGCATGTGCACCTCTGCTCTCAAGGCCGCGATCGACAGCGACCGTGCGCTCGGCGTTGTGCCTTTGGCGGTGATCGGCGTCGCCGGTACCAGCGGCAGCGCGGCGGTCGATCCCCTGGCTGCGATCGCCGAGATCGCGGCGGCGGAGAGCCTGTGGTTCCATGTCGACGGCGCGGCCGGGGCGGCGATGGCCCGGCTGCCGGGTTGCGCAGAGGCCTTTGCCGGGCTCGCTGCGGCGGACTCGCTGACCCTCGATCCCTGCAAGTGGCTCTTTGTGCCCTACGGGATCGGTGTGCTCCTGGTCCGCGATGCCGACGCTCTGCGCCAGGCGTTCCCCTCGACGAGCCACTATTGGGAGGACCTGGACGAGCCTGATCTCTACACAATGGGCCCCTACGGCAGCCGCCAGATCCGTACATTGGGTCTTTGGCTGCTCTTTCGCCGACTCGGCTCTGCGGGTCTCATGGGTCTGCTCACGGGGCTTCGTCGCCGCACTGCATATCTCGCGGCGCGAGTCGAAGCGGCGCCAGAGCTAGAGCTGCTGCACACTCCGACATTGGCGGTGTGTGTGTTTCGCGCGCGTCTTGCCGGAGCGACGGCCGAGGCCACCAATGCGCTCAATAAGCGGCTCCAGCGGCAGCTGCTGGCCGAAGGCATCGCTTACGTGACGGTGCTCGACTGGCGGGGGGCTGTGTATCTCAGGGTCGGCGTCAACAGTTACTCGCTAGAGGATGCAGATCTCGATCGCCTGGTCGAAGGCACGCTCAAGCTCGTGCACGCTGGCGCTTGAGCGTTGCCTCGAGGCGATGTCGGCTTTGACAGCCGCGCACGAATGAGCTAGTGCGGCGTCGCGCCATTGCGCGCCCCCCCCCATTTTCACGGAGCGAGCGAGACCCATGAATCAACCTACAAAGTCTTCTTTTTGGATCGCCAGCGCGGCGCTCAGTCTCTTTGTCGCCTGCACCAGCGGTGAAGAGAGCAGCGCATCGAGCAGCAGCAGCGACAGCAACAGCAACAGCAACAGCGATAGCAACAGCGCCGGCCCGAGCACCAGCAACAGCTCGACCTCTGGGGGCAGCGATACCGGTACGAGTAGTGGCAGCGCAAGCACAAGCGATTCTGCGACCACCGGCACCAGTGGTTCGAGCAGCGACAGCGAGACCACGACGGGGCCGACCAGCAGCACCGGGAATACCGATCCGACCGGCGACGGGCTGATGTTTTGCCACGAAATCTGCGAGGTCGACGCGGATTGCCTCATCGATGGCGCGGACCAAGGGCTTCACTGCGAAGATAGCTATTGCCAGGGCGATGTTCAGGGCGGATGCAGAGACGATGAGGAGTGCAGAGAACTCTACAGCGGTTGGTCTGCGGGGGAGGCCTGCGCCGCTCAGGACGAGTGCGCACTGACCCAGGGCTGCATGAACCTCAACGGCGAAGGCCATTGCGTCTATGTGCCGACTGAGTTTTTGCAGTGCGAGACGATCAATCAGGAGGAGGTCGAGGTCCAGGCGATCGAGGGCGGTGCGATGATCGCCTGCGGCAATACTTCGGCGCTGTGCACAGAGGATAAATATTGTTTGGATGGCTGCAAGTCCAACGCGGATTGCATCGTTCCGGGGTATCCGGTCTGCAATATGCAGACAAAGCTCTGCGAGTGTGGCGTTGACTCGGATTGCGGAACACAGGCCGGAGCTTCGATCTGTGACGCGGGAGTCTGCCGCTGTGGTACCGACTCCGATTGTGCAGAACTCGATTACGCAGATATCTGTGTAGACGGTGCTTGCGGTTGCTCGGAGCAGTCGGTGTGCAGGGATTATATGCAGGTTTTTGATGGGACCGAGGTCGCCTGCAAGTCATTTGGGTAGCGGTGGTGAGAGGCGGAGGACGTCGCGGAGGCCGAACGAGGGGGGCCCCACTCCTCAGACAGGTCGGAACGCGCGTCGACCCCTAAAGGGGCCGATGCACGTCCTAGACTCGGTCGCGGAACCCCC
>CAYYUP010000086.1:0-24321 GCA_964474905.1 uncultured Nannocystis sp. | reverse complement strand
TTCGGGAGGGCGGCCGAACGGTCGGCGCCGGAGTCGTCACCAAGATCCACAAGTAGCCGAGAGGACGAACCGTGGAAGGTCTCAAAATTCGCATCAGGCTCAAAGCCTTTGATCATAAACTCCTCGATCAGTCGACCAACGAAATCGCTGAGACGGCTCGTCGCGCGGGTGCAACCGTCTGCGGTCCGATTCCGCTGCCGACTAAGATCAACAAATACTGTGTGCTTCGCGGCCCCTTCATCGATAAGAAGTCGCGCGAGCAATTCGAAATCCGCACGCACACGCGGCTCCTCGACATCCTCGAGCCCAACAAGCAGACGCTCGACGCGCTGATGAAGCTCGACCTCTCCGCAGGCGTGGACGTCGAGATCAAGACCTGAGGACCATCATGGCAAAGCTCAACGTGATCGATCTCGAGGGCAAGAGTCTCGGCGAACTAGAAGTCGCCGATGATGTCTTCGCCGCCGAGGTCAAAGAGCACCTCCTCTGGGAGATGGTCCGCTATCAGCGGGCTGCTCGTCGGAGCGGGACCGCCTCCGTCAAGGAGCGCGGGGAGATCCGCAAGACAGGTGCAAAGCTCTTCAAACAGAAGGGGACGGGCAATGCTCGTCACGGTTCCCGTCGCGCGAACATCTTCCGCGGCGGTGGTCAGGTCCACGGACCTCGCCCCCGTTCCTACGCCTTCCACGTCAACAAGAAGGTGCGCGCTGGGGCTCTGCGCTCGGCGCTGAGCCTGCGGGCCAAGGAGGGCAACCTGGTTGTCGTCCGTGATCTCAGCCTGCCCGGGATCAAGACGAAGGCGCTGACCCAGATCCTCGGTCAGATCGAGGCGAAGTCGGCGTTGTTGGTCGACAGTGACAATCGCAACCTTCAGCTGAGTTCCCGCAATATCCAGGGAGCGAGCTTCTTGGAGACGCGCGGTGTCAATGTCTACGATATCCTCCGCTTCCCCAAGCTGGTGATCTCCGAGGCCTCACTGCGCCAGGTGGAGTCCCGCCTGAGCCGCGGAAAGGGTGAACAGTCATGATCCCGCATCAGGTCATCGTCCGCCCGGTCGTCACTGAGAAATCGACCGAGCTGATCAGCTACGACAATCAGTACGTCTTCGAGGTCCACAAGCGGGCTAACAAGATCGAGATCGGCAAAGCCGTCGAGCTCCTTTTCGGCGTCAAGGTTGCGAAGGTGCGGACCATGGTGGTTCGTGGCGACCTCCGTCGAGTTGGCAAGTACTACGGTCGCAAGCCGTCGTGGAAAAAGGCGATCGTCACGCTCAACGCGAGCGACTCGATCGACCTCTACGGGGGCGAGCAGGAGTAAGCCATGGCAGTCAAGAACTACAGGCCGACCTCTCCCGGCCGTCGAAACATGAGCGCCAACAAGCGCTCAGCGGTCACCGCTGACCGGCCGCACGGTCCGCTCGTCAGTCGGGTCCACAACCCCGCCGGTCGCAACAATCGCGGTCGCATCACCTCGCGTTTTCGCGGTGGTGGTCACAAGCGCCGCTACCGTGAGATCGACTTCAAGCGCAAGAAGTACGGCGTGCCCGGACGGGTCGCGACGATCGAGTACGATCCAAACCGTACGGCCTTCATCGCCCTGATCCACTACGCGGACGGCGAGAAGCTCTACATCCTGGCTCCCGCTGGGCTGAAGGTTGATGACACCGTGGTCTCGTCGGCAAGCGCCGACATCAAGCCGGGCAACAACATGCCCCTTAAGGCGATCCCGGTCGGAACGATCATCCACAACATCGAGATCAAGATCGGTCGTGGGGGTCAGCTTGTGCGCGCTGCCGGTGGTGGTGCGCGGCTGATGGCCCGCGAAGGTAAGTGGACCCAGATTCGCCTCCCCTCCGGTGAGGTTCGTCGGGTACACGTCGAGTGCCGGGCCACAATCGGCACGATCGGCAACTCAGATCACGGCCACGTTGCGCTCGGCAAGGCCGGTCGTTCACGTTGGCTCGGGCGTCGTCCGCACCAGCGAGGCGTTTCCATGAACCCGGTTGACCACCCGCTTGGCGGCGGTGAGGGTCGGACCTCTGGAGGACGCCATCCGGTATCCCCTTGGGGCCAGCCGACCAAGGGTTACCGGACCCGCAAGAGCACCAAGTCTAAGGTCTTCATCGTCTCCCGCAGGAAGAAGTAGCGTATGCCCCGCTCACTTAAGAAGGGTCCCTTCTGCGACGCCCACTTGATCCAAAAGATCGAGGTGGCGCTCAACGACGGCGGTCGCCGGGTCGTCAAGACCTGGTCTCGTCGCTCGACCATCCTACCGACCTTTGTCGGTGCCAATGTGATGGTCTACAACGGTCACAAATTCATTCCGCTCTTCATCACCGAGAACATGGTCGGTCACAAGCTCGGTGAGTTTGCACCGACCCGGACGTTCCGTGGTCATAGTGGCGATCGCAAGGGTAGGAGGTAAGTTACAATGGCAACCGCTCGACTGAGTTACGCCCGGCTTACCCCGCGCAAGGCACGGATCATTGCCAACATGATCCGCAACAAAAAGGTGACCACAGCGATCACCAGCCTTCGCTTCCTACCCAAGGCTGGCGCCCGAGAGTTTTTCAAGCTCCTTGTATCTGCGGTGGCAAACGCCGAGGATACAGGCCGCGTGGACGTCGAGAACCTCGTCATCAAGACCGTTACGGTCGACGGGGGACCGACCCTCAAGCGTTGGCGTCCGCGGGCCATGGGCCGCGCCAACCGGGTAGAAAAGAAGACCAGCCACATTTTCCTCGAAGTGGCGGAGGTTCGCAGCTAATGGGTCAGAAAACACATCCCATCGGGTTCCGCCTCGGCGTGACCAAGACCTGGAGCTCGAAGTGGTTCGAGCAACACCGCTACAAGCAGTGGCTCCACGAGGACATCAGGCTCCGTCGCTTTCTCAAGCGCCGCATGATGAACGCCTCGATCTCCGAGATCACCATGGAGCGTGCGGCGAACAAGCTGAAGATCAACATCTTCTCGGCGCGTCCGGGAGTGATCATCGGCAAGCGTGGCGCTGGTGTTGAGGCCCTCAAGAAGGACGTCCAGCGTCTGACTGACTCCGAGGTCTTCCTGAACATCCAGGAGGTCCGCAAGGCCGAGGTCAACGCCCAACTCGTCGCCGAGAACATCGCCCAGCAGCTCGAGCGTCGTATCGCCTTTAGGCGTGCCCTCAAGCGGGCGATGCAGACCGCGATGAAGTTCGGCGCAAAGGGTGTTCGAGTCCGTGCTGCGGGTCGTCTCACCGGTTCCGAGATGAGCCGCGCCGAGACCTACCGCGCCGGTCGGGTTCCGCTGCACACACTGCGTGCAGACATCGATTACGGCTTCGCCGAAGCCCTCACCAACTCCGGCACCATCGGCGTCAAGTGCTGGATCTTTAAGGGCGAGGTCTACGGACCGCGGGCCACGCAGCAGAGCGATCCCCGCTTTCCGCGGCCGCAGCGGGGCTAGCCCGTAGGAGAACGACATGCTCTCTCCAGCACGCGTAAAATTTCGCAAGGTCCACCGTGGCCGTGTCCGCGGCAAGGCCAAGGGCAACTGTGATGTTAGTTTCGGTGATTACGGGCTGCAAACGGTCGAAGCCGGGTGGTTGACCTCCCGCCAGATCGAGGCTGCTCGTATCGCCATCAACCGCCACGTCAAGCGCGGCGGAAAGCTCTACATCCGTATTTTTCCGGACAAACCGGTCTCAAAGAAGCCGGCCGAAACCCGGATGGGTAAGGGTAAGGGCAATCCAGAGTACTGGGTCGCTGTGGTCAAGCCGGGACGAGTTCTCTACGAGATCGAAGGCGTTCCTGAGGAGCTCGCGCGCTCAGCGTTTCTACGAGCTCACCACAAGCTTCCCGTACGTACCCGCTTCATTAAGAGGGACGAAGTATGAAGTCCGAGATCCGAGAGAAGAGCGACAGCGAGTTGGCTGAGCTCGAGATCCAGATCCGCGAGCAGCTCCTCCAGCTGCACGTCGCGAAGGCCACCCAGCGAGCCAACAACGTTGCTCACTTCAAAGGCCTGCGCCGCGACATCGCCCGCATCAAGACCATTCAGAGCGAGCGCAAGCGCGGGATCACCAGCGCCCTCGCTGAGGAGAAGAAGTCGTGAGCGACACCCAGCAAGTGCAAGAGACCGAGCGTCGGCACCGTCTTGTCCTCCAGGGCACGGTTGTCTCGGACAAGATGGAGAAGACCATCGTCGTCCAGGTCATCCGCCGCAAAAAGCATCCGCGCTATCGCAAGTACGTGAATGAGCGCTTCCGCTATAAGGCTCACGATGAGCGTAACGAGGCGAAGCTTGGCGATACTGTCCGCATCGTTTCCAGCCGTCCCGTCTCTCGCGAGAAGCGTTGGCGCCTCCAGGCAGTCATCGAGAAGGGCATCGTATGATTCAGGCACAGTCTATCCTCGACGTCGCCGATAATTCCGGCGCGCGGAAGCTCTTCTGCATCAAGGTGCTGGGCGGCTCCAAGCGGCGTTATGCCGGGGTCGGCGATATCGTCGTCGTCTCGGTCCGCGAGGCGATGCCCAACTCCAAGGTAAAGAAGGGTTCGGTCGTCAAGGCCGTGATCGTTCGAACCAAGAAGGCGCTTCGTCGCCACGACGGCTCGGTGATCCGCTTCGATACCAACTCCGCGGTCCTCATCGACGCACAAAAGCAGCCCGTCGGGACTCGTATCTTTGGGCCGGTCGCCCGTGAGCTCCGGCAAAAGAACTACCTCAAGGTCATCTCGCTCGCACCGGAGGTGCTGTAATGAAGCGGGTACAAAAAGGTGACGACGTCGTCGTCACCGCAGGCAAGAACAAGGGGCGTCGTGGGTCCGTGCTTCGGGTCATCCCGAAGACCGAGCGCGTGGTCGTGCAGGGCATCAATATGGTGACCAAGCACATCAAGCCGACCAAAGACAGCCCGCAGGGCGGCATCATCAAGCGCGAGGCCGCAATCCACATCTCGAATGTCATGCTCGCGGACCCCGCAACGGGGGACCCGACTCGCGTTCGAATCCAGACTCTCGAGGGCGGCCGAAAGGTCCGCATCGCCGCGAAGTCTGGGGAACAAATCGATAAGTAGAGCGTGAATCATCATGGCTAAGGCTACACGCGGGGGAGCGACCCCCAAGAAAAAGGACAGCTTCGGCTACGCCTATCGCTTTCCAAAAGTGATGGACCAGCCGGTTCGTCGAGCCGCGGGATACCGCCCTCGTCTGGACGTTCGCTACCGTGACATTGTGCGCCCGGCTCTGGTCACAGAGTTTGGCTACAAGAACAACCTCACGGTGCCGAAGATCAAAAAGGTGGTCATCAACATCGGCCTCGGCGAGGCGATTAAGACCCCTAAACTCCTAGAGCAGGCATTCGAGTCGCTCGGTTACATCAGCGGTCAACGACCGGTGGTGACCCGAGCAAAGAAGTCGATCGCGACCTTCAAGCTCCGTCAGGGCATGAAGATCGGCTGTATGGTCACGCTTCGAGGCGTGCGCATGTGGGAATTTCTCGACCGACTCTGTTCGGTCGCTCTGCCCCGTACACGAGACTTCCGCGGGATTTCCCGCAAGGCCTTTGATGGCCGTGGAAACTTCACCCTTGGGATCCGAGAGATCCTGATCTTCCCAGAGGTCAATATCGACAAGCTCGATAAGGTCCCTGGCATGAACATCTGCATCGAGACGTCGGCAGCGACAGACGAGGAGGGGCGTTCGCTCCTCGAGAAACTCGGTCTGCCCTTCCGTCGCGCATAGTGGAGGCACGAATTCTATGTCGATGACCGATCCAATCGCCGACATGCTCACCCGGATTCGCAACGCGGTTCGTGCACAGCACAAAGCGCTCGCACTCCCGGGCTCGAAGCAGAAGCGTCACATCGCCGAAATTCTCAAGCAAGAGGGGTACATTACGGACCACTCTTGGGAGACCGACGGTAAGCAGGGCATCCTGCACATCACCCTCAAGTGGAATAAGCAAGAGAATGTCATTGAGGGACTCCGCCGGGAGTCACGTCCCGGTCAGCGTCGGTACGCCCGGAGCAAGGATATCCCCAAGGTCCGTAATGGCCTTGGAGTCATGATCGTCAGCACCCCTCGCGGTATGATGAGCGACCGTGCCGCCCGCCGAGCGGGCATCGGTGGCGAGCTCATCTGCAGCGTGTGGTAGCCCCAGGAGCACCATGTCCCGCATTGGTAATCAACCGATCCCGATCCCCAAGAGCGTGAATGTCACGACCAAGGGGAGCACGATCCGCGTAAAAGGCCCGAAGGGGGAACTCTCCTTCGACGTCCCGACACGGATCACTTTTAAAGTCGAGGACAGCAATATCCTCTTCTCGCGTTCGAGCGACGACCGCGAGGCCCGCTCTCTGCACGGCATGAGCCGGGCGATGACCGCTAATATGGTCACCGGCTGCTCAGAGGGCTTCAAGAAGATCCTCGTGATCAAGGGCGTCGGTTATCGTGCGATGGTCAAGGGCTCCAAGCTCGACCTCACGCTCGGTTTCTCGCACCCGGTCAGCATGGACCTCCCCAAGGGGGTCTCGGCAGAGGTCGATAAAGAGGGCAAGTTGACCCTGAGTTCGGCCGACAAGGCCCTGCTCGGTCAGTTCGCGGCGAATATTCGTCGCTGGCGTCCGCCCGAGCCCTACAAGGGCAAGGGTATTCGCTACCTCGGCGAGACGATCATCCTCAAAGAAGGCAAGGCTCGCGGCAAGAAGTAGCGAGCAGGAGTTCTTAAGATGGCGACGAAGAAGGACACAGGGCGACTGCGCCGCAAGCGAGGCATCCGCAACCGGATTTCCGGGAACGCGGAGCGTCCGCGGCTCACGATCTTCCGCAGTTGTAAGCATATCTATGCCCAGGTCATCGATGATGACAGGGCAGTGTCGTTGGTCGCGGCCTCCGACCTCACCAAGGGCATCGTGATCGATGGCAACAAACGCGACCGCGCGAAGGCGGTTGGCGTCGCGATTGCGAAGGCCTGCATTGCCGGCGGGATCACCAAGGTGGTCTTTGACCGCAACGGCTACATCTACCACGGGCGCGTCAGTGCCCTCGCCGACGGGGCCCGCGAGGGCGGCCTCGATTTTTAGTAGGGCGGAGCTCAACTGATGCTGGATATTGAATCTCTGGGTGAACTCGTTGACCGCGTGGTCAACATCAATCGTGTCGCCAAGGTCGTGAAGGGTGGCCGTCGCTTTTCCTTCAGTGCTCTGGTCGTCGTCGGCAACGAGCGCGGCTGGGTCGGAGTCGGCTACGGCAAGGCTAAGGAGGTCCCCGAGGCCATCCGCAAGGCCAACGAGATCGCTCGCAAGAACATTTTTCAAGTGCCGCTCTCTGGGACAACGATCCCGCATGAGATCGTCGGTGAGCACGGCGCGGGGCGAGTGCTTCTGCGTCCGGCTGCGCCCGGTACAGGTGTCATCGCCGGTGGTCCTGTGCGCGCGCTCGTCGAGTGCGCGGGGCTCAGCGACATTCTCTCGAAGTGCATCGGCACCAACAACTCGCAGAATGTCATTCACGCGACCGTCGACGCCTTCAAGCGGCTGCGTTCGCCTGAGTCTGTGGCTCGCCGCCGCGGCCTCAGCCTCGCCGAGATGATGGAGTAATAAGGTGGCTCTCAAGCTCAAAGTTACGCTGGTCAACAGCCCGATCGATCGCCCAAAGACTCAAAAGGCGACCGTTCGTGGCTTAGGACTCCGTCGGCTCAACCACTCTGTGGTCGTCGAGGACACCCTGGCCATCCGCGGGATGATCCGCAAAGTTCAACACCTGGTGAGCGTCGAGCCGGCGGACAACGCCTGAGTTCGCTCCCCAGTCATTACAGACAGATCGTCTGAGAATTCGAGGCCACTATGGGCACAACACTCGACACCCTCAAGGCCCCAGAGGGGCATCGTCGTCGCCGTAAACGCGTCGGTCGCGGTATCGGCTCGCGTCGCGGCAAGACCTCGACCCGCGGCCAAAAGGGCCAGCTCGCGCGCCACAACTCGATGCCTGCCGGCTTCGAAGGCGGGCAGATGCCGTTCCAGCGGCGGGTCCCGAAGCGCGGCTTCGCCAACATCCATCGCGTTGAGTTTCACGGCATCAACGTGGCTCGTCTCGAGGGAGCCTTTGCAGCTGGCGACGAGGTCACTCCTGAGATCTTGCACGCGAAGGGTTTGGTCCCTAAGCGGGCGAAGCTCATCAAGGTGCTCGGCTACGGCGAGCTCAAGACCTCGCTGAAGATCCGGGTGCATGGTGTCAGTGCCAGCGCTCGCGAGAAGATCGAGGCGGCGGGCGGCTCTGTCGAGCTCGCACCGCAAAAGCCCGGCCCGGCTGCCGCTTCGGCGAACGCGACCAGCGATTGATGATCGCCCGCGAGGGGCCGATGACGGCGAGGATGACATCCGTGGGTCAACAGAGACCCCTCGGGTGGTGTCCTCGCCGCTCTGCATTTGCATCGAAGTGTGGAGCGCAGCGTAAACGCGCTTCCGCATGCTCCTCCGCACCGGTTTGGTCGCACTGGCCTGTGACCGGGTGGACCTTGGGCCGGCGATTTGTTCCCCATGCGTGGAAGACCTGCGCGGGTTGGGGTACAACTCCGGCGGCGCGGCCTCTGCCGCACCTCTGTCAGATCCGCTGAGAATGCGGGCAAGCTGAATCGAGCTGGATAGGCCGATGGGCGTCATACTCAACATCTTCAAACTGCCCGAGCTGCGCAAGCGGGTGTTCTTCACCCTGGCGATGCTCGCGATTTATCGCTTAGGCGTTTTTATCGCGGTGCCTGGGGTCGACCGTTCGGTCATGGCCCAGATCGTCAAACAGGGTGCGGGCGGCTTCCTCGGTTACTTCAACATGTTCAGCGGCGGAGCGCTGAGCAACCTGTCGGTCTTTGCCCTCGGGATCATGCCGTACATCAGCGCTAGCATCATCATGCAGCTGATGACCGCGGTCATCCCGAGCCTCGAGCAGCTCAGCAAAGAGGGCGCCAGCGGCCGCAACAAGATCAACCAGTACAGCCGCTACGGGACCGTGTTCCTGGCGCTGATCCAGGGCTATTTCATGGCCACCTGGCTCTCGTCACAAAACACCCCAGGGCAGCAATTGGTGCTCGACGAATCGGGAGGTTTCGTCGCGATGACGATCCTGACCCTGACCGCCGGGACCTGCTTCCTGATGTGGTTGGGCGAGCAGATCACCGAAAAGGGCATCGGTAACGGGATCTCCCTGCTGATCTTCGCCGGTATCATCGCTGACCTGCCGGTAGCCCTCTACCAGCTCTACCAAAAGCAGCAGGACGATCCCGAGTCGTTCGGGCCGATGTTCCTGGCCCTGCTCCTGATGATGGTCGTCGCGGTGATCGCCTTCGTCGTGATCATGGAGCGTGGCCAGAGACGCATCAAGGTGCAGTACGCCAAGCGTGTGGTCGGTCGGCAGATGTTCGGCGGCTCCGCCAACTACCTGCCGTTACGGATCAACAGCGCCGGCGTGATTCCGCCGATCTTCGCCTCGTCGATCCTGATGTTCCCGAGCCAGATCGCCGGCATGACCGGAAACGCGGCGCTAGAGCGGATTTCAAGCGCGCTTCGCTACGACGGCTGGCTCTACATCACCGTCTACGTCGGCATGGTGATCTTCTTCACCTTTTTCTACACGGCGTTGCAGTTCAACCCGGTCGATGTCGCTGACAACCTAAAGAAGCAAAACGCCTCGATCCCAGGCATCCGTCCTGGCAAGCGCACTGCCGAGCACATCGACTTCATCCTGACGCGGCTGACGTTTGCGGGCGCTTGGTACATCTCTGCGGTTTGCGTATTGCCGACCTTCTTGCAGACGAAGTTCAACATCCCGTTTTACTACGGTGGGACCTCGCTGCTGATCGTCGTCGGCGTCGCTCTGGACACTGCTCAGCAGATCGAGAGCCATCTGGTGACCCGTTCGTACGAGGGTTTTGCGGGACCCAGCGGGCCGCGTACCCGGGGTCGTCGGGGGTAGCGTTTCAGTCGCTCTGGAGGACGGAGAGATCTCCAAAGTTCGCCGTCCTTTTGGGCGGCGAACTCGTTCTCGGGGTCTCCTACGCGCCTGCGCAGATCGCGCGTGCGGTTGAACAACGCGAGCTCTTGGCGGACCGCATGGCGGAGAGGACCCACGTGCGCCCGCCAGAGCCGAACCTCTGGCAGTTCCCGTGTTGCGCAGGGAAGCAAATCTCACGGATTTCTGAGGCCAAGACCTGGACGGGCGTGCCTATCCCTGGCAACATCCCGCGCTCTTCAGGCCTAGATCGCGCTTGAAGAATGAAGTATGAGCATCGCGCAGCCAACAAGCCTCGAGGCAAGAGTGATCGCTGAGTTGCCCCAGCATCTCTTTCGTCTCGAACTTCCGTCAGCGGGGGGAGCCATCATCACGGCGAGTCTCTCTGCGGAAGCAAGGCGTTTGGGTGTGCATGTACGGACGGGGCAACGCGTGCTGGTCCACAGAGCCAGCCGCGATCCGGGCCGCGGGATCATTACGGGACTCTGTGCCCGCTAGCTCCACTCAGAACGACAAAAAAGAACAAAGAACTGAGTGGGTGGTCCGCGGACGAGAGAGGAATGAGATGAAAGTACGAGCAAGCGTCAAACGAATTTGTGAGAAGTGTAAGGTGATCCGTCGCGCCGGTGTGGTGCGGGTGATCTGCGTCAACCCCAAGCACAAGCAGCGACAGGGCTAAGGCACCATGGCACGTATCTCAGGGGTTGAACTCCCCCGTAACAAGCGCGTCGAGATCGCGCTCACCTACATTTACGGCATTGGCCGTTGCACCGCACGCAAGGTGTTGGACAAGGCCGGCATCGGCTTGGCCCTCCGCACCGACGATCTCAGCGAGGAGCAGTTCCAGACCATCCGCCAGGTCATCGAGGCCGATCACAGGGTCGAGGGTGACCTCCGCCGTGACGTCCAGATGAACATCAAGCGGCTTATGGATCTGGGCAGCTTCCGCGGGCTCCGGCATCGCCGGGGTCTGCCTGTTCGCGGCCAGCGGACCAGCACCAACGCCCGTACCCGCAAGGGTCCGAAGCGCGTCGCTGTCTCCTCAAAGAGGAAGGGATAAGACATGGCAAATCCACGTAGAGGTGGCAAGCGTGTCAAGAAGAACATCTCGACAGGGATCGTTCACATCCACGCGACCTTCAACAACACCCAGATCACGATCACCGACGTCAACGGTAACGTCATCTCCTGGTCGACCGCCGGTGTGCGCGGCTTCAAGGGCTCGCGTAAGTCGACGCCCTTTGCAGCTCAGCTCGCCGCCGATGATGCTGCGCGCAAGGCCCAGGATCACGGCATGCAAACTGTGATCGTTCGCGTCTCTGGCCCCGGTGCCGGTCGCGAGTCAGCGCTCCGCGGTCTTCAGTCCGCGGGTCTTAGGGTCACATCGATCAAGGACGTCACACCGATCCCGCACAACGGCTGTCGGCCGCCCAAGCGGAGGAGGGTCTGAGTTATGGCACGTTATACAGGACCAGTTTGTCGGCTTTGCCGGCGCGAGGACTCGAAGCTCTTTCTCAAGGGCGATCGTTGCTTCTCCGATAAATGCGGCTACGAGCGTCGCCAGTATCCCCCCGGTCAGCATGGCCAGGGACGCAAGCGTCGCCCGAGCGACTACGGCCAGCAGCTTCGCGAGAAGCAGAAGGTCAAGCGCATGTACGGGCTGCTCGAGAAGCAGTTCCGCGGCTACTACCACAAGGCTTCGCGCATGAAGGGCGTGACGGGTGAAAACCTGCTCCGTCTCCTCGAGTGTCGCCTAGACAACGTCGCGCTTCGCTGCGGCTTCTCGGCGAGTCACGCCGAGGCCCGTCAGCTCGTGCGTCACGGGCACTTCACGGTCAACGGCAAGCGGGTCAACATCCCGAGTTTCCAGGTCCGTGAGGGTGATGTCGTCGTCGTTCGCGAGAAGAGTCGGAAGGTCCAAAAGATCATCGAGGCGCTCGCCAACGTCGATCGGGTCCAACGGCCCGCGTGGATCGACCTGGACAAGGACAGCTTTACCGGCAAGATCACCGCTGTGCCGGCGAGGTCCGACATCGCGGCTGACATCGACGAACAGCTGATCGTCGAGCTTTACTCGAAGTAAGGGGAAGTATCGATGCAGGACACGAACACGATTGCGCGCAACTGGCGGGATCTCATCCGCCCGAAGAAGCTCGAGTCCGACGGCGGCTCTCTCACCCCGACCTACGGGAAATTCACCTGCGAGCCGCTCGAGCGCGGCTACGGGATCACCCTGGGCAACAGCCTCAGGCGGGTGCTGCTCTCCTCTTTGCAGGGATCAGCGATCACCTCCGTTCGGATCGATGGGGCTCTGCACGAGTTCACAACGATCCCCGGGGTTGTCGAGGACGTCACGGACATCATCCTCAACGTCAAGGCGCTCCTGCTCCGCATGGATGACGCCAGCCCGCGGACGTTGATCGTCGAAAAGCAGGGCGATGGTCCGGTCACCGCCGCCGATATTCAGGCGCCGACCGGGGTCAGCGTTCTTCGGCCCGATCAGCACATCGCCACCCTGAGCCAGGGCGGCCGGCTGCGCATGGAGATGACCTGTGCGATGGGCCGCGGCTACGCGACCGCCGATCAAAACAAGACAGAGGCGATGCCCATCGGGGTGATCCCGATCGACAGCCTCTTCTCGCCGATCCAGAAGGTCAACTACCGGGTGACCAACGCTCGCGTCGGTCACCGCACCGACTACGACCGTCTGATCCTGGAGGTCTGGACGGACGGCTCTGTGCACCCTGAGGATGCGGTCGCCTACGCGGCCAAAATCCTCAAGGAGCAGCTCTCGATCTTCATCAATCGCGAAGAGATCGAAGAGGCGACCGTGCCTCAGCAGAGCGAACAGGACAAGCTCAACGAGTACCTCTGGCGCTCGGTTGATGAGCTTGAACTCAGCGTTCGTTCGGCGAACTGCCTCCAGAACGCGAACATCCACTACATCGGCGATCTCGTCCAGCGCAGCGAGTCCGAGATGCTCAAGACCAAGAACTTTGGTCGCAAGTCGCTCAAGGAGATCAAAGAGATCCTGGCGACCATGGGCCTCTCGCTCGGTATGAAGATCGAAAACTGGCAGGGTCCGCCAGCCCGAGAGGAGACATAAGCCATGCGCCATCGCAATAAAGGGCGTCAACTGGGTCGCAACGCGCCCCATCGCCGCGCCATGTTCCGCAACATGGTCACTTCGCTGATCGAGCACGAGCGGATCACCACCACAGAGGCCAAGGGCAAGGAGCTCCGCCGTTTTGCAGAGCGCACCATCACGGTGAGCTTGCGTCTGGGTGATCTTCTGACCAAGCCGCGCGAGGAGAGAACTCGCGAGGAGCAGATCCGCTATGTGCACGCGCTGCGCCTAGCGAGTCGCATGATTCAGACCCGCGAGATCCTGCACAAACTCTTCGGTGAGATTGCACCGAAGCTCCAGGGTCGTCCCGGTGGTTACACTCGCCTGATCAAGATCGGTCGTCGTCGCGGTGACGCGGCGCCGATGGTCATGGTCGAGCTGCTCCACAACGATCCGCCGAAGCCGAAGAAGGTCGAGGCCGCTCCGGTCGAGGCCGCTCCGGCCGAGGCTGCTTCGGCCGAGGCTGCTCCGGCGTAGGCCAGGTCGATATCGACAAAAAAACGCCGCGACCGAGAGGCCGCGGCGTTTCTTTTGGTTCTTTGTTCTTTGTTCTTTTGTTTCTTTGAGACCCAAGCGCGAGTCAGGACCGAGAAGAAGAACCCGACTCATCGAGGCCGAGGGCAGGGTGCCAGAGCGCTCGTTTGCCGCGGCGAGAGGCCATCGCGGCGAGGATGTGCTGGGCTCGCAGTCCGGTTTGGATGCAGGCGAGTTCGGCGGAGCTTTTGGCCTCGGGCTCGATGAATTTGTTGTCGACACGGGTCGCGTAGACCGCACAGACGGCCCCTGCGGCGAAGCGTCGGAGGCTCGCCAGGGTGAGCAGGGTGCTGGCCTCCATCTCGAGGTTGCGTACGCCCTGCGAGGCTAGGCGGTCGACAATGCCGGGGTCGCGCGGGGGGAAGCCGGGGATCCGTCGGCCTTGGGCGCCGTAGAAGCCGGGCGCGGTTGCGGTGATGCCCATGTGCACCGGGCGACCGACCTCCTCGGCCGCCTGTGCGAGCGCGAGCATGACCTGCGGATCGGCGACTGCGGGGTAGCCGGGGTCGACGAAGTGCAGGCTCGCGGCCTCCATGCGCAGGGCGCCCTGGGTGATCACGAGATCGCCGAGCTGCATGCCGGGCTGGAGGGCACCGCTCGAGCCACAGCGGATCATCACCGGATCGTCGACGCACTGACAGAGTTCGATGACCGCGATTTCGGTGCTGCCGGCACCCATGCCGGTGCCCATGACGGTCATCGCGAGGCCCTTGTGCACACCCGTGAGGGTGACGAACTCGCGGTTGCGACGCTCGATGGTGACTTCGTCGAAGAAACTAGCGACCCGTTCGGCTCGCTTGGGATCACCTACAAGGATGATCGCGGGGGCGACCTCACCGGGGGCGAGATCGATATGGTATTGACGGCCGCTTTCATCGCGGACCTCCTCGGCCGATCGCATCATAGCTTGTTGTACCCCACGCTCGGAGCGTGCAAAAATTTGGCTGTGCACTGGCGAGCTTGCTTCTTCTTTTTTCTCGTGTCCTGGGGGACCGGGCTCGCGTGCGCTGCCGAGGGGCCCTGGGAGCGCTCCTGTCCGGACGGTGAGGGCTGTGCTGAGGATGAGCGCTGCGAGCGGAGCATTGGCCTCCCCGATTACGAGGCGACGCACTCGGTCTGCGAGCAGCGCTGTGAAGAGGACGAGCAATGCCCGCCTCCGGGCTCAGGAAACGCGCTGCCAACGTGCAACGAGCGGGGCCTCTGTGAGCTCGGTTGTGGCAGCGAGGTCGTTTGTCCGACCGGCATGGTCTGTGCTGATAGCCGCTGCAAGTGGCCCCACTGAGCCTGCGGTAGCGCTCGAGGATCAGCGCTCGAGGATCAGCGCTCGAGGATCAGCTGGTAGGCAGCGCAGGTTTCGCCCTCGTCGATGCGGAAGACCCGAACAAAAACCGTGCCGGGCCAGGAGACCATCGAGTCGTCGGGCGGCGAGCAGCAATCTGGTTGGTCGTCGGTATAGGTGTACTCGAGCAGATTGGTGGCCTGGTTGGATTCTCCGCCCTCGCCGCAACTGGCCGGGGTACCGCCGCAGGCCATGTCGCTAAAGACGTCGAAGCGAAAGGCATCGTCGTCGTTTTGCACAAAGGAGATCGACGGAGTGCCGCCGCCGGGGCGGTTGATCGCGGGGAACGAAACTTGAAACCAGTCGGCCACGCCGGCGGTGATGATCGTGCTGGTCTGGCTCATCGCGGTCTCACCTTCGGCGAGCGAACCTAGGTCGTAGGGGTTGCCGCAGAGGTTGCCCAGGCCGTCGTCACAGTCCAGGCCTGTGGTGCTGGTGTCGTCGGTGGTGCTGGCGTTGGTAGTGGAACCGGTGCTCGTGGTGCCGGTTTCACTGCCGGTGCTGCCCTTGCTGTCGCTGTCGCTACCGCCCTCGCTATCGCTGCTGCCATTGCTACTGCTACTGCTACTGCTATCACCGCCGGTGCTGCCGCTCGCGGTCATCGGACCTGCGCTGAGGGCCGAGCCGGTGAAGGAGCCCTCTCCGCTGGTTGCACAGGCGAGGCATGCCGTGCTGAGGAGAGCCAGTGCGAGCGGTGTGCGACCGGCCATCAAGAAATCCATGAAATTCGGATAGCGCCCTTTGCCCTCGGCTTCAAGCGCTTACTGAACTCTTTGTGAGATAGTGTACTTACATTCGGTCGGGGGCCGGTATCCCCAACAGGTCGAGCCCCTGGGCAAGACCACGGATCACGGCGCTGACCAGCAGCAGGCGTCCCTGGAGTTTTGCACCCTCACTGGGCTTGACCGGACAGGCCTGATTAAAGCGGTTAAACGCCTTGGCCAGGTTGTACAGGTAGGTACAGAGGATCGACGGGCGGAGTGCTCGGGCGGCGTTTTGCACGGTTGGCCGGAGCTGATCAAGGAGCAGCACAAGCTCTAGCTCCTGGGGTTCGGCGAGTGCAGCGGTGGCGGCCCTAGTGGCTTCGCCGCCCTCGAGCACCGCCGCTTCGAGATCTTTGCCGACCTCTGCGCATTTACGAATGATCGAAGTCGCGCGTGCGTGCACATACTGGAGATAGGGACCGGTATTGCCTTCGAGGTCGAGCCAGGCGTCCATGTCGAAGACGATTTTTTGCACGGTATCGCGGGAGAGCATGCCGTACTTGATCGCACCCAGGGCGACCATCGCTGCTGTGCGGTCGATCTCCTCGTCGCTCCACTGGCCGCGGAAGCGTTCGAGGTAGGCGCGGAGAACGTGCTCGGTCATGCGTTCGCGGAGCGCACGGAAGAGGATCACCGTGCCCTTGCGTCCGGACATCGGACCGTCCGGGAGTTCGACCATTTCGTAGCCGATGTGCTCGCAGGCACTGGCCTGGGGGAAGCCCATTTTCTCGAGGGTGCGGAAGACGTGGCGAAAGTGATCGCTCTGGCGGACGTCGACGACGTAGATCGATCGATCGATCGCGAATTTCTCGAACTTGAGGCGGGCGAGCGCGAGATCTTTGGTCGAGTAGAGGCTGGTGCCGTCTCCCTTGCGCAGGAGGAAGAAGGGCATGTGTTTGATCTCTTTGTTGTAGATCCCAACCGCGCCTTCGCTGACGACAAAGAGGCCCTTTTGCAGGAACTCTTCGACCATCTGCAGGCCCTCTCCGTCGACCTCGCTCTCGTAGAAAAGGTGATCAAAGGTGACGCCGCACCAGCGGTAAATCTCGGCGAATTCGTCGAGCGACCAGCGCCGGGTTTGCTCCCAGATCGCGACCAGTTCGGGGTCGCGGGCCTCTAATTTTTGGAGGATTTCGGTGGTCCGTGCTTTGGCTTTGGCGAGGCTTTGGGCGGCTGCCTCGTCGCCTGCGGTGGCCTCGTCCTGCCATTTCGAGAGCTGATTGTGGGCACGCGTGTAGATCTGTCCGAGCCACTCGCCGCGCTGCTGATCCGGCGGTCGGCGCTCGTCGTCACTGAGGCGATCGAGGTACCACCAGAGGCACTTGGCGATGTGAGCTCCGACGTCGCCAAAGTAGTTGGCGGCGACGACCTCGGAGCCCTCCGCGCGGAGCAGCCGGACGAGCGCGTCGCCGAGGCAGAGGTTGCGCATGTGGCCGACGTGGAAAGCCTTGTGGGTGTTTGGCTGGGAGTACTCGACCATCACCCGCGGTTTGGCTTTGGCTTCGGCCTCGGGGTCTGGACTTAGCAGCTCGCCGCGGGCGGCACCCGGGAGGATGAGCGCTGCGGCAGCGCCCAGGTTTAACCGCAGGTTGAGGTAGGGACCGGTCGGCGTGGCACCAGCGATCGGTGACGTATCACTGGCATCGGTCTGCAGGGTGAGCGCCTCGGCGAGCGCCTTGGCGATCAGCGGTGGTCCCTTGCGAAAGGCACGGGCGAGCTTGAAGCAGGGGAAGGCGAGATCGCCGAGGGCCAGGTTTGGCGGCGGCGCCAAGAGCTCGGCGATCTGCGCGACGGAGAGCGGTGACTCGGAGTCCGCTGCGAGGTTGCCGAGTAGTGGGTGGAGCTGACGGGCGACAGCCCGGGCGATGGAGTGGTCGAGCGAGGAGTCGGCCATGGAGAGCCAAAGGGTACGCATCCGCTCGGGGGCCCGCAATCGCCCTGTGTGGGTCTCCCTTCGCGGGCGGACGGGGTGAGTCGGTGGCTCTCAGCATTTGCCTGTAGCCTGTGCTACTCCAGTTGGCGGTTATCCGTCGTCATGGGCAACATCTTCGCCATCGTCGCCTTCGCGTTGCTCTGGGTCTTTCTCGGGGTTTTCTTTTTCGTCGTATTTCGCACGCTGGTCCTGCGCGGTCGCAGCAACGCTGATGGCGAGAAAAACCGCTGGGAGCACGGCCTCTAGGGCCCTGCGGAGCACAATAGATGTCTAGGAGCGCGGACCCACAGGATCTATTCCGGCTCTGGGAGAAGCTGCGGGGCAAGCCCTTTGGCAAGAGGATCTTCTCCCGGATCGTCGGCAAGATGGCGCCTTACACCGGCACGATCCGAGCCGAGGTGCTCGAGTTTTCACCGGGCTATGCACGCGTGCAAATGCGCGATCGCAGGCTTTTGCGCAACCACCTGCGCTCAGTGCATGCGGTCGCGCTGATCAATCTTGGCGAGGTCACCACCGGTATCGCGACGATGAGCCTGGTGCCCTCGGGTGGGCGCGGCATCGTCACCGGGTTGAGCATGGAGTACCGCAAGAAGTCGCGGGGCACGATCACCTGCGAGTGTCATACCTCGTTGCCGCCAGGCTCGGGCTCGCTCGACGCGGTCGTCGAGGGCATTCTCCGCGATGCGAGTGGCGATACGGTCGCGATCGCTCGCGCAGAGTGGCGCCTCGCGATCCCCTAGGTTGCCCTGCTCCACCAGGTGCTTCGCGCTAAGCTCGCGTCGATGACCGCTTCGGGATCCTCCTCACATTCTGCGATCACCGTCTCGCCGCCGATCGGTGGTTTTGACCGGGCCGGCATCCGGGCTCTCGTTCGGGACTCTGGTCTGGCGAAGGCACTGGAGAGCCTCGCCCGGGCCCCCTTTGGTCACACGGTGTTGACCCTGCGCGCCCTCGATGCGATGACCTCCGCCTTTGATCTGTCTCTTCAGTCAGGCGAGGCGTTGCACGGGGCGCTGCTCGATGACATCGCGCGCACGGGCACGCTGGCGATCCCGGAGCCGACCGCGGACCAGCGCCTCTTTATCGGCGCCTTCACGGTGACCGTGCTCTGCGATGCCCTACTGCCGGAGCTCGCGGCTCTTGCACCGACGCCGAAGGTGACCTCAGATCTCGAACTCGACGGCATCGATGGTCTTTTGGAACAGGGTCCGCGCTCGGTCATCGAGCGTCTTGCGGCGATGTCGGGTCGTTACCTCGAGATCCAGGCCAAGCGTCAGGGCGGTGCGGTGCAGACCGTCGACGAGCGCGAGATTTTCTTGGTGATGACCTTGCAGGCGTTCTTCGCTCAGCTCCGCGGAGCCATCGAGCGGCTCACGCATATGGGCCGGCTGCGCCCCTTTGGCGTCGCGCTATCGCAGCGCAAGGTGACGATCGGCGATCTCCGCTACGAAGGTTTTTATGCCCGCAGCGCGGCCGATCCCGTCTCGGATCTGAAGCCGGTGCAGGTCGCCGATGTCGTTGGCAACCGCGAGTACATGGAAGCGGGCCTGCGTCTCGCCCGTGACGTTGCCGCCTACGATCTCGAGCGTGGGCTCTCGCCAAAGAAGCTCAACCCGGTGCTCTTTGGCCTCGGGCGGCCGGGGTGCGGCAAGACGATCACCGCCCATGCGATCGGCAATTATTTTTTGAACTACTGCCGTGAGCGTGATGTGCCGGCTCGCTTTAAGGTCATCCGTCGCACCGACTGGGCGAGTTCTTATCAAAACGCGAGTGCCTCGGCGCTGATCAAGATCTTCAAAGAGGAGATCTATAATTTTGATGGTGTGTGCGGGGTGTACTGGCCTGATATCGACACCGCTTTCGCGTCGCGGGGCTCGGGCGAGCTGCGGATCGAAGAGAAGAACAACCTGGGGGCGGTCTTTGGCATCTTCGACGGCACGCTGCTGCCCAAGGACGGCAAGTGGTTCATGATCTGCGACGCGAACTACATGCAGATGGACGAGGCGACGCGCTCGCGAATCGCTCAAAACCCCTTCACGGTCAAGGGGCCGACCTCGCCTGAGGACTACGTCGCGTTGCTCCGCGACATCCTGCTCCGCGATGTGTTGCCCTTTGTCGCCGCTGACGACGAGGCGGGTTGGTTGCGCATCGGCGAGGCCCTGGTTGCGGCGGATCTCAGCGGTCGCTCGGTCGAGAGCATCGCCGGCAACATTCGTGCTCACGTCCAGGATTTTGAGTACCCAGATACCTATTTTAAGGCGGGCTTCGAGGAGCGAGCGGCGCTCACCCGTGAACTTTCGCAGCGCGTCAGCATCGACGATGTGCTCGGGCGGGTCGACTCCTATGTGCGCTTTGGTCGTGAGGCTGAGGAGCGCGAGGCCAGGGAGCGCTTCGACAACGAGGTTGCGTCGATGGTCGAGCAGCTGAATGCGGGGCGCGAGGCGACCCGGCGGGCTGCCGAGGCTGCCGTGGGCTCTGAGAGCTGACGAGCGCTGACGAGGAGCGCTGAGTCGAGAGCAGAGGATTGCGGGCGCAGGTGCGCTCTGTGGGTCGGCTCTGCTAGCATCCTGCGGCCACGGAGGCGTCCATGAACGAGCAGATTGACCTCTTCGGGGGAGCGGCCTCGGTCGCGCCCGCAGCAACACCATCTGAACGGGAAGCGGCATTCAAAAAAGAGGCAAAGGCCGTGGAAATGCCTGTCTCAAAGTGCATGGTCGGAGAGCAAGATGCGCCGACGCTGCTGGTGATCGATGGCACGGCGCTGCTCTTTCGGGTGTATTACGGCATGCCGAGCAGACGGGCGCAAAACGGCGTCGAGGTGGGCGCTGTGATGGGCGTCTGTCATCAGCTCCTCGGGATCTCGCGTCGACGCCTAGAGGACCACGTGGTGGTGGTCTACGATGCCGGACAAGAGACCTTTCGCAACCGAATTGACCCCAGCTACAAGGCAAACCGCGGTGATCCTCCCGACGATCTTGTGCCCCAATTTGACCTGGTCAAAGAGGCTAGTTCGGCCCTTGGTTTCTTGAGTCTGACGCTCGTCGACTACGAGGCCGATGATCTGATGGCGACGCTGGCTGCCCACGCTCGCGAGGCGGGCATGCGGACTCGACTGGTGGCGATCGATAAGGATCTCTGCCAGGTCGTGGATGACGGGGCGCCGGCGATCGATATTTGCGATCCAAAGACCGACGTGCTGACCGATTCGGCCGGCGTCGTCGAGCGCCTGGGTGTACGGCCCGAGCAGGTCGTCGACTTCATGGCCTTAACCGGTGACAGCACCGACAACATCAAGGGTGTTAAGGGCGTCGGTCCGAAGGCCGCGCAGGCGCTACTCGCCGCTTTTGGCAGCCTGGACGACATTCTCGACAACCTCGCTCGTATTGAGTTCCTCTCGGTGCGCGGTGCCAAGGGCCTGGCCAAGAAGATGGAGGCCGGTCGCGAAGATGTATTGCTCGCCCGTCGTCTGGTGCGTCTCGACGAAGCGGTGCCGATCAGTGTCGATGCGGCGACGATCGGCGAGCTCGGCCGTTGGCGTGGGCCACAACCAGAGGCCGAGCAATTTTTTCACGGGCTCGGGATCCGTGGACCCCTGGCGGGGCTTCGCAGGCTCTACGATCTGCGCTCTGCGGCGCCCTAGTGGAGCATGGCAGAGCTGCACGGTGAGCACGAACACCGGCACCCAGCCCCTGCGCGAGGCGCCGGCGGGCACTCCTGTCTTTGTGGTGCTCGGTGTCGCTTCGCGGACAATCGACAAGCCTCGCTCTAACGATTAGTTGCTCCTGGAATGCACTGTCGCGATGCCTGGATAGGCTGGCATCGCTGTGAATGCACAGAGTCTGTACTGTCTATAGTTATTATCTGCTCAGAAGAAGCGAGCGCCGACGCCGACCCGGGCGATGACCTCGAGATGGCGGGCCGAGGCATTGTTGAGGTCGATGATCGCGATCGAGTGTCCCAGGGTCTCGATGACGTAGAGGCGGCGGCGCTCGTTGTCGATGACCAGCTCGTTGGGGCCTTCGCCGACGTCGAGGGTCTTTATCAGGCGAAAGGAGCTGAGGTCGACGATCGCGATTTGATCGTCAGAGTAGCAGGAAATGTACGCGAGGGCCTCGCCCCCTGGGGGTCGATCGATCGCGAGAATATTTGGGTTGCGACAGAGACCGACGGTGTCGATTGCGTCCATGCGCAGCCGGCCTTCTTCGTTGAGGCTGGTGTCTAGGCGGAGCAGACTTGGCGGTGTTGTGCTGACCAGCAGCAGGCGCTCGCCGGTTTCGTCCTCAAAGGCTAGGTCGGCCATGTAGGGGCGGTCGTCGACGGTTGCGGGGTTGCTGTCGGTATAGCCGCGGTTGTTGTTGCCGAGGATGACGTCGGTGCCGGTGGCGACGGTAAAACGGCGTACTCCCGGCCAGAATCGGTGACTGGTCACAAGGACAGGTCGTGAGCAGTCGAGGCTCAGCGCTGGCGGATCGGCGGGATCACAGGGACGCTCGGCGACCGCAAAGCCGCCCGCGTATTCGGTGTCGGCGTAGGGATCGGTTTTGAAAAAATCGCCCTCGATGTCGCTGATCTCGGGGCCATTGGCGCCGTGCAGATCGACGAGTGTCATCACCGAGCCGGTTAGGTGCGGCAGGTAGGCGTAGCGGTAGCCCCCTGGGGCGAGGTTGATGCGGGCCGTGTTGACCGGCAGGCGGGTGCTGGTGGGGTCGTTAAAGCGATGCGTGAGGGTGTGAAGCGCATCGCAGCGGCCGCTCAGGTCTTGATTGCAGCGGAGTTCGAGGCTGCTCTTGCCGTCCGCCTTGGTCTCGATCAGAGCGTCGATCCAGGTGATCGTGCCGTCGATGCTCGAGGGGATCAGGAGGCGTGAGACGCTGCCGTCGCCGAAGGGTCGATCGAGAACGATGTTGCCGGCCCCTGGCGGTAGGTTGATCGTCATGTCTTCATCGACGAAGCCGCTGATGTCGCACTCGATGACGCCGGTATGTACCGCCGAGTTGTGACACATAGAACCTGCACTAAAGGGCATGCCCGTGGGGGCAGGCTCTACGAGTGCGCCGTCGAGGTTCGCGAGGTCGAGGCTTACCAGCGTCGATGTACCGGCCTTGCGATCGAGGTCGCTGTTGGCGACGAAGAGCCAATCGCCGTCGGGGCTGAGCGCGGCGCCAGTCGGTAGGCGCAGCACGCCTGTGATCTCTTGTTTGTCGCCGGTGCAGCTAAGGGCGCAGCTGAGGGCTATGGCGGAGGCGATCCGAGTCACGATCCGTAGAGTCGCACACTCGCGGCCCCGCATGCAGATCTGGCCGCAGCCTTTGATTCTTGGTGAATGCCTCGCAGGGGCTTCGAGCGTGGTTTTTAGAGGGTTGTGTGCAGATTTACTCGGGGCTGTGCGCGGCACTTGTCGGCGAGGTGGCGACTTCGAGCGCATTTGGTAGGGCGGCGACTTCGCTCCTCTAAAGGGGGAAGTACTGGGTCGGGCGGAGGCTCAGTGCTCCTGTGAGGGCCAGCCTAGGCAGAGCGATGAGAACACCTGCGCAGTTCGGGTGACGGTAATCTTATTGGTGGCCAACCCCTTGACCTGGAGCAGTTGATGATTTGGGGATCGAAGATGGCAAGGCGTAGGTGGGTTGGTGCACTTGAGCAGTGGATGCGAACGCAGGGGTTGAGTAAGGAAGAGGTAGCAAAACGATCAGCGCACAAAACGGCTCACGTGCTCGAACTTTTCGAGAAGCAGGAGCCGAATCCGACGCTGAAGCTCTATCTCGGCGTTGTCGAGGCAGCAGGAGGGCGACTCAACGGCGTGAGCGACAACAGCCCCCGCGCTTTCATGCAGCGCTTCTCTCAACTGTGCGAGAGCTGTCCATGAGCGTCACAGTGTTGAAATCATCACGAATCTGATCAACCATATCGCTATCGACCTCATAGACCCCGCTAACCAACGTGATCGCCGCGTCAGGATCCCAGTCGGGGTAATACGGACCGCTAGTCGCACTCGTCGCACCGCCGCACAATTCCGTTCCTGCGTACGCACCTCCATCTGTAGCGCAGAACCCCTCCCCCTGTGAAGGGGTGCTCGTGCAGTACACATGCGTGACGAATCCGATCTTGCATCCGGTGGCGTATTGGCCATTGGCGCACGAACCCTTGGAGCACAGGTCATTGGGACAACCCGTTGAGACGACGGCGCCCGCAACTCCGAGTGCCAGCCCCGCGTCAGCAACGACAACGCCTTCAGCGAGGATCAATTCCGGACGCTGAAGTACCACGCGACCTACCCCAAGCGCTTCGACGGCTTCGAGCACGCCCTCGCGTGGTGCCGCACCTTCATCCCCTGGTACAATCACGAGCACCGGCACAGCGGTATCGCCTTCCTGACGCCAGCATCTGTCCATCACGGCAAGGCCGAGGTGCTCCTCGAAGCTCAGCATAAGACCCGCATCCAAGCCTACTCCGCACACCCCGAGCGCTTCGTCCACGGCCCGCCTGCGCCACGCAGTCTGCCCGAAGCCGTCTATATCAACCCGCCCGTGGCTGAGCCGAAACTTCACTAATAAACGAGAGACCCTGTCTCAAAGTCGTTGACAGGTACCGCCTCCTCCTCCACGGGAAGCACCTCCGATGGTCTGTGTGTGGAGGGCAATGTGAT
>CAYYUP010000085.1:21768-24497 GCA_964474905.1 uncultured Nannocystis sp. | reverse complement strand
CCCCCCGTACACCTGTCAAATGTCCAGTTGTTCTCGTTCTCAGTCTCCATCCTATACCTGGACACAACATCTTCGAAGGTCAATTTTTGTTCACAGCCTATGCTCATCCAGATTAGAGCAAAAACGAATACAGCACGTCGGTGGCTCACGGAATTGGCATTCCTGGTGATGGTTCTGGCTCACGGGCAGCAGCGACTCCTTCATCCCTAAAGCGAGGAGGCGCGCCCGGCATCCACATACGCGGATCAGTGTCACCCGGTCTAGCCCAGCGGAGCTCCGCAGGATCTGTACGCGGCTTGGCTGCGCGAAGCGAATCAATCGACACACGCACGTCGTGCCTACCCGTAGGGAGAGCGCCGGACGCGCCGCTGCCTGCCGAATTCGAATTCATATCTCGCTTAGACATACCATTTTCTCGAAATTTCTGAAGGCCTCGATCGACTCGCCGACCCGAAGCGGTACCGCAGCGCCGCGCGGCAGAGTGAGCGAGAAGTCACAGCTGCCAACGAGGCCCTGAAGGCTGATCCTCGCGACGCTGTGCCGCTCGTCATTCGCTCCGCTGGAATCGATCTCGATCGCCGCGACGCGACCCTTGATCGCACTCTCACCGCCACTGATTTGAAACCGAATCAGCGCACCCGGCAGCAGGTCAGTGGGCTCAGAGCGATCCATCATGCCATCGAGATACACCGACGCCCGCACCTTACGCAATGCGCGCGGCCCAGCGTGCAAGAAATGCCCCCACACCTCATCAGGACCCCCGCAGAGCCCAAGAGAAAAACTTCGGACATCGAAACGGAACTCTGCTTGTCGGCCCAGCTCCAGGACTTCCCGCAGGCATACCACGTGAGTAATTGTCGATGAACTCAGAATACCGGTCGAACCTCGACTCGGCTGTTGAGACTGGGGCCCGGAGAATCTTTGGCGATAGGCTCGCTCGTGGAACCATCATAGACGGATAGGCACTCCCAGCATCTGTCCATCACGGCAAGGCCGAGGTGCTCCTCGAAGCTCAGCATAAGACCCGCATCCAAGCCTACTCCGCACACCCCGAGCGCTTCGTCCACGGCCCGCCTGCGCCACGCAGTCTGCCCGAAGCCGTCTATATCAACCCGCCCGTGGCTGAGCCGAAACTTCACTAATAAACGAGAGACCCTGTCTCAAAGTCGTTGACAGGTACCGGATCGACCTCGAAGTGCACGAGCTGCCCCGCGCTCATCTGCAGGTTGTGAGCCCGTACCCAAAGCGTCATACGGTAGAATGAAGCAACATCGACCGCGGCAGCAATCACGATCGTCTCACTCACATACGGGGCGAGACTGGTAAAATCGTAGGAGGTCTTTCGTAGCAGCGGAAGCGTCTTTGAGCACATTTTGCGAAACCTTCTTCGTATCTTGGCAGCGGTCGCAACGAGCGCCCATCACAGACTCTACACATAGAGTCCGTGTCCAAGCGACAGACGCTTCTCACGAACAGGCTAGGCTAGGCTAGGCGTCAAGCTTGAATCCTAAAAAATGTCGGATTTTCGGAGAAGAGGCCAACCGGTTTCGTACACCGGATGAAATCGAGACCTGATATGCGCCAAGGCTGATGCACGAAGGATCCTCTGCCTGGTCCAGGACGCGCAATGCCGACCCCCGAATCACATTCAACTCAACTCAACTCAACTCAACTCAACTCAACTCAATCGAGGATCATCGCGTAGGAAAAATACGATCCCGCATCCGGGGGCAGCAATCCGGGGCCCCAACTGACCGCATAGCCGTTGATCCACCAGGCCCCCTCGGCCGTCTCTAGACGCCGCCACAGGTGCCCCTCTGCCACTCCGACCGACGAGCCCTGACAAAAAGTAACAGGCATTGTGACTCGATTTGCCATGCCGTTATCCTGTGAGGGCGGCGGGTTCTTGAGTTCGGGCGGACCTATCTGCCAGCCCGGCGCGAGCCCTGGATCACCGGTCTCCGAAGAAACCAGCCGAAGCTTGTCGCCGCTGCGGATGCAAAGATCCGAGACAGGATGGATTCCGTGTACACGTGTGCGCACGCAGGCCTCGATCGATTCGCCAACCTGAAGTGGCACGGTTGCGCCGCGCGGCAGGGTGAGCAAGAAGTCGCAGCTACCAACAAGGCCCTGAAGGCTGATCCTCACGACCCTGTGCCGCTCGTCATTCACTCCGGTTTCGTCACGCTCAATGGCCACGACCCGACCCTGAATCGCACTCATTCCGCCGCCGATCTGCAACCGGATCACCGCACCCGGCGGCAGGTCAGTGGGCTCAGAGCGGTCCATCACACAGGCGTGAACCGCCGACCCCCACACCACACGCACTGCGTAGCTAGATGCTCACCCAAAAAGGGCCCTGGCCATGTCCTCAGAACCCTCATAGAGCCTAATCGTTCCAATTAGCCCAAGAAAAACCACAGGGACGTCGAGCCAAACCTCTACTTGGCAGCGCAGGTCCAAGACTTGCCACAGGTGCACGCAAAATCGCCACCCGTGGTCCGATAGATGCAAAAATCTACCTGTCCGCGAGGACAGGAACGTCCATTTTTGGGCACCTGCTGCGGACACGCGCGCGAGCCCTGGATCGCCGTCACCGTTCCCGGGTTGTTGCTACCGCCGCCCTTGCAAGCGCCGATCCCGAGGCCCAGGAGACCGGCAAAGATAAAGACCGAGGAGGAGGCACAGAGGCTGCGGAGCACGGCTCAAGCCTCTCGCCAATGCCGATC
>CAYYUP010000085.1:4401-21668 GCA_964474905.1 uncultured Nannocystis sp. | reverse complement strand
GGGGCCCTCGGACGGGACCCCTTCTTCGCCGCGGATGTGCTCCGCTGCCCTACGTTTAGAAACAACTAGTCGTGGAGCTTGACGTACTCAAACTCGAGTGGCTGGCCGTCGATGCCGCGATTGGGCGGCGAGATCCAGTTGGCGAATTTTCCGGGCTCGTAGATCGGCTTCATGATCGACAGCAGGTAGTCGTTATCCGCCGGCGTCAGCACCCAGCGATCTTTGTTCTTCTCCCACTCATCGGCACTGATCAGCTCGCCCGCGGGATTGAAGTGGTGATCGGTATAAATGCCCTGATGGCGATGGAAGCGTCGGCTCGGTAGGCTGAGTCGATTTGACGAACCCGCGGCCTCGAGGGTGCGGTTCCACTTTCGCAGCGCCCGGTCGCAATCCTTGATGTAGGAATCGCGAAGCACCTCGTTCATGGCGTTGCGGAGCGGCACGTCGCGCTCGGTCAAACGGCCACCGTCGACGACCTGAAGCCGGTACTCCTGGCCAAGGGCGCGGTGCTCATCCAGACGATCCTCGCGATAGCGTCCCTTGAGGCCGGCGGCGAAGAAATCCGCGGCGTTCGACGAAATCTCGCCGCCGAAGAGATCGAGCGAGTAGGTGAACCAGTAGTTGATCGTGCGCTGGATCAGATCGAAGTCGATGCCGCCCTGGTTGCGCACATCGCCGTTTGGATCGATTTGCTCGAGTTCTGCCGAGCGCTTGATGATCCGGTCGAGACCGGTCTCGCCGACGAAGAGGTGATGGGCCTCTTCGGTGAGCATAAACTCGGTCGAACGCGCGAGCGGATCAAAGCCGCTCTGGGCAAGCGCAGCCAGCTGGTACTTGCCATCACGGTCGGTGAACATCGTGAAAGCGAAGAAGCTGAGCCAATGATCGCAGGGCTGGTTGAAGGCGCCGAGAATCCGCGGTTTGTCGGGATCTCCCGAGCGGCGCTCGAGCAGCTCGTCGGCCTCGTCGCGACCGTCACGACCGAAGTACTTGTGCAGGAGATAGACCATCGCCCAGAGGTGGCGACCCTCCTCGACATTGACCTGGAAGAGGTTGCGCAGGTCGTAGAGGCTCGGGGCCATGTGCCCGAGCAGGCGCTGCTGCTCGACGCTCGCGGGCTCCGTATCGGCCTGGGTGACGATGATCCGCCGGAGCGCGTTGCGATGCTCTCCTGGGATTTCGTTCCACGCCGGCTTGCCAGCGTCGTCACCACAGCGGATCTCGCTCTCGCCCTCGCGGGGGTTTAGAAAAATGCCCCAGCGGTAATCCGGCATGCGCACGTGGTCGTAATGGGCCCAACCATCGGTGCTCACCGAGATCGCTGTGCGCAGAAAGACCGGCTTGTCCTCAAAGTCCGTCGGCCCCATATCGTGCCACCACTCGAGGTAGCGCGGGAGCCATTTCTCAAGAGCCCGCAGGAGCTTGGGATCGTCGGCGAGGCCGACGTTGTTCGGGATCTTGGCGTTGAGATCGACGGTTGTGCTCTGCATTGCGTTCTCCTTGGTGGTTGTCTCTCGCTAGACACGCTTCCAGTCGAAGCTCGGGCGCTCCGGCTTGCCGTAGAGGGAAAGCGCGCCGTGGCTTCCGGTCGCGTTCGGGCGGATAAAAATCCAATTTTGCCAGGCCGTGAGGCGGGCAAAGATCTTTGAGTCTTCGTTCTCGGCCCCGGGGAAGCGGAGATTCGCCTCCATGCCGGTGAGGGCGTCTGGCGAGAGGCTCGCCCGCTCCTCGACCGCCACCCGGATATCGTCCTCCCAATCGATGTCGTCGAGGAGAACGGTGACCAGACCGGCGTCGTCAGACTCTTCGGCCCCGAGCAAACCTCGGCGGCCGGCCAGCGACTCGAGCAGCTCGGGCTCACCGTGCAGGTGCGCGCGCAGGCGGCTGATGCCGTGGGTCATCGGCAGCACGCCCTCGTTGAAGATCGTCAGGCCGGTCTGCACCGGATGCTCCGGGTCGTCCAGCAAGTAAAAACGATCGCTGGCGAGCGCGAGCTCTAAGAGACAGCCGACAAAAGCCGTGCCGGCCTCGCCAAGCGCGAAGTACGAGCGGCTCGAGAGGTCAAAGCGACGGAGCACCCGGGCCATGTGACGGATGATCTCGTTGCCCAGCCACGAGTCTCGCAGGGCCCAGAGCGCCTCGTCGTGGGCGAGCAACGCCGCGGCGTCGCCCTTTGCCCGAACCAGACAGAGGCCGATGTCGCGAAGGTTAAAGCGCAGGTGGAGCAGCGCGTCGTCGAGTTCGCGGAAGGCCCGAAGCGCCCAGAGCTGGTCCCCCGCACCGTGCATCGCCGCAGTTCCCTTTTTTAGGAGATCGACGTCCTCTGCGCTCGGTCCTGTAATCGTCAGCTCCGCGGTCCGCGAGGCGGCCTTCCAACGGAGTTCGACATAGCGGTAACGACGGACGTTGTCCTCGGTCTCGGGCTTGACCGATCCCAGGCTGATGCCGACCCGCGACTCGTCGCTACCCAGCGAACCTGTGACCTCCGCGGCGACCTCTTCGGCACGCCCCCGGAGACCCTTCATAAAGCGCGAGCGCGGGAAAATGCCGTCGACCAGGCGCCACTTGACCGCTTTTTTTCCGCGAATGCCCTCGGCCGTCGTCGAGAAAACATCGGCCCGGTCGCGGCGGATTTTTCGCTTGTCGACCAAGCGCGTCAGTCCACCTGTCCCTGGGAGCACCCCCAACAGGGGCACCTCGGGCAAGCTGACCGCCGACGAGCCGTCGTCTTGGAGATAAATCTCGCGACAGGCGAGCGCGAGCTCGTAGCCACCACCTGCGCAGGTGCCGTTGGCCCCGCATAGATACACCTGATGACTGTAGGCATCGGCGTCCTCGAGCTCGCAGCGAGTCTCGTTGGTGAACTTGCAAAAGTTCACTTTCCAGCCGTGCGTCGACGAGGCGAGCATATGAATGTTGGCACCAGCGCAGAAGACATTGTCGGTCCCCGAGGTGACCATGACAGCCCGCACTTCGGGGTGTTCAAAGCGCATGCGCCGAACGACATCTGCGAGTTCGATGTCGACCCCCAAGTCGTAGCTGTTGAGCTTGAGCTCGTAACCCGGCTTGATGCCACCCTCTGGATCGACGCACATCTCGACGTGGGCGATTGTCCCTTCGTAGGAGACTCGCCAATGGCGATAGCGCGAGGGATCGGTGTCAAACTCGACGACGAGGTCGTTATCGTTGGTGTCTTTGGACTCCATATCCAGCAGAAAAACTAACAGCCAACCGCTTGGCTCGCGGCACTCTCAGCTCGTGGGTTCACGCACGGTTGTTGGATCACAAGCATGCATTGATCCACGAGCCCGCAGCTGCGGCGCCGGTCGTTTCAGCGGGCGCCACCGCCACCCAGCGACGAGCCGCCGATCGCGATCTCGGTCGCCGCTCTTCGCTCGCCATCGACCCACCGACAAGCCGACCACTCGAACCCCCTGCCAGCGCCGCCGTGATCGGCCTCATGGGATCCTCAAGAAGGGCACAATTCGTGTGCATTCGCACGATATTTGAGCATTTGCTGCGCTCGCTGAGCCCTCATGACGAGCGTCGAAGCCAGACGACGAGCTCGACGTGGGGTGTCTGCGGCAGGGTGTCGTACGCCCGCAATGCGACCCGCTCGTAGCCTCGATCTTCGAGCACCGCGAGGTCGCGAGCGAGGCTGCGCGGCGAGCAACTCATCACCTGGAGACGGGCCGCACCGAGTTCACAGAGCTGACGGCAAACCCCGTCTCCGAGCCCAGAACGCGGCGGATTCGCAACCACCAGATCCGGCCTCGACCCTCGATAGTTATAGTTAGCGAGGAATTCAGCGACATCTTGGGGCCTAACACCGAGAGTTTGGGCGCTCTCCGGATAGGACTCGACCGGTACCACCTGCGCGTAATCCCGGCGCAGGAGTGAGGTCGTAACCCCAGCGCCAGCGTAGAGATCGAGGGCGAGTTCACCGCGCCGCGCCGCGCCGTCGTGATCGCGAGTGAGGTCGCGATAGGCCAGCGCTGCGACTGCCGGATTTGGCTGCAAAAAACCCAGGGGCCCGACCTCGACCAGGCGGCCCGCGAGCGCAACGGAGAGGCTCGCCGTGCCCCGCAGCATCACCGCATCCTGACCGCGGATCGCGTTGCCCGGGTCGCCCTGCACGCTCCAGGCGATGCCGCAAGGCAGGCGCAGACGCTCACCTAACAGGGTCGCCGCCCGGCTCTCCCGACCGCCTGTGATCAGCGTCAGCAGCACTCGCGAACCGTCGGTCTTAAACCACACGTAGCGGAGGTCGCCCGGCGAAGAGGCCCCTGGCAGGTAGGGTTCGATCTCGAGTTCATCGGCGATAGCGACGAGTTCATCCGCCGCCGCACGGATCGTCGCATGCTCAACCAGACAACCGCTCATGTCGGCGAGCGCATGGCTACCGCGCACATAGGAGCCAAGAACCAGCGCCCCCGGACGGCCGCCAACGACACGCTTGCTCGACCAGCGATAGCCAATATCTGCACCCGGCAAGGACCTCATGGCGTCGACCTCAAGCCCGTACACAGCCGCCAGAAGACGCCGCTTGTGCTGCCGCTGCGCCGACTCCCCAAGACCCTGCCAGGCGCAGCCGCTGCACTCGCCCCCCCGCCCTGGATGACGCGTACAGGGCGGTGTACGGCGCTCTACGTGTGCCTCTACCGGGCGGACGAGCGTCGCGAAGGAGCGCTGCTTACCGACGTGGTCGACGACGATACGCACCCGCTCACCGATAAACGCACCGCTGACGACAATCGGCAGGCCCCCGTGGCGCGCGATGCCCTCGCCGCCGCTGCTGAGGCTCTCGATCGTCACCTCGATGAATTGGCCCGCGCAGATCGGAATCACGGGCGGACCATACCCAGCCCTGCCAAAACCTCGAAGTAATTCGGGAAGGTCTTGCGCACACAGCCGGGGTCGCGGATCACCACATCACCGGCGAGCGCGAAGGCCATGGCCATGCGGTGATCGAGGTAGGTGTCGATGGTCACGCCGCGCCTTGGGCCGTCCACAGGTGGCGTGATCCTCAGCCCGCCCTCCTCTTCGAGGACACTAGCGCCGAGCTTGCGCAGCTCCGTGGCCCCGGCGGCCAGTCTGTCGCTCTCGTGATGACGGAGGATCTCGACCCCGCGGATACGGGTCTCGCCGCGAGCGTAGAGGGCGACGACCGCGAGCGTGAGGGTCATGTCGGGCATGTCACGGAGATCGACGTCGATGCCCTGCAGGCCGTCGCCCGCCTGTAGCTGGGTGGTACGCGGGCCCTGCTCAACCACCGCGCCCATACGACCGAGCAACGCGGCAAAGCCCGCATCCCCCTGGAGGCTCGAGCTGCCGAGCTGTGGAATCGTCACCGCTCCCCCAGAGATCGCCGCCAGAGCCAAAAAATAGCTGGCCGCGGAGGCGTCGGGCTCGATCGCGTAATCACAAGCGACGAGTCCGCCCGGTTCGACGACGATCCTGTTCTCCGCGACCCAAGCTCCCTGGCCACCAAATACCCTTAATGTCTCAAGAGTCATATCGACATAGGGGCGTGCGGGTGTGCCTCCGTCGAGAACGATCGAGGTCGCCGCCTGGGCGAGCGGAGCCGCGAGGATCAACGCCGAAATAAATTGCGAACTCGGCGGCCGGGCCAAGCGGATTTCGCCGCCGATAAGACCCCGAGCAGCACCGGCAATGGTCACCGGCAGGGCGCCGCGTATGCCGTGGTAGGTAAGCGTCGCTCCCTGCGCCTCCAGGGTGTCCAAAAGCACCGCCATCGGCCGCTCCCGCATGCGCGGCGAACCGTCAACCCGCACCTCAAGGGGCGAGGCCGCGAGCGCTGCACTAAGGAAACGGGCGGCAGTGCCGGCGGTACCGACATCGATCGCCCGCGTCGGCTCGTCGACGGCCGCGAAGGGTCCACCGGCGCCTTCGATCTCGAGACAACGCCCGCTCTCAGTCGCCGCGGATTGCACCCCCAGGCGGGCGAGCGCTGCTCGCATCAGCTGGGTATCCTCGGACTCCAGGCAGCCGCGCAGCGTCGAACGCCCGCGAGCAAGCCCGGCGAGGAGCAACGCACGGTTGGTCAGGCTCTTCGAACCAGGCGGCCGCAGCTCTCGACCGTCAAGAGGCGCTGGAATCGGGCGAATCGCAAGGGCGTCAACGCGGACCATAGGCGCAGTCTAGCGACACGACCCCTCGCCTAGAAGACCCCTTCCACGGACCCCCCTCGAACACGCTGGATGCAGAACTGCGCGGCTTCAGAGCCACTGAACCCGAGTCGCCTCAAAATTGAGGTAGAACCAAACTCCGGGCTCGTTATCGTCGGGATCGGGGTTTGGATCGGTATCGTCGATGGTCTCCTCAGGATCCTCCTGGCAGGCATCACCACCGGCGATCGCCCCCCACAGGCTGAAGACCACCTTGGTGTCGCTGATCACCCCCGTGACCTTCTTCGCGGCACTCTGCGTGACATAACCGCGAATCGTACCTTCGACCAACTGCCCCGCCTCTGGCTCGATCGGACCGGGTACGTAGGCGGCGGCGATGCGGACATTCTTGAGTACGATCGCCGGCAGGTTGTCATCGGTCGCGATACGCAACGAACCCACCGAATCGGCGCTCGTAAAACACGGCCAGTTGGACACGTTGGGCGTCCCACTCTCGGTGTAGAGCGGGTTCCGGGTGCCGTTGACCAAAACCGAACAAACCCCAGATTTCGCAGCATTGGTGGCCTTGCTCTGAACAGGCAAGTCGCCCGCCTGGCTGAGCTGACTACAGGTATCGAGCCCCTCGTTGCACTGCGCGTTGGTCAGCATCACGGGCGTCTCGGCACCATCGACCACCGTCGATGGCAACAGGACAACCACCTGGTGAAAATCACCGTCATCGATTTCGCCATTTAGCCAGCTGTTCAACAGCGGAGTGACGTCGGCGCAGGGCCCATCTTTGACGAGGGCGTGGAAAGTATGGGGATCGATGATATCGAGCTGCGTGATCCGAAACGCGTGCGGCTCCCCCTCACCTGCGCTGGTCATGCCGCCGCTGCTCGTCTCCCCCGTCGTTGTCCCCGTCGTCGTCATCTCCCCGGTCGTCGAAGAGTTCGTGTCAGAACTCGTCGCCGAACTCATGCCCGTCGTCGCCGCCACACCTTGGCTGCTGCTCTGCGGATCTCCGGGGTTAAAACAGGCACCTGCGGCCATCAGCAAGAGCATCAGAGCCCTGATAGGCGTGTTTATTCGAGCCACTCGACCCTCTCTCCTTCGAAGTTGAGGTAGATCTGGATGCCCCGCTCATTGTCCCTCGGGTTCGGGCTTAGATCTGTATCATCGATCGGGTTATTGACATCGGCCTGGCAGCCATCGCCGCCGCCAATCGCTCCCCAGAGAGTGAATGGAAACCCGCCGATCACCCCCTCGATCTCGCGAGCGCTCTTCTCGGGGATGAAGCCAGTGATAAGCCCATTGGTGAGGCCGACGACCGGCCCGCTGCCCTTGTACGAAGCTGAGATTTGCGCATCGTAGAGCACCAGCGGTGGCAAGCCCTCGGCCAATGACGGCAGGATCACCGTGTCGGTCGGACTCTTGAAACAGGGCGGCGGTGCGATGTTTGGAGGCATGCTCGCGTAGAGCGGGTTCATCGTGCCCTCTCGGGTGACGTCGCAAGCCACATCAACGGAATTCAGAGCACTGCTCGCGACCAATACCGCCGCGTCTTTTTGCCAACAGGTGACACCGTCGGGACCAAAGCTGCATTCGGCATCAGTAAAGGCCGCAGACGAACTCTTGATCCCGGGATCTGCCGGATCAAAGAGCAACATCAGGTTGACCATGCCGCCCTCCTTGAACTCCTCGGCGATCGTGTAATTCAGGAGATCCGTGCGATCGTCGCAGCCGCGCGTATCGAGATAGACGTGGGGATCGACGAGCACGATCTTTGACAGACGAAAGGCGTCGAGCGACGAGGGTATGCCGCCCGTCGAGCCGGAGCTAGTCGAGCTGCCCGAGGTGCCCGAGGTGCCCGAGTCGCTCGTCATCATCGTCGTCGTCACGGATCCGCCGCCGGTACCCGAACCACTGTCGGTATCGGTACCGCCGCAGAGACCCTGGCGATCGCAGCTGAGTTCGAGAAAATCCCCGCGAAAGCAGCCGGTGAGCGCGAGCGAGATAAGACCTGCAAGCGCCGCGAGGGCGGGCATCACCGTCCGGCAATGATGCTCACTCACCCCCCTACTGCGTGCACGCCAGCTCACGCTGTCATCTTAGCCGACTTCGCCGACCAATCCCGCCCCTCAACGCCCCGCCCCCGGGCCTCCTTCGCCTATTGCCCCCCCATGCCATCTGAATCACCATGAGCTGATGAAGTCCCGCGTCCGCATCCGCCCGCTCGCGCTCGCGCTCACAGTGCCGCTCCTAGCCTGCCCGGGGACCGGCGATGAAGGCGACGCAGACGGGGACACCGGCAACACAAGCGGAGAGGCCAACAAGCTGTGTACCCTTTATGTCGCCTGCATCACCGAAGTCGACCCGGCGAGCGCCAGCGACCTCGATCTCCGCCTGGGCAACGAGGGCAGCTGTTGGCGCGACCCCATCACAGCTCAGGCCAAGTGCGTCGAGGAGTGCGCGGCGGGGCTCGGCAAGGCTGAGCTCGACTACCCCAGCAACAAGATCTGCGAGACTCCGAGCGAGCTCAACGACGCCATTTTTGAGATCGGTCAGGCGATCTTCGATCCTGACGATCCCTTCGCCGACCCGGCCTGGGCACCGCTCGCCTCCGGAGACTCGCTCGAACTCGTGCTCGGCGGCCAAGGTCTCATGATGTTCCCGATCGGCCTGCGCGGCGCCAACTTTGTCATCGCCGACGACCCGACGAACTTCACCGATCCCAAGATGCCGAAGGCCGACATCTGGATGGACATCGAGGGCTACAACATCGGCTTCGCCGGGCATTTTGCTCGGATCTACAACTACCCGCTCTCCTTCAGACCACTGAGCGGCTCAAGCGACATCAACGAGTTCCTCTACATCGCTGTGATCGTGCCCGACGAGATTTCTGATCCCAAAGAGCTCGACGGCAAGCCTGGCCACATCTGGATCGAACTCGATCCCTACGACGACGAGCCAATTCTTCGCGAGATCGACGTTATCGTCGCGGTCTCCGGCGACGGATTTTAGTCTTAGGTCCTCTCGGCAACTACCTATTTATATAGATAGGTCTCTTCGTTAGCCGGGCGCGAGACCGCGAATCCGCGGCAGGAGTTCGACAAAATTGCAGGGCCGATGGCGATTGTCGAGCTGCTGGAGGAGGATGCGATCGAGGGCCGTGCGCACTGCCCCCGGTGATCCCGGCAGGAGAAAGACATAGGTCTCATCACAGAGCGCGGCCTCGGCCCGGCTCTGGATTGTCGAGGTCCCGATCTCCTCGTACGAGAGCCAACGAAAGAGTTCGCCGAACCCGGGGATCGCCTTGGTGATGAGGGGTGCAAGTGCCTCGGGCGTGACATCGCGGGGCGTGACTCCGGTTCCACCTGTGGTGATCACCACCTCGATTTCGGGATCTTCGATAAACCGGCGGAGCTGCTCGCGGAGCTGGATCAAGTCATCCGTGATGATCTGTCTCGCAACGATCCGATGGCCAGCCTCGCCCAGACGAGAGGCAAGGACTTGCCCGGATCGATCGGTGGCGAGAGTCCGCGTATCGGAGACCGTGAGCACAGCGATGTTGACGGGGATGAAGGGACGTTCAGCCATCGCCGCGAGGGTACCAGAGCCGGATCCGCACGGGCAGCCCGAGGCCCCAGCGGGAGCGGAGCGCGAAGGCCCGTGCAGCTGAGCACCCGCAATCCCGCAATCTCGAAATCCCGAAATCCCGCAAATTTGGCAGGCGGGTATAGTCGCCGCGATGGCCCTGCAAAACGACAGCTTCCTCCAAGCATGCCGCGGTGTGCGTGGCACGCATACGCCGGTGTGGATGATGCGCCAGGCCGGCCGCTATCTCCCGGAGTACCGGGCGATCCGGGCCAAGGTCTCGTTCACCGAACTCTGCCGCACACCCGAACTCTGCGCCGAGGTCACGCTCCAGCCCGTCGATCGGCTCGGCGTCGACGCAGCGATCCTCTTCTCAGACATCCTCGTGGTCTTCGATGCTCTCGGCGTCGATGTCATCTTCGACCCTGCGCCGCGAATCGAACAACCGGTGCGCAATGCCGCGGACATCGCTCGCCTGCGCTGGGGAGATCCACGCGAGCATGTCGCCTACGTCTACGCTGCCGTCCGCGCCTGCAAGTCGGCGCTCGCCGATCGAGTACCGCTGATCGGTTTTTGCGGCGCTCCCTTTACCACCCTCTCGTACCTGATCGAAGGCGGCGGCTCGCGGACCTTTGAGCACGTCAAGGGGCTGCTCTTCCGGGAGCCAGTGCTCTTTCACGGGCTGATGGAGAAGATGACGGATCTCCTGATCACCTATCTCAAAGAGCAGGTCAATGCAGGCGCCGATGCGCTGCAGATCTTCGACTCATGGGCCGGAGCCCTCGCCCCCAGAGACTACCGCGAGCACGTCCTGCCCCACCTGCATCGCCTGGTCACCGAGGTGCAATCTGCAGGCGTCCCGGTCATCCTCTTCGCCCGCGGCAATACCAACCTGCTCGCCGACGTCGCGACGATCCCCGCGGATGTGCTCGGCATCGACTGGAGCATCGGCTTGGACGCCGCGATCGACGTCGTCGGCTGCGATCGAGTGGTCCAGGGCAACCTCGACCCTACCCTGCTACTCGCGAACAAAAGCCTCATCGAACGCCGCTCCCGGGAGATCGTCGACGCCGGCCGGCGGGCAAAGGCTCATATTTTTAACCTCGGCCACGGGATCTCTAAACACACCGATCCCGACCTCGCAAAACACATGATCCAGGTGGTCCAAAGCGCATGAAGAATCGGCCCGCCAAGACCTGCGCCGAGTTCTCCTGGACGACCATGATGCTGTACACGCTGACGATCGCGGGCTGCCCGGCAAAACCACAGGAGCCGCCGCATGCCCCCGTCGAAGAGCCCACCGCGAACGACAACGAGATCGGCACGCCCCTCCCTGATCCAGAGCACCAACCGACCAACCGCGAGACCGGCGAAGTGCTGGCGCTGACGATCCCGCGGATCGGCGGCGACAGCCTGGACCTTCGCGATTTCTCAGGTAGGGTCGTCATCATCGAGCTAAGCGCCACCTGGACCAAGAGCTGGGCCGCACGCTACGGCTTCTACAACGATCTTTTGCGCGAACACGGACCTGCAGAACTCGCCATCGTCCTGGTCGCGATGGACAGCCGGCGCGAGGCCATCACCGTCGAGCCCGAGCTCCGCAGCCGCGGCTTTGAACTCGGCTGGGATCCCCAGGGCGCACTCGCGGCGCAGCTCCAGGCCGCCGCCGTGCCCACCGTGATCATCCTCGATCGAGCGGGGCGCATCGCCCATATCGAAGCCGCCGAGGTGAGCCCGCGCCAAATCTCCGATGCACTCTCCTCCACCCTCAAGGGATCGCGGCCCACGGGATCGCAGCCGTCGCCCGCTGAGACAACCTCGCAGTACTAATAGTCGTCGCAGACGATGCAAACGACGACGATCCGCCTCGATCGAGCGGGCCGAATCGCCCAGCTCGACGCGCCGAGCTGACCCCGCGGGAGTTCTGGGATGCGCTATCCTCCACCTCGCCCGACAGGCCTCCAAGGCTCTAAGCTGAGCCCTGGGATCTAGACCTTCCGCCATGTTCGAAGTCTTCAACGATCTGCTAGATCACCGCTTTGTCCAGGCTCTCCTCGCGCTGACGCTCTCGATCGCCGGCGCCTATCTGCTTCAGCGCTTGCTCGTGCGTGTACTCGCCAAGCTCGCCGGGCGCACCGCGACCAACCTCGACGACATCGTCGTCGCGGCCCTCGAACGGCCGATCTTCTACAGCATTATCCTCGGCGGTATCGCCTACTCGGTGTCCCTGCTCGGGCTCAACGTCAAGGTCGTGGCGATCGTCACGGCCACGCTCAAGACCATCGCGATTATCGTCTGGACCAATGCACTCATCCGCATCGGCACCGCGGTCTTGCAGGCGATGAGCTACCACGCCAGGCCGACGTCGGTGGTCCAAGGGCGCACTCTGCCCTTCTTTGTCATCCTCCTAAAGCTGCTGCTCTTTGGCTCCTCGGTCTACATGGCGATGCTCGCCTGGAAGACCGACATCACCGCCTGGCTGGCCTCCGCCGGCATCGTCGGTATCGCGGTCGGCTTCGCGGCGAAGGACTCCCTCGCCAACTTTTTCGCCGGCATCTTCATCATCGCCGACGCGCCCTACAAGCTCGGCGACTTCATTCAGCTCGATGAACTCCGCGGCAGGGTCACCCACATAGGCATCCGCTCGACGCGGATCCTGACCCGCGACGACATCGAGATCAACATCCCCAACTCGGTGATCGGCAACGGCAAGATCGTCAACGAGACCGGCGGCCCGCACTCCAAAGAGCGCGTCGCGATCCCGATCTCCGTCGCCTACGGTTCCGACGTCGACAGGGTTCGCGAGATCCTGCTAAAAACCCCGATCGGCGTGCCCTCGGTCTGCGAAGACCCGACCCCGATCGTCTTCTTCCAGGCCTTTGGCGCCTCCGGCCTCGACTTTGATGTGCTCTGCTGGGTCGAGGATCCGGCGCTTCGCGAGAACGTCGTCTCCGCGATCAATTTTAGGATCTACAAGGCCCTCGCCCATGCCGGCATCGAGATCCCCTACTCGAAGCACGACGTGTTCATCAAGGCCTTCCCAGGACTCGACCCGCTGGAGCCCGAACCGGATCCTCCGTGGGTGCAGGCCCAGGCAGAGCCCGAGGGCGACCCAGGATCCGCGGCAGCCAAGGACAACGCCGGCACCGAGCCCATGCCCTCTGTCGAGGGCCCGAGCGACGAGCCAAAAGACGACGAAGAGGCCCCTCCGCACGGCCAGGACCCAAAAATCCTGGTCAAGCAGAGCAGCTCCCCGAGCTCGGCCCTCGCCGGTCTATTCCGGCGTTCACGACATCTGCGCGACCCCAAACCCTAGGACGCTTTGCCGCTCTCGGGCGCCGTCGCGACATATGCGCGGCCCCAAACCAGTGGGTCCTTCGCCGCTCGTATTGTGATTTGCCGAGCCTATCGAGCCGCTATTTGTCGTCACAATTTACATATACTGTCCGATAACGAACCTCGTCTCCGTTATCCTCCGCCCCCTGGAGAACGACCCTATGAGTACGACTACGCGATCGCTGTGGAGCAGGCCCATCCATTTTTCACTCACAGGAGCCCTCGCAGGCGCCTTCGCCTTCGCTCCGACCCTCGCCGGGGCCGACGAGACGATCAAGCTCCGCGATACCTTCTCGGGCAACATCGACTTTGTGATCACCGGGGCGACGATGGCCGCCGACACCGATAACAACAACAAGGTCGACGCGCCCGCTCAACCGGCAATGGCCGAGATCGGCGACCTTCCAGAGGACGCAACTCTCCTCTCGGCAAAGCTCTACTGGGCCGGCACCATCGAGCCCTCGATGTGTGAGAACGAGAACAAGCTCGACAATGAGGTCGACTTCGCGGCGCCGGGTCAGGATCCCGAGGCTGTCATCGCCGACGGTTGCTTCTGCTCGATCGGCGCAATGAGCTACGACATGCAGGTCTGCTTCGCCGAGGTCACCGACATGATCGTCGACATCGACGGGCAGTACTCCGTCGACGGTTTAGATGCCTTGCTCGACAACGGCGACACCCACAATGCTTCCTTCGCCCTGGTGATGGTCTACGAGTCCGAGAGCGCGGATCCCCGGCGTATCGGCATCTACGACGGTCTGACGACGATGGTCAAGAGCATGAACCCAAAGGCAACGGTGACGCTCGAGGGCATCGAAGTCGACAACCCGCCGCAGGGCGAGCTCGCCTGGTACGTGCTCGAGGGCGACATCAACGGCAACAAGGATGAAAACGTCGAGGTCGCCGGCCAACCGGGCGGCAAAAAGCACACGCCGACCGACGCCATCAACCCGCCCAACAATCCCTTTAATCAGACGATCAACACGGCAAATCCGCCGCTCGAGAAGGTCATCGGCGTCGACGTTGATAGCCTCTCGATCTCGCCCGCACTGACCCCCGGCGACAACTCGATCGACGTCACCTACAGCGCCGACTTTGACAAGTACTGGATCGCCGTCAACATCATCGGCGTCGACGTCTTTGAGCCAGCCCTGCAGCCCGGCTCCGGCAAAGATTGGGCGCTCAGCGACGACGCCGACAACAACGGCGAACCGACGCCCGGCGACACCGTGACCTACACGATCACCCTGATGAACTCCGGCAACGCTCCGGCAAACGTGACCGTCACCGACGTGGTCCCGGCAGAGGCAAAATCCTGGGCCCCAGGAGAGCTCTGCGGCGGCACGCTGGTCGATGATAAGGAGGGCACCTTCGAGGTCTCGGACATCATCATCGCGGTCGACGCGACCTGCGAACTCACCTTCACTGTTGTGATCGGTGAGATCGACGACGAGACACCGATGAAAAACACGGCCAATGCGGATCTCGGTAACGACATCGAGATCCCGCTGAGCGCCCCCGACGCGATGCTACGCCGCGATGGCGATGGCGACGACGTCTTCGACAATGACGATAACTGCGTCGACACCCCGAACACCGACCAGCTCGATGCCGACGAAAACGGCATCGGTGACGCCTGCGAGGGCGACAACCCGACCGGCGGATCGGACTCGGATAGCTCGACCGGTACTGACGGCACCACCGGCTCCGGTACCGACGGCACCGACGGCACCGACGGCACCGACAGCACCGACGGTACCGGCACCAGCGACAGCGGCTCCGGCTCTGGCGGCGTCGACTCTGCATCCGCCTCTGCATCCGCCTCTGCTTCTGCCTCTGCCTCTGCCTCCGACGGCAGTACCAGCGACAGCGCGACCGCCGGAATGGACACCGCCGGCGGCCCCGGTGACGGCGGATGCGGCTGCACCAGCGGCGACCAAAGCCCGGCACCCTGGCTGCTCGCCATGGGCCTCAGCGGCCTCGCACTCCGTCGCCGGCGTCGCTTGAGCTAGGGCTCACGACCGCAACTTCCTTCGCATAAGGGCCGCGTTCTCAGCTATCAAGCCCTGTGGCCCGCGAAGGACTCAACCCAGATGACCCCGGGATCCGCCTGCTCGCAGGTGCCGTCGCCAACGAGCAGGCCAGCGAGATCGTGCTGGTCTGCAGCGGGTCGTTGCCGGGCCTAGGCACCGGCGCGACCCGGTTGATCACAGATCTCCGCGAGCGCGCAGTTGCCGGCGAGCGATGCCTGCCCTTCTCGTTTGCACTCGACGACAACGGGCTCGAGACCCGTTTCAAGGCCGCCGTCGTCTGGCCCCGCGCTCACCTCGGCAAGGACTTTTCGTTCGCCTGCATCGCCCGGGCCGCGCTCCTCCTCAAGCCCGGCGGGCGTCTGCTCTGCGCTGTTCGCAAGAACAAGGGCGGCGCAACGCTTGGGGCCGCGATCCGCGATCTCCTCGGCAACCTGGAGATCCTCGACCGCGACCGCGGCTACGCCCTCTATTCGGGTATTTGTCAGGACACTGTCGATCGCGACAGGGCCCATCAACTCCTCAGTGTTCGCCACTCGATCGACCACCCCCTGCTCGGCACTCCGCCGCTTAGCGCGACCCCTGGAGTATTCTCCCGAAAGCACCTCGACCGCGGCACACAAGCGCTGATCAACGAGTGCGATCGGCTCTCAAAGACAGGAGAGATCGAGCCCCCCGATCGTGTACTCGATCTCTGCGCCGGCATCGGCCCGCTCGGTCTCTGGGCGGCGCAGCGCTGGCCCACCGCCACCATCACCGCGGTCGAGAGCAACCTGCTAGCCACCGCGTGCCTGCGCCAGAACGCCGACAAACGCGGCCTGCTCGGCAAGCAGCCACGCCTGCGAGTGATCGCCGCGGATGGGCTCGCCGGGCAGAACCTGACACGATTTGAACTCGCCCTCATCAACCCGCCGACTCACGCCGGTGAGCATGAGCTCCGTACCTTGCTCACGCCCCTGCCCCCGCTTCTCGCCGGCGGCGTCGCCCTCTTTGTCGTCAACCGCTCCGGGCGATTGCTCGGCCTCCTGCAGGAGCTGGGCGCAACGACTACCGAGCGCGAACGAAGCGGCTTTACGATCGTCAGCGCCCGCTTCTGAGTCTGCACCTTCGCCTTGGCTTAGTCCGACCGGCTCGCACTCTCACGACGGCCCCGACGACTCCAGCGACCGCTCGACGTCGACGACGAGCGCGGTGATATTGTCCCGTGAGCCGGCGGCAAAGGCCACCTCCACAAGGGCCGCACTCACCCGCTCCAAGGGCTCCTTCGCGAGTATTTCGGCGATCTGCTCGGCCTCTAAAGAGCCCGTGAGACCATCGGTACAGAGCAAAAAGCGATCACCCGGCCGAAGGTCGACATGGCCGAGTTCGGGGCGCTCATCCTCGACGGGGCCGAGCGCCCGGGTGATGATATTGTTGTGCACAAAGTCCCGAAGCGGTGGCACATCGACGCCCCCCTTGCGCAGCTCCTCGTAAAGCGAATGATCACAGGTGAGCTGCGCAATTTTCGGCGTCTGGCTGTCGCGCCCACGAAGACGATAGATGCGACTGTCACCGAGATGGCCGAGTACCGCCCCATGAGCGCCGAGCGAGAGCATCGCCACGGTCGCCCCCATATTGCTGATCGCACTGTGGGCATTTAGATCGACCGCATGCTCGTCATCAGGCGAACCCTGCCGGCGTTCTCGAATCCTCCGATTGGCGAGTCGAATCGCCGCATCGACGCGATTTGATGCCCGGCTCTTGGCGCCGTCGAGGGCGTAGGGCCAGGTGCCCTCGGGATCGTCGGCAAGCCCGAGATAGAAGTCCGCGATCGTCTCCGCGGCGAGCGAACTCGCGATCATGCCGCCGGCATATCCGCCCATCCCGTCGAGCACTACAAAAATACCCAAATCGGGATCAAAACAGTAAGCGTCCTCGTTGCGCTTTCGTCGGCCGGTCATCGTCGTCGCGGATGCGTGTACTACGTAGGTCATGTCCATTTCCTCTTCCTCTGCACCCCTTAAGCTGCGAACGGCGGGCCAGCGATAAGGCCCTGCGATCACTGCGACACCTGGGGTATCGATACCCAACCCGGACACACATCAGGCCAGACCCGGGGTGTGCGCACCCCAGCCACGCAGATCGCTCTACACCGCTCCTGCGAGGCTCCCACAGGTGCCGCGACCGCCGCTCCAAC
>CAYYUP010000085.1:0-4301 GCA_964474905.1 uncultured Nannocystis sp. | reverse complement strand
ATCAGGCTGAGCCGGGCAAGAGCCCGTGCTTTCGCAGGAGCGTGCGCAGGTGCTTGCGATCGACACCAGCGCTGCGCGCCGCGGCCGAAATATTGCCCTCCGCGCTGAGGATCAACTGAGCGAGGTAGCGTGCCTCAAATGCGTCGATCACCAGCTTTTTGGCCTCTGCAAAGGGCAGGTCGTGACGCACAGAGAGTTCCCCGCCAACGGACTCGACGGGGTCACCGGGCAGCAAGATACGCAGCGATTCAAAGCCCTCGGCACCCGGCGAAAGGGCGAGCGCACGGTCGAGTACGTTGCGGAGCTGGCGAACGTTGCCCGGCCAATCGTAGGCGATCAGCCGCTCGAGATTTGGCCCCTGCACCGCACCCACTGCCGCAGACGCACACCCAAAAAAACCTCGATGCACGAGCAAGTGTTGGGTCGTCAATGCGAGGTCTTCGCGGCGTTCCCGTAGCGGCGGCAAGACGATTTTGAGCACCGATAGGCGGTAATACAGATCCGGGCGAAACTCGCCACGGGCAACCGCTAGCGACAGATTGGCCTGCGACGCAGCGATCACTCGTACGTCGATCTCGACCTCCGCATCACCGCCAACAGGGCGCACACGGCCCGACTCGAGGGCGCGCAGCAGACGAGATTGCAGGTGTAGCGGCAATGAGTCGAGTTCGTCGAGGAGCAACGTACCGCCGGATGCCCGGACAAAGGCGCCCTTACGCGCCGCCATCGCGCCTGTAAAAGCACCGCGCACATGACCAAAAAGTTCGCTCTCAACGAGGCCCTCGGGCAACGCACCGCAGTCGAGAGCGACAAAGGGACCGCTCCGACGCCGACCGTGCTCGTGAATCGCCTGCGCCGAGAGTTCTTTGCCGGTACCTGTCTCGCCCTCCAGGAGCACCGTCACGTCGCTCTCGGCCGCCCGCTCGAGCACCGCAAAGAGCTCGCGCATCGCCAGGCTCTCGCCGACGAGATCGCCGAGTCGACGGCGCTCGCTCGGCGGCAACGCGAGGCCACAGGGCGCCGGCTGGATCCGGAGATAGGTCGTACCCAAGCGAAGAGTTGCACCGGCCCCAACGCTCGCCCGCTCGATCCTCACCCCCTGAAAAAGCGTGCCGTTTTTTGAGCCGAGATCGATCAGCACAAACCGACCCTCAGCTGCGACCTGCACCTCGAGGTGGCGACGCGAGACCCGAGGATCCCGGAGCACAAGATCACAGTTGGGGTCGCTGCCTACGAGCACCGACGAGTCCCCAAGCGTGACCGCGCTCCCCATGTCGGGGCCGTCGATGACAACGATCTGCACCCGGCCCGGACGACCCTTCGCCGCCGGATGCTCGGGGTGCTCCGAGGCGATCGTCGCTATCGTCGCTATCGTCGAAGGTCCTTCGATACCGCCAATGTAACGCAAGCCGGCATCCCCGCTTGCCCGCGCAACGAGAGCGCTATGCTGTGCACGATGACCGCAGGCGATGTCGCGCAGCTGCGCCAACTCGGCCCCTACCGGATCGTCCGTCGCCTCGGCGCAGGCGGAATGGCCGAGGTCCACCTCGCGCGCCGCTTCGGTGCCAGCGGCTGGGAGAAAGACGTCGCGATCAAAGTGCTGCGCGCCGAGCAACGCGGCCGCGCAGATCTCGAACGACTGCTGATCGCCGAGGCCCGCCTAGGCGCCCGTTTTGATCATCCGGGGCTGGTCGCGGTGCACGATCTAGGCCTCGCCGACGGCGTCTATTTTGTCTGCATGGACTACGTCGACGGCGGCGATCTGCGCTCGCTGCTGCGCCGCCGCGCACTGCCACAGCGCCTCGCCCTCTACATCGGTGAGGAACTCGCGGCAGCGCTCGCCTACGTGCACTCGCTGACCGACGCGAGGGGCCTCGGCCTCGGCCTCGTGCACCGCGACGTGAGCCCCGGCAATGTGCTGCTCTCGCGAAGCGGCGCGGTCAAGCTCTCCGACTTCGGCATCGCCAAGGCGACCGCTGCCGCCGATCGCACCTGGGGACGGCTGCACAAGGGCAAGTACGCCTATATGGCACCAGAGCAGATCGTCGGCGACCCGCTGAGCGGCAGCGCCGACATCTTCGCGCTCGGCGTCACGCTGCACGAACTCTTGCTGGGACGACGTCCCTTCGATCGCATTGTTCGTCCAAATCGTCCAAATCGTGCCGAGCATGGGCCTACGGCCGACGGTCCACTGGCGGCGATGGAGGCGATTCGACGGGCGGAGCTGCCTGCGGACCACGACTTTCGCGGGCTCTCGCCGGGGGTCATCGCTCTGCTCCGCCGTTGCCTTGCGCGTGAGCCTGACGACCGCTACGCGAGCGCAGCTCAGCTAGCCCGTGCGCTCGCGGTGGAGCGTCGCGACCTGCCACCGGCCGGTGCCCTCGACCTCGCAGCGTGGGTCCTGAGCGTCGCCGAAAAGGGGCCTCGATCGGATACAGATGGCGAGCCCACAACGCTCGGCATGGACGAACTCGAAGATCCCGGAGACCCTCGATGAGTTCTGCCATCGAGCTCCGCATCGGAATCCACGAACACCACCGGCAGGCCGCCGCAGTGCTCTACTACGACGCATTTCGCGGGCTTCTCGCGCCGGTGCTCGGCGACGCCGACAGGGCGTTGCCGCTGCTCGGTGAAGCCCTCGATCTGAGGTGTGCTCTGGCGGCAACCCGCGGGCGAGAGCTCGTCGGGATCTGCGGCATGCAGCACGGAGGGCGCCACTTTGTCGCCCTCAAGGCGGGACCCTTGCTCCGCACATTCGGGATCCTCGACGGCCTGCGAAGAATCGCCGTCGGCGGACTCCTCGACCACCAAGCAGGTCATGGCGAGCTGATCATCGACGGCATCGCGGTACTCGCCAACGCCCGCGGCCGCGGCATCGGCGAATCACTGCTCGGCGAACTCGAGCGCTTCGCCTCCAACCACGGGCTCGGCACACTCCGTCTCGACGTCGTCAGCGACAATCACAGCGCCCGTCGTCTCTATCACCGCTGCGGTTTCATCGATGGCCCGACCTCCACATCGTGGCTGCGCAGGCGAGCCTTCGGCATCACGTCGGTAACAACCATGAGCAAATCGATCGCGAGTACCAACGCGCCTCGATGATCCCTCGACGAGCCCTCCACAAACGCTTGCCAAGACCCTACGTCTGCTGAGCTGCCCAGGATCTGTGTTGTTCGCCAGCGAGGACTGCGCTCGCGACGATGAAAAACAAGTGCCTCGACCGAGGGCTGCCTCGAAGCGGCGCACCCGAAGACTGATCGAGCGCTTCCCCAGCAGGCGATTTTGCAGCAAGCTCTGCCCGTGCAGTCCGACCCCCGCCACGGCCCTCAAACTCCCACGCCAAAGCAGCCCGCGCGCGACCAAGCGTGGACCGTCGGCGACCTCCTGCGTTGGACCACAGAGCGCTTTACCAAGGCGGGCATCGACGATGCCCGCGTCGATGCGGAACACCTGCTCGCCCTCGCCCTCGACTGCAAACGCCTCGACCTCTACGTGCAACATTCGCGTGCTCTCGATGAGCGTGAACGCGGCCCCTTTCGCGATCTGGTCCGCCGCCGTCTCTCCCGCGAACCCGTCGCCTACATCCGCGGCAGCCGAGGGTTTCACGCCCTCGACCTCGACCTCGCGGTCGACCGCCGCGTGCTCATCCCGCGACCAGAGACCGAACACCTCGTCGACTGGTTACTCGAAGAGCTGCCCCGAGCGCCCAAGCTCGCCCACTTCGAGGACCCGCCGAGCGCCGTCGAACTCGACGCGGCGATCAGCATGCGCATCGAAGCCGCCGCAGCCCCCCCCCTGGCCGAGCAACCCCCTGAACACCCGGCACAGGTTGTTTCTTCCGACAGCTCCAACAGCTCCGACAACTCCGACAACTCCGAGCCGATCTACGTCGTCGATGTCGGTACCGGCTCCGGGGCGATCGCTTTGGCGATCAAGCGCTCCCGGCCGGACGTATCCGTGTTCGCCGTCGACCGATCGAAGGAGGCCCTGGAGGTCGCGTCCGCCAACATCAAGCGCTGCGCACTCGACATCCATCTCCGCCACAGCGATCTCTTGGAAAGCCTGCCACCGCCACCGGGCGGCTTCCATGCGATCGCCGCAAACCTGCCCTACATCCCGAGTGCCGACCTTGAGGGCCTGCAACCAGAGGTCCGCAAGTTCGAGCCGATGCTCGCTCTGGACGGCGGCGCCGACGGTCTCGATCTCATCCGCCGCTTGCTCGACCACGTCGCCACCGCGGGCCTACTCGCCGCAGGTGGCCGCATCTACCTCGAGATCGGCATCGACCAGGCACCGCAGGT
>CAYYUP010000084.1:24038-25544 GCA_964474905.1 uncultured Nannocystis sp. | reverse complement strand
GGCCCTGCCCCGGACCGGAAGCCGCCCCGCCGAGCCCACGCAGCCTGGCAACCAGGGACCCGCGAGCGGGAGTGATCTCCCAAAATTTGGTTCGATCGTGGATCGATTCTGGTTCGGAGTCTCAAAAACCCTCTACAACGCCCGCTACACCCACCTCAGACAGCCTCCGCCCCATAACCGTCGATGTCTATCGTGTAGAGGCCGGTGGGTGCATCGGGGCTCAGGGTTTTGATCGCGAGGCAGCTCGCTCCGACGGTGCATACGCCGGCGTCACAGACATACGAGCTGCAATCACTCGCATCATTACAGGCGAGGCCGTCGTCACAGGCCGCGCAGGCACCTCCGCAGTCGACGTCGCTTTCGTCACCGCTTTGAATACCGTCGTCGCAGGCAGCAGCCATGCAGAGACTGGTACATTCGTCCGTTTCGTCGGCGTTTCCGTCGTCGCAGAGTTCGACTCCCTCGTAGACGATGGCGTCGCCGCAGCTCGCTTCGATGCAGGTATTAAGACACGCATCGCCGTCCTCTTGGTTGCCGTCGTCGCAGCTCTCATTCGGCTGGACAATACCATCTCCGCAGCTAGCAAGGGCACAGGCATCCGTGCACTCCGGGTCCTCTGGCGCATCACAGGCCTCGCCGGGGCCGACGTATCCATCACCACATTCATTGACTACACAGGTCGCTAGGCATGAATCCTCGTTGATGTCATTGCCATCATCACAAATTTCATCCCCCTGGATGTAGCCATCACCACATACGGGCAACAGGCAGGCAACCGTGCATGAGCCAATATTATCATTGGCTTCCCCCTCGTCGCACTCCTCGCCCGTATCCAAAGTGCCATCCCCGCAAAACGGATCGGGCACAACGCCCGTGCTCTCGCCACCCGAGCTGCTCTCGGTGATGCCGCCGCTGCCGGGATCGGTCATCATCATGGTCTCAAAACCAGTCGTTGAACCACTCGTACCCGTGGTGGACGTGCTCGTCGCTGTCGCTGTCGCTGTCGTCGTCGATGTCGCAGAACCCTCTGTGGTCACCGACGCATCGTCGCCGCAGCCGCCGACAAGCCCGAACGAGGTCCAAACAAATACCCACCTTTTCCATCGCAATCGCATCGTTTGGTTGTACTGGATCTATCGACGGTGAGATAGCCAGCGCATGCGGCCCCCTCCCACAAAACAGTCGTCAACACACCGACCTGCCGGCCGCATCGAAGGGCCCTCCTCGGCGCTTTGTCAAGCGCGCAGGCCCTGCATCCGAGACGCCCAGGGCGAGTTGCGCACAATGTCAGCGCGCAGGCGCTCGCGACCGATTTTTTCCTGACAAATGCAGCACTTTGTGGCAATCGCCTACTTATGACACTGCGGCACACTAAATACTTCTACGGCTCACTACTCGCGGCCTTTGGGCTTGTTGTCGGCTGTACCGGCGACGACACAAGCTCAGCCTCGAGCGATTCGGCGTCGAGCTCCACCAGCGACACCAACCCGACGACAACCGCGACAA
>CAYYUP010000084.1:21300-23938 GCA_964474905.1 uncultured Nannocystis sp. | reverse complement strand
ACCGCGACCAGCTCGCCGACAACCGATGCTTCGGGCAGCAACAGCGCCTCCTCGAGCTCCGGCTCGATGACCGACTCGGATGCGACGACCGATGCCACCACTGGCGAGACCGACACAACAGCCGGTACCGACACATCGACCACGACGACCACCGGTCCGATCACCAACTCCGGCAGCAGCTCCGGCAGCACCGACGGCGGCTGCATGGACGATATCGACTGTCCCGACGGCGAGAGCTGCATCGAAGGCCTCTGCGTGCCGCCGCCGGAGTGCGTCGAAGACAAGGATTGCGCCGACCTGCAGTACTGCGATGCCGGCACCTGCCAGGATCTCTGCCAGCCCGGCGACGACATGATGATGGGCATGGTCGAGGACAGCTTCCTGTGGGTCGCCAATACCAGCCAGGGCAGTATCTCCAAGGTCGACACGCAGATGCTCGTCGAACTCGCGCGCTACCGCAGCGGCCCGGGCGGCGGCTCCGAGAGCCCCTCGCGCACCGCGGTCAGCGTCGACGGGCGTTTTGTCGTCGTCAACAACCGCGGCACCGGCCGGGTGACGATGATCGCCGCCAACCCGGATGATTGCACCGACAAGGACAATAGCAATACCATCGAGACCTCGCAAAACCCCAACGACTTGCTCGCCTGGCAGGCCGACGAATGCGTGCTCTGGTCGACCCAGCTGCCCTCCAAGGCCAACGATAACGGCGCCGGTCCCCGGGCCGTGACCTGGACCCTGGGCACCTGGAACTACGACTCCTGTGCCTACGAAGATCCCAAGGTCTGGGTTGGCTATCGCCCGGCAAACTCCGTCGCCCATATGGCCCAGCTCAACGGACTCACCGGCGTGATCGAGGAGACCGTCGAGATCAACCCCTGGACCACCGGGAACTCGAGCTGGGGCCCCTACGGCGCCGCCCTCGACAAGGATGCCAACGTCTGGTTCACCGGTTTGCGCGGCGATCTCTACAAAATCGACACCCAAAACAACAACACGCTCGCGACCATCACGTCGCCGGGCAACTCGCAATTCTACGGCATGACCGTCGACGAAAAGGGCCGAACGTGGACGGCCGGCTGCTCCGGGCCTGTGTACCGCTACGACCCGATGGATCAGTCGTGGACCGCCGTTAATGGCACCGGCAACAACTGCCTGCGAGGCATCGGCGCGGACCGTGAGGGTGCGATTTGGGTGGCCTCCAACGGCCAGTGCGGCGTCTATCAGATCGATGCCGATGACGCGACGGTGATCAAGTTCCACTCTTTAAACCCCTGTTCGACCCCGGTCGGGATCAGCATCGATGAAGAGGGTTATGTTTTTGTTGTCGACCAGGGCCAAGGCGCCTGGAAGATCGATCCTCTCAACACCGACGACAAGCAGTTCTTGCCGATCACCGGTAACCACTACACGTACTCGGATATGACCGGCGGTCAGCTCAAGGGCGCTCTTCCGCAGTAGCAGGCACCTCACAGATCCGAGCCCCGCTCGCCTCTCGGCCGCACTCGCGAGCGGGAGGCGAGCGGGGTTATCTTCGCCGCATGCTCCTGGATCGACGACCGCTGACGAGAGCGTGGCCCCGGCCCGCAAGCACACTCGTCGAACTCCACCTGCCGCTGCTGCTTTTAGCACCGGTGCTGAGCTTCGCATGTGAACCCGACCCGGTAGGATCCCAACCTCCGCCAAGCGCCGACGCTCCGCGATCCAGGCCAACAACTGCGGTCGACAGGGCGAGTGCGCAGGATACAAAAGGCCACCAGGGACCCCACAGGCCCTCTACAACCTTGATTCCAGCCACTCCGCCGCTCACCGACTCCGCCACCAAAACGACCCCTACACTGGACCTTAAAGTCGCTTGCGATCGCGATTGTGTTGGCGGCGTTCTCGACGGAGACGACCTGCGCACGCCGGTCGACCGTGAACACGGACTCCTTCCAGAGTGGGCCCCCGAGGACCTCGTCGCCCTGAACATACCCTACGTGATCCCGGAGGGCTCGCCCCCCAATCTCCTGCGAAGCGCCGCGGCTGAGGCATTTGCCCGCCTCTCTGACGCGGCCTTTGCGGAGACCCAGGTGCGCATCAACATCCGCTCCGGCTACCGAACCTTCGCCCTGCAGTGCTCGATCTTTAGGGCTGAGATCCGCAATCTCGGCTGTATCGAAGCGACCCGTGCGTCGGCCCGCGCCGGCTTTAGCGAGCATCAACTCGGCACCACAGCCGATCTCGCGATCGGTTGGCGCCGACTCAGCGGCGACGCCTCGATCGACGCCTTCCTCAACGCTCACGCCCACGACTACGGCTGGGTGCTCTCCTATCCCGACGGCGCCGAGCAACTCACCGGCTACAAACACGAACCTTGGCATTACCGCTATCTCGGCCCAAAGGCCGCCCGCGACCTGGTACAGAGTTCCGGACCGATTCGCCGGCTCTCCACTCAGGAGTACCTCGCGAGTGCCTCTCGCAAACCCTAATAGAGAGTCCTCTCCTGGGCTATGCTCTCGCCGATGAATCGCATCCGACAGGCGAACGCTGCGCTGCAGACCCTGCCCATCGCTTGCATATTCGCCGCAATGACGGCCGCTGCCTGTAACTCCGGCACCGCGAACACAACCCACGCCGAGTCGAGCGCAAGCACGGGCGC
>CAYYUP010000084.1:0-21200 GCA_964474905.1 uncultured Nannocystis sp. | reverse complement strand
TTCTTCGACATCTTCCGCCACATCGACGACCGCTGCCATGAGCTGTGGCGACGGTATCGTCAAGCCCGGAGAGCTCTGCCTATCGGCCCTCGACGCGATCGTTCTCGGCGGTCAACCGATCGATGTGATCTGCGTCGATCTCGACCGCGACGGCCACTTCGATCTCGCGGTCGCCGACGTCCTGGGCAATGTGCACACCCTCTACGGGAAGGGCGATGGCACCTTTGATATGACCCCCTCACAATCCGCGCTGGTACAGCCTCGAGGCATCGCCGCGACCGCTCGCGATCGGGGCGAGACGCTCGACCTCGCCGTCGCCGATCTGGGCTTCGACGCGCTCGCACTGCTGCACGCCAAGGGCCCCCGCAGCTACGATCTCGCCAAGAGCACGGCGGTCGGCAACAAGCCGCGAGCGCTCGTCAACGCCGACCTCGACGGTGACGGTGATGACGACCTGGTGATCGTCAATCAGGGCTCCGATGACCTGACGATCGCCCTGCTCGGCGCGAGCGACGAGCCCCCCAAAATCAGCCACTTCAACGTGGGTGATGATCCCTACGACGTCGCCGTCGGCGATCTCGACAACGACGGTAACCTCGACGTCGCCACCGTCAATCGCCTGAGCGGTACGATCTCGGTACTGCTCGGCGACGGCATCGGCGGTCTCGGCGAGGCCGTCGAGCACAAGGCGAGGCCCGACGTGCGCAGCCTCGCGATCGCCGATCTCAACGGCGATGGCCGGCTCGACATCGTCGCGACAAGCTACGAAGACAGCAAGATGACGATCCTCTTGGGGGCCGGCGATGGTCTCTCGTTTACCGACCACTACCTGCCCGTCGGACTATCGCTCTACGGTGCTGCAGTCGGCGATCTCGACCTCGATGGCGTGCCCGATCTCGCTGCCGTCGATCTCGACGCCTCCGAACTCGTGATCCTCCGCGGCCTCGATCAAGCGATCCCGACGCTCGACCGACTGCCCACTGGCGACGGCCCCCTCGACCTCACGCTCGGCGATCTCAACGAAGACGGACTTCTCGATGTGATCGTCGCTGCGACCTTTGCCGGCTCGCTCACGATCTACCTCCAAGACCCCTAGCCTATGCCTCAAGCCCCCTGTGCCCCTGCGTCCGTGCCAGAGCTGGCGATGCTCCAGATCATCGACGAGCTTCGGCGTCAACGAACCGCCGGTGAGCGATCGATCCGCCTCCGCGTGCTCAACCCCGATCACGGACATGGTTACTACGCGGGCGAACGCGTCGAAATCGACGGGCAGCTCTACACCCACCGACCGCTGCGCCTGTGGCTCGACCTCGCAGAGCGCCTGGGTCTGCGGCTCTTGACGCCACGAGCCGTCGACGCGATCCACATCGAACTGCACTTTGAGGTGATGGCGAGCGCCGAAGCCTGGCGCAGAGAGGGGCCAGTGAGCGAGCGCTACGGCCAGGGCAGCGCCTTTCAGCGGATCTGCAAACTCGAAGAGCCGAACCTCGTCGCCGATGTCGCTGATGCGCTCGGTCGCATCGATCTGCCGACAAACGCGAGGGTGCTGGGCCTCGGCATCAACCGCGGCGACGAGTTTGCGCTGCTCTGCGCGCTCCGGCCGGGCCTCGCCCAAAACGGAACATTTGTCGGCATCGATCACTGCGCCTCGGCCCTAAACCTCGCCCGGGCCCGCTTCCCCGCCGAGACCTTTACCTTCGTCGAGGCCGACATCAATGACCTGCCAGATCTCGATCTCGGCACCTTCGATCTCGTCATCGCATTTGGCACCTTACAGAGCCCGAGCGTCCGAGACCGCGAACTCCTCCGTCACCTCATCAAGGCGCGCCTTGGCAGCCGCGGCGCCCTCCTCCTGGGCATCCCCAATTGTCGCTATGCCGACGGCGAGCAGCTCTACGGAGCGCGCATGCGCAATTATCGACAACCCGACCTCTCGCTCCTGCTCAAGGACATCGCCTACTACCGTCGCTACCTCCAGCAGCATCGCCGCCAGGTCTACGTCACAGGCAAATACGACCTGATCCTGACAGCCGTGCCGAGCACCGGTCGGGGACCCGAGTAGCTCTCGTTATTAACATGACCCTTGGGTCATGCGCAGAGTCGACGCCGCCGACGAAGCGCGGCCAGGATCACGAGCGCCAGCGGAGCCGCAGCGGATGGATCGCCGATCGAGCAGGCCCCCTTCGATGCGGCGGGCTCGGGCGTCGGCGCCTTCTCTTCGACCGGCGCCTTCTCTTCGACCAACGCCTTCTCTTCGACCTTGGTCTCGGCTGGAGCTTTGACCTCGGGGGCGGGCTCGGGGGCGGGCTCGGGTGCCGCTCCGGGCTCGCAGCGCATGCACTTGTAGTGGACCATCGAAGGCGGCGTACCGTTTGAGTAGTCGAGACGTGAGCAGCTGTCCGTCACGCAATGGCCGACGGCTCCGCCCACCTCGCAGGCCTCCCCGCTCTTCGTTCCCTTGCAGTTTGTGATCTCCTTTGACGGAGCGAGGTCGGCACGTGCCTGCCCGGCGAACAAAAGAACCGCACAAGCGGTGAGACAGAAGAGAGCTCGGCGGACGAACATGCGGACATTCTCGCAAGCGCAGTGCTCTAGCTCCAGAACAACAACACGGCACAGATTCGCTCATGTATCGAGAATGCACTCATAACAATTAGTGAGTTTACTCTCTTTTAAAAAGCCATCAGCGGCACAGAAGCCACTAAAAGCCCCGTTTTAGGGCTTCGTGAAACCTCGGCGCGTTAGCGACACTCCTTCTTGTTATGCGCCGCGGTTCACTCCTTCTTCTCTCCGTCGCCACCCTCCTGCCTGCCTGCACCGAAAGCGCCGACACGAGGTCCGATCCGTCGGCCGCGGTGACGCCTTCCGAGAAACCAGCGGACGAGACAACAGCCAAAATTCCTGCCACAAGCCGATCCCCAAAGCAGATCAGCGCCGAGGTGAACTCCGCCCTCGATACCGCGGTCTCGCCCTGCGACGACTTCTACCGCTACGCCTGTGGCGGCTGGATCGCCAAGACGACTCTGCCCGACGACAAGCCGCGATGGGGCCGAAGCTTCAGTGTTCTCCGCGAGTACAACCGCGGGATCATGCACGAGGTGCTAGAGAACGCCGCCAAAGATCCAAGCGGTGACTCCGAGGTCGCCAAGCTCGGTCGCTTTTATGCGACGTGTATGGACGAGACTGCGATCGACGAGGCCAAGGCGAAGCCCTTAGATCCGCTCTTCAAGCAGATCTCTGCGGTCAAGAGCGCCGAAGACTTCATGCGGACCACCGGCAGCCTCAATCTCGCGGGTGTCTATCCCCTCTTCTCGATGTACGTCGGCCCCGATGACAAAGACCCCCAGACCAACATTGTGCACGTCTACCAGGGAGGTATCGGCCTGCCCGATCGCGACTATTACCTCGACAAGGGGCGTGCAGAGCTGCTCGGTCAGTACAAAGAGCACATTACCAAAATGTTCATTCTCTTGGGCGAGAGCGCAGCCGATGCGGCGACGATCTCCGAGGATGTCGTCGCCTTTGAGACCTCCCTCGCGCGCGCACAGATGACTCGCGTCGAGCGTCGCGATCCCGATAAGACCTACAACAAAATCGACCGCGCCGGCATCGAAGCGGCCGCTCCAAAGCTTTTTTGGCCGGCTTTCGCCGAAGCCACCGGTCACCCCGAGATCACCCAGATCACCGTCGATTCCGTCGATTATCTCAAGGCGGCAGCCAAAGCGATCGCTGCGGCCAAACCCGCGACCCTGCAAAATTATCTGCGCTGGCACACCCTCAGCAGCCACGCCGCGGATCTCTCCTCAGACTTCGTCGCCGAAAACTTTGATTTCTTTAGCAGGATCCTCCGCGGTCAAAAGGTCAACGAAGCCCGCTGGAAGCGCTGCACCTCAAAAACCGAGCAGGTCTTTACCCACCCCCTCGGCCGTCTATACGTCGAGCGAACCTTCGCTGGCGAATCCAAAAGCATCGCCCTCGACCTGATCTCGCGGATCGAGAGCGCCTTTGAGGCCAACCTGCCAAAGCTCGAATGGATGGACGACAAAACCCGTGAGCAAGCCATGGAGAAAGTGCGGGCGATCCACAACAAGATCGGCTACCCCAACAAATGGCGGGACTACAGCGCCCTCGCGGTCATCAACGACGATCACTTCGCAAATCTGCTCGCCTCCGAACGCTTCGAATACGCCTACCATGTGGCCAAGGTCGGCAAGCCGGTGGATCGCGAAGAGTGGAACGGCGGCCCACCTGTGGTCAATGCGTCGTACAGCGGCACCCGCAATGAGATGTGGTTCCCCGCCGGCATCCTGCAGGCGCCCTTCTTTGATAAGGACTTTCCGATGGCGATGAACTTCGGGGCGATCGGCGTGGTCATGGGCCACGAACTCACCCATGGCTTTGACGATCAGGGCCGCAAATACGCCGCCAACGGAATGCTCAAGCAGTGGTGGGGCGACGATGTCATCGCCAAGTTTGACGAGCGCACCGCCTGCGTCGAAAAGGCCTACTCCAAACGGGAGATCGAGCCCGGCCTCCACGTCAACGGCAAGCTCACGCTCGGCGAGAATACGGCCGACATGGGCGGCGTTAAGCAGGGCTATCAGGCCTACAAAAAGTGGGCCGGCGAGAATGGCGGTGATAGCAAAGCGCACGTCGAGGGGCTCACCAATGACCAGCTCTTCTTCGTCTCCTTCGCCCAGGTTTGGTGCACCGTCGCCACCCCCGAGTACCTCCGCGTTCAGGTCCAGACCGATCCCCACTCGCCGGGGCAATTCCGGGCCAATGTGCCGCTATCGATGAACCCCGACTTCGCCGCGGCCTTTGAATGCGCCGAGGGCACGCCGATGAACCCCAAGGATCGCTGCGAGGTTTGGTAGCCCTGTCTGCGGGACCATGCACCCCTGCGCTAGCGCGGCACCCGGATATCCGGCGCCGCATCTAGGGGGGCAAGGAGGCCGAGATCCGCCCCGATCCAGGCGGAGATCTCGGCCTCGATCGCGGCCTCCTCGTCCGCGCTCAAGCTCTGAATATGGGTCGCATGAATCCCGGTCGGCGCATGATAGGTCACGACCCCGGGGTTCTCGCTCGCGTCGATCTTACCGGCGGACCAAGGATCGAGAGAGCCGTAGACAAAGATGATGTCGCTCGCCTCGGTCGCGACCCAATTGTGCAGTGCAGGCAAAAACGTCGGATCAAAAGGCAACGGCACGCCCACAGGACCCATGCCGGTCTCGAGATCGACGTAGTCGTCATCCACCAGACCTTGCAGATGGGCGAGCGGTAGAGCCGGTCGCCCGAGCTGCGTAAATGCCTGGTACGCGTAGGCTTGATAGCCCGTAAATGCCTGGTCAGTGACCCCTGCAACGCCCCCCGTAAGGCCGTCTAACACCGTCAGCAACTCCTCCACGCTGAGCTCAGGATCATCGGCAATCGGCAGTTCAGAACAGGCCGACAGGCCAAAGCTCTGCCACAGGTTCCACGGCATTTCGAGCACCAAGGTCTGGAGCGCGGCATCGTGACCGCCGATCCGGGTGAGTTCCTCGGCGGTTACCTGGAGCTCTAACTCGGCCACTAAGGCCGCCCTAAAGTCGCTGAGCATCACCACCTGCAGCGCCTCGAGCTGGGTCTGGCAGTCGGCATCTACGGCATCGCTAAAATGCTTAATAAAACGCCCGTCTGCGAGCCCGAGCACAAATGGCGATACGTAAGAGACAACGCCGGCAAAATCCTCTGGGTAGTAGTAATGATGGTAGACAGCATCCTCACCGCCCAGGCTCGCCCCCGTTCGCAACCAGGGGGCGCTGTAGATCGTGCCCAGGGCCGTGACCACGGCGTGGCCATCGGCCGCCACCTGAGCGGCGTTTAGCTTTGTCCAATCGGCGTCAGGGATCGAGATCCCCGTAAACCGTTTTTCTACCGAGAGTTGATTGCCACCGACAATACGGCTGAGTTCGACCTCGTAGTCGTAAAAATAATTGCGATAGCCGGTCGTGTAGTAAACCATCGGCGCGTCGATATCGCGGTGGATAAGGGTCATGTAGAGCCCAAAGCTGCCGGCATCAGCATCGTCGTGGTCGTTCGCGACCTCGTAGGTCATCTCAAAAAAACGACCGTCTGCGTCGCTGTCAAAACGCTCGACAACCTCGACGCCGGGGATCGCCTGCAAGAGCTCCAAAATGTCCGCATCGTCGGTGGTCTCGCCACTCGTCTCGCCACTCGTCTCGCCACTCGTCTCCGTGGATCCGACGCTGCCCTCGGTATCGCTGCCTGTCGTCTCGGAGTCCCCGGAGGTACTCGCGAGGCCGTCGTCGCCGCACCCAAGGGCCAGGCAGAGCGCGAGACAGAGGCCCCCTGCGAGCTTGTCGCGGGGTCCTGCGGATCTGATTCGAAGGTGCATCACAACGCCCATGCTACTGCTCCGGCGATCGATCCGGAGCAACTCCGGTTCGAAATTTACCGCACTGCTGCAGATCGTTCGATCCTGCGCAAAGTCTAGTCTTCGACCACGGACCTCCACCGCCGAGGCCTTGCGGGCGACCATGATGCGCTCAATCGTCCGCCGCATCGCCGGTGCCTGGCGACCTCGAGAGCCCTAGCGACGCGCTACAATCCCGGCGTTCGGCGTTCGGCGTTCGGCGTGTCGAGGTGTCGAGGTGTCGGCGTTGCGAGCATTCAAGCGATGAGCGAGCTACAGACGACAACGAAGGTCGAGCGCAAGGGCTTGCTCGCAGGTCAAATGGCGAGTGACAGCCTTGTGCTGGCCATCGCGGCCTCGGTACTGACGGCATTCACCACCGGTGGCGGGCTCGGAGGCGCCATCCTGACGGCATTTGTCACCTTCCTCGGTTTTTTTCTCCTCGCCCTGGTCGTCCAAGTCATCTTCAACTCCTCGCGCGAAACCCTGCGACGCAAGCTCATGGGCTGGGCGACCTTCAGCCTCGTCCTTTACTGGCTCTACTCCGATTGGAGCGGTGACCTCGAGATTTACTTCAGCGTCGGCGCCTTCGCCTTCACAGCGATCCACACGCTTTTCCTGCACCGTCGCCAGGACGCGGAATTCCGCTCGGAGAAGGCCGAAAAAGCCGGCAACTTCCAACTCGCCGAGCACCTCGCGCAGATGGCTCAGGACAAAGGAATGAAAGCGCTGCCGGACTCGCTGATGCAGAGCATGTCCAACCTGCCCGCCGATCTCGATCCCGGGGTGCAGGCACTGGTCAACGGCTCGATCGAGGACTTTCTCCATCTCCACGATCTGATCAGCGACCCGCTGATCGCGGCGGACCAGGGCAGCGAGCACGAAGCGCTGCACCACGAAGCGACCGAAGTCTTGACCGAGGTACTGCATCGGGCGCCGCTGATCTCTCGGCTCACGCGGGTCGCCAGCAAGCGAGACGATGATCCCAAGGGACAGGCCGCCGCCAAGCAGGCCCTCGCCCGCCTCCGCAAACAAGCCGATGCACTGCACGAAGCCGCCTCCGCAGCGCTGCTCTTCGCCGCCAGTGCGAGCGGTGATGCAGCCCGGGAGTTGCGCGAGCACGTCGAGGGCCTCAATGCGCTCCGCGAGGCTCGCGGCGAGGTCGAGCGAGTGCTCGCCGAATAATGACCCAAAGTACATGTCCATTGGGTCTGGTCGATAGCCGCGGGGGCGACCGCGGGATCAGCCGAGGATCACGCGCACGCCCTGGACCATAGTGCGCAGGGCATCGACAACCTCGCGGGTGGTCTCGGCCCGGACAATCGCGTAGCCCTCGCCCTCGTAACCCGAGGCCTTAAAGTCACCGACACGCGGCAGCCGACTCTCGACGACCAAACCGCCGACATCCTCGTTGACAAGCTCAACACCCTCGACCGCGCGCACGACCTGCCCACGACCCTGTCCACGAAAGAACGCGGCCCCGCAGGCAAAACGTCGCTCGGGCACCGCAAACTCGCCGCGCACCATCAGCTGGGCCCACTTCGCCCACATGTCGACGCCGTGGCAATAGCCCATCATCGGCATCAAATACACACCCGGCGGCCGAGCGCCGACCTCGGAAATCACCGGGGTGCCGTCCGCCCGGATAAACCACTCCATATGGCTGAGCCCGGTCTCCACCCCCAGGGCCTGCAGTGCCGCGGCGTTGGTCCGCTGAAAATCCAGCGCATGGCTCTCTAGACGCTCACGCGGCAACATTACACAGTACTGAATCCACGGATTCTCTAGCACCTCAAGGGGCCTGGGCAGATAGTAGCTCGACGATGACCACACCGCTTCGCCGCCGATCGAAACCGTCTCGAAGGTGTGCTCCGAACCCTGGATAAACTCCTCCGCCTGAGCCGGGTTGGAGGGTGTCACCAACAGCGATGCCAGCCCCGCCCGGAGGTCGTCGAGATCGGCGACCCGCAGGATACCGCGCGAGCCAACACCGGCGGGCGGCTTGAGAACGATCGGATAGCCGACCTCTTCGATGAAGCTGCGGGCGCTCGCCAGTGATGTGACCAGGGCCTGACGAGCGACCGGAAGATCGGCATCGCGGAGCACTGCCTTCATGCGATTTTTTTCGCGAAAGTTGCGGGCGACCGTCTCGCCCATGCCCGGCACGCCGCAGCGATCACGGGCAATCGCCAGCTGCACCTGCATCTGTTCGAGATACCCGAGCAGCCGATCGACCCGGCCCCACTCCTTTTGAAAGGCCCGCAGCGCCGCGCTTAACTGGATCGGATCGAGGCTGTCGGCGACCTGATAATGACCGGCCATGCGCCCGCGCAGCGCCGGCGGCAGACGCTCGGCCGGCTCGTGGGAGATGATGCCCAGGCGCACGTCATCGAGCACCGCAAGGGCGTCGATACAACGGAGCATATTGGGGCCAAAATAAGGGGCGACAAAGACGACATTATGCTGGCACATGGCGAAATCCGACGGAGAGGAGAATCGGCGCATGATGGGCCAGCAAGGGCCGCATCTCACCCCCTGCGAGCACTCCGCGACGAGAGCTTGCGCACCGGGAAAGCCCTTGCACAGCCGCACATGTGACCCGGCTAACACTTCTATTTGGGGCTCTACAGGGCCGTTTGGGCCTCTTTAGAGCCGATCCAGAACCGCGCCATTATTTCATCTAGGGGCAACGCGAAGCTCCGCGGGGTGCTCGCGTCAGAATCAACATACCGCCCCTCGGGCACAGACCCGAGCCTTACGGAGATACGATAATGAACTACGCAGACCCCGTAACCCCGCTCTTCTCACAACTCCCGAACACGGACGAGCGCGTCGATCGCCTGCTCTCACCGACCCCTGGGGGCGTGCTCGACTCGCTCCTCCAGAGCGCCGGCTACTGGGCTCTCTTTGCCCGCCGAAGCCCAGCAGCCACCAAGACCGGTGCCTCCGACAACGTGATCGCGCTCAAGCCCACAGACAGCGCAGCCCTCCACGGGATCGTCAACCGAGCGCTCGCCTGTCAGTAGGCAGAGTCGGCAGAGTCCACACTGCGCGGATCGCCTGGACGGCGGCCGGCTGACCATGCCGGTCGCCTCGACGCGAGGTTAAGAACTTAAGAGCTCAACCCTAAAACATCTCGCGAACCCAAGACGTAAAACGCTTGCCGATGCCCGGGCCTCGGTCGCCGCGAAAACCCGCGTCGACGGCGGCCTCGAGCGGCTCGTGGGTTGCCCCGTAGAGCACAAGGCCGACACCGGTGGCGAACTTCGGGTTTTGGATCACCCCGGCAAAGCCGCTCTCCGTCAGGCTGAGCACGTCGTTGCGACGGCTGCCGCCTTGACCTGGAGCGCCCACCCGCACCGGCATCTGGAAGATGTCCTCGGTGATCTCGAGCATGCCCTCCATCAACGCGGAGCCGCCGGTCAGAACGATGCCGCTGCCGGCGAGTTCCATCATGCCACTGGCCGCCAACTCCTCTTGGGCGAGAAGGAGAATCTCCTCGAGACGGGGCTCGATCACCTCGGCGAGAAAGCGGCGCGGGAACTCCCTAGGCGGCCGCGGACCGACACCGGGTACTTCGATCAGATCATCGCCGTCGACCATCGATACCAGCGCGCAGCCGTGCTTGCGCTTGATCTGCTCGGCCTCGGCGACGCTGGTGTGCAGGCCGTGGGCGATGTCTTGGGTCACCCGCTGGCCGCCCATGACGATCACCGAAGTGTAGACATTGGTGCCCTCGGCATAAATCGCGACATCTGTAGTACCGCCGCCGATGTCGATCACCGCAACCCCGAGGTCGCGCTCGTCCTCGTGCAGCACCGCCATCGCACTGGCGAGCGGCTCCAGGACCACCTCGATGACGTCTAGGCCGGCGCGGTTGCAGCACTTGATGATGTTCTGCACGCTGGTCGTCGCCGCCGTGATCACGTGAGCGCGGACTTCCATGCGCACACCGCTCATACCGATCGGATCGCGGATCTGGCCCTGACCATCGATGATGAACTCGAGGGGCAACGTGTGCAGAATCTGGCGATCGAGGGGGATGTTCACCGCCTTCGCCTGCTCTAAAACGCGGGCAACATCGGCCTCGCCGACTTCGCGGTTGCGCATCGACACCTGACCGAGCGAGCGAAAGCCGCGGACGTGGCCGCCAGCGATGCCGACGTACACCGACTGCACATCGACCGCCGCCATCTGCTCGGCCTCGGCGAGCGCCTGGGCGATCGAGTTGGTGGTCGCCTCGATGTTGACAACGACGCCCTGACGCAAGCCCTCGGAGGGGCTGGTGCCGACGCCGATGATCTCGAGACCGCTCGCGGTTACCTCACCGATAATCGCCACCACCTTGGTAGTGCCGATATCCAACCCGACAATGACTTCTCCGACCTCGGCCATGCGCTGCTCCGTCTACTCGTAGCGGGGGATCCTGCGGGTTCGCTTTGTTCGCTTTGACCTCTTCGTGCGCTTTGTGGGCGCTTTGTGAGCACCGCTCGGGGCGGCGGACACAGCCGAGGTCTCGGCGTGCACGTTTGTCGTATCACGGGTCGCCGCCTCACCCGAGTGAGCTGCAGATCCGCGGCCAAGCACCGCGGCTTCGTCCTCGGGGCTGAGGAACGAAGCGACGATCCGCTCGCTGCGATCGCCCCCTGCGATCGCATCGAGATGGACAACGGCGAGCCGCTCCGCCCGCTCGCCGAGCGCCGCTCTCAGAGCATCGTAGCGCTCGAGACGGGCCGCATAACCTTCGCGTCCGAGGCGAAGTTCGGTCCGCCCGACCGCCGTATACATCGTCAGCTCACCGGTCTCACCGACGTTGATCTCACCGAGCTTCGGCCGCTCGGGGCCTGCTCGGTAGGTCTTCATCGCCTCGAGCCCGCGCTTGATCAGCGCCATCGCCCAGACCTCGCGCTCGTCGAGCAACTCACGGGAGACACCGGTGATGATCGGCAGGTCGCCGCGCTCGCCACGACCCAGCTGCTTGAAGGGCCTGCCGGCGCTGTCGATCAGATAAAAATGATCCGCGAGCAACACCGCCGCGGGCACATGCTCGACAACCGCGACCCTCAACGTATCGGGCAGCTCGCGGCGAACTTCGACGCTTTCGACCCAGTGATCGCCGGCGATTCGCCGCTCGATCTCGTCGGTATCGACAGCCAAGAGATTGGTGCCCTCGTCGATGCCCATCAGCTCGGCGATGCGCTCCGGCGAGATGTGCTTGGTCGGCGCAAAGAGCAGGTTTGCGGCGGCGAAGCGCGGCGAGGTGGTAACAAACGCGTAGCCCTGCGCAGCCCCGGCCAAAACGCCCCAGGCGATGCCACCAGCGAGCGCAAAACGAAGGATAAAAGACCCCGCGCGCCGAGCCCCAGGACCGATGCCCGAGCCGGCCGGCGCCCGGTTGATCGCGACCTTTGAGGCCCGAGCTTCGCCGGTCTTGCGTCGGCGATTGCCGCCCCGCGACGAACGACGCACCCGCGACTTCGCCTTTGTTTCTTTTTTTCCCTCACCGCGCACCCGCGCCAGCAGATCGCCGAGACCTCGGGGCTCCGCTCGGGCTCCCCGACGACGGGTCTGTTTACGGCGTTGCGGCCTTTTTGCGGCGTGAGAACTCATAATTGAGAGATCGCTGGGGGCGGCCCAGGCGACACTCGCCAGTACCTCTATCGCCGCCCGGGAGCAAGAAAGCCGCGCTCCCCGTGCACGCCTGAACAGGCCTTCAGGGCGCATTCTCGCATAATCTATGCGCTGACACGCACCGACCCCCCCTGATATGAGCTTCCTCGATGGGCACATCCCGCCACGCACCGGCCCTCCTCGGCATCGTCGCGATGCTCATCACCCTCGTCTGGATCGGCGAATTTGTCACCGACGACGCCATGATCAGCCTGCGTTACGCGCGCAACCTGATCGACGGCCACGGCCTAGTTTGGAACGTCGGCGAGGCCCCCCTCGAGGGTTTTTCAAACCTCTCCCATGTGCTGCTGGGGGCGCTCGCGCTGGGGCTGGGCGTACCACCGCTGGCCGGACTTCAGGTCCTCAACATCATCTCGCTCTTCGCCCTGGTCGCGCTCTGCTACGCGGTGACGCTGCGGGCGACCGAGTCGCGATGGCTGAGCAGCTTCGCAGCTGTGCTCTGCGGAATGCACGCACCCCTCGCCTATTGGGGCACAAGCGGGCTCGAGACCGCGAGCTACAGCCTCTGCGCGCTCGCCTTCATGGCCAGCATCGTCTACTGCCCAAAGCGCACCGGCCTAGTCGTCGGCGCCTACGCCCTCGCCCTACTGACACGTCCCGAGGCACCCGCGCTCTTGATCGTCGCCGCCGGTGTTACCCTCGGATTGCGCGTACTCGGTCGCACGCCCCGGGTGAGCAAAGAGCACTGGCGCTGGATTATTCTCTGTGCCTCCATAACAGCGCTCTACTTCCTCTGGCGCTACGCCTATTTCGGCCATTGGATGCCCAATTCGGCCTACTACAAATCGCTGATCCGGGGCAAGCCTGTACTGATTCAGCAGTTCGCCCGCCAAGAGTTCTGGCTCCTGTTCGCGCTCATCCTAGTGCCCTGGTGGAAAATGCGCCCGCTGCCACTCCTGCTACTGGGACTCCTCTGCGCCTACGTCGTCGGGTTTTGGGGAGTAAAACCGTCGGTCGCCCGTTTTCATCGCTTTTTGCTGCCCGTGCACGCTCCTATGTGCATCCTCGCGGCGCTCGGCCTCCACTATTGGTGCGTCGAACGGATGTGGCCGCGGGCTCGATTGGCGCGCGCCGCCGGCTGGTGTGTCGCCATCGGGCTTGCCAGCTCCCAGCTCTTCGAGCCCAAAACCTCGGCCAAACGACTGCGACGCGACCGTATCGCCATGGCCTCCCGCACCCTCGTGCGAGCCGCCGTCGCCCGCACCCTGGGCGCCCATGCAGGGGCTGGAGAGCGAGTCGCCATCGGCGATTCGGGGCTCGTCGCGTATTTCACCCACATGACGCTCGTCGATGCCTTCGGTCTCAACAACGCTCGCTTTATCCATGTGCACAGGGGCAATCGCAAAGCGTATGTCAAAGAGATCATGTCCACAGAGCCAGAGTGGTTGGTCATCACAAGCCGGTCGGCAAGCGAGCTCGTGCCGGTCTACGGCACCGGCCGCTGGATGCTCAGCCCCAAGAATTTCGAGGCGACGTATGAGCGCATCGCCGTCGCTCGCTCCCGCCGGCAATCCTATCACTATTGGATCTACGCCCGGCGCGACCTGGGCGTGATGCCTGCTCCCCCTCCGGGTCCGCCCCTCGATCTCTCCGGCTGGAATGCACTCGCAGTCGACCGCGCAGCCGGCAAAAACTGGGCGGGAGCGACGAGCCAAGGGGATCCTTCGTAGCGCTTCGCGGCCATCGCCGAGCCCAAAACGACGACGACCGCCGACCCCAAGGGGACGACGGTCGTGCCAGATTTTAGCCGGCTGCAAAGGCCGCAGTTCTTATCCACTATCCATCGCGGCGGCGAAGGAAGGCGGGGATCTCCGTCGGATCCGTGCCCGAATCGCGACCCCAGCTGCTGGCGCTGGCGCTGGCATTGGTGCCCGCGTCCCGTGTCGACCGACGCACGCCTCGCTCGACTTTCGGCTCCGCGGGTACCTGCACCTGCGGCTGAGCGCCAAAGAAAGCCGCGCCCGTATGTGCACTGCGGACGCTGCTTGCCGCCGACTGGGCCCGACCCTGAGTCCCAGGAATCTGTACGCCGCTGGAGCTTTGACGTCGGCTCGTGTGGTGACGGATCACCTGCTCGAGCTCCTCCTCCGCCGGTGCGTGGCGATCGAAGCCAGTGGCGATCACTGTCAGCCGGAACATGTCGCCCATGTTCTCGTCGATGACCGCACCAAAGATGATGTTGCAATCCTCGTGCGCCGCCTCTTGGATCAGCGACGCGGCCTCCTCGACCTCGTGCAGACGGAGATCTGGACCGGCGGTGATGTTGATCAGGATGCCCTGGGCACCGTGGATCGTCACGTCCTCCAGGAGCGGCGACGAGATCGCCTGCTGAGCCGCGGCCAAAGCCCGGCCCTCGTCGTTGGCGATGCCCATGCCCATCAGAGCGCGGCCCTGACCGGACATGATCGTGCGCACGTCGGCGAAGTCGACGTTGATGATGCCCGAAACCGTGATCAGATCGGAAACGCCTTGAGTCGCGTGCTGCAACACCTCGTCGGCGAGCCTAAACGAATCCAGGAGACTGGTATTGGCGCTGGTGATCTGCAGCAGTCGATCGTTGGGGATGGTGATCAGAGTGTCGACCGAATCCTCGAGCTTCTCGATCCCCAGCTCCGCAAAACGGAGACGACGGCGACCCTCAAAGCGGAAGGGCTTGGTGACCACACCGACCGTGAGCGCCCCGACTTCGCGGGCGATCTGGGCGATGATCGGCGCCGCGCCGGTCCCCGTTCCGCCGCCCATGCCAGCGGTGACAAAAACCATGTCCGCGCCCTGGATCGCCTCGGCGATTTCGTTGACGCTCTCGAGCGCCGCCTCGCGGCCCTTTTCAGGATTCGCGCCGGCGCCCAGGCCCCGGGTAATCTCGCGACCCAGTTGGATCGCCGTGGGTGCCAGGCTCTTGTCGAGCGCCTGGATGTCGGTATTGGCGACGATGAACTCGACGCCCTCCACCTTGTTGGTGATCATCGTGTTGATCGCGTTGCCACCGGCACCGCCAACTCCGATCACCTTGATATTGGCCTGTGCCGGAAGTGCCTCGTCGAGCTCAAAATACGCCATTTCGTGCTGATCCCTTCTTTGCTTGGGTGCTCCGTGTTCCGCCTTATCCGACCCAGATCCGACGAGCAAAAAAGAGGGGATTTCCGCGGCTAGCGTAGGTATGGCGGTGTATTCATGTGTCCTACACATAATTTGTCCGCCATGCCCGTTATGCTCCCCCTGCCTCTTTCAAAAAGCCCCTTAAATGCCTGATCACTCCGCGAATACTGGCTATCTGTACGGACTGCGCTCGCTCGAGATCGAGACCCCGCAGGCGCACGAGCTCGAGATCGACGGCCGACTGCCGCCGGAGCTCTGCGGCACGCTCTACCGGATCGGTCCCGCGCGCCACGACATCTACGGCGAGCGCCTCGCCCACTGGTTTGACGGCGACGGCATGGTGCACTCGATCCGCCTCGGCGACGGCCCGCCCCACTACCGCTCGCGCTTTGTCCAACACACCGCGCACGTCGAAGAGGACGCGGCAAAGCGGCGCCTCTACGGCTCCTTTGGCACGCCCGCACCGGGTGGCCCGCTGCGTCGATTTCTCCGGCGAAAGCGACGACGCAACCCCGCCAATACCCACATCGTCAACCACGACGGCAAGCTGCTCGCGCTCTGCGAAGGCGGTCGTCCCTGGCGCATCGATCCTGTCGATCTGCAAACGCTCGGCGAAGAGGACCTGGGCGGTGTGCTCGCGACTGCAAACACCACGTTCTCCGCCCATCCTTGCATCGATCCCGAGACCTCCGAGCTGTGGAATTTTGGCGCCGAGATCGGTCGCCAACCCTTGCTGCACTTCTACCGCTGGCCGGCTGGCGGCACACCTCGCCGGGTAATCACCACCGTCCTGCCCTTCCCGGCGATGATCCACGACTTCGCTCTGACCCGATCATCGATGGTGGTCGTCGCCACGCCGATGGTCATCCCGACGATCCCGCTGGCACTCGCGCTCGGCCAGAGCAGCTACGGCCAGCAACTCCGCTACCGACCGGAGCTCGGCGTCTGGGTTGGCCTCATCGATCGCGAGAGCGGCCAGGCCCACTGGCATCGCACGGACCCCTTTATTTCCTTTCACATCGCCAACGCCTACGACGAGGGCGACGAGGTGGTCATCGACCTCTCGACCTACGACGACGACGGCTTTCTTTCGATCGCCTTCGAGATGATGCAGGGGCCGATCCGCAGCAAAACCGCGAGTCGCCTGCGCCGTCTGCGTATCGACCGCGGTGGCCGTGCGCCCCGCCAAAGCACCCTACTCGCCCAGGGTTTTGAGTTCCCGCGGATCGCGGACTCGCTCGTCTCCCGCAAGCATCGCATGATCTACGGCCTCACTTGGGATGACCCAAGAGACATGCCCCGAAGGCCAAGCCGCTTTGACGTCGAGCGCGGCGAACTCTCGGTCGCGCCCGCCCGCGCCGATGAGTGGGCCGGCGAATGCGTGCCGGTGCCCAAGGCGGGTGGGCGCACCGAGGCCGATACCTGGCTGCTGAGCGTGGTCTTAAACGCCGCGGCCCGCCACAGCGAGCTGCAGATCTTCGACGGCAACGACCTGCCCGCAGGACCCGTCGCCCGCCTGCAACTGCCGCACGTGATGCCCTTTGGCTTCCACGGATCGTGGGTCGGAACATCCGCCGATTTGCCGTAGCAGGTTGTTGGTCAAAGCACGGGTAAAGCTCACGGAGCCCAAAGAGCAGCCCGCATCGCCGCGACCGCGACCTCGGGCAGCAAAAAGCCAAGCCAATGCTCGAGCGCGATCACCCCCTGCCAGAGCAGCATCTCGCGGCCGTCCGCAGCCGCGGCCCCGAGTGCGGCCGCCTGATCCAAAAGCCCCCCCTCGGGTCGCGGATAAACGATGTCGACAACTCGCGCCCGACCGTCTGCAGCCGGCTCTAGCGTGCCCAAAGGCAGATCTACAGGAAAATTAGTGGGGCCACCGTGCATGCCGACGGTCGTGCAATTGACCAAAAGTTCGACACCCAGCCCCCCGGCGATCGCCTGGTAATCGAGGCAGCGCAGGCGACCTGCGGCGTGCCCAGAATCGAAGGAAAGCCGGCTCGGATCGCGACTGACCCAGAGCAGCTCCTGCACCCCGGCCTCCCCTAAAAGAGCGTCGACAACAGCCCGCGCAGCCCCGCCACCGCCCAATACCATCGCCCGTTTCGGCGATCCTGCACTGAGTTCTCGGAGCGCTCGCGCAAATCCGGGACTATCAGTATTTTCCCCGCGAAGCCGTCCTCGTTGAAAAATCACCGTATTGATCGCACCGATCCGGCGAGCTGCAGGGCTCAGCTCATCGACGAGATCGAGCGCCGCCCGCTTGTGCGGCACGGTCAGGTTGACGCCGCGAAAGCCGAGCGCTGCCGCCCCGCGCAGCGCCGCCGGGAGCCCCGACGAAGACACCCGAAACGCGAGATAGCTGTGCCCCAAACCGAGCGCTGCAAAGGCTGCCCCGTGCATCGCCGGCGAGCGGGAGTGGGCGATCGGATCGCCAAAGACCCCGAATACGCCGCCCGCACCCTCTGCCAGATCTGTCTTTAACGAACCGGAGCTTTGGCGCATGCCCTGACCATAGCCGCAGCTTCGAGCCCAGAGAAGCCCGCGTCTTCTTGGCAACTCGGAAAACTCGGAAAACTCGGAAAACTCGCCAACACCGTAATTTGAAAAAAATATGGTAGGCGAAAGGCGATGACCTCTGCCAGCGCTGCGCCGCCCGTGTCGATCCTGAGCTCGCGACAGCTCCCGGGCTGGCTCGCCGAGGTGGATGCCAGCATTGCCCTCACCACCTATCAGGCGGGCAAGCTCTTTCTTATTGGACGCCAGGACGACGGCCGGCTCAGCCTCTTTGAGCGCACCTTCAACCGTTGCATGGGTCTTTGGGCCAGCGCCGATACGCTGTGGATGAGCTCACTCTTCCAGCTTTGGCGTTTCTCCAATGCGCTCGATCCGGGGGTGCTGCATAATGGCTACGATCGCCTTTTTGTGCCCCGGACCGCCCACACGACTGGCGACATCGACATGCACGACATCGCCGTGCAAAGCGATGGGCACCCGGTATTTGTCAATACGCTCTTCTCATGCCTGGCGACGATCAGCGACCGCGCGTCGTTTGTGCCGCTCTGGCGACCGCCGTGGATCTCTCGACTGGCTGCCGAAGATCGCTGTCACCTCAACGGCCTCGCCTGCGCACAGGGGCGACCGGCCTACGTCAGCGCCGTCGGCGAGAGCGACACCGCCGACGGCTGGCGCGAGCATCGACGGCGGGGTGGCGTGGTCGTCGACGTCGACAGCTCGCAGATCATCGCCCGGGGTCTGTCGATGCCCCACTCACCCCGCCTCCACCGCGGCGAACTCTGGCTCCTCGAGGCGGGCTCGGGCTACCTCGGCGTGGTCGATCGTCAGCGCGGCGGTTTTGAGCGCCGGATCTTTTGTCCTGGATTTGCCCGCGGCCTCGCCTTTATCGGCCGCTACGCCCTGGTCGGGGTCTCCGCCCTCCGCAATGACCGGACCTTTGCCGATCTCGAACTCAGCGAAAACCTCAAAAAGCGAAATGCAGAAGCCCGCTGTGCCCTCTTGATCATCGATCTTGAGCGCGGCGACATCGTCCACTGGCTACGCTTTGACGGGCTGATCCAAGAACTCTACGACGTTGCGGTGCTGCCCGGTGTGCGCCGACCGATGGCCCTGGGCCTGCGCACGGATGAGATCCGCCGGGTCATCACGATTGGCAATGCCGACGAGCTGTCCTGATCCGCAAGAGAAGAAAGAAAAAATCGAAACTTGGTGCGCGCTCCCGTGCTCGTGTAGGTTCCGCCCATGCGCCGCTCGCTCCTCCTAATTCCGCTCCTTCTCCTCGCCCTGCCCTCCTGCGGCCAAGACAGCAAGGGCGCGAACGACAAAGAGAACGCGAGCGCCAAGGAAAAAGACGCCAAGGACAAGGCCGCCAAGGACAAAGCCGCCAAGGATAAAGCCGCCAAGGACAAAGCCTGGAGCTGGTCGCTGCCCCAGGGCCTAGAGGCTCCACCTGTCCCCAAGGACAACCCGATGAGCGCGGCCAAGGTCGCCCTCGGTCACAAGCTCTTCTTTGACAAGCGCCTGAGCGGCGACGGCTCGCGCAGCTGTTACTCCTGCCACCAAAACCAGCTCGGCAACGCCGACGGCCGGGCAAAGGCGCTGGGCGCCGGTGACAAAGAACTCGGCCGCAACTCGCCGACGATTTGGAACGTCGCTTATCACTCGGCGCTTTACTGGGACGGCCGCGCGCCGAGCCTCGAGAAGCAGATGCTCGGCGCCTGGAAGGGCGGCAACATGGGCGCGGGGGCGGACCTCGCAGCCAAGGCCAAGGAAGTCGCCGCACTCGACAGTTACGCCGCGGAATTCCGCGAGGTCTTTGGCCTGGGCGAAGCCGACCAAGTCACGCCCGAGCACATCGCGATGGCCGTCTCGGCCTACGAGCGCACCCTGCTCTGCGGCGGCTCAGCCTGGGATCACAACAGTCTCGAAGGCGATGCCAAGGCCGGCTGGGAGCTCTTTCGCGGCAAAGCGGCCTGCGCCACCTGTCACAAGGGACCGACCCTCAGCGATGGCGAATTCCACAACGTCGGCATCGCTGTCATCGACGGCGGAGACATCGGCCACGGCAAGGTCAGCGGCGACGCAGCCGACAATTTTAAGTTCCGCACACCGACCCTGCGCAACGTCAGCGAGAGCGCGCCCTACTTCCACGACGGCAGCGTCAGCGACCTCCGCGAAGCCGTAAAGTCGATGGCCAGCGGCGGCAACCCCAAGAAGACCAAGGGGCTCGACGAGAACTTCACAGACCGCAGCCTGTCGGCTGCCGAGATCGACCAAATCGTCGCTTTCCTCGGCACTCTTAAGTGTGAAAATAACCTCGATATTCTCGGCGAGCAGTCCGTGCCCGGCATCGACGCGCCCAAGGGCTGAGCGATTCGCGGTTCTCGATTTGCGGCTCGGCTGCTGCTTCTCGAGTCGCAGCAGCCAGCTTTCGACTCCCGGCTGCTGCTTCTCGAATAGCGGCAACCGGCTCCCGCTTCCAAGCTCCAGGCTCCAGATCGATTAAGGGCTGGACGTCGCAGGAGGGCTACTCGGCACGGTGCTCGTCAGGAACGACATCACCGCCTCCCAGGTCGCCGAAGGATCGCCGCCGGCACGCTCCTCCACCAGCATCGATGAACCGTGGGTGCCCGGGTCAGCGACAAAAAACTGCACACCTGCAGCCTCGAACTCGGCTGTCTGGGCCTGAACCGCTTCCATCTCAGCCTCGTTGATCGGACGCAGCGCCAAAGTCGGCACCTTTAGTCGCGACAGCGAGGCCTCCGGTCGACAACCCTCCATCGCCTCGCCGCTCGCCGGCGAAAAAGCCAGGACCGCGGCCACCGATTCGGGGTGCTCAGCGGCGAGTTTAAATACCAACCCCGCACTGTAGCTACTGCCCCAAATAACCCGCGGACCGGTGAAATCCGTCGTTTTTACGTAAGCGAGCGCCACCTCGAGATCCGGGTAGGCGTCGCAGTAACCAACCTCGCCGTGTACCCCAGCCGCGGTGCGGTTGTCGATACCAAAACGATCGCCACCACTGCGCAGATCAACCGCGAGCACATGGTAGCCCGCCTCTAAAAGACGGGGCACAATCTCCGCATACTCGCCACGAGCGCTGCCCCCCGCCTGGTGAAAGAGAATGATCAGCGGCGCCTCCAGATCGGCGTTGGCTCGGTGCAGATCGGCAAAGACCACCGTGCCATCGATGGCATTGAACTGGACTTCTTCGACCGGTATCTCCGGCGCTGCGGCCTCGCCTTCTCCTGCGCCTTCGCCTACGTTCGCCGGCTTTTGCCAGGGTGTGGGCTCGACCGGCACAGCCTTGGGCCGACATGCCGCGGAGAAGAAAGCGAGCAGGAGCGAGGCCCCGATAGCAAACGAGATTGAGCTGCGCACGGGTGATCCAATAGCACGACAGACGGTGGGACCCGAACGCGGCTGCGAGAGCAGGGTCGTAGCGAGTGCAGCAAGTTCAGCGAGCGCGGGACAGCCCGGG
>CAYYUP010000083.1:24995-26558 GCA_964474905.1 uncultured Nannocystis sp. | reverse complement strand
CCAGCTCCTCGTCACGGACAGCAGGGTACCCGTCAGCAAATCAACATGAAACCGTCCATTTTACATGACAATCCCTCGTGAACTCCTTCCACCCCCCCCGGCATTGAGTGTACAGAGTCCTCGCACAAACTCGATCCTCCGCCACACCAGCTAAACTCCAGCGCCATGCAGCCCGTGCTCGGTCGACTCCACAACTTCGCCTCGGCGTGCATCCTCCTCGCCTGCACCCTCGCCACCCTCGCCCTCGCCTGCAGGCCAGCGCCCTCCCCCGCGCCGCCACTCGCAGGAGAACACCCGATCACGATCGGCACACAGTTCCCGATCAACTCCACCATTCTCGGCCAGACCCGCTCGATCAGCGTATTTCTCCCCTGGAGCTACGATCAGCACAACAACCCTTTTCCAGTGCTCTACTTGATCGACGGCGGCCCCGAGCAGGACTTCATGCCCGTCGCAGGGCTCGCCGCGCTCGCGAGCCTCTCGGCCCAGTACCGAGAATTTATCGTCATTGGCGTCGAGACTCTCGACCGGCGCTTTGAATTGACCACACCTTCACAGGTCGCCTACGACCTCGAGCAGATCCCAAACAACGGAGGTGCCGACGACTTCCGCCGGTTCATCCGCGAAGAGGTCCAGCCGCTGGTCGAGTCGCGCTACCGGACCACAGGAGAGCGCCTCGTGCTCGGCGAATCCTTGGCAGGGCTCTTCATCGTCGACACATTTCTCCGCGCCCCCGAGACCTTTGACATGTACATCGCCGTCTCGCCTTCGCTTTGGTGGCGCGAGGCAAAACTCGCTAAATCCGCGGCAAGGCGCCTCCAGGCGGGCTTTCCTGCGGACAAGTCGCTCTACCTTACCAGTGCGGACGAACCTGATATTCGCGCCGCCATCGAGCCCCTAGCCCAGGCCCTTCGCGCCCACGCGCCCGCTTCCCTGCGCTGGTGGTACGAACCGATGCCTGAGGAGCATCACAACACCATCTACCACCCGGCAACACTCCGAGCCCTGCGACGGATGCTCCTTGCTCGCGAAGGCCTCTAACTCTGCGCACATGCTCGGTCTTGTGGGGTAGGCTCCGCGCCATGCGACTGCCTGCCTTCGCCTTCGCCACTGCCTCCGCAACCGCGGCCGCGCTCACTCTCTCGCTCGCGCTCACAGTCAGCTGCACCCCGCCGATCCCCGCACCCAGCGACGTCGCGGCGCCACCGGATGACGCCCAAGTGACCGCGAGCGGCCTCGCCTACAGGGTGCTGACCGAAGGCACAGGTGACATGCCGACAAGCATGGATCGCGTGCGTGTGCACTACACCGGCTGGACCACCGATGGGGAGATGTTTGACTCCTCTGTCACCCGCGGCGAGCCCTCGGAGTTCGGAGTCACCCAGGTGATCGCCGGCTGGACGGAGGGGCTTCAACTGATGAAAGTCGGCGGCGAGCACCGCCTCTGGATCCCCGAAAAACTCGCCTATCGCGGCGCCTCCGGTCGCCCCGCTGGCATGCTGGTCTTCGATGTGCAACTGCTCGGGATCGTCGACTGAGAGGCCATCGCATCCGACGCGTTCC
>CAYYUP010000083.1:19015-24895 GCA_964474905.1 uncultured Nannocystis sp. | reverse complement strand
GACAGCGAATTCGCCTACGACATCTTTGGCGTAAAGGGCAGCTTCGCGAGGATCTCTTTGAAGCTCGGGGCCTCCACATTGACCCCCGACAGACCCGTGAGGCGGTGCTTGAGCATCAACTCAGGGATCCGGTCGTAGTGGAAGGTCATGCCGACCTCCTCTCCTTTCGCGGTCATCGCCCGAATTCCGTCCCTGCGGGCATCGACAAAACGCTCAAAGCCGTCGCGCCCCGAGAGCTCGATATAGCGGGCTGTCTCCTCATTCATGTTCCAAAAGCCATGCTGAATACCGCGGGGCTTGAGCACCCAATCGCCGGCCTTCGCCGAGAAGCGGAGGCCGTTGCGACCACCGACCTCAAACTCGAGTTCGCCGGCGAGGAGAAAAACCGCCTGATCTTCATTTTCGTGGGTGTGATTGACCAGCAGGTGCCGCGAGCGGACCTCACCATGCATGATCGAAAAATCGCCGCCGAGCATGTTTGAACGGGCAATAATGACCATATCAGAGGCCGTCGCCTCTCCCTCGCCCGGTGCGATACGCAGATCTTTGATGCTGTAATTGGACATGATGTTCTCCTGGCTGAGCGGGCCCTGTAGTAGGCCACGGTGCTCGCAGGACCGAGAATGCTACGGTCATCACCCGACCGCGAGGACCATGGACGACACAGACCGGACACTTCACGCGCGCAAAACTCAGCCGGGCATGGCCGGCTCGATCGTCGCCAACACGGTTCTCTTTGCGGTGGCCCACGGCGTCACGATGGAGACGATCACGGCTGCGACCGGGGTCACCATCACCGACGTCATCGAGCCCGATGCACGACTCCCAAACAGCATCGTGCCAGCGATCTGGAACCTCCTGACCGCGGCCCATCCAGGCCGAGCACTCACGCTCGAGATGGCCGCTGCCACCCCCTTTTCCTTCTTCGACGCCTTCGCCTATGGCGTGCAGTATGCCGCTGATCTCCGGGAGATTTTTGCGACCTTTGTACGCTTTCGCAGCATCCTCTCCGACCAGCTCGAGGCCGTGCTCGTCGAGAGCCCGGTGGAGGTCGCCCTGCGCATCCATCACCCGACGGATCTCATCGACCACGGCGCCGGTGCAGAGGTCGGTATGGGCCTCACCGCCCGTCTGCTGCGGGAGATCATCGGCGCGCCGCAGCTCCTCAAAAGGATCGAGTTCAGCCACTCGCAACGCGCTCCTCTCGAGGCCTACGACGCGTTTTTCTCGGTACCGGTGCATTTTAACTCCGCCGACAATGCCTTCGTCTTAGAGCCGACAGCGCTAGACAAGAACCCCGCAAAGCACAACAAAGAACTCTTCGCCTTTATCCAGGCTCGCCTCGATCTCGTGCGCAAGCGTCTCGTTATCAACGACCACCTCAGCGAGGTTCGGCAAGCGATCGCCGAGAACGCCGAGCGCTCCGACTACACCGCGCAATCTGTCGCCAAGCGCGTCGGCATGAGCCTGCGCGCGCTGCAACGGCACACGGCAGAGCGCGGCACGACGGTCCGTCGGCTCCTCGACGAGGCCCGCGAAGCCAACGCGCGGGAACTCCTCGGCGACCGGCGCCTTAGCGTCGAAGAGGTCGGCTTTCTCCTCGGCTATTCCGACGAACGGGCATTTCGCCGCGCCTTCGAGCGCCTGACCGGGCAAACTCCGGCGCGGTTCCGACGAGTGCTCGGCTAAGACGCCGATGCCGAGTGTCGGCTATCAGGGCACACGCTCAAAATCCAGCCTCGCCCTCCCCGAGGCCCGCGCGATCGGGTATTGCATACTCGACGGCAGCGGCTTGCACACGAGACGAACGCCGCGACGCTGCAATGACGAGGCAAAGGCGACCATAAACTGCACACCCTCGAGCAGGGCTAGGTGATAGCCGAGGCAGAAGTGAGGGCCGCCGCCAAACTGCACAGTCTCGAGGGAGCCAGGGCGGACCTTGCCGCTCATCCATCGCTCCGGTCGCATCATGTCGGGCCTCTCGTAGCGCTGAGGATCGCGCGAGAGATCCGCGACGCAGATCGCAACCGAGGTACCCGGCGAGATCCGTCGACCGTGGATTTCGAGATCTGTGATGACCTTGCGACCGATCATCCCGATCGGTGGATGCAGTCGCAGCGCCTCTCGAAATAGACCCATCGCAAAGGGAAAGCGCTCCAGGTCCGCGTTGCAGATCGGCAGCTCCGTATCGGGCCCGATCTCCCCGATCAGTCGCTCCCACAGGCTGGCATCCGCAGCCAGGTGAGAAGTCATCCATGCGAGCACAGTGGCAGTGGTCTCGTGCCCCGCGAGCAGAAGAACGCGGAGGTTGTCGATGAGCTCTTGCTTGCTCAGCCCCAGGCCCTCGCTATCACGGCCGTGCACCATGCCGCCGACCAGACCTGCACTGCCATCGGCCCTGGCATTGTCGACGATCCGCTCCAGGCGTTGGTCGAGCCAGCGACGGGCGCGACGGGATCTCCACTGGGGTGATCCGACCACCCGCACCGGGAAGTTGATAAACCCGAGGATAAAGTCGTCGTATCGTCGACGCCATTCTGCACTCGAATCGGCCGGTACGCCGACGATCGCAAAGATGATATCGAGGGCTAGATCTCGGGCCTCGGTGACGATCTTGAGCGTGCGCACACCGTCCCAGCTAGCCACCCGTTGGCGGATGATCGCGGCCATGATCTCGCCCGCACCGGCCGCACTCAGACCCTTGGGACTAAAGGTCCGCACGACCGCCCCGCGCATTCGTCTGTGGGCAGCGCCGTCGGCAACGAGCATCGATTCGCCCATCATCGGACCGATGACTTCGTGCCCGTCCTGGGAGGCGGTGACCTTATTTCCGAGGAGCGTGATCGCCGGCTCTCCGAGGACCACAACTGCATGATCCCCAAAACCCCGGTTCACCCAAAAAAGCGGCCCTAGCCGCGCCCCCTGCTCCCGAACAAAACGGAGCAAAGATGGCACAAGCGCCGGCAAGTGCCCAAAGCCAGGAAAGGCTCCCGGGGCGACGGGAATCCCCTCTCTCAGCTGTGGGCGACGACGAAGCGGGTTCAACAGCACGAACTGAGAGTAGCTCAGAACAGCCGGCCCCGTCGCCCGATGCAAGACGCTGGGCCGCTCTAGCCCGCGCTGACCGTCACCTCCGCGGCCTCGCAGTGCATCTTTGAGATGACCTGCCAGGGCCCATCACTGCCGGCCTTGGCCCCCTCGTAACGCCACTCAAAGGTGCCCTTCGCCATTTCAAAAAAGACGATCTTCGCCCGGTGATCGGGGACGGCCCCCTTAGCCGCGATGTCGCCGCGCATGACCAGCGTCTCGCCCTCCTGGCGGGCCTCAAAATGTTCGTAGCGGCGCAACGTCGGTGTTGTCCAGGCCAGGGTCCAGGTGCCCTTGTCGGGATCGTAGACCCGGAGGTTGATACCGACAGCGCCGGTGGGCGGCTCGTAAATGTCACCGATCGCCTGGCCCCCGAGGGTGTAAAAAAAGGTCCAGCGCGAGCGCCCCGGCGTCTCCTTGAAGGTCCCGTCGGGCTGCACCGACTCACCCTGGCAGCTCCAGCGACCGACAAGGCGACCGAATTGTTCGCGGACCTCGGGCGCCGCGTCGTCGGCCGGCTCACTGGCAAAGAGCGCCGGAAAGCCACCGGCGAAGGCCGCCTGCATCTGCACAGGCGACGCTGTCTCAGCCGCAGTTCCACCGGGCGGCACTACCTCTGGGCAGGCCTCACGCGCGCAGCTCAGGCCAACGCTGAGGATTAGAGCCAAGGTAACGACGGGGACAAGGGACGCCTGTGACATCGGTCCATCGTAAGAGACCGCGCGGGTTTTTCGCTAGGATTCCTCGAGACTCGTTGACCAGGCTCGCGATCGCTCACATGCCCACGTCGCGAGTCGCCGAAACTTCAGCCCTATGGACTAAACTCGAGAGCCCCGATATCGGGCGCATCCCCCGAGTAGGACCGGTCATTGATCCCCGGGATCTTGATCGCTCGATCGATCGCCGGGCTAGAAGCTTGCAATTGGTAGTCCCCGCCGGGGCCATCGACAAAGGCAGGCGAGCCACTCAGACAATTTGCACACCGACCCGAAACCTCAAAATAGGCATCAACCGTCGCGTAGTCCTCGCCCTGGTAGAGGAACAAGCTGTCGTCCGAGGACGCGGCAAAGAGCAGATCGTAGTCTTGATCGACCGGCAACTCATTATTGAGATAGTAGTACATGCCGTTAAGAGTCCCCTGCCAGATGTTGTTCGCGAGGGTCAGACCTGTCCAATTGCTGTGATTGGAGACGCTGAGGCCCGCGTTCTCGGCCTCAAATGTGACCGCTGTATTGTGATAGGCAAAGATCTCACCGGAAATTTCGCCGTCGTAGTTGAACTTGATCGCGGTGGTCTCGTAGTCGGTGAAGGCCACGTTGTTGAGGTCGACCATCAAGTTTCGGACGATGTAGACAGGCCCGCCCTCCGCCGGTGCGACCGAGACCCCGGCAAGCAGGTTTTCAAAGCGGTTTCCCGTGATCCTCACATTTGAGCTGTAGCCATCTGTCTCGACGCCATCATCGGAGAGATGGAAGAATCGGTTGTCAACGACATCCGAGTTGCTGGCATACTCTAACTCTTCGGTGCCGACGATCTTGACGCCGTCAAAATAGTCGTGGACAAAATTTTTGTAGAAGATCGTGCCGTGCCCGCTGTATTCATCATTTGAGACATAGAGCGCGCCGTGCTCGAGCCACCATTGGTACTCTTTGACGAGCTCCCAGTCAAAGTCATTGATACCGAGATCGGAGAACTCATTGTTGATGACAACGGTATCGTCGGCGCGTCCTTCAAGCCGTACACCGGTCTCCATCTGCTCAAAAACGTTGTTCTCGACCCAAATTCGCGTACATTTGTCGATGACCGAGATCGCCGAAGAGTGCGGTCCGTGGTTAAAATTACGGAATACCAGCCCCTCGAGGACGACGTCGGTCGTGCTCGTCATCTCAAACGCGCTGGCGAGGGTCGAGACCTGGATTTCGTGGCCCGCAGGAGCCGAATCGCCGGGCAGGCGAAGGTACACTCTTCGCGCGGATGTATCCACATAAAACCCGCCATCTGTATTGTACGCGAGCGTCTCTAGATCCTCGAACTCGTCGTAGCGCCAGAGTCGACGACCGTCGATACCGATATAGTAGGTATCATCCACATCGGCGCTGTAGATCGATCCACCTTCGTCTTTCCACGCGCTCGGATCGCCAAGAGAAGGGCTGCTCCCGTCGAGCATAACAAGGCCATCACCGGCCGAACGGATCGTCAGGGGCGCATCTTCGGAGCCAGAGGGCCCTGAGTCCATGCTCACCGCCTCGTGGTACGTGCCGGCGTGGAGCAAGACCGTATCGCCCGCGCTCGCAAGATCGATCGCGTGCTGAATCGTCGCGAAAGGCGAGCCCATCGAGCCATCCCCGCTGGTGTCATTGCCGGCGAGATCGACGTGCAGCTCTCGACCGGTGGACTTCGGGGTCGCGGTTGACCTGGTCGTGATAGAAGCCTGCTGAGTCTCGTTGGAGACCCCATCGGCGTCGCTTACCTTCACTCGAACCTCTACAGAGGTCTCGGGGTCGAGGTTGAAGACGGTGCCGACGAAGCGGTTATTGTAGACACGAGACATTCGGTGGACCGGCTCAAAGTCGCCGCCGCCAATGCTCGCCTCCAGCGTAGCGGTCGCATTATCGTTGAAGTCGCCGACAAAGTCGACCTGAACACCGACATGATGAAACGTCGCGTGCACCTGGATCCCAGCGACCTCCGTCGACCTGCTGAGCGCCCCGCACCCGACACTGCTCGCGAGCACGGCCACGACGAATGCTGATAGTGTAGTGAGATGTGAGTTCTTGTGTCTCTTTATCACTG
>CAYYUP010000083.1:15846-18915 GCA_964474905.1 uncultured Nannocystis sp. | reverse complement strand
GCTTTGTTTTACGGTGGCAGGCGCAAGCCTGTTGACACTATACCGGTAGAAGCTCCCGCAAAGGAGCCTAATTGCGATTTTTCGGAGGTCGCAGAGGGCCGAAGGCCTGTCTACTGACCGCAGGCATTTGTTGTAAAATTGCGGGGCAACGGTGCATGCTCCACCCATGCGCAGCCGATGCTCCGACCAAGCCGACCCGTTCGGCCACCTGCTTACGTTTGTCCGCCTCGAGTCCTGAGATGACGGTCCCCGAGCAAACACAGATCTGGGCGCACCACGCTCGATTCACCAAAATGATACCGTCGGCGATGCCGCGTTTGTTCGCGCGGCTATACGACGCACCCTTCTATCGCACGATGCATGAGAAGTGGCTGGACACGCTACCACTCGCCGGCAAGGAGACCGCGCTCGACATCGGTTGTGGTCCCGGAGGCCTCTCAGGTGCACTCGCGGCCCGCGGGCTCGAGGTCACAGGCCTCGATCGATCCGACGACATGGTCGCGATGGCTCAGCAACGCGAGCAGGGGGGGTCGGCCAGCTTCGTGCAGGGCGACGCCGCGGCTCTACCCTGTGCCGAGAGTTCGTTCGACGTCGCCATGTGTTCGTCGCTCTTGAACATCGTCGATGATCCTGCACCGGTTTTGCAAGAGATGGCCCGAGTGCTGCGCCCAAAGGGCATCATCAGCGTATTGTTGCCCGATCCAACCTTAACCGAGGCCGCCGCGCTCGCCCACAGTAGATCGGCCGATCTGCCCGACGAGGACGCCGCTTTACTACTTTTGTGGGCCTCCAAAGCCCCGAAGATATCGCTCGCGAAAGCGATTTCTTGGTTCACGGCCGAGGGCATGACGCGGCCTAAGCAGGATCCACTGCTCGACGGCCTGGTCCATGTGACGACCTGGGGCTCGCCAGCCTGACCCCTGCCCCGGACTGCCGCCTACTTCTCGCGAATATATATGTATATGTAATCGACCTTGGTGCTGATGTTGTTCTTCCACGAATAGATATTTTCGTTCGAGTGCAGCATCGACAACTGGTAGCAATCGGTATACCACCAGCCGCCGTTAAACCCGACATTGTTCTTAGCGCAGTTATTCGCCCAAGTGTCGTTATCCTGGTCGTGAGTCGTGAATTTTGCGCCCTTGATCGGCGTGACGATCTCCGCAAACCCGGGCACCGGCGTCGCCCAGTTGATCTTGAATTTTCCGGCGGCGTCGCTGATCGTCATGTTGTTCATGCGCAGCTCGCCGGCACTATCTCTGAGGGAAAATTCGTTGAGCAAGTGCAGGTCCGTAAACTCATGCCAGCTCGCGAGCGGCATCCAGTACACCCTCGACGCGGGATCTGGCGCCCCGTAGCCGTTCTTTGTGTAATCGTCCCAGCCGCCCATATGGACCGCAGCCATGTCCTCGGCGCTCAATCCCTCCTTCACGGTCTTGCCGAGCAACATCCATCCGCCCTCGTCGGCGGTCATATCGCAGTACACCTCGCTCATCTCAATCGGCCCCTCCGCATCAAAATCGACGAGATAGAGCCCATCAGTAGCGTCGGGATCGGCGGCTAAGATCTGCTTACAGCTGGTCGAGATCTCACAATCCGGAGTGCAACCGTCGCTCGACATCTCGTTGCCGTCATCACACTCCTCGGTGCCCTCGAGGACAAAACCGTCACCACACATGGCGACCTCACAGGTGCTCGGGCACTCGTCGGCATCATCGTCATTGCCGTCATCACACGCCTCGACGCCCTCATAAATAATGCCATCACCACAGAAGGCTGGCTCGCATGTCGAGAGACAGCCATCGCTATCGTCCTGGTTACTATCATCGCACCCCTCCATGCCATCATAGACAAATCCGTCACCACATACCGCGTCTTCGCAGGTGCTCGGGCACGCATCGCTATCATCGTCATTTCCGTCGTCGCAGGACTCGCTATCATCGACCTTGCCATCACCGCATAGGGGGCCGCTGCTCGTAGTTTCGCTTGTACCGCTCTCGCTGGCCGTCGATCCTTCGGTCGTCGTCATGTCCTGGCTGGTAGCGCCCTCAGTCGTCGAGGAGCCGGTCCCGGGGTCGGTCGCCGACATCTCCGTGGTCGTGCCAGTCTCTGTCCCCGAGGGAGCGGTCACCGTCGACGGACCGAAGCTCTCGCTGGTCTCGCCCCCCGGATCCTTGCACCCTGTAACAAGCAAGACGCCCCCACAGATCCACCCGAGCCACCCCGAATTACGCCGTATCATCCGATCATCGTCGCCTCCAGCCACGAGGCCTGCAAGCAATATCTGCGTTCTTCCGTCTTCGCCGATGCAGGGGGCATCGCCCTCTAAATGCTCGTGCTCGCTCGCTGTGCTACTCACTCTCCGGCGATGTGCACACTCCTCTTCGCTCATGCCGCAGATCCGCTCTATCCCTTGGTAGTCGCTGCAAACCGCGATGAGCGCTACGATCGTGCCACCCGAGCACTAGCACCCTGGCCCGAGCGACCCTCCCTGATAGCAGGGCGCGACCTCGAGAGCGGCGGCACCTGGATGGCGCTGGGTCGCGACGGACGTTGGGCGGCGCTCACAAATGTGCGCGAACCCCAACCAGGCCCAACCGGTGCGCGCACACGCGGCGAGCTTGTCACTGGGTTTTTCGACCACCCCGGCTCGGCGATGTCCTATCTCGAGATGATCCGCCGTCGCGACGACCTCTACAATGGTTTCAACCTCGTCGTCGGCGACCCTAGCGGAGTCTACTATTGCTCCAATCGCGGCCCCCCGCCCTCACCCGTGGCACCGGGGATCCACGGGCTCAGCAACGCTGGGCTCGACACCCCGTGGCCCAAGGTCAAACGCGGCAAGGCGGCACTCCGCAGGGCGATCGAGGGCGGCTCTCTCTCGATCGATCCCCTCCTCGATCTGCTCGCGGATCGTCGCAGCTACGCCGACCACCTCCTGCCCGACACCGGCATCGGTATCGCCACAGAGCGACTGCTCGCACCCCTCTTTATCTCGACCCCGCATTACGGCACCCGATCGTCGACGGTGCTGCTCATCGATCGCCACCACCAAGCCCAGATCACCGA
>CAYYUP010000083.1:0-15746 GCA_964474905.1 uncultured Nannocystis sp. | reverse complement strand
GGCTCCGTGGAGGGGGCCGCCGAGGGCAGAGAGGACCACGAGGCCGCTGTCGCGCTCCTCAACCTGGGGCTCTTGGCCGCCAGCCCCCCCGATCCCGACGAAGAGCCGACACAGGTGCTCATGGCCTCGCGCTACGAGATCGAATCGAGCCTCGGCCGTGGCGGCATGGGCGAAGTCTTCCTCGCCCGCGATCGACGGATGGATCGCTGGGTCGCCCTCAAATCAAGCCGCTGCAGCGACCCGGCGATGCTCGCCCGCTTCATGCGCGAAGCGAAGCTCACCGGGCGATTGGAGCACCCCAACATCGTGCCCGTGCACGAGGTTTTCGAAGAGCCGGACGGCACGCTCTGCTTCACGATGCGCCGGGTCGGCGGCCATTCGATCGCCGAACGGCTCGCCGCTGGCGATCTCGGGGGGCGGATCGAGCGGCTTCGGGTCTTCCGCAAGATCTGCGATGCGATCGCCTTCGCGCACGCCCACGGGGTGATCCACCGCGACCTAAAACCATCCAACGTGATGCTCGGCGAGTTTGGTGAGGTCATCGTTCTCGACTGGGGCCTGGCGCGCGAACTCGACGTCGACGAAGCCGACGGGCCAACGCCAACGCCGACGCCGAGCGACCGACCCGCGCCCACAAAGACACCGACAAACCTCACCCGGGCCGGGGCCGTGATGGGAACGCCCGCCTACATGAGCCCTGAGCAGGCGCGCGGCGAACCCCTCGACGAGCGCACCGATATCTACGCCCTTGGGGTGCTCTTGCGGGCCCTCTTGACCGGCTGCGAGCCCCTGCAAGGCGCCGCGAATCATGCCAACGACGCCGCTGTGCGCCCCCTTCCACGGGAGCTACGATCGGTGATCGAGCGGGCGCTCGCGGCTCGTCAGAATGACCGCTATGCCACCGTGCATGGGCTCGCCCGCGATGTCGATGCGTACCTCGAGGGCATGCCGGTCGCGGCCGCTGGCGATGGTCTGCGCCTCCGAATCCGTCGCTGGCATCGGCGCCACCGCAAGGTGCTGCGAGCCACATTCATCACCGCCTTCGCGGCGCTCATCGTGCTCGTTTGCTTCGGTATCTACACCATCGGTCAGCTGCGAAGCGCCGAGCGGGAGGCCGAGCTGAGCCTCGCGCAAAGCGAACGACAGAGCGCGATCACTGCCGCCGATCAGGGCCACCTGAGCAAGGCGCGACAACTCCTGGATGCCGCCGCCGCGATCCACCGTCGCCACGGCGTTGCCCTTACTTCGATCGACATCGCCGATGCCTATCTCGCGTCACTGCGACCTCCTCCGCTGCTGCGGTGGACACACCCCAAGGCCACGCCGACCCGTCCCCTAGACCTCGCGGAGCGCGGACAGCTGCTGCTCACCGCCGACGAATCCGGGATCTGGCGCGTGCACGCCTTGCCCTCTGGCAAGCTACTCGCGCACACCCAGATCGACCCGACATGCGCAGTTACCCACGGGTTGATCGCTGGGGAGCGAGCGCTGGTCGCCTGCAAAGAACCCGGTCGGATCGTTGTCAGCGATGTCACTGCGGGCGGCACGATCGTCGCGACCATCGAGGTCAATGACGAGACAACACGGGCGAGGCTGGCCCGCGATGGCCTCCATCTCGTCATCTTTGGCGACCAGGGTGCGCGCCGCTTTGGCTTCGACGGCAAGCCAGCAGGCCCCCTCCTCCCGGATTTGCGCACCGTCACTGACCTCAACTTCGATGCGACATGGCTTATCGGACATACCATTTCAAGTGACTCCGCACGCACTCCCCCAGCGATCGATCTCTTTAGCTCTACAGGACAGGTTACGACTTCCGTCGCGCCCGCCCTGCCTGTCGCCCTCTCCCCCAGCGGCAGAACCCTCGCCTATACCGCCGATGACTCGTTGGTCGTGCGCGCGCTCGATGACCCGCAGGGGGGCGAAGTGCGCTCGCATGTCCCCGTGACCAAAGCCGCGACGATCACCTTTACGGCCGACGAATCCGAGGTCTTCGTCTGGAGCTTCGACCGCAAGCTGCAGAGGTTCTCTGCGACCGATGGCCGGCTCATCGACGACCAGACGCTCGACGTCTCAGGAATCCCGCGGCCGCCCTATCTCGCGGCCGCGAGTTCTAGCCGCTCCGACACCATCGAGATCTACGCGCTCGCCGACACCTCCTCCGCCCAGGACAACACGCCGCTCGGGGTCGCGACGAGCTCAACGATCGCCGCCAGCCCCGGGGGCTTTCTGCTCGCCATCGCCGGTCGTGACGGTCTGGTACAGATCCGCGATGCCGCCTCGCTCGCGACGATCACCGTTCTTCGCGGTCCCCATCAGGGCATCCGCGACCTCGCCTTCGCGCCCAACGGCGAAACCCTGATCGCCGCCGGGCGTGATGGGGCGATCCACAGCTGGCCGTTGATCGGCGCCGATCCCCGACCGCATACCTGGCCCGCCGACGAAGGCATCGCCATGTCCGTCGCCTTCATGCCGGACGCGAGCGACCGTGTGTGGGTCGGTCACGAGTCCGGTGCGATCATCGAGCGAAGCCTCCGCGACGGCACCGAACTCCGGCGAGTATCAACACCTATCTCGACGATCTGGGACCTCGACATCGCCCCGGACGGCCGCTCGATCGCCGCTTCTGGCCGCCTCGAGTCATCCGTCGAATTCGGGCTCTGGTCGACTGATACTGGCCTCCGTGAGCCCATTCGCGCCGATCTTGGGGCGACCTACGGCTTGCAGTTCAGCCCCGACAGCCGCCGCTTGGTCGTCGCCAATCACATCGGTCGACCGGCACTCGTCGACCTTGAGCATCACACCGTCGAGCGTCTGCCCGACCACGCCGGACCGACGATGACGGTCGCCATCTCGCCCGACGGCAAGCTCATCGCAGTCGGTGGCTACGACGGGCGCTTGCACCTCTGGGATGCTCACGATCTCTCCTCTCTCCTGGTCATCCAGCAGCACAGTTCCCAGATCTCCCGCCTCTGCTTTAGCGCCGACAGCACCCGGATCACCACCATCTCCGGCGACGGATCGATCGCCCTCTTCGACCTGGAGCGCCACCACCGGATCCAAGCCACGCTGCCGCAACAGCTCGGCGAAAGCTTCGTCCTGCGCGGCCCCGGCCGGCGAACGCTCGAGCTAGGGCGCTCTGCGGCACTGCGCAAAGACTGGACCCTCGCCGCCCGACTGCTCGCCAAGGCAGCGTCCGAAGGTGCGCCCGCCCGGGTGCACGAGCGGATCACCGCGCACTGGGCAGCCGGCCAGCACCGGGCCGCTGCAACCCTCCTCAACAGGCTAGACCCGACCTCCTTGGAGCACCCCGGGGCGTTGCGACTCTGGCGAGACGTCGCTCAGAGCCGCACGCAGATCGAGTGATTCGCAGTATTTGTATAGAGCCCAGACTGCTCGACAGCGAAGTGCATCAGCTTGCTCCCACCAAGCACATCTAGTGTGTTCTTTGAGCCGCCCGACTTCCAGATCATGTAGTCGCGGATGATCTCGTCGTACTTATTTCGATCGATCTGCAACTCCGCCGAGCGCCCCCCCTTGAACTTCATTAGGCCGCCACCGTTGGCAAACTTGCTCAGCGACAGCTTGCTCATTTTCTTTGCCGTTCCGTAATAAAATCGAAGGTCATCCTTGCGCGGATCAACCCCTTGATCGAGATCCGTGCCGATCGCGGCATCGACAAAGAAGTACTTCGATCCGCCATCATAGGCGAGCATCACAATTGCGCGATGGGGCACCCAAGCCTCTAGCTGGGCAGACCCCAACATGGCGTCACGCTCGGCCTCAGCGAGCCGCTTTAGCGGGGTCCAACGCTCTTCGTGGCACGAGATCTCGAGTCGCCCCCCGTGACCGCGAAAACCCGCCCAATTGCCAGGGTAGCGGATCTGGTAGTCAAATTCGTAGTCCGATCCGCTGCCGCCGACCATGCTCAAAGGGTAGAAATTCGTGCCATCGCCGAAGTACGAGTAATCGATGCCCTCGCCGCATCCAGTCGCCAAAATGTAGACGTCGGGTCCGGCCTCAAAAGCCTGCATGACACCGCGATCCACCAGCGCTGCGAAGATCTGCTGCGGAGTCCAGGCGGCCGACCCACCACCGCGCCGGCGATCCCTTTTGCTGCCACCCTGTGCCGCCCTCTTGACCCCCTGGATCTCGCTTCTGGCCCAACGACACCAGCCGTCGTCGCTCGGGTCGGGAGCCGCCGATTCTCCGCCAGCGGAGCCTCCCTTGGATGTTTTGGCGGCGTAGCTGGGGGCCTCGTTCGAATCGTCAACAGGATCGCTCGAATCGTCAGCGGAGCCGCTCGGTGCATCGGCAGACGCTGTCGATGTGTCGCCCTTCGTTTGCTTTTCTTTCGGGGTGAAGAGGGGCTTGCCGTTGAACGTGATGCCGCAGGCAGAGGCGGCAAAGAGCATCGATATCGCGACCTGCGCGTATCTGCGGGAGGAGGAGGGTGACTTATCCAAATTCATGGCGTGTTCGTGGTCCACTAACCACTGAACGCCGCCGACAAAAAGGTTACAGCTGCGGCCCAGAGACCGCGCGAATGAGTTCGCGGAGCTCGGAGTCGATGTCGGCGGGGTCGACCACCGTTGCCGCAACCTCCTGGCGCAAGAACTCGCCGTATCGCCGTCGCATCCGGTGTACGGCGACCTTGAGCGCGCCCTCGGACATGCCCAGATCCGCCGCGAGCTCCCTGTAGCCCCCCCCACCACGGGGCTCGCCCCTCACGATCGGACGAAGAGCACGCAGCAGCGACTCTTTGCCGGCGTAACTCTCGGCTAAGCGCGTGTCCACGCGTTCGAGCACGGTCAGCGCCCAATGACGCTCGTAAAGCGCCTCGGGACTCATCGCCGGATCCGCCTCGCGCACCAGCTGGGCCTCGGCGTACTCCCAAGGGATCTTGAGCCCGCCTCCCCGCTTTGCAGCTGCCGCCCGGCGCCGCGTATTGGCCAGTGCGTTGCGGAAGGCTACCAATAGATACGAGCGAAAACGACCTCGCTCAGGTGTCGCTCGGGCGAAGTCATTGCGGTCGATAAAGTCCGCGAGAAAGCTCTGGACGGCATCCTGAGCATCCGCTGCGCTGAGTTGCCGCTGCCTTGCGAAGACGTAGAGCGGGAGCCAATACGTCCTGCACATCTCGCTCAGAGCAGCGTTGGCGCCGCTGCCCGCCGCGACGACAGCGGACCAGTGCGTGTCGGGAAAGCTCGGGGCCATCTAGGGCCTGACCCTATCACGGCTGCGTCGCCGAGCCGACCTGGGGGGCCGAAATCCGGTCTGGAGCCCGGATAGCCCCCGACTTGATCGCGAGCGCGATCTTCGCGAAGACCGTAAAGAGAGCGATGCCCAGCGCCCAAATACCGATGCTCACACCGATTTCGATCAGTGAGGGTGCGTACTCGACCAGGTCCCCGGCCGGGCTCGGCACAAAGCCGGGAATCAATAAACCCATGCCCTTCTCGATCCACACGCCGACGACGCAGAGCCCTGACGCGAACACCAAGAGCCAGCGCCGACGGAAAAGCGGCGGCACCAGGACCACCACCATCGCAAAGGCATTCATCGCCAGCCCCGACCAGATGTAAGGCACCAACATGCCGTGGCCTTCGATACCAAAAAATAGGTACTGGGCCGAGGCGACGTGCATCGAATTTGTATAAAACTCGGCGAAGAGTTCGCAGCCCAAGAGAAAGAAATTCAGAGGGAGCGAGAAGGACATCACCTGCCGCAGATAGACAAAGACCGACTCCTTGACCTGGGCCGCACCGACGCGCTTGATGATGAAAAACGCGATGATCAGCAGCGCTGGCCCCGATGCAAATGCGCTTACCAAGAATCGCGGCGCCAAAATGGCCGTGTTCCAGAAGGGCCGCCCGGCAAAGCCGCTGTAGAGAAACGCCGTCACCGTATGGATACTGACCGCCCAGCCGATCGACAGGAACACCCAGGGCAGATAATACCTGCGCTTAGGTCTCTCGCCCTTATAGGCCTTGTAGAGCAGGTATCCCGGGATGTGCAGATTGAGGATCAAGTAGCCGTTTAAGACGATCACATCCCAGGCCAGGATCGAACTCGGGAAATTTAGGCGACCGTATCCCGGCACCATGTGCATCGCCCGCTCGGGATGCCCCATATCGACCATCACAAAGGCGAGGCACATGATGATCGCCGACACAGCGAGCAACTCACCGACGATCACGACCTCTTTGAGATCGCCGCGCTTGTAGATATAGCTCGGCACGACGAGCAGCACCGAAGCCGCGGCGACACCCACCAGGTAGGTGAAATTGCCGATGTAGGCGCCCCAACTGACCTGATCGGACATGTTGGTGACGGCTAGGCCGTGCTCGATCTGGGAGCCGAGCGCAAAACCGCCGAGCACCATGCAGAGCCCTAAGAAGGCGAGCCACGCGTAGTAGCGCCACGAGCCCTTGGCTGCGATCCGCAGCATGTCGAACCAATATCGAAAGTACGTGCCCACGGTCCTGGCTTTCGTCTACCTCTAGTCGAAGTAGTAGTAGATCCTCGGCATGGTATTGAGTTCCTCTTTGAGGACAAAGACCCGCTTGTCTCGGACGATTTGAGCGACCTCGCTGGTCGGATCGTTGAGGTTGCCGAATTTTCGCGCCCCCGTCGGACAGGCCTCCATGCACGCCGGATAGGCGCCATTGCGGGTGCGATGCAGGCAAAAGTGGCACTTTTCGACGACACCGCGCGGGCGCACTCGATTGCTCAGGTAGCCCTGTTGCGGATTGATCTCGGTCTTGTCGATCGTCGGCGTCTCAAAGTTAAAGCGGCGGGCCTCGTAGGGGCAAGCGGCCATGCAATAACGGCAGCCGATGCACCAATCGTAATCGATGACGACAATGCCGTCGGGCTCTTTCCAGGTCGCCTCAACCGGGCAGGCGCGCACGCAGGGCGGGTTGTCGCACTGATTGCACTGCATCGGCAGGTACACCTTGTCCTCCCGTGGGACCTCGCCCTCGTAGTACAGATCGCCCTGCTCGAGGTTCATCGACGCTCGCGGCAGCTCGAGCACCTTGATGTACTGAATCGCCGGATCGCGGCCCAGATTGTTCTCCTTGGCGCAGGCGTGCACACAGGCCCGATTGCCGTTGCACACCGAGAGCGAGATACAAAACGCAAAGCCCACGCCCTCGATCGGTGGTGGGTCCGAGAGGTTGATCTCGACGTCGTAATCGGCCCGCGCCTGCTCGGCGATCCGCGCGAATACCCGCTCTTTGTCCGCAGGCGTCATCTCTTTGTAGTGCTTGCCAAAGAACTCCTGGAGATCGCTGCCACAGCCGCCCGCCGCCGCCGTGCTCGTCGCCGCCGCCGTTGCCACCGTCGCTGTGCGCAAAAACGAACGCCGACTCGCTTTCTTTGCCAACGCCCGCTCAGCGAGCACCTCGGCCCGACGCGGAGCCCTGTCGTCTTGAAGCACCACCAGCTTGCGCCGTGTTCGTCGTTTATCCATCAGTGGTGATCCTTCGCGATCCCGAGTTTGGGAAAAGGTGGAGCGGGCAAAGCGATCGTCGGATCCAGGCCGGGATCGTGCGGGTTGTGGCAATCCGTGCATACGAGCCGGTGCTTGACACCCATCCAGCCCCCCACGTGCTTACCGTGAGCGCCGATGTTCCAGTCGCGCAGTTTCTCGCTGTGGCATTGCCCGCAAAGCGTATAACTCTCGTCAAAGCTGAGCGTCGTGCCGTCGAGCAAATGCAGCCGATCGCGGTTCTCCCCGTCGTGACAAACACCGCATTTCTCGGCACCCTGAAAGTGATCAAGAACGATCGCCCGGTGCTTGCGCGGGGCGTCGCCATCCCCCCATGTCGCGCTGCCGACGTGCACATGGCATTGTTGACAGGGAAAGTCCTGCATCTTGCCCTGGCGCTGCGAGATCACCAGCACAGAGCTCGGTGCCGCCACCACCCGGGACGGCGGAGCCTCCTTCGCAGCGGCATTGCAAGCCGCCAGCGAAGTCGCCAACAGGAGCGCGCTCAGGGCCCCGAGAGACGTCGTATGGAGTCGATCCATGGGATCCTGGGCTACGTTAGTTCGCGTAGCGCTCCTTGAATTCGGCCGATTGACGCTTGCGCTCTTCTCGTTCGCTGTCGGACATCTTGCCGATGTACCAGCGATGCTCTGGATAGTTGAGAACACGCTCGATGCCCTCCTCTAGGGCCTTGGCCGCCGCGCTGGTCTCGGGCTTGGAAGCGCCTTTTTCGGCCAGCTCCTGCAGCTCGGGGATAAAATCAGTATAGAAGTGCTTGGCGACCTCGTAGGTGCCGTGCCAATGGGTGTAATCGGGGCCCTGCATCGACACCGCATGCCGGAGGCGCCGCCCCTCGTGGTGCCAGAGCTCAAACCATATGAAGTCCAGCTTGTTCGAGAACTTTACCTTCTTGAGCAGCGGTGCGGCCAGGGCCATCAGCTCGAGACCTGGATCCGCAAACTTGACGTGGTACTCCTCGATCAGGCCGTCGTACTGGGTGTAAAAAGCCTCGATCGACGAGGAACTGTGACAGGCCGAGCAAACATCGGACATGTTTGCACGGCGGGTCTGCCAGCCGATTGCGGCCCCCGGAAGCCCCATTTTGGCGTCCGAAACCTCGGGACGGATCGACTTGACCGGCCGGTTGTTCCACGAGATCCGCAGGCCCACATCGTGGGTGACCGGCTGGTTGCGTGTCGCCGACATATGGCAGGTCGCGCAGGTCGGGGCCGCGTCGTAGTCCTGGCCGACGACCCACTTATCATTCGCGAGGTTCATCTTGGCGATGTTCGCCCTAAAGGCGATGCCGTGCTTGGACTCATTGTAGATCTCCATCTGCGGGTGGTCCGGCCCCATGTGGCATTTTCCGCAGTTCTCCGGGTTGCGGGCCTGCTCGACCGAGAACTTGTGGCGGCTATGACAGGCCGTGCAGGAGCCGCGGCTCTTGTCCGGGTTGAGGCGACCAATGCCCGAATTCGGCCATGTAGCTGGGTCTAGACGGCCATTTTCGAGAACTATGACCTCCGTACCGTGGCACTGCCAACAGCCATTAACAGCCGCCGCCGACACACCTTGGGGAAAGCCCGGCGTCTTAAAGACCCTCGCGCCTTCGACCACCTCGGCGAGCACATTGTCGAGAGACCCGAGGATCTTCGCCGCCTGCGCGTGGTGACTGCCCGCGAACTCCGCGGTCTCCTTGGGGTGACACTTTGAGCAATCCTTGGGCGAAACAATGGTCGCGATCCGCTGCCCGTAGTGCATATAGGCATCCGCGTCGTTGGGATGGGCACTGTGGCACTCAAAGCAGCTGACATTCGCGCGGTAGTGACGCGATGCGCCCCATTGCTGGACAACCGCTGCGGTCTCCTTTTCGTGACAGGCGATGCACTCCCGCGACTCGGCGCTGAGGCTGCCTGGCATCGTCGGGACCCTGAAGTCGCCCTTGTCGTGGACATTGGTGGTCATCACACCGACATGGGACCCCGCGGGAGAATGCGCCTCTGCGCCCGCACTGTTCGCAGGGGCGTGGGCCTCGTCCACCGCTTGGGCCTTCGCCGGTGCATTGTCGGTATTCGCGGCACCAGAGCAGCCACCTGCAAAACAGGCCCCAAAGGCGAGGCTCGTGAGCACACGCGTAACACGGGGAAAGGCGGTCCGGCGGGGTGTTTCGAATAGGGTCTGCATGCGGGATGCTCCGATCGACTATCGGCGGCCCGACCCTACGCCCCTCGACGAAGCTCGGACCCGCAAAGCCTGCATGTATGCGATTGAAGACCCAAACAGTAAACTCCCCGTACATGCATCACTAGGGCCCCGCCTATGTGGCACCTCGGGCCCATGCGGAGTGGCGAATATCTAGCGCGGGCGATTTTTTGTGGATCACACACCCGCCACAGCATTTCGATGCTAGCAGGCCGCGATCGCGAAGCGCTGGCCACTGTGAGCGGCAAGCACCTGTAAATAAACTACAAACTGCCGATTGCGTTACCCGCCACGCTCAGCGACGATCGCAACATGAACACGCAACGCTGGATCCTCCAGCTCGAACACCCGCGGCGATCGTCCCGCCTCGAGGCCATCCGCAGGCTCGCCCAAAATCCGTCGCCCGTGTTGGTTCCAGCGTTGCTCGCCTGCCTCGATCCGGGCTCCTTCAGGGAACGGCTAGAGGCGATCGCGATCCTGGTCCAGATAGGCGAAAAATCGGTGATCCCCGCACTCTCAGCCCGCCTGCCCGGCACTTCTGGGGAGGAGCGAACCGTGCTCCGAAGAGCGCTCCGCGACCTTGGAGGCGGCAGAGCGGCCCTTCGAGCCTCGTACCTCGAGGAGGTCGCCCTGGCGACAAATCGAAGGCGACGACTGGAAGCATTTTTCCAAGTGGTGGGGCTTGGCAATACCAAGGCCTCACGTGATGCCCTGAGAGCGATCTCCCAGGATCCCGAGGATCACCTGCGCCATCTCGCCATCGAAGAGTTGCTCAACTGGGGGGTGCCCATGCCCCGCGACGAGGCCCTCACCCTCCTGGAGGATACAAATCCCTACATGCGGATTCGGGGCGTTCGAATGCTCGGAGCCAATGCCCCGCCCGAACTCCACCGGCGCATCACCGAGGTAGTCCTGAATTGTGATGTGCCATCAGACCGTCAAACCACCACACTCATCGAGATTCGCTCCTTTGGGCCGCTCATCGAGCAGCTCAAGACGGCCTATTGGGAGCAGCGGATCTATCTCTCGCGGGTACTCGCCGAGGCTGGCGTGATCGAGGCCATTCCAGCCCTGTCCGAGGGCCTGGCTACGGCCGATGGAGCGAGCCATCGCTGGCTCGACCTGCGACGGGCCTTCATCCGCGCCTTGGGCAAGCTCGACTCACCCGACGCCATTCCGCCGATCGAGCGGGCGCTACAAGATCGCGACAAATCGGTCCGACAGGTCGCCGCGAGAGAGCTAGAGCGCCGCGGCATCGCCTTTACACCGCCAACCGAAGTTACCGACCCGCCGGACTGGCCACGACCCTACACCGCTGCTGGCGTCGATCCTGCTCTCTGGCCAGCGCTTCTCACCGACGATCCCACGGCCTGGCTCACCCATGCGACCTGGCTTGAAGGACAGAATGATCCGCGCGCGGCGATGGTCCGCGAACAAACCGAACTCACCGACGCCTACGACCTAAGTGCGCCACACAGCCTCATCGTCGCCGAGTTTGACCTGGGCGCCGAAAAACTCGGATTTCGGCCCATGTGGCTCCGGGGCTATTGGCACGCCATCGGCAGTTGGTCATACAGCCGCAGCGAGCAGACCTGGAATAGCGTTCTCTCCCACTCGAGCGCGCTCTTCCTCCGCGATTTCTCGATTCGCTGGATCAAGCCCGAGATACTGCTGCGGCTCCTCGAGCGTCACCGGCCGCCGCTGCGCCGTTTCTATTGGCAGGACGAAGGCGAGCCCGTCGACTTTGATCCGATCTTTCACGCCCTACCCCACCTGCGACAGCTCTTTCTCTGGCGAAGCGCCCGTTTTCAGGAGGGCCCCGCTGACCTCACCGATCTTTCGATCAACACAGACGTCGATGCCGGCATGGCCAGCGACATCATTCGCTTCGCCGAAACCGGCGGCTTCGCCTCGCTGCAGAGCCTCGACATCAGCAGCGCCGACAACTTCGAGCCCTGGGCGGTCGCACTCCTGGCCGGCTCGCGACCGCGTAAACTGGTCTTATCGACAGGTGGCAAGGCAAGACCGCTGCTGCGCGCACTCGCCGAATGGCCGGGGCTGGCGACGGTCGAGGACATCGAACTCGAAGGTCTGTGGCCGGCCGCGACCGACTTAAATGCACTCATAAACGCACTAGAGGCCCGTACGACCCCGCTCAAGCGATATGCCAGCAGCGGCAAACTGCCCAGTAAACGCGCCCAGGCCCGCCTTCGACACCTCGCACTCGACACCCAAATCACGGAGTGACGCCACCAAAGACGGTACTGTTTCGCGATGGCAAACCTCGGCTCGCACCCCAACGTCTGGTGGACTTGCCTCCAGCTCCTCGACCGCCTCTCCGACTCGCGAAGCCCCGGCTCGCCGACATGGGCCTCCCCCCGAAGGCCGGCTAAATCGGCCAAACGGGGCTGTTTAGGACCTTTTACCGGTCATTATTGACCCGTGCGAAAGTGCCCTGTACAGTACGCCAATGCACGCTTCCACTGCGGTTCTCCTCGGCTCCCTCTCCGCGTTAGTGCTCGCGAGCGGCTGTAACGCGGACCCAGGATCCACCGACAGCAACGCGACCGAAATCACGACTGCGTCGGACACCTCGCACGGCAGCTCGACGACCCAGCCCGGCTCGACGACCCAGCCCAGCTCAACCTCGGGCGCGGGATCAGAATCGGGTACAGGCGACAGCACCCTAAGCACCGGCATGCCCCCAGAATTCTGCGGCGACGGCATCGTCCAGGATGACGAGCAGTGCGACGAAGGCCAAGCGAACTCCGACAACGCCGCCTGCACCTCGGCCTGTGTGTCCAACATCTGCGGCGACGGGCACCTGCTCGAGGACGTCGAAGAATGCGACGAGGCCGAAGACAACGCCGACAACTCGACTTGTACCTCCGCCTGCACAGTCAACGTCTGCGGCGACGGGTATCTGCAGGACGGGGTCGAGGAGTGCGACGAGGCCGAGGCAAACTCAGACAACGCCGGCTGTACCGACTCCTGCACCAAAAACATCTGCGGCGACGGTTTTCTCTACGAGGGGCACGAAGAGTGCGATGACATCGACACCCAGTTCTCAGGGGGCGGCGACGGCTGCTCCGAAAAGTGCACCCACGAGGTGGTCTTCTTCCCCTCGATCAAGCGCGTCACCGGCGATTTTGGCGGCCGCGCAGGCGCCGATGAGATCTGCAGAATCGCGGGCAAGGAGAGCATCAAGATGCCCTGGCCCATGGACAACAACACGATCTTCCGGGCCTGGGTCGCCGACCCCACATGCCCCGTCACTCACCGCTTTCCCCACACCGATCTGCCCTACGTACGCCTCGACGGCAAGGTGATCGCCAAGGACTGGGACGACTTCGTAAATGGCCTCAGCTCCGGCGACGCGAGCATGAACGAGTACGGCCTCGTCATCAATAAGGACTTCGTCCTCCGGGCCTGGACCGGCCTCGACGGCAACGGCTCAAAGATCAGCAACGCCGCCTCCGCGACCTGCAATTATTGGACGCTCGAGGGCGACGCCTTCTTCGGCGCGGTCGGCCGGGTCGACCTCGGCGGTAAGAGCTGGTCGCAGTGGACATCAGGTGGCCAACCCGTCACCCAGGGCTGTCATAAAGAGGCACATATCTACTGTATGCAGATCAACTGCGACCTCTACCCAAATTATTGCCAGCCTAATTACTGTGCGCCCTGAGCTTCGAACCTCGCGCCGGGGCGCTCGTATCCGCTCGCATTGACGCTTGACGCTCCCTCACAGGACCGCACTCCGGTGCATCCGGGGCTATCATCTGCAAATGCGGCCCGCCCCGATCTTCGCCCCCGTGCTCGCCTCGTTCGCGCTCGCCTGCAACGGCGCCGCCACTACAAGCGAAGCCTCGACCAGCGCGACCGTAAGCGGCGGCGAAACAACATCTGTCTCAACGGCCAGCTCGGCGACAAACTCCGGCAGCGAGAGCGCCACCGGCACATCGACCGGCGAGACAACCGGCGAGACAACCACAACCACAACCGGCGCCGATACCTGCGAAACCTCGCCGCATTACCGCATCGGTGCGGCGATCCGCGACATCACTGGACCCGCCGCCGAGCTGGTAATGATGGGCTATTCGATGCCCGAGCAGCGCTCAGCGGGCATCAGCACCCGCCTCTGGTCACGCGCCTTCGTCGTCGAGCAACCCTGCAGCGGCGGTCGAGTCGTTTTTGTCAGCGCCGATCTCGGTCAGGTTTTTCAGGGCGTTCACCTGGAGGTGATCCGCCGTCTCCAGGAGACATTCGGCCCCGATCGCTACACCTTCGACAACGTCGCCCTGTCGGCGACGCACACTCACTCGGGCCTCGGCGGCTTCTCCCATTACACGCTCTTTAACCTCGCGGTCGGTGGCTACGATCCCGACAATTTTGAGGTGATTGTCAGCGGCATCGTCGACTCGATCATCGCCGCTGATCAGGGCATGCAGCACGGCGTCATCAAGATCGCTCAGGGGCCGCTTGACGACGCCAACTGGAACCGCAGCCCCCAGGCCTACGCGGGCAACCCAGCCGACGAGCGCGCGGCCCACGAGGCCGAGATGATGCGCGATACCAACACCCAAATGACGGTACTTCGCTTCGAGCACAGCGCAGAGGGCGAACTCGACGGCGAACCAATCGCCATGCTCACCTGGTTCTCGAGCCACGCGACCAGCGTCTCTAACGGCAATCGACTGATCAGCGGCGACCACAAGGGCGTCGCCGCCTACCTCATGGAGCATCATTTTGGCGCCGACTACACAACAGATGCGCCCTTTGTCGCCGCCTTCGCCCAGAGCGACGCCGGTGATGTCTCGCCCAACGAGGTCGTCGTCGGCGAACCAAAAAACGCGGTGCACCGACCCTGCGATTCGGATCCCGACCCCGAATGCGACGATCTAAAAAATGCCGAAATCCACGGTCAATGGCAATTTGAGCGGGCCTTAGAGCTATTTACCGAGGCCGATGAGCATTTGCGCGGGCCGGTGGGCGGCCGCCTGGCGTTCATCGATATGGAGCAGGTCACGGTGCGCCCCGAGTTCACTGGCGAGGCCGAGCACGATACCTGCCGCGCGGCGATCGGCCTCTCGATCGCCGCCGGTGCCGAGGACGGCGTCGCGGTCGAGTTTATCCAAGAGGGCATCATCTTCGGCGATCTGCCAAAGGTGACGCTCGTGCCCGAGGACCAGGCCTGCCACGAAGAAAAAACCATCCTCTTGCCGGTCGGGCGCATGCAACCGCACCCCTGGTCGCCGACGATCCTACCCGCTCAGGTGCTGAGGCTCGGCGACCTGGCGATCGTGCCGGTGCCCTTTGAGATCACGACGATCGCCGGCCGTCGCCTGCGCGCTACCGTGGTCAAAGAACTCGCCTCCGCGGGTATCTCGCGGGCGGTGATCGCCGGCCTCGCCAACGGCTACTCGAGCTACGTCACAACCCGCGAAGAGTACGCCTATCAACATTACGAGGGCGCCTTTACCCAATTCGGGCCATGGACGCTCGCCGCCTGGCAGCAGAGCATCGCCGGCGTCGCCCGAGCCCTGCGCAAAGGCGAGATCGCCGAGTCCACCGGCGAACCCCTAGACCTGAGCGATGCTCAGATCATCAATGTACCCGGAGTCGTCGCCGACTCGCCCTGCCTGCTACCCGACGCCAAACTCTGCCCCTTCGAGGCCTTTGGCGACGTGCTCGCTCCGCCACCGGCCAACGCCTCCCCGGGCGATCACATCAAGGCCACCTTCCGCGGCGCCCACCCCCGAAACAATCTGCGCACAGGCACAGGTTTTATCGAGGTCCAGCGCGACGAGGGCGGCGAATGGCAAGTCATCGCCCGCGACTGGAACCCCGAGACACGCTTCCACTGGCGCCGTACTGGCGGACCCCTAAGCCCGATGTCCGAGGTCGATCTCGAGTGGGTGATCCCCAAGGATACAAAACCAGGCACCTATCGCTTGGTCTACCGCGGCGACGCAAAATCGCTGACAGCGGTGATTTCTGAGATCTCTGGGACCTCGCCGAGCTTTGTCGTGAACTAGCTCGCTCGAATTGACAT
>CAYYUP010000082.1:13382-27150 GCA_964474905.1 uncultured Nannocystis sp. | reverse complement strand
ACTGGTCCGAGATAACGACTCACGAGGCGTAACCCTACATCTGTCCATGCCATCAGGCCGCCAGCGGTGATCAGATCACCATCGTCGATGAGGAGTCGGTCGGTGTCGAGACGAACTTGGGGATATTGCGCGGCGAAGACCTCGCTAAACGCCCAGTGGGTCGTCGCTCGCCGGCCATCGAGGAGCCCTAAGTCGGCAAGTAAAAACGCCCCCGCACATACTGAGCAGAGCAGCGTGCCCTCGCTGTATCGGGCCTTAATCCAGCCCGCGAGCGCAGGTGAGAGCGGCTTTGGCCGCGATCGGCTCAGGCTTGGGGGCAGGATCAGCGCTGTTAGCAGGTTCACCGGCTCCGCACTTAGATCCGTGATCTCCAGGACCCTCGCGGTCAACCGGAGCTGCCCGCTGCGCTCGGCCGCGAGCGAGCCAGCAGTATCCAGGAGGTCGCGGAGACCCAGAGTCGCGGCCAGTTGGGCCCCCTCGTAGGCGAGGATACCGATCTCCATGGTTTGGGGGGGTGCTGTCGATGTCAACGCCGGCATACATTTTGTCACTCTTAGCCCTTCGCGGGCCAGTTACGCCATCCTACTCTAAGTTTGCCCGAGTGGGGCACACAAAGGACAACAATATGACCAAAGCACTCCTTGTTATCGATCTTCAGAATGACTACTTCCCGGGTGGAAGCTTTCCCCTGTGGAGAACAGACGAGACGCTGCGCGCGATCGAGGCAGCGATTGCCGCGGCTCGCGGTGCCGGTGTACCGGTGATTCATATTCAGCATATCGCCGACCCCAGCCAGGGTATCGCCCCTTTCTTCAATGCGGGCACGAAGGGCGCGGAGATCCACGAGCGAATCCTCGCCGCGGCTCCCGACGCACCGATCATCACCAAGTCTTTCGCCGACGGCTTTGAGCGAACTGCCCTCGCTTCGATGCTCGGCGATCTCGGCGTGACAGAGCTACTCCTATGCGGAATGATGACCCAAAACTGTGTCACTCACACCGCAATTTCGAAGTCCGCGGAGCGCTTCGACGTCGCGATTCTCACTGATTGCTGCACCACCGTCGACGAGATGATTCACCTCATTGCCCTCCACGCAGTATCGACAAGGGTCAAGATCATCCCCTGGGCGGAGGCGCTCTAGACAAATGCATTCGCGTTGGCCGATGAGCCAGCACTCGAGACGACCCAACCACAGCCACGCCCCCCACAAACCTCGACGGAGGACCCAATCGCCCGAGCACCAAAGCCCACTCACGCCGGCTCCCTATCGACGGCCTGGAAGACTAGCTGGCGGGACGGTCGAGGGGGGCAGCGCGACCGAGTCTAGGACGTGCATCGGCCCCTTTAGGGGTCGACGCGCGATCCGACCTGTCTGAGGAGTGGTGTCCCCCTCGTCCGGCCTTCACGACGTCCTTCGCCTCTCCCCCCAAAGTTTGTCCTGAGCGCAACTGCATCAATGCTTTCAGCGCCCGGGCCTCAGCTCACCCACCAACGCCGTTTAGAGCATCATCGAGATCCAATTCGATATCATCCTCGACCGATCACACGTCAAATATGTAGTCTAGAATACAAACAATCCACGAACAACCCATCTGCCGGAGGGCCCAAAACAGACAACTTTGTACGCCATATTACAAACCATACTATTGCGCATAAGGCGCTATTCGCATCCAGAGTTCGCTCGCTTGACACGACAATTTTTCTCCTGTAGCTTGCGCGAGTGCGCTCTAGAGAGAGACTCATTTTTTCTGCCCTGCTCGCCCCGATCGCGTCTCAGTTGCTCATGGGTGCCTCATGCTTCATGCAACCAAACCCTTACATTAATCGATGTGGCAATTCAGTCATCGAATCTGCAAACGACAATGAAGAGTGTGACGACGGACTCGAACTCAACTCAGACGCATCTCGTTGCACCTCCGAGTGTAAGATCGCCATCTGCGGCGACGGTCTCGTACAAATCGGCGTTGAGCAGTGCGACAATGGCGAAGGCAACCATACCCTCGGCCCCTGCTCCCCCACCTGCGAACTGATCAATTGTGGGGACGGCATCCTCCAGCCCGGTGAAGAATGCGACCGGGGCGATGCCAACCAGCTTTCGCCCAGCGGCTACGACGGTTGCTCTACCGCCTGCACAATCCCAGCCTGTGGCGATGGCATTCTCCAAGAGAACGAGCAATGTGATGACGCCAATACGGACGACACCGACGCCTGTCCCAACGACTGCAGGCTGGCCAAATGCGGCGACGGCATCGTCCAGCCAAACGAAGAGTGTGATGATGCCAATACCGTCAACACCGACAATTGCACCAATGATTGCGCTCACGCCGTATGTGGCGACGGCATCGTCCATACCGACGTCGAAGAGTGCGATGATAACAACTCAAACAACCACGACGACTGCCTAAACGCCTGCATTGCCGCGCGTTGCGGGGATGGTGTCGTCAAGACCGCCACCGAAGATTGTGACGACGCCAATGATATCGACACAGACGGCTGCAACTCTGCCTGTGGCCGGGATCGCTTGGTCTTCCTCACCGACGAGCTCAACACACCGTATGAGTTAGTCGGTCTAATCGGCGCCGACATCGAATGCAGAAAAGCCGCGCTCGACCACGGCATCGCCAACTACGACGATTTTAAGGTCTGGCTAAGCGACTCGACGGGCTCGCCGGCAACCCGTTTTGTGCGCGCCAAGGGCCGCTATGTGTTGCCCACCGGCGAGGTCGTCGCCCTGGACTGGGACGACCTCACCGACGGCAAGCTACTGCACGCCATCGACACAACGCTCGACGGCGAAGTCCTCGACCAGGGTGTGTGGACCAATACCGACATCGACGGCACCGCCTTCGGCGACGACGACGAGGATTGCGGGGACTGGACGACCATCGAAGGCCTGAACCACTCCTACGTGGCCTTTAGCGGCAGCACAGACACATGGTGGACGCACTTCGAGGACATGATCCCCTGTGATGATGCGCTGTACCTGTACTGCTTCGAGAACTGAGAGAGAGAAGCATCATGACCAAGCCATCACAAAAGCTCAAGCACACCTCCTTTGCTCTCCTGCTGCTCTCGGTCTCGGCCTGCAGCGATCCGGATGAGCCCTCCGCGACCTCCGCGACTGCGGGTTCATCGAGCACCTCGGGCGCGACAACAACAGACGCGGGCTCAGAGAGCGCAGGTCCTAGCTCCGGAGCGAGCGTCTCGACCACGACCACAACCACAACCTCGACTTCGACCGACGGTGATGAAACCGGCAGCCGTGGCGATAGCAGCGGCTCCGCCGAGAGCTGCGGCGATGGCATGCTTGACCCGGGGGAAGAGTGCGACGACGGCCCGATGAACGATCAATTCGGCAACTGCGATAAGGGCTGCGAACTCGCGACCTGCGGCGATGGTGATCTCCAGCCCGGCGAATCCTGTGACGAGGGGGACAACAACCATCCAACACTTTACAACGGTTGCACGCCGTTATGTCTACCTGGACCTCGGTGTGGTGATGGTCAGGTACAAGCGGACGAGGAGGCCTGTGAGACGCTCGGCCCTCAGCCCGGCAATGCCGCCCCCTGCGTCGATTGCCAGTGGGCCGGCAAACGGTTCTTTGTCTCGAGCCAGATCTACGACGGAGACCTGGGCGGTCTGAACGGCGCCGACGCGATCTGTCACGGGCTCGCCAGCGCTGCCGGCCTGGTCGACGAGGGACAGCTCTTTCGGGCCTGGCTGAGCACATCCGAGATCTCCGCCAGCGAGCATAATGCACACAGCCCGTTCCCCTATCTGCTCATCGGAGGTGCTGTGATCGCCGACAACTGGGATGACCTCACCGACGGCACCCTCGACCGCGCGATCAATCTCGACGAATACGGTGCCCAAGTTGCCAACAAGCTCTGGTCCTGGACCGATACAACCAGCAACGGATCCAGCCGTTCCGGCGACGACTGCGAAGGCTGGACCTCGAAGAGCGCGGCCTCCAAGGGGCATCTCGGAAAAATCATCATGCAGGATACAGAGTGGACAGAAGCCAGCGAACTCACTCCCGCCAGTTGCAAACTGGTTCGGCGGATTTACTGCATGGAACAATAGACCACCCCGCGTTACCCCGCGAGCGTCGCCAGAGTACGAGGTCTGCTCGCACCTTTTGCGATCGCAAGCGCGGAGTTCTCGCGCGGTCTGCCTGGACCCGAGCCTAAGCCTAAGCCTAAGCCTAAGCCTAAGCCTAAGCCTAAGCCTAAGCTATCGGCTACGAAGCAGACTCGGCTGCAACTGCGAGGGTCGTCGCTAGCTCGCCGTTCGCGTCCATCTCACGGATGATGTCGCAACCGCCGACAAACTCACCATCGACATAGAGCTGCGGGATCGTCGGCCACTGCGCGAAGGTCTTGATGCCCTCGCGGACAGCCCCGTCTGTGAGCACGTTAAAGATCTCAAAGGCCACGCCCTGCTTCTTGAGGATGTCGACGACCACCGCCGAAAAGCCGCACTGCGGGAACATCTTGTTGCCCTTCATGAAAAGGAGAACTCGGTTGTTCGTGACCAGGTTAGTGATGAATTTCTGCACGTCGTCGGTCATGGGATAAGAACCTAACGCTGGGTTAGATACCCCCAGAACGCGTCACTCTCAAGGTGCCCGCAGGCTTGGAGGTCTGCCCTTGCTCGCCAAACATACGGGCGCCCGGCTTCGTTCTCCAGTGAAGCTCCGCTATCTTCGCCCGCACAGCTCCTATGGACGCGACAGACCCAAGAGATCGCATGAACTCGAGCAACGCTCAGCGACCCGAAATCTCCGCTTCGCGCGAATCGCGCACGCAATTTCATGCCTCTGACCCTGCGAATTCGCACACCATGGCCCGTCGCAGCTTTCTGGGCGGCGCGCTTCGGGTCCCCTTCCTGGGGCTGCTTGGCGGTATTTCGGGTGCGCTCACCGGTCTCAGCCCGCAGAGCGCCCGCGCCGGCACGCCGAAGGTCTTGCTGCTCGGCGACTCGATGATCGCCGGCGCCCTCGGTCTTTTTTTAGAGAACGCCCTCCGACGCGAGCACGGCTACGAAGTTCAGCGCTACGGCAAGAGCAGCACCGGACTCGCGCGCCCCGACTTCTTCTCGTGGATGAAGGAGGCCAAGCGGCAGATCGAGGCCTTTCCGGCGGCCGATGCTGTCGTCGCGATGTTCGGCGGAAACGATGTTCAAGGCCTGTATATGGGCCGAGAGAAACGCAAACGCGGGGTCCGGGGCAACGTCAAGTGGATCACTTGGCACGACGAGGGCTGGCGCCGCGAGTACGCCCGTCGGATCACCGAATTCGCCGATATTGTCGCCCCAGACGGCCGCCTGCTCTTTTGGATCAGCATGCCGGTGATGCGCCCGGAGAAGTTCCACGCCCGGGTGCACAAGGTCAATACGATCGCCCGAGCAGAGATGGCGATCCGCCCCGGCGGGCGCTTTGTCGACATCTGGCGCCTACTCGCCGACAGCGACGGCAACTACGCCGACCGCATCGAAGTCGCCGACAACGACAACGACAACGCGAAAGAGGAAGGAAAAGAGGAAGGAAAAGAAGAAGGAAAAGAAGAAGGAAAAGAAGAAGGAAAGAAAAAGAAGAAAACGAAGAAAACGAAGAAAAATCGGGTGCGTGTTCGCGCTGGCGATGGGATCCATCTCAGCGTTGCTGGGGCTCACATTGTTGAGGCCTACGTCCGCGAGCGGATCGTCGCCGAGTTCGGGGCGCCAACGGGGCCCGGCTCGCCCGCGGGTGCAGAGCCAGATGATCAGCCCGCCGACATCACTGGTGCCGATGCAAGGGCAGCCCCGGGTGAAGCTCCAGCCGAACCCGCGATCGCCGCCCCGACACCGAGCCGCCCCGACACCGAGCTGCCCGGTTGACGGTTAGCCCCGACACCGAGCCGCCCCGACACCGAGCTGCCCGGTTGACGGTTAGGCCGACCGCAGATCGGCGTTCGATCGCCGCTTGCAAAAGCGCGATCGCTCGACATCTGATGCCGACTTGCTCGCAAAGCGAACACATCGCCGCGCATCACCGCCCTACCGCTGGTCGCGGCGGCTAGCTTGGGGCAAGATGGCCGCCGCTTGTCCTCTCCGACACAGCGAGCGCGCGACAGATGGATCGCCTGGGTGCTCGGCCACCACCGCGGAATCCTGGTCTTCGCAGCGCTCTTGACGACGGTTGCCGCCCTTCTGGCGTCGCAGCTGCGTATCGAGAGCGACCTCCGCGCACTCCTGCCGGCGGATCACCCGGTGATCGTCAGTCTCGAGGCGATCGAGAGTTCCTTTATCCGCTTGGGCAGCGTCAACATCGTTGTCAAGGGTGGCAACCCAGATGGGCGCCACGCCTTCGCCGACGCCATCGCCGTCGAACTCGAGGCACTGCCGCAGATCTCCGACGTCGAATACCGCCTGCGCTCGGATTTCTTTGCCGACCACGCGCTCTACTACTTGAGCGACGACGAGATGGACTCGCTCGACGAGCACGTGCAGGCCTGGACCCACTACGAAGCCTGCTCCCGCGAGCCCGACCTCTGCCTGGACGCCCCCGATGCCGAGGCGCCCAAACGCCTGCGCGAACTCATCCATGACAAGCAGGCCAAGGCGACCGACCGAGCGGGTTTTGTCGACTACTACGAGCGCGAGGGCATCGACGCCCTGGTCATCCTCGCCCACCCGATCCGCGACTCGAGCGACCTGGACTTCTCGCTCGAGGTCACTGCCGCCACCCGCGAGATCATCGACGAAGTCGCCGTCCGCCCGGACAGCCCGTGGATCGGCTCGTCGATGGATTGGCACGTCGTCGGCCCCTACGCGGTCAAGGCCGACGAGAACGTCGCCATCCGCAGCGACATGGTGACGAGCGGCGGCTTTGCGCTCTTTGGCGTCATCGCCATCCTCTTCCTGCTCTTCCGCTCGATGCGGGCTGTTTTTACCCTGCTGGTGCCGCTGCTCTGCGGCGTCACCTGGTCGATGGGCGCGACCGAGTTGATCCTCGGTCACCTCAATACGATGACCAGCCTGATCTCGACGGTGGTCATGGGCATGGGCATCGATGCCGGCATCCATTTCCTGCACGGAGTTCGCCGCGAGCGTCAGGAACACGGCGAACACGAGGCGATAAGTCGGGCCTTTTGCAACCTGATCGTGCCCCTGCTGATCGCCACCGCGACGACGCTCGGCGCCTTCATTGTCATGGCCTCGTCGTCGTTCCCGGCCTTTCAAGAATTCGGCCTGATCGCGGTACTGGGGGTCGCGCTCTGCCTGTTGTCGATGGTCACGATCTTCCCGGCGCTGCTGCTTCTGGTCGGGGTTAAGCTGCCGTCACCGGAGCCCGAGACTGGCCTGCGAGCGGGGCTTGTGCGGGTGCTGCTCCGTCGGCCCTCGATCGTATTCCTCGGACTCCTGGCGATCTCGGCAGTTGGCTACTTTGGCGTCCACCAGGTCGCCTTTGAGAACAACGGCCGCATGCTGCAATCCGAGAGGCACCGCGTCGCGGTCGGGGCGAGCACTGCGGTGATCGAGTCGATCTTCGGCAAGGACATCCACGCCGGCATCCTGGTGGTCGACAGCTTGGAGCGCTCGCGCGAAATTTTGAGCCACGCCAGAGCCGAGCTCGAAGCCCGCAAGGCCGCCGGCACCAGCGTCGTCGCCGAACTCTTCGCCGGCGCGGACATCCTCCCGGACCCCGAGATCGACGCCGAAGCCCGCAAGGAGGCGATCGAGTACCTCATCGAAGACGTGCCCGAGCGCACCTGGGAGAAGCTCGAGAACCAAGCCGAGGGCGATGAAAAAAGCGACAACGAGGGGTTGAGCGCTGAAGATGCTCGGCGGCTGCGGGCGATGCTCAAGGCAGCACCGGTGCGCCTCGAGGATCTACCGCCCACTGTGCTCGCCAAGGTCCGCTCCGACGACGGTCACTTCGCGATCTACGCCTACCCAGATTTTGACGCCGCCGATATCGAAAAGGGCGTCGAGTACATGCAAGAGACCGCCGCCTACGTCGACGGCGATGAGCGCTTCGTCGGCGAGACCACCGTCTACGCGGCGATGTACCTAATGATGCGCGAGGAGGCGCCGACGATCATCGCCACCGCGGCCGGCGTCATCGTGCTCCTGGTGCTGCTGCAACTGCGCTCGCTCTTTTTGGTGATCGTCACGTTGCTGCCGCTGGTGATCAGCGTCTGGTGGTTGCTCGGGCTGATGGGCACCTTTGACGTGCGCTTCACGCTTTTTAACATCCCGATCCTGCCGGCGGTGCTCGGCATCGGCGTCGATAATGGTGTCTACCTCACCGACCGGATCCGCCGCCTGAGCGCCAGTGATCCAACCGATGGCCTGCGCCGCGCTCTGCGGGAAACCGGCGGAGCCATCGTCGCCGCAACCACCACCACCGCCCTCGGCTTCGCGACCTTTATTCTTGCCGACTCGGGCGGCCTTAAGGGCATCGGCATGGTCGCCGTGCTCGGTATCCTCTGCGCTGCCGCGGCCGCCCTGCTGACGATCCCCTGCCTCTTCGCCCTCGTGAAGCGCCTTCGACGACGTTCGCCGTAGGCTTCCGCCCTCGGGCCAGAGTCCAATCGCACAGCGCTAACGAGCGCGTGTTTCACCCACAGTACACAGTGCACAGTACACAGTGCACAGTGCACCGTGCACCGTGCACACATTCAGCCCGTGCACCGTGCACACATTCAGCCCGTGCACCGGGCACGCAACCTGCCGACCGAAACAAGCCGAGACATCAAAGGGTCGAATAGACCGCGTTGCGACCGAGACCGATGCGCTCGAGGCGACCCTCTTTGACCAGCTTGCCCAGGTGGTAGCGGAGCACCTTGCGATCGAGTCGGCTGTACTCCTCGAGGTCCTCGAAGGTCACCTCGCCGTTGCCCTCGATGAAAGGCATCACGATCGGGATGATCTCGTCGGTCGTCATGCCGCCGTCATCGGGCGCCTTGGGCTTGGCCTTGACCCTGGGTTTGGCCTCGATGTCGCCGAACTCCTCCTCTAAGATCCGCGGTTTGCGGCGGCGGCGTCCGCCCTCTACGGGCTTTGGCACCGGCACCGGCACCGACGCTGGCGCGAAGGCATCGCGGAGATCGCCAAGGGTGATCTTCGCGAAGTTCGACCAGAGCCCGCAGGCCTGGAGAAATTGGACGAGTTCGCTGAGCGTCACGGTGTCCCGCGACTTCAGGCCCTTCAGGGTCTCGAGAGCACTGAGGCGCTCGAGTTCACCGTTTTCGGCACGAAAAACTGCGCTGGCGTCTGTACTGGTGGGCACGCGGGAACTCCTCTTCGCTTCGCCATGATGGAGAGCATAGTCGCGCTCGGCAAGGCCTCCGCGCGCGGCTCCGCGATCATGCGATCGTTTGTTCAAAGAGAGTGTCGGTGATCGGCGACAAAATCGCAGGTAGAGATCTCCTCATGCCTCGAGATCGAATCACCTTGGCTCCAGCTCAGAGTCGCCCAACGCGGAGAGCGCGCCTGGGGATCAACTGTGGGTAGGTGAGGCGGCGCGCTGGCCTCGTTCGAGCGCGCCCGACCAGTGCGCGAAAGACGGCCTCGCGAGAGAGATCCCGGAGCCCATCAAAAACATTATTCCGGGCCCCGGCACGGGAAGCGCGCAGGCCCGACGACCTGTGGACAAGGTGTGACAAATTGGAGCCCGGCCGGGTAGCCGGGGCCGTGAGATGCGGGCTTCGCGGGGGGTACTCCACATCTTGCGCCTCCCCCAGATATTGTGGTTAAAGGGTCGCCCGACCCCAACATGCGGGGTCACTTGGCTCGGCCCCCGAGACTCTTGCCCTCTCGCTTGCCCTCTCGCTTGCCCCTTCGCTTGCCTCTTCGCTTGCCCCTTCGCTGAGTCACCTCAGCGCCGCCACAGAACGCAGCGCAGCATCGGCGCTCCCTCGCAGATCACGAGCCCACGGACCGGGTTCAACACCGCTCTGGGTGTTCTGCGAGCCACTACGTAATGGCCCTCCGCCTTTGCGTAGGGCTCCTATTTGTTCATTTTCGATCGACTCGCTCCTCTTCGCAGCTTCGCCCGCCTCGCCCGCTCTCACCGCGCACCGGATCCGCCCCCACCATGAAGATCAGCCGCCTCTTCACCCGCACGCAACCCTACGCCGATCTCGAGTTTGAGCGCCGCTCCTCCAAGATCACCAACCCCGACGGCACCGTCGTCTTTGAGGCCAAGGATATCGATGTGCCCGCTGGTTGGTCGCAAGTCGCGGTCGACATCATGGCCCAAAAGTACTTCCGCAAAGCGGGCGTACCGACGCAACTGCGACGGGTCCCCGAGGCCGACGTGCCCGAGTGGCTCTGGCGCTCCGAGCCCGACGAAGAGGCGCTCAAAGCCCTGCCCGAGGGGGAACGCAACACCAGCGAAAGCGACAGCCGCCAGCTCTTCAACCGCCTCGCCGGCTGCTGGACCTACTGGGGTTGGAAGCACAACTACTTCGACGACGAGCCCTCCGCGCGGGCCTTCTTCGACGAGATGATGCACATGATGGCGAGCCAGCGAGCGGCTCCCAACAGCCCGCAATGGTTTAACACCGGCCTCTACTGGGCCTACGGGATCACCGGACCGGCGCAGGGGCACTCCTACTGCGACGCGCTCACCGGCGAGGTCAAGAGCTCGCAAAATGCCTACGAGCGACCCCAGCCCCACGCCTGCTTCATCCAATCCTGTGGCGACGATCTGGTCGGCAATGGCGGCATCATGGACCTCTGGATCCGCGAGGCCCGGCTCTTCAAGTACGGCTCGGGCACCGGCACCAACTTCTCGTCGATCCGCGGCGAGGGCGAGCCGCTCTCCGGTGGTGGTCGCTCGAGCGGCCTGATGAGCTTCCTGCGGATCGGCGATCGGGCCGCTGGGGCGATCAAGAGCGGCGGTACCACCCGTCGCGCCGCCAAGATGGTCGTCGTCGATGTCGATCACCCCGACGTCGAAGCCTTCATCGAATGGAAAGTCACCGAGGAGCAAAAGGTCGCCGCCCTGGTCACCGGCTCGCGCCTCTGCAACATCCACCTCAACCGGGTGCTCAAGGCCTGTGCACTCTCGGTACTCGGCGAAGGCGAGCGCTTCGATGCCCGCCGCAACAAACCTCTGCGCACCGAGATCAAGGCCGCTCGCAAGGTCGGCATCCCCGAGAGCTACGTGCAGCGGGCGATCGCCCTAGCCCAGCAGGGCGCCAAGTCGGTCGAGTTTCACGAGTACGACACCAACTGGGACTCCGACGCCTACAGCACCGTCTCCGGTCAAAACTCCAACAACTCGATCCGCGTCACCGACGACTTTCTGCAAGCTGTCGAAGAGGACAGCAACTGGGATCTTATCCGGCGGATCGACGGCAAGGTGCATCGGACAATCCGAGCCCAGGATCTCTGGGATAAAATTGCCCTCTCGGCCTGGTCCTGCGCCGACCCGGGCCTGCAGTTTGATACGACGATCAACGAGTGGCACACCTGCCCGAACGACGGTCGGATCAACGCCTCCAACCCGTGCTCCGAGTACATGTTCCTCGACGACACGGCCTGCAACCTGGCGTCGCTCAACCTCATGAAGTTCATGGCGCCGGCCGGCGGCGACCGTGACGGCGAGATCGATCTCGACGCCTACCGTCACGCGTGCCGCCTGTGGACCGTGGTGCTCGAGGTCTCAGTGCTGATGGCTCAGTTCCCGAGCCCCGAAATCGCCAGCCTCTCCTACAAGTTCCGCACCCTGGGCCTGGGCTACGCCAACCTCGGCACCTATTTTATGTTCCGCGGGATCGCCTACGATTCCGAGGAGGCGGTGTCGATCTGCGGTGGCCTGACAGCCCTGATGACCGCCACCTGCTACGCCACCAGCGCTGAGCTGGCGAGCCAGCACGGCCCCTTCCCCGGCTACGCGCCCAACCGCGAGGCGATGCTGAGGGTGATCCGCAACCATCAGCGCGCCGCCTACGGCCGCCCCCGCGCCGAGTACGAAGGCCTGTCGATCGCCCCCCGCGGCATCGATCAGCGCAACTGCCCGAGCTACCTCTTAGAGGCAGCGCAAGGCGCTTGGGACGACGCCCTCGCCGGCGGCGAAACGCACGGCTATCGCAACGCCCAGGTCACGGTGATCGCTCCAACCGGCACCATCGGCTTGCTGATGGACTGCGATACCACCGGCATCGAACCCGACTTCGCCCTGGTCAAATTCAAAAAGCTCGCCGGCGGCGGCTACTTCAAGATCATCAATCAAACGGTACCGGCGGCGCTCGGTCGGCTCGGCTACGACGATGCCCAAATCGACGAAATCATCCGCTACTGCAAGGGCTCTGGCACCCTCCAAGGTTCGCCGCGGATCGGCCACGATGTGCTGCGCGCCCGCGGCTTCACCGACGCGCTCCTGCAGCGCATCGAGGGCGAGCTGCCGATGGCCTTTGAGATCGGCTTTGTCTTCAACCGCTACGTGCTCGGCGACGACTTCTGTCGCGACGTGCTCGGCTTTAGCGACGAGCAACTCAGCGACCCGAGCTTCTCGATCCTCAGCGGTCTGGGTTTCACTACCGAAGACATCCAGCGAGCCAACGACTTCGTCTGCGGCACCATGACCGTCGAAGGCGCACCCCACCTCCGCAGCGAGCATCTCTCGGTCTTTGACTGCGCCAACCGCTGCGGCCGCTACGGCCAACGCTTCATCGCGCCGATGGCCCACGTGCGCATGATGGCCGCCGCCCAGCCCTTCCTCTCCGGGGCAATCTCTAAGACGATCAACATGCCCCGCGAGGCGACGATCGCCGAGGTCAAGGCGATCTACACCGCCTCCTGGAAGTACGGTCTCAAGGCCAACGCCCTCTACCGCGACGGCTCCAAGCTCTCGCAGCCCCTGAGCTCGGCGACCTTCGTCGAGATCGAGGACGACGACGAAGACGAGGCCGCGACCACTCAGCCGCAGGTGATCGAGCGGGTCGTCGAACGGATCATCGAAAAGCACATCTACCACCAGCGACGGACGATGCCCTCGCGACGCGCCGGCTACACCCAAAAGGCGACGATCGGCGGCCACAAGGTCTACATCCACACTGGCGAGTACAAGGACGGCGAACTCGGCGAGGTGTTTATCGACATGCACAAGGAGGGCGCCGCCTTCCGCTCGCTGATGAATTGCTTCGCGATCGCGATCTCCCTTGGCCTCCAGTACGGAGTGCCCCTAGAGGAGTACGTCGAAGCCTTTACCTTCACTCGCTTCGAGCCCAACGGGCCAGTCACCGGTCACCCGAACATCAAGTTCTCGACCAGCATCATCGACTACATCTTCCGCGAGCTGGCGGTGAACTACCTCGGCCGCCACGACCTGGCTCAGGTGCCGCCGACCGATACGCTCGCCCCCGATACCGTCGGCGAAGGCCAACATTCGGGCCAAGAAGATGCCCCCCAAGAGGTCATCTCAGAGCGAGTGGTCACGCCAGGACCGCTGCGGCTCAGCTCGACAAAACCGCCGAGCACACTACTCGCCGCGAAGACCGGCCAAGCGACCATCGAGGTCGTCGATCGCACCAGCGCAGCCCAGGCCAGCAAGGGCAACGGCAACGGCGGCACAGCCGTCCGCGCCAAGAGTTCGGTCTCCGAGCAGGTTCGAGTCGCCCGCATGAAGGGCTACGAAGGCGACGCATGCTCAGGCTGCGGCTCGTTCACCATGGTCCGTAACGGCTCCTGCCTAAAATGCGTGAGCTGCGGCGCAACCAGCGGCTGCTCCTGATCCATCGATCAAACACCAGTGTGGGGCTAAGAGGCGCACTCT
>CAYYUP010000082.1:0-13282 GCA_964474905.1 uncultured Nannocystis sp. | reverse complement strand
TGAACACCCCAACAGGTTTGAAGCCCCCGATGGATCCACACCGTCAGACCGGATCGACCGGAACCTCGACCGCGGGAGGACCCAACCAACGATCGCCTCGTCGCTCGCGCAGATGACGGAACTCGATCTCATCCGCGAACTCACCGGCCGTCAACGCGACCGTGTGTTCGCGTATTGGCCCTACCTCGAGATCCTCTCGGAGGGCACAGAGCCTCTGCGCTGAGGCTGCTATGCTCCGCCGGATGCGAGCCCGCAAGATAGCCCCCTTGGCCGTAGCGATGCTCCTGGGTGTGGGCCTGGGTGCCGGGCTACACGCGGCCGTCGCTGCCCCCAGCGGGGTCGCGAGTAAGGCAGATCCAAGGCCTGCCCCCCTCGATTACTCGCGCTTTCGCAAGCTCGACATCTTCGCCCGAGCGCTGACGACGATCGAGCAACACTACGTGCGACCGGTCGACGGCGAGCACCTGATCCAATCGGCGATCGGCGGCCTAGTAGCGCAGCTCGATCCGCACAGCGAGTACCTGCCGCCCAAGGAAGCCCGCCTGCTCCGCGAAGACATCGAGGGCTCCTTCGGCGGTGTCGGCATGGTGGTGATCCAAAAATTCGAGTCGGAGCCGCAACCGCGACTGGTGCTCGACGTGCGCGAGGTAATTCCCGGCGGTCCGGCGGCCAGAGCAGGCGTGCGCGCCGGCGACATGATCCTCGCGATCGAAGGAAAACCCGTCTCCCACTACGTCGATCTTCGGCGGGCAATCATGGTGATGCGCGGCGACCCGGGCACCAAGGTGTCCTTCACCGTCGAGCGCAAAGGGCAAACGCCGCGCACAGTCGCAGTCTCCCGCGAGGTGATCGACTCGCCCGCGGTGGTCAGCACCTACCTGGGCGATGGCATCGGTCATATCCGCCTCCGCGACTTCTCCGAGACCAGCGCCCGCGAACTCGAGCAAGCTCTCGAATCGCTGCGCTCGAGCACCGTCGACCGCAAGCTCAAGGGCGTCGTTCTTGACCTTCGCGACAACGGCGGCGGGCTCCTCGATCAAGCGATCGCGGTCGTCGATCTATTCGTGGCCAAGGGTGCCATCGTCCGCACCCGCGGCCGCATGGGCAGCTTGCTCGACGAGGTTTCAGCCCGCGCCGGTGGGCCCTGGAATCAGGTGCCGCTCGCGGTGCTGGTCAACAAAGCCTCGGCCTCCGCCTCCGAGGTGGTCGCCGGCGCACTCCAAGATCACCGACGTGGGCTCATCGTCGGCGAGCGCACCTACGGCAAGGGCTCGGTACAGGCCCCCTTCGACCTCGGCGACGGTTCGATCCTCAAGCTGACGATCGCCCTCTACTACACCCCCGCGGATCGCTTGATCCAAGCGACCGGCATCACCCCAGATGTGCTCGCTGGCAAGGAGGGCCCGGTCTTCGTCGACTCGCATCCCGACCTCGAGCCCGAGCGCGCCCACCCGCGACACCTGCAACCCGAAGAATTCGGCTACACCGCTGCGGCCGAAGACGGTGATGTCAGCGACGCGGTCGCGGCAGCTGCCGGCGATTTTCAGCTGCAGGTCGCGGTCGAGCATCTCGAGACGATCGCCCTGATGGACGGCAAGACGAGCAGCAAACTCCGCCGGCATCGGGGCTGAGAGCTGCCGATGCGAGTCAGTCTCCTGCTCTGGCTCACAGTCGCGGGCATCGCCCTGGCGATGGCACCTCCGCCTCCGCCCTCACCGGTACTCACCGCCGCGGAGATCAGCGGGCTCCAAGAGTCCATCGATCGCGCCCTCGCCGGTGCCGATCGCTGGGAGCAGCTCCGCGGTGATCGACAGATTCCATGGGCCAATGCCCGCGGTCATATGGCGATCGTGATCGACGACATCGGCCGCGAACTCCACCTCTTCGAGCAACTCTACGGGCTCCGCTACCGCCTCACCTTCGCCGTGCTTCCCTGGGCGGTCTACAGCGCAGGCGTCCAGCTCCGCCTGCGCAGCGATCGTCGGCGACCACGGGAGATTCTCCTGCACCTGCCGATGGAGCCCAAAAACCGCGGGGCGATGGCCAGGGACCTCGCCGACGGTCAGGTTTTTCTAGAGCTCGACGACCCGCCGGCAACACTGCGACAAAAGACCGAAGCCGCACTCGCGCGAGTCCCCGCAGCGATCGGCATCAACAACCACATGGGCTCCGCGCTCACTGCAGACCGAATCGCGGACGACACCATCGTTCAGCTCCTGCGTGAGCGCGACCTCTTTATCCTCGACTCCCTGACCGGCCCGGACTCACAGCTCTTCGACGCCGCCACCGATGCCGGGGTCCCCGCTCTGCGCCGCTCGTTTTTCCTCGACCATGATCCCGAGGCCGCCGCGATCGAACACCAGCTCAAACTAGCGGCGGCCGCCGCGCTCCAGGAGCCAGTGGTCGTGATCGCCCATCCGTCAAGTGCTGTCGTCGAGATTCTTCGCCGCGAGCTGCCGCGCCTCCACTCAAAGGGGATCACTGTCGTCCCGCTCAGCAAACTTTTGCAACGCGCGCACAGCGAGGGCGAGCGCTGAGGTATCGGGTCACCGGACGCGCACGAGGTCCCAGGAGCGCCGCCACGGACTTATCACGGGGCTCCTACGCCGAGCACCTACACACGAAACGAGCGCTCTCGCAGCTACACCCAGAGCGCTGCGAATTGTGCCCCTTAGAGCCCCCCAGGGCCCCCAGGGACCATCTTCTAGCTCTACAGTGGACCCGCAAAAAATCGCCGCGACCTCCGGCCGATGGTGCTTGACAGTAATTCGATCGGATCCCTACCCTAGACCCCGCTGATGGCCCTGAGACTGATCATCCAGGACGAAGAAGGTGCGACCACAATCGTGCCTCTTGGTGAAGAGGAGATCACCATCGGGCGTGAGGCTGGAAATACCATCCAGCTCACCGAGCAAAACGTCTCGCGACAGCACGCCCGTCTGACCCAAGGGCCCGACGGCTGGGTGCTCGAAGACCTGGATTCGTACAACGGGATCAAGGTCAATGGCGTGCCGGTCGAGGCCCAGATCACGCTCAACGAAGGTGATCTGGTCCAGATCGGCGACTACCACCTGAGCCTCGCCGAAAATGCCGAGAAGACGGCGCTAAACGTCGACAAGCCCGGCGTCGCCGCCAACAGCAACGAGGTCGGCGAAGTGCTGCCGCCGAGCAGCGCCGCGGGGGCCGCCACTGGTGCACCGGCAGCAGCCGCGGCAGCTGTGGGCCTAGAAGCCGCCGCCGAAGCGCCGAGCTACGAGAGCTACAGCGAGCCCGAGAAAAAAAGCGGCAGCGGTGGACTCATCCTCATCGTCATCCTCCTAGGCCTCTGTGTCGGCGCCTACTTTATGTTTCTGCGCGGTGACTCCACAACGTCCCCCACAGACACACGCGAAGGCCCCGCTGTGGTCGCAAGCGCGGGCACCCCCGAGGACGCGTCTGCCAAGCCCGAAACCCCCGAGAGCCCGCCTGACGACAGCAGCAGCGAGCCCGAGAGCAACCCCGAGGACAGCGGCAGCGAGCCCGCCGACAGCGCCGGTCCCCCCGCCGATAGCGCCGGCCCGCCCGCCGACAGCGCTGGCACCGAGCCTGAGCCCGAGCCCGAGCCCGAGCCCGAACCCGCGTTGCCGCCCACCAAAAAGAAAAAGAAGACCGGCCCCAAAAAGAAGAAAAAGAAGAACACGCCCGCGCCCGAGCCGGTGCCACAGGGCGACCCCGTCGAACTCCTCGGAGACGCACGCAAGGCCTCGCTCGCGGGCAACGCCTCCCAGGCCTACAAGCTCGCCAAACAGAGCTTCGGGATCGACAAGAACAAGAAGGCCCTCAAGTTGATGGGTGTCTCCGCGTGCAAGATGGGCGACGCCGCCAAGGCCCAAAAGGTCTACGACAAGGTCGACGCCAATACCAAGAAGGCCCTCGTGAGCCTCTGCAATACCAAGGGCGTCACCCTCCAGTAGGGCCGCCCGGGTACCGGCTTCTTTCTGGGCTTCTCTCGATCTGTCCACAGAGACAGATTGACCACATCACGATCTACGGAGAACTGTCTACAGGGACAGATCTACGAAGTCGGCCGCGCGGACACACCGAGGTCTTTTAGGGCGATCGTCGCCGCGTTGTAGCCGCACATACCGTGTACGCCGGCGCCTGGGTGGGCGTAGCTAGAGCAGAGATAGAGCCCCCGCAGCGGCATCCTGTACTGGTAATACGGAAAGATCGGCCGGAAGATCAGCTGCCGATGCCAAGCATTGGAGCCACCTCCCAGATCACCGCCGACGAGATTGGCATCCATCGCCTCGAGGTCTTGAGGGCTGACAACCCGCCTACCGAGAATATGTGTACGAAAGCCGGGCGCGAGCCCTTCGATCCGGGCATCGACGGCGTCGGCAAGACGCTCGGCGTGGCTGGCCCAGCCGCCCTTCACCGACGGCGGCACCCTCGAGTAGGCCCAGAGCGTATGCTTGCCCGCAGGCGCACGGCTGGGGTCGGTGATGCTCTGCTGGCCCACGACCAAGTAAGGGTTGTCGGGGATTTCACCGCCGCGAACCTGAGCCGTGAAACGGCGGAGATCGTCGAGGCTATCGCCCGCATGCACGACCGCACTCTGGCGGGCGAGTTCCGAACTCCAGGGCACCGGCGCGTCCAAAGCCCAATCGACCTTAAACGCCCCCCACGCGTGGGGAAAGCGCTTCATCGCCCGAACGACGCGACCTGGCACCAGCTTGCGATCGAGCAGATCCAAGAGCAACGACGGCGCCGCAGTGTTCGCGAGTACGGCCCGACGTGCTCGGATCTCCGAGCCGTCGGCGAGCTGCACCGCCTGCGCTCGACCATCCCGAGCGATGATCCTCTGCACCCGAGCGCCAAGGCGGACCTCGCCACCGTAACCTTCGATCAGCCGAACAAGCGCGTCGGTAATCGTTTGAGCACCACCCTGGGGGATGCAGTACCCCCCCGTGCTCCCGGTCAGACCGAGCATGTAGCCGAGCCCCGCAGAGAAGGTATCGTCGGGGCCGAGATCGACGTGCAAAGCCAGACCCGGCAATACCCGCCGCGCCGCGACGCTGCGAAAGAGACGCTCTGAAAGACCCGCCCCCGAACTCATCAGGATTCGCGCGAGGCGAAAGAGGTCAAACGGCAAGAGGCGCAGCAGCGGCCGCAATGCCGGCAGCGGTCGCAGGAGAAAACCCAGAATGTCGGACTCGACCGCGGCGTGCCAGGTGGCGAGACGACGCCAAGCATCACCGTCACGGGCATCCCCGAAGTGCTTGGCGGTGACTTCGTGATCACGGCTGATGATCGCGATGCTGCCGTCCGGTGCAGGGTGAGCGCTCTCGATCGGTGCGTTTAACCAGCGCACGCCAGCACCCTCGAGGTCGAGATCTTGAAACGCCGGACTCGCCCTTGCGAAGGGGAAGAAGGCCGCGCCGACATCGTGCACAAAACCCGGCAGAGTGGCCTCTTCAGAGCCGAGCGCTCCGCCTGCACGTTGAGGGTTTGCCTCGAGCACCAAGACACGGAGGCCCGCGCGGCCGAGCACCGCGGCAGCCACCAATCCGTTGGGACCAGCACCGATGACGATCGCGTCGGGGTCGCTTTGCATCGCTCTGGTTCTAGGCCGAATCGCCGACGATCGCCAGGTTCGGTCCGCCCTGGGGGCTCATCCGCGCTGCCTCACAACCGGCCCGAGCTGGGGGATCAAAAGCCGAACTCTGCGGCGATCCGCAGGCCCCTGCCGGCGCCGTTGACCGACGAACCGTGGTAGCGATAGGCGGCGTTGCTCACGTTCTCGAAGACCAACGAGACGAGCGCCCGACGCCGCCAGCGATAACCCGCGCGCAGATCCAAAACCGCGAAACCCGGGGTGCCACCGGCTGGGATGCGAACATCGGAGGCATCCGAAAGCGCCAGGCGGGTCTGAGTCCGAGCCCAGCGCAGCCCCGCGCCGCTAAAGATGCCGAGCTTTCGCGAGCGCCAGGTGAGCTCCGCAGCGCCGTTTAGCGGTGGAATGCGCGACAACGGCAACCTCGCAGGAGTGCCACCGCCGACCGGATTGGGGCCCTCTCCCCAGGTGTAGGCGATCGTCGCCCGAAGGCCCAAACCAGCGGGCAAGATCACACGCACAACCCCATCGAGGCCGCGAAGAAGCGCCGGGTCCTCGAGGTTGACCAGCTTAAAGACCGTCTGCGAAGCGCCACATCCGGCGGACCCATCCGGGCAGTCTGTGACCTCGACCGGCGCCCGCGCGACCATGTCCGTGATCCGCGACTGAAAAGCGAAGATCGCTGCCTCGACAAAGGGACTCGTGACCTTAAAACCTGTCTCAAGGGACATTGCCCGCTCGGGCTCGAGATCCGCGTTCTCGAGCTGAAAACCCGGGCCGGTCTGCTGGCGGCTGGTGAGGTCGTCGAGGTTCGGGGCGCGAAAGCCCTGATCCAGGTTGACAAGCACTCGCAGCCACTCGCTAAGCCGCACCGCCGCACCGAGCGAGGCGACCGGTGTCAGCCAATGCCGCCGCACGCTCGCCGACGCCGAAGCCTCGTCCCCCTCGGCACTGGCGGCCGCCAATGCCAGACGCCCCCCGGCCCGCAATTCGAGGCGCTGCCAGAGTTCCGCCTGGCCCTCGAGATAGACCCCGGAGCTCAGGTAGCGCGAGCCGTCGAGGTACTGCCCACGGCTCTGTGGACTGGTGATGCCGACATCCGAGTAGATGTTCCAGGCCTTGGAGCTAATGGTATCGAAGTAGAGTTCGCCGCCGTAGTCGGCACCCAGCCGCAGCCACGGCACCGGAGCGAGTCGACGGGTACCCAGCCGCGCGCTGAGGCCGAGCGTGTGCACATCATCGCGACCGTCGTTGCGGGTATAGGTCATCGGCCGCTCGTGGCTCCGACGCTCGTGCTGTTTTTGATAGGAGAGCGTGAACCGTCCGGTCTCGGCGAGGCCATGACGTGCACGCAGATCGACGGCGCCGTAGACCAGCGTGCGAAACTGTTCGTCGTAGGTCAGGCACTCGCTCTCGGGAGCGGTCGCAGGCGGACACTTGTCGGTGCGCGGCGCGTCAAACTGGCGGTAATCGTAATAGCCGAGCGTGAACCGCAACCGGTCGCTCTGCTGCCATACCAGGCGCGCATCGGCGGTTAGCTCTTTAAAACCTGTGCCCAGCTGAGTGACACCATCGTCGTCAAAACGAGGCGAACGCACGGGCTCACCGGTGGCCGGCGAGAGGATCGGCCCCGCCGTTTTGAGTTGACCGACATCGCGATAGCCAATGCCACCAATGAAACCGAGCTTGCCCTTGTAACCGAGTTCTAGCTGGGCACGACCGCCGAGTTCACCGTCCGCGGTGCCACTTCGCAGGCTCATGCGCGGCTTCACAGTCCACGCCCGCTCGCCCATCGCCATCGCCGGCTGCACCGGCGTCGTCAACAGAGCCCCGCCCATCGCGTCCGATCCGTAGCGAGTCGAGGCCGCCCCGCGCACCACCTCCAAGCGCTGGATGGTCCGCGAGTCGATGGTAAAAAAATACTGATTCGGACCCTGACGAAAGGTGCTGTTGTTCAAGCGAATGCCGTCGAACATCATGATCGTCTGCTGCCCGGTGAGACCACGAACGTAGGGCGACCCCTGGCTGTGCGCGGTCTGCTGGACATAAACGCCGGGCTCGTAGCGAAGCGCGTCGGGGGCCGAGCGCGGCAACCTCTCCTCGATGTCGCGACGACGAACCACCGACGAAGCCCGCCCCCTGTGCTCGCCGCGAGCGCGATGAACAACCACAGTCCGGCGATCCTCTTCGGAGTCGTCGGGCTCATCGGAGTCACTCTCTCGCCCGCCGCTCGGCTCCTCCGTGCCCGGCTCCTCGACGCTCGGCGCCGCACGAGCGGTCGCCGCGACGGTGCTGAGCGCTGCGATCACAGCGACCCTGAGGACCCGAACAAACATGGGGAAGGGAGGATGTCATGAGCCGCCGCTTTACCCACACCCGAAGCCGCCGCAGGTCGCTCTGCAGCTAGCCGCGAGCGACGACGGACATCGACCCAAGTGGAATCACCCCCCACGGTAAAACCATCGGACGGGGTTTCCACCTGTGTCCGATCGCCACGCATTGCATCGCGCGCTCAGCTCTCAGAGCCGGCCACTGGACCCTCGGGCGGCGGTGCGCGCAGCTCCTCTAACAAGCGCGCCTCTGGAGTCCCCGGATCGGGCTCTTCGCAGTAGCCCCATTGCACATGTGGTGGCAGCGACATCAGGATCGATTCGGTTCGACCACCGGTCTTCAACCCGAAGATCGTGCCCCGATCAAAGAGCAGATTAAACTCCACGTAGCGGCCCCGACGGAGTTCCTGCCAGCGCCGCTGCGCTGGTGTCCACGGAATGCCGACACGGCGGCGCACGATCGGCACGTAAGCGTCGAGGAACGCCTGTCCGCCGGCCCCCAAAAACTCGACGAGCTGGGTGTCGTGCCCCGGCGCTTCGGGGTCGACGTTCACATAGTCAAAGAAGATGCCGCCGATGCCCCGACGCTCGCCCCGATGCTTGAGAAAGAAGTAGCGGTCGCACCAATCACGCCACGCCGGGTAGTCCGCGATCTCTGGATAAGCCTCGCAGTAGCGCTGCCAAGCCCCGTGGAAGTGCTCCTTGTCCTCCGCCTGAAAGTAGTAAGGGGTCAGGTCGCCGCCTCCACCCACCCACCGGCGATCGCCGTGCTCGATGTAGCGGAAGTTGGCGTGTGTCGTCGGCACATGCGGATTTTTGGGGTGCAACACCAGCGACACACCGGTGGCAAAAAAACTGCTGCCAGAGCCGTGCAGCTGGGCGGCAAAGTCGGGGCTGAGCTCGCCGTGCACGACCGAGACGTTGACGCCCGCTTTTTCAAAAATGTCGCCGCGAAGCACCCGGCTAAGACCACCTCCGCCGGCCTCGCGCTGCCAACGATCATCGACAAAGGTCGCGCCCTCACCAAACTCTCGCTCGAGCGCCTCGACGCCCCGACAGATCCGATCTTGGATCGCCAGAACTGTCTCCTTCGCCCGCTGCTGGATCGCCGTATAGTCGCCGCTTTCGTGCATGGCGAGAGCATACGTCAGGCTCTGGCGCCCCCCTCGGGGCCTGCTCCGCTGGATCTGCGCCGAACTCAACGTCATCCGCCAGCGCTCGCCCCGAGGCACGCGAGGGCTGCTAGATTCGGACCCGTGCTGCCCGGCCCCGCCATCACCGCTGAGCGCCTGAGCGACGCCGTCGCCGGCCTCGCCGGTCTCATCGGCTTCTCACTCGTGCCGATGCTCAGCGCCTGGTTGCGCCTCTTGCTCAGCTTCCTCGAGAGCGAGGGCCTGGGCCTCGGTCGACGCCGGCGCTTTGCAGGCCTCACGCTCCTGCGGTCGATCCTCCTGAGCGTGATCGTGATCTTCCTCGCCATCAACTGGCAGCGAGCCGCGGGCGAGCTACGCGAGGTTCGGCTCGAGGCTCCGATCGTCGGGCCGACGCTGGCCGGACTGGCGATCGGCGGCGTCTTTTGGCTGATCTACGCCTTCGGCCTCCGCCTGATCCGCTCCGACTGGCGCCGCGCCCGGACTCGGCGACGACTCGGCGGCCTACTCCGCTGACCTTCTTCTTCTTTTTCCTTCTTTTTCCTTCTTTTTGCCTGCTTTTGCCCTCTCTTCCTTGTTTCCTTACCCAGCTCCGCCCGCGAGAACCTCGGCAAGACCGTCAAAGCCGCGCAGGAGCGCGCAAAGACCACTGCCAAAGCCCCAAGGCGGCGTAGTCTCCCTTTTTGTCGTAGACCCCAGGGATCACCCGTGATACAGGGCTTCGTGGTCGGCTGAGCCGAGGTTTGTGGGTGATCCAAGCACCGGCGAACCCTGCATGTCGACAAAAATCCTCCCGCAGGCGCAAGCCTGTGAGAGGTCGCCCGAAAGCCTCTAATCAGGGGATTTCGCAGGGCTGAGCTAGGAACCGCTGATTTCGCCGCAGGAAAATTTGTGTCCAACCTCGAGGCTTTTCTCCCCCTCCTGGAGCCCGAAGCGCTCTCGCAGATGACCTCTCCCAAGGCCCATGTCGCCGGAATGGAGCTCTTTGAACGGGGCAAAGTTTCGGACCTGGTCTTCAACGGCGAGGTGCTCCGCGGCAAGGTGCAGGGCTCCCACCCGATCCCCCACACAGCGACGCTCAAGCACGGCCAAGGCGAGATCCCAATCATCGCCCGTTGCACCTGCCCGACCTTCACCGACGGCTGGGAAAAAATCTGCCACCACGCGGTCGCGCTCGGCCTCACCTTTCGCCGCGACTACCTCGCGGGCGGCGAGATCACGATGGCCCACAACCCCTGGGTCGAGGATGTGATCGCCGATCCGCAGCGTCGTCGTCGCTACCAGATCGAGTTTCGACGGGGCCGCTGGCACGTGCACATCTTCCGCGGCGGAGCGACAGCGGTCGACCGCAGCCGCTCGCGACGGACCACCAGTCAGGCGCTCGCGCCCGCCGATCAGATGATCCAAAACTACATCGAGTGGGAGGTCGACGAGACCGACGAGGGCGTTCACGTGCTCGACGACATCGCCCTCGCGGGGCTGCTCTACTTCGCCCGCAACGCGGCCGTCAGCCTCAAGGGCATCGGTCGCCTCAAGTTCATCCGCGAACCGCTCGCACTCCGAGTGCGCGCCGAGCCGCGCCAGGGTTCGGCGACAATCGACCTGCACGCATTCCTCGAGGAGCCAGTGCAGGGCCGCACCTTCGAGGTCGAGGACGGCCGGGTGATCGCCGGCGCTCCAACCTGGTTCCTGGTCCTGACCACCGGCGAGCTTTTCTTAGTCCCCGACACCCCGCCCTGGGTGCTCGCCGCGGTCGCCAAGCAGTCCAAGATCGTCATGGACAGCCGCGTCAGCGCCGACCAAATGGACACGCTCTCCGATCAGTTGATGACCGTCGGCATCCCGCGTAAGGACCTCTTTGCGCTCGCCTCGGACTCCCGCGAAATCGACGTGATCATCGCGACGATCGAAGGCGATGCCTCGCGCATCCAGGTACGGCTCGCCGCTCGCTACCAAGACGTCACCATCGAGATCAAGGGCACCGATCCCGAGTCGCCGCGCTTCTCCGCCTACCTCGACGGCGGCGACTCGGTCTCCTTTTACCGCGATCTCGCCGGCGAGGCCGCTGCCCGCCAAGTGCTCACAAACCTGGGTCTGCGCAACACCCAGGCCGACGACGGCTTCATCGCCAACGGCGATGCGGCGGTCGAGTTTATGATCGTCGGCATCCCCCTGCTGCCCGAGGCCTGGGACAAGCGGGTGCCCGAGCTGCCCAAGATCCGCTCCAAGTCGCCATCGCCCAAGCTCTCGGTCTCCAACCGCAAGGGCTCGGTGCTCGACATCGAAGCAGTCGTCGAGATCGACGGCGAAGAGGGCCTCATTTCCTTCCGCGATCTCCTGCGCTGGCTGCACGACGGTCGCCGTTGGGTCACGCTCGCCGACGGTTCGGTCGCCAAGCTCGACCCCAAGCTTTTAGAGCCGATCGCCGATGCCTCCAGCGCCATCGATTTCGACAAGGTCGGCCACGCCGAACTCTCGACCTTAGAACTCGGCACGCTCTCGCGCCTCCTGACCGCGGTGCCCTCCGCCGAAGTCGCCAAGGAGGTCAAGCGCCTGATGTCCAACATGACCGGCGAGAAGTCCTCACGGGCTCCGCGAAAGGCCAAGGCGCTCACGGCCAAACTCCGCGAGTACCAGCGCTCGGGCTTCGCCTGGCTCTGGCAGCTCCACAAAAACCAGATGACCGGCATCCTCGCCGACGACATGGGTCTCGGCAAAACGGTGCAGGCGATCGCCTTGCTGACCAAGGCCAAGGAGCAAGAGGGCGAGGCGCCAACGCTGATCGTCTGCCCAACCTCAGTGGTCTCGGTGTGGAAACAAGAGGTCGCCAAGTGGGCGCCGAGCCTGAGCATCCTGATGTGGTACGGCCCCGACCGCGCCGAGAACCGCCGCCTCCTCAAAAAGCGGGACATCATCGTCACCTCGTACGCACTGCTCCGGCGCGACATCGACGAGCTGGTCAAGATCAAATTCCGCTACGTGATCCTCGACGAGGCCCAGTACATCAAGAACTGGACCACCTCCACCGCCAAATCGGCGCGCAGGCTCAAGGCCGAACACCGTCTGGCGCTCTCTGGCACCCCCGTCGAGAACCACCTCGCCGACCTCTGGGCGATCTTCGATTTCCTCGCGCCCGGCTTCCTCGGCAAGCTCAGCGAGTTTCAAAAAACCTTTGTGCGACCGATCGAAGACGGTGATCGCAGTGCCCTCGAGGCTTTGCGCGCCAGGATTCGCCCCTTCATCATGCGCCGCCGCAAGGAGGACGTCGCAAAGGAGCTGCCCCCAAAGACAGAGCAGACGCTCTTCGTCAACATGGGCCGCACCCAGCTCGGCCTCTACAACCGCATCCTCAAGGCTGCGCGCTCCGAGATCATGGGCAGGATCGACGATGTCGGCCTGGAAAAATCGCAGATGACGATCCTCGCGGCGCTCACCCGCCTCCGCCAGATCTGCTGCGATCCCCGCCTGCTCCGCCTGCCCGACATGGCCACACTGCCGGGTTCGGCCAAGCTCGAGGCCTTCAAAGAGCTTATCGGCGACGCCATCGGCTCGGGCTCCAAGGTGCTCGTCTTCTCCCAATTCGTCGAGATGCAAAAGATCATCGGCGCCGCCCTCAAAGAGATGGAGATCGAATTCCTCTGGCTGCACGGCGGCACTAAAAACCGCGAAGAGTTGGTCAAAACCTTCCAGACCAAATACGGACCGCCCGTCTTCCTGATCTCGCTCAAGGCCGGCGGCAGCGGCCTGACGCTCACCGAGGCCGACACCGTGATCCACTACGATCCCTGGTGGAACCCCGCGGTCGAAGATCAAGCCACCGACCGGGCCCACCGAATCGGCCAAGAGAAACCGGTCAACGTCTACCGCCTGGTCTGCGAAGACACCGTCGAACAAAAGATGGTCGAACTAGGCGCCCGCAAGCGCCAGGTGGCCGAGAGCGCCCTCGGCCGCGATACAACCGGCGGCAAAAAACTGACCATGGACGACATCGAGGCCCTGCTCTCCTCACCAACCCTCGCCGTCGACTGAGCTCACCAGGCCCAGGTCCGCAGGCCGATGATGTTGTGCTTCATCAAATAAAGCGTCATGCCAAAACAGGCCGTCGCGACGCTCAACGAGTGCAGACGTACACAGAGGCCAATGGCGACTCGTGGAGAGCGGAATGAGCGGATCGCTTGGGCCAGGGCAGCCCCGGAAGTCGCCGC
>CAYYUP010000081.1:0-27181 GCA_964474905.1 uncultured Nannocystis sp. | reverse complement strand
CACGGACACGGACACGGACACGGACACGGACACGGACACGGACACGGGCACGGACGCCGATCCCGGCTATCTCCGTGAGTGCCAAGAGGGAGATTTTGTCTGCGACGATTGGGGCTGCGAGAAGCCACCTGTAGTGCGTCCTGGGCAGTGTTACAAGCGCTGCACGCCGAACGAAGTCGGCACGGTCGACGACGAGTGCGATGAGCCCGAGCGGCCCTACTGCTCTCAGGTCGGGCTCGCTCTCGGCGGGGATTTTGATTGCAACGATTGTGCTCACGTCTGCATCAGCGAGCCGATGAACCAGTGCGGTCTTGGGGTCAACGACTGCTCTGCTCCCTAGGAGGCTGCGGCATGCTTCTGGCTTGTTAAGCCGATCCCGCTAGTGGCGTTTGCGTCGCTTCTTCTTTCGTTTTTTTGGAGTTGGCGTTGGCGTTGGCGTTGGCGTTGTCGGCGTGGCTTCCGGGTCATGTCCAAGCCAGCCCATGAGCTCGGTCACCGAAGCGGCGAAGCTGTCGTTCTCGAGGGCTTGAAACTCAACGAGTGCTTCGGCGGCGAGCGCATTGCCGCGGCGCCGGGTCTTTCGCTTGAGTCGGTAAATCTTGGCGAGCAGCATCTTTATTTGCGGTCGCAGCTGGCGATGTTCGGCGCGCAGATCGGTGGCGGCGGTCTTGAGCGCCCGCTTGAGCTGTCGGCTAGCGGCTTTGCGATTGCCCTCTAGCAGCGCCAGGCGGCCGAGAGCGTAGAACGAAGTCGCAGCTCCGATTCCAGCATCGCTGTCCGAGTTGTCTTTGCGGGTGATCTTCGCGTGGCTGCGCTCTAGGAGGGGACGGGCTTCGGTGTAGTCCTCGAGGTCGACGAGTAAGGTGCCGAGTTTGAGCTCTGCGGCGGTGACCGAAGCATGCCCGGCGCCGAGTCGACGGGTGTCGATTTCGAGGGCGCGCTCGAGGTAGGGACGAGCCTCTGCAGGGCGTCCGAGGCTCCGCAGCGCGTGGCCGAGGTGGCTGAGGTACTCGCCTAGGCTCGGGTGTGTGGGACCTAGAGCTGCCTCGCGGATCTCGAGGGCGCGCTCGAAGTAGGGCAGGGAGCTCGTGTGATCGTCGATCGTCGCATAGGCGTAGCCAACGTAGCCGAGGCTTGCAGCGACCGAGGGATGAGCCGGACCGAGGTTGGCGATTCTCGCCTCGAGGACCCGCGTCGAGATCTCTAAGGACGCCTTTGTATCGCCCTGGAGGTTAAATACAGCCGCCCGCGTGGCGTCGATCGAGAGCACGAGTTCCTGCCTCGGGTCAGCCAGCTCGTCGGCGATTTGCCGCGCCCTGTCGAGCCACGAAAGGGCCTCTTTGGCGTCGCGACGTTGGAAGTGTACGCGGCCGAGATCGCGGCTGAGTTCGGCCGCAGACGGATCGCTGTTGCCCAATCGGGCGAGTACGGAGCGAGCGTGCGAGGTCCACGAGAGGGCTTCGTCGAGGCGGGCTTGGGCGCTGAGAACACGGAGCAGTGCGGCCATCGACGATGCCAGGGTCGGGTCATCGCGGAGTTCGTCGGCCCACCAAAGCGCAGCGCGCAGCGCTTGCTCAGCCGCTTCCATGTCCCCGCTGCGAAGGAGCGTTCGGCCGAGCAGGCTGTGGGCCTCGGCGCGCAGCGGCAGGTAGCCGAGTTCGTCGGCGCGTGCGGAGATCCGCCCGAGTTCGGTCAGTGCATCGCTTAGGTGAGCGAGTGCTACCTCGACACGCACGGTCTCTAGGCGGGCGCGCAGGGCCTCGACCTCGGCCCTGATCTCGGGTTTTTCAGGTGGCGGCCCGGTCGAGGTGAGGGCGGCGATATCAGTGCAGGCGCTGAGGGCAGGCAGCTCTCGGGTCGCGCGCAGGGCCTGCTCTGCAGCGCTCGCGTCGGCGTCGGCGAGACGGGCAGTCAACGAGGCGAAGCGCCCTTTGTGTCGCTCTAGGCAGGCGATCTCGAGGCCGTAGAGATCCGTTGGCAGATCGCCGCGGAGATTGGCCTCGCAGGCATTACGGCGGGTCTCGACCCAGAGATCGCGGTAGTCGCCGAGCAGTGGTAGCAGCCGCTTAAGAGTGTCGTCGGCGTAGCTCAGATCAGTGCTGGCGATGGCGTTGCGGATCGCTTGCTCCTGCGTTGGGCCCCAGGCGTCGGCGATCTCGAACTCGCTGGATTCGCAGATCGGATCGGGAGCGACCTGTTGGTAGGCGATACCGTAGCCAGTGGCTGCGAGCGTTAGCGCGGCGGTGCCGATCAGGAGCCTGCGGCGCCAGGGCTGGGTCGGCGGGAGCTCGATCGCGGCGATGAACTCCCGCATCGAGGGAAAGCGCAGATCTGGATCTTGGGTCAGGCCGCGGAGCACCGCTCGCTGCAGCGAGGTCGGCAAGTGACTACCCTTTGGGAACGAGGGCGGCGGCTCGGTTAAGAGTTCGCGGAGACGTTCGTCGAGGGTGCGACCCTTGTAGGGGCGCTCGCCGACGAGCGCTTCGTAGAGGCAGGTGGCGAAGGCGTACTGGTCGGCTCGCGGATCGACGAGCGCACCCGCGACCTGCTCGGGCGCCATGTAGGGCGGGGTACCGGCGATGGTGCCAGCGAGGGTCAGAGGGCCGGTGTCGGCGCGCCCGGGGGCGAGAGCGATGCCGAAATCGAGAACCGTCACCCGCCCGCTGGGACCGACGATGACATTGGTAGGCTTGAAATCGCGGTGGATGATACCGGCATCGTGGGCTGCAGCGAGCCCGCGACCGGCGGCTGCGAAGACGGTGCTGATCGCCCTCCATGCGGTCTTCTGCATTCTTCGCGAGAGCTGGGCCTCGTGCACTTTAAGCCAGCCGCGCAGCGTCCGGCCCTCGACTAGCTCCATGGCTATAAAGACATGTCCCTTGTGTTCACCGACTTCGTACACGGTGACGACATTCGGATGTGAGAGCTTTGCGAGCGCTTGTGCTTCGCGGATCATGCGGGCGCGGCTGAGCGCTCCGCCGCGCTCGCGGGGGCGGAGAATCTTGAGGGCGATCTGTCGATCGAGTTCGGCATCATGGGCCGCAAAGATGAGCCCCATGCCGCCCTCGCCGAGTTGGTGGAGGATGCGAAAGCGACCGATCTTCGCGCCCGTCGTGATCGGCTCGTAGTTGTCATCGACCTCCCTGTCGTGGGTGCGAGTGACGTCATCAGGGAAGCTGGGCTCGATCGGATCAGCCCGTCGTGTCTCGATCGAGGTGGCCGCGCAGGGCCTCTCAGGCTGGCGCTCTGGGGGCCCGCGGGTCATGGGGGGGCTCCGCGGCGGAGGGGGGGGCAGAGGCTGTGCGGGTCATCAGGAGAGGGGGTGATCTCCCGGGCGAATGCGGCGCCGGTAGCGATCGCAGATCGGTGCAGACCATCGTTGCGCGTCAGGGCGCAGCGGCCGAGGGGCCGAGGCGCGGCATGTTGGAGCGCGGAGATGGAAAGCGTTCGAGCGATCACCGGGGGCAGACCTTGAGATCACGCTTGCACAGAGTTTAGAGCCTGACAATCGCTCAAGCAGATGCGCGAAGGGTCGCTGGGCCGATGTGCGCAACGACGCTGCGCGCCCTCGGTCTGCTCGGGAATACCCACAATCCGGCCGCTTCGACCGGGGCGGCTTTGTCTGTTCCAGATAGAGCGACACCTCTAAGGTTTTCTCATGCGCCTCGTCATCGAAACCTACAACCTCCAAGCCGTTGAGCGGATGCTCTGCGTCGAAGCTCTTAACCAAGCCGGGACCATCGTCGATGGTGCCAGCCTGCTGGGCATCACCCGGCATGCGCTCAAGCGGCGGATCATCAAGCACAACATCGAATGGCCGGTGCGTCGGCCGATTGTCAGCGACACACCGGCAGTGATCGTACAGCCTGTGACGCCGGTCGTCAGCGCGCCGATCTCAGCCGCTGAGTGAAGTCGTGTGACGTCGCGGTCATGGCCGCGGCGTGTCGCCGAGAACAACGAGAGGGGATGTGGTCATCGGACCGCATCCCCTCTCGAAATTTCGCCGACCGTCGGCGAAATCAAGGCTGTGTGGAGGTCTTCTTGCGGAGGGTCGGCCCGCTGGTGGCGAACCAAAAGTGGGCGCGCGGCAGTTGGCCAGAACGCGGTCTATTCACTGTCTTGACCGGTTTTCTGGCGCTTTGTCTGGGCGAGATCATCGGCGGTCATGGGTGCCCTCTGGGCGCGGCTTGATCTGAACCAGATATAGGACCGCGCGTAGTGTCCAGGGCATGCGCCTCATCATTGAAACATTCAATCTTCAAGCCATCGAGCGGTCCCTTTGCGTCGAAGCTCTCAACGAGGGCGGTTCGATCGTCGGAGCTGCCGCTCTCCTTGGAATCACACGTCACTCGCTGAAGCGTCGGATCACCAAGCACTGCATTTCTTGGCCGGTGCGACGGATCGCGACCGCTCCGGGCATCGCCGCTGCCGTCGTCGTCAGCTCGCCGCCGACGAGTCCTGCGAGTCTCACCGCGCCGACGGCTCCGACGGCTCCGACGGCTCCGGTGACGACACCTTCGTTCACCGCCGCAGCGCAGAGCCCCGCGGTTGTGCTTTCGTCGCCGCGGCTCATCTGCGAATGAGTTGATCCTAGACTCCCGATTCGGGACCCTTAGCCCCTTTAGCGCGCGCTGCCCGGAGCAGCGCGCGTTTCGTTTATGGGGGGACCGATGCGGGGATTTTGGGTGATGATTATAGGATGTCAAAGCGCTTACTCAGGGGTTGGCCGCGGCGTTGCAGCTCGATGTTTAGCGTCATCGCAGAGCCGTGGGCGTAGGTCGCCGCGAACGTGCGCATCGTCTCCATGCTCGCCGCTTGACCGTTGATCGTGTCGATGCGGTCGCCGTTTCGGAAGCCGAGACGGGAGAGCAGGCTGTGCCCGCGGATGCAGTAGATCTTGAGGCCGTTCGGCTGACCGCCGTCGTTGCTGACGATGAAACGAGCATCGACCGGATGCTGGCTCTCTGGCTTGACTTCGGCGTTGATCATCTCGCGATGGATCTGACAATAATGCTCTGTCGGGCAGTTGAGACCGGTGTGGGTGATGGTTGTCAGAGTTGCGTCGCCAACACGCTTCACACGGTGGGCATGCTGAGCGTGCAGGAGCTTGTCCTGAGTCAGCCGCAGCTGGTTACGGGTGTGCTCGAGCTTGTCGCGGCTGGTCGCGAGGCGTTCGTTGGCCATCGTCAGGGCTGTGGTCGCTTGGCTGAGCGCCTGGTCGTGCTGCTCGGTCGAGAGCTGGGTGGCGACCGCAAAGGCGGCGAGGCCGGCCATCGAAAGGGCGCCGCAGAGGGCCGCTGCGAGGGCGAGGATCGAGCGGTCGTGATGGCGATCTCGGAGTTGGCGAGGCGTGGCATGGGGGGCGTCATGGAACATACCGAGCTGCTATCGCAAGCCCCGTGCCAACCGATGAAGGGCCCGTTAGCGGCTGCCAGAGGCCTTTGTTCCAATTGCGGCCGGTGGCACGTGACAGCTTGGCGGAGTCATGGGGGGGCTTGGCTGACATCCTGTCGACGCGGTCGTTGGCACGCATTGGCATGCGCCCCGATCACGTATCTTGTCGGCGAGTGGCGCTCGCGCTAAGGCTTGACCGTGCGGATCTGGTTTTTCTCGCACTACTTTCCACCCGAGGGCAACGCACCCGCGTCACGTGTCTTCGAGACCGCGCGCCGCTGGGTCTCGGCGGGGCATCAGGTCACCGTGATCACCGGGCCACCGAGCGTGCCCGATGGGGTTATCTATCCGGGCTTTCGCAACGGCTTTCATCGCGAGTCGATGGCGGGCATCGACGTTGTCAGGGTTCGCACGTACGTCGCCGCCAACCGCGGGCTGATGCGGCGCAGTCTCAATTTTGTGTCGTACATGATGAGCGCCAGCCTGCGGTCGCTGCTGTTGCGGCGGCCGGATGTGATCGTCGCGACTACGCCGCAATTTTTCTGCGGGCTCGCCGGAGTGCTGGTCGCCAAACTCTGCCGGCGGCCGCTGGTGCTCGAGGTGCGGGATCTCTGGCCGGCGTCGATCGTCGCCGTCGGTGCTCTGCGCGAGGGACCTCTCTTGCGAGTGCTCGAGAGCATCGAGCGCAGCATGTACGCCGCCGCCGATCACATCGTCACGGTCGGCGATGGCTACGCACAAGAGCTTCGAGCGCGGGCGGTCAGCGAGCAAAAGTTGAGCGTGATCACAAATGGCGTCGATCTAGGGCTCTTCAGCCCGAGGCCGCCGCGTCCAGAGCTGCTCGCGAGTCTCGGCATGCGGGCTCGTTTTGTCTGTGCCTACGTCGGCACTGTCGGCATGGGGGCGGGCTTAGACGTGCTGCTGGGGGCGGCGAAGCGGCTGCGTGCACTCGGTCGCGATGACATCGGCATCTTGGTGGTCGGCGACGGGGCGAGCCGAGCGGAGCTGGCGGCAGCGGCCCGTGATCGCGGCCTGGACAGGCTCGTCTTCGCCGGGCGCCAGCCGAAGGAGATGATGCCTGATCTCCTGGCGAGCGCGAGCTGCTCCTTGGTGCACCTGCGCCGGGTGGCGCTCTTTGAAACCGTGCTGCCCTCCAAGATCTTCGAGGCGATGGCGATGGCTCGGCCGATCATTCTCGGCGTCGAGGGGCGGGCTGCAGATCTGATCCAAAGCACAGGTTCGGGGATCTGCGTGACCCCCGAGGATCCGCGCTCATTGGTCGACGCGATGATCCGACTCGCGGATGATCCGGCGCTCGGCAAGCGCCTAGGGGCCGCCGGCCGAGCGGCTGCGATCGCCGACTTTGATCGCCTGCGCCTCGCCGATCGTTATCTGGGGCTGCTCGCTCAGATAAGCCAGCGCCGCCGCTGACCTTTGCGCTCGAAGCTTGCATCGGTCGCGAAGATAGAAGATCGTTGCGGCGATGCCCCGGCTCCGCATCGGTCTCCAGAGGCTCTGGGACGCCTCCAGAGCGGCGATGCTCTCGCTTGCGATGGTCGCCTGCGGGAGCTCGCTGCGTACGCATCCCGTCGATCCTGCGCCTTCAGAGGGCCCCTTGCTCGTCGTGTTCGAGCGTTACGGCTGTCACGGGTTTTGTCCCGTGTACTGGATTCGCGTCGCCGAAGATGGCGGTCTGCTCTACGAGGGAGCCCACTTCGTCGCCCAGGCCGGTCGCCGTCGGGCCGAGTTGAGTTCGGCGCAGGTCGACGCGTTACGGGGGGCTTTTGCGGACGCGGATTTTTTTGATCTGGCGCCGAGCTACGACCATCCGCGCTACCGCGATCTGCCGCGGATCATCACCACCTATCGCGACGGCGGACGCGTCAAAACGGTGGTGCATCACCTCGGCGATATCTCGACGCCGGCTGCTCTTTTAAGGCTCGAAGAGACGATCGATCAGATCGTCGGCAGCGAGCGCTGGGTCGGCAGCGAGGCCGAGCTCGATCGTCTGCACGGCAGCTGATTCCGAAGAAGCTCAGAAACCCGCGTTTACCGCGGCCATTGGGGTCATCAGAGGCAGAGTAGAGGCGCTTGTGTTCGCACTTTTCGGCGCGCAAGGATCGCGTCTGCACGACCGCGGTTATCACGCACATCGATCCAGTCGGGGGCTGGATCGCGTTCCTGCCGGAATTGATCCAGGGGCCCGCGCGCTTTCTGCGATTGCATCGCCGCGGCCGGCTCAGAGGCCTCGTCTACAGGCCCGTGTAAGACGCCCTCTGAGGCCCCGCGGCCGATGTCAACATGGGCACGCAGTTCGTCACGTGAGCGTCACCGAGGCGTCATCAAGCCGATCGCTCGGGTCATGTCTTTAAAGACAGGCCTGATCTTTTTGGTATCGGTTGTTGGACGCTGCGCATGCTGATGCACAGTGAACAAGGATCCTGTGCATGAGTCTGCACGTACCACTAGCTGTGGATTTATTGAGCCAAGCTTTAGCGGAGTGGTAGCGTTAATTACTGCACCGTCCGCCGATTATGATTCCGTCTTGTAGGTCGTTTTTTCCCGTGATCGCAGCCCTGGCAGTCGCCACCGGCGGCTGTAACATCGGGCGCACGGTCGACAAACTGACGCTCAAACGCTTGGCGCCGGGCATGCTCGCGAACGGTGATGTCGGCATGGCCTGTACGAGCGGCGGTGCCCTTTCGCCGCCGGTGATCGCCCTGGGCCGGCGAAGCGGCGGCGCCAAGGAGCCGCGCAAGACCGCGGCATTGACCCTGATCGCCGCCGGCATGTGCTCCGAGCGAGAGGTCTGGCGGGTGGGGCTTCGCCGCGAGCGGCTGCTCTACATGGTGAAAAACGGCGGCAGTCCGAGTCTCGGCACGGCGATGCAGGACCTGTCGATCGTCGGCCAACGCTTTGACCGCGAGGCGGCGCTGCGCAACCTCCAGGCCTATGAGCGGGTGGTCGATGTCTACGGCGCACCGACAGGGGATGGCGCCTGTCCTTCGCGGCTGCGTCACTACGACCAGCTGCTTTTTCTGTTGGGCATGACTGCGGGGCTTTTGGCGGTCATCCACGACATCCGGGCGGTGCACTCGGCGAACGTCTCGCTGGCAATTCCGCCGCGTGTTGTCGAAGGCGTGCGCTGCCTTGACGACGAACTTTGGTGGGCATTGCCGAGCGCGATCGAGGCATCGGTCGCAGTCTCGATCCCCGGCCAGGGCGATCCCGGGGTCGACTCGTGGGCGGCGCTTGATGCCGCTGCGATACGGGGCGATCGCGCCGGTGTGTGGCTCGCTCGGGCATTGCAAGTACAAGCCACAGTTGCCGCGGGTCACTCGGAGGATGTTTGGCGCGCGATCGAGGCTCATGGTGCGGCTCTGCGCCGGGGGCCGTCAGCAGCTGATGCCGACTACGGGCTGCTCAACGCGTACGCCTCCGAGATGATCCGCTACCAATCCGATGTGTTGTGGATCGCCGCGACCGGCTCACGTACGCCGCTCGGCATGCTCGGCTCGCAGCCGGCGCCCGCTCCCAAGATTGAAGCCGACGGCGATGCCGACGAAGGCCTACTCATCGGTCTCGATCCCGACGCCGATCCCGACGCCGACGCCGATCCCGACGAGCACAGCAGCGATGCGCCTTCTTCGGGCCCGGCCGAAGACCCAGGCTCAGAGCTCGCAGTACCCGGCACCGCACCGACCCAAAATTCCGTTCGAATCAACCACTAGCAATGAGGAGCAGAGGCATGAGCACCACACCGAGGACCAAGAATACAGCGCGAACAACGAGGAACCCCAGGGGGCTCCGACGGTCGCTGTCATCGCGTCTGCTCATCACGGCTACCAGCGCCGCTATCGTTCTCCTCGCGGGCGCCGACCAGGCGGCGGCTGCCGAGAGCAAGAGCCTCTGCGTCTTTGATCCCGGTGGTGCAAGCGGTGATCTATTTGTCAAGATGCAGCAGTATCAAAACCAGGCGGCGACCTGGGGGGTGAGCCTTGATCTCAAGGCCTACACCGACGAGTCGGTCGCAGCCTCGGACTTCCGCAACAAAAAGTGCGATGCCGTGTTGCTCACCGGGGTGACCGGTAAAGAGTTCAACCGCAAGACCTACTCATTAGAGGCGATGGGCCTGTTTACCAGTTATGCCGGCCTAAAAACGGCGATCGCAGTGCTGGCCAAACCAAAGGCGATCAAGTTCAACAAACAGGGCGACTTTGAGACCGTTGGTATCTACCCAGGCGGGGCTGTTTACCTCCACCTCAACGACAAAAAACTCTCGAGTTTGTCGGCGCTCTCGGGGCGCTCAGTGGCGACGATCGCCGGCGATCGGGCGGCGATGACGATGGTCAAGGAGGTCGGTGCGACCCCACAATCCGCCCAGATCAGCAACTTCGCTTCCAAGTTTAACAACGGCGGTGTCGACATTGTGTACAGCCCGGCGACCGCCTACCAGCCCCTCGAATTGTACAAGGGGGTCGGCAAGGGCGGCGGCGTGGTTCGCTTCCCGATCGCCCAGCTCACGTTCCAGATTTTCATCCGCAGCGACGAATTTCCGGCGGGTTTTGGCGACCAATCGCGGGCCTACGTCAGCGGCCAATTCGGGATGATGCTCGACGTGATCAAGCGGGCCGAGAGCACGATCACTTCGTGGATCGATGTCGATGCCGGGGCCCGTGCGAACTACAAAGCGTTGCTCGCCACGGTCCGCAGCCAGCTGGTTAGCGAGAAGGTCTATAACCCCGCCGTGATCAAGCTCGGCGAGCGCATCGGCAAGTAAGGGCAGCATGAGCGACGGCCACGCTCAGGGGGCTGGGCGCAGGCTCGCGACCTTCGCGACCTTGCTGCTGCTTGTCGCACTGCTCGTGCAGTGGACCAGCAGTCAGTTGCGCTCGGAGATGGGAGCGCTCGGCGAGAGCATGTGGCCGGGGTACGGGGTCGAGCTTCGCGAGGAGCCGGAGCTGCCGTTGCGACCGGAGCCACTTGGACCGGAGCTGCCGAGCACGGCCGCTGTGAGTGCCTCAAAGGACAACTCCGATGCTGATGGGGGCGGAGCTGCCGAAGACGAGGACGAAGACGATCTCCTCGGCTCACTCGACGACCTCCTGGAGGACGAGGACGTCAAGTCCGACGAGCAGCTCGCGGCCGAGAAGCACGCGGCGGCGCTGGTGGCCTACGACCAGAGCATGGTGGCCTACGAGAGCGCCCTCGAGCGACGCACGCCAGCGCTGCGAGCCTACGCTGCGGTGGACCTCGTACTCTTCTCGATCTTCACCTGGCTGAGCGAACACTTTAGGCCGCTCTTTATTCTGCTTCTCGGGCTCGGCGGAGTGATCGCGAGCGCGGGTCGTCATCACATCAGCCTCCGCCAGATCCGCGGGCGTCTGAGCGACAGATTTGCTCAGGGAGGGGCCCTGCTCGCCAACCTGCTCCTGATCGCCTCGGTCGTCACCCAGCATCGCAGCCGACTCGCAGCCGGCACCCTGCTCGAGGAGGGCGTAGGCCTCGAGGCTGGCCTTTGGATCGGCGGATTCGCAGCGATGGCGCTCTGCAATGTGGTGTACCTCGCGCGGCCGCTTGCGGCGGATCCAGGCGATCGTGAGGGGAGCGGCGGTCTCTCCTACGCCCTGCTTTCGATCCCGCTCTACGCGGTGATGGCCGTGATCGCGGGCGCCTATTTTTTGCTCGCAGAGGGCTATCTCGCCGGTCTCGCGGTCTACCTCGAGAAGCTGCTCAGCAACGTACAGCTCTACCTTCAGGTGGGTCTTTATGTGTGGGTCGGCATGTTGCTCAAGCGCACGCGTCTGGCCTCGCTGGCCTTTGCGGTGGTTCGGCCGTGGCGATTGCCGCCAGAGATGCTGGCGATCGTGGTGGTTCTGCTCGCCGCGATCCCAACCGCGTACAGCGGGGCCTCTGGCATCTTTGTGATCGCCGCAGGTGCGCTTATCTTCCGCGAACTATCGGCCGCGGGTGCTCGCCCATCGCTTGCCCTGGCGTCGACGGCGATGTCCGGGAGCATGGGTGTTGTGCTCTCGCCCTGCCTCTTGGTCGTGATCATCTCGTATCTCTCGGGGGCCGAAAGCGATCTGCTTTTTCATTGGGGGCGCTGGGTCTTTGTCTTGAGCGCGGCCCTCTTTGCGGGGCTCGTTGTGCTCACCCGTCGAGGGCCGCTGCGACCGCAGCCGAGCGACGATGCCTGGCGTCAGAGCGGTCAGGCGCTGCGGGCTCTGTTGCCCCATGTGGTGATCTTTGCGGCGGTATTGTTGCTGACGCGCACACTGCTCGGCGCGAGCCTGGATATGAACTCAGCGGCCTTTGTCTTGCCACTCGCATTGCTGCCGATACTGCTCTACGACCGACGGATTCGCCGGCGAGAGCGGGCCTTGGAGAGCACAGACGGTCAGGACCTCGAGGGCACCACGGTCTTCGCTGCAACCGCGGAGACGAGCGTGCATGTCGGCGCACTGCTGCTCTTGATGGCGCTTTCGGCCGGTCTTGGCGGGGTGATCGAACGCGCCGAGGTGGTCTCGTTGGTGCCCACCGCCTTCGCTTCGCCGATGCTGGCGATGGGCGCGTTGACGATCGTGCTTGTGCTCATCGGCATGGTCATGGATCCCTACGGCGCAGTGATCCTGGTCCAGGCGACGCTCTCGGGAGTCGCCGAGGCCAACGGCATCGGCCTTGTACACTTTTGGATGGTCGTCCTGGTCGCCTTTGAGCTCGGCTACCTGACGCCGCCGGTGGCTCTTAATCACCTGCTCGCGCGGCAGGTGATCGGCGACGCGATGCCCACCGACGAGGCCTCTGGGGGCAATGATGCCTCGTTCTGGCGTCGCCACGAGCGCTACCTCCTGCCGATCGTGGTGATGGCGCTGACGCTCGTATTGGTCGCCTTTGGGCCGCTACTCGTCGGTCCCTGAGGGCGCCGAAGATCAACCTGCGCGGCGCAGGGTGAGGTTGATTCGCTGGGCGCCGAGCTGTGCATGCCATCCGGGCCGTATCGGCAGCACCCCGTGGAAGCGCAGGCGAGCTTTGTCCTTAGAGCCAGTGCTCTTCTCTCTTCACCTCGGGAGACTCTTCGGAGTCGAGCGCGAGGAGATCCTCGGGCTTGAAGTAGCGATCGAGGTGGGTGCGGAGGGGCACTAGGAGGCCGATGAAGACCGGAAAGAGCAGACCGATGACGCTCACCTTGACCGCCCAAAGCACAACCAAAGAGACCAGCTGGACGGCCGTAAAGAGGTGCACTTTGGCGATCGGCACCGAGCGCAGGTAGTGGGTTTGCGGGTAGAGGCCGCGGTCCATTGGCCAGAGCGCCAGGCGGGCGAAGAACTGCGAGCCTCGGGCCGAAGCGATGCCCATGTAGAGGAAGAGCCCGTAGAGCACCGCCATCGGCACCGTGCGCAGGAGCGGCAGGGCGAGCAACGAGAGCCCGAGGAGGGCGTGGATCGCCAGCCCCGTGAGCCTGTTCTCGCGGACATGCACGATGTGCTCCTGGGCCTCGCCGCTGGGCGTGACCACCTCTTCGATCGTCGCCAGCGAGCGTACGTGATTGATCGAGCGCACCGTCGCGGCGACCAGCCAAGGCAGGCCAAAGGCCGAGCAAAGCGCGATTAGGCCGCCGACGACGGCGAGATCGAGGTGATAGGCAGCACCCCGCTTGAGGCGGTTGTCGGGGTTGTTGACCAGGCGGGCGGTGATGTTTTGATCGAGGTACACGAGGATCGCGACAAAGGCGGCCGGCAGCGCGGCGGCGGCCCAGACCCAGGTCGGTGCTGCAAATGGATCGACGAGCCAGGGGCGATCCGTGGTGGGCGCGAAGGTATCGGGTGCGCTCATCGATTCGAGGGCGACGTCTGGAAAGAGCGTCGCGAGCACGGTCATCAGGAGGATCGCGATCGCCGGTCCAAAGTCCGCGAGCAGCTCGCGCACCTTGCTCTTGAGGTAGACGCTGCGGCGGAAGCGGAAGAGCGTATGGGCGATCCAGAAGCAGCCGATCGCCAAGATCAGCGCGAAGAAGGCCGCCTCGTGGTGACCGTGATCGTCGTGGAAAGGGTTGATGAGCGCAGCGGTGGCCTCGTAGATGAAGATCAGGGCGATCAGCGCGGCGAAGATTTCGTCGGTGAAGCGGGTGAAGCGTTTCATCCAGGCGCTGAGATCGAAGGCCGCCGCGACCACGCAAAACAAGCCGGTCCACAGGCCCACCCAGAAGTAGGTCGCGAAGAAGGGCAGACCCAGACGCTGGCAGGCGCCGTAGAGGATCGCCGTGATCACCAGGAGCGGACCGGTGCCGCCGAGGATGATCAGCGGCATGCCACCAAAGAGCGCGTAGGTGATCCCGCAGATCGCCGTCGCTAGCAGCATCTCGGTGGCGCCGATCATGTTGCCTGTCTGATCGGCCATGATGCCGCCGAAGGTGATCGCGGGGGCTAGGGCGGCGAAGAGCAGGAAGAGTACCGAGCCCAGTGCCTTGGGGTGCACGCCGTCACGGAGGTCCGCCAGGTAGTGGGGCCGTCGTCGGCGGATGTCCGCTCGGAGGCCGCCAAAGAGTTTGCCGGTGAAGCTGAGTGGGTCGTCTTCGGGGGGTGCCTGCAGGCTGGCATGGGGGGCGCTGATGGGGCGTCTGCGGGCCTCTTGCCGGGCTTCGAACGACCTAAAAGCCGAGGCGATATCGTCGGCTGTGCGGGCGAGCCTGGCCTCGTAGCGGAAGGAGTCGTCGGCCATCAGCCGGGCGATGCCGGCGAGCGCTTCGAGGTGCTCTCCGGCCCGATCTAGGGGCCCGAGCAGCAGGAAGATAAAGCGCACCGGGATGCCGTCGGGCGCGTCGAGATTTTGTGGGCGGTGGAGGCGGGCGAAGAGGACCTGGGGCTCAGACAGATCCGGGATGTAGGCGTGTGGAATCGCCAGAGCATGGCCGAGTGCGGTCGAGCCCTGCGCCTCGCGGATGGCGAGGGCGGCGAGCACGGGGGCGCGATGCTCGGGTTCGAGGCGGCCGACATCGACGAGGTGGTCGACCATCGCCCTCGAGATCGCACTGATTTCGTCGGCACGAACTTCGAGAAGAAGGTCGCCGCCAGAGAGGGCCGTGCGGATCGGAGTGAGGAGCATTGAAGAGCGACTATCGCCGAGAACGCCCGTCGAGCGCGAGCCCCGGCCACAGATTTGCTGCGCTCTGCGTCGCCCGTCGGAGCACGCCCGCATCGCGCCAGCGGGGGGGCAGCGATGGGTTTGGCAGCGACATCGCGACGCCATCGTGGTGGCATCGCAGACAAGGCAGATCGGTAATCGCCTCCGGCGGATCGAATTCTGCGAGCAGGGAGTCCGCGCCCTGTCCCGGGATCTGCACGACCTGGGCGAGGCTGCGTAGGGTTGGACCGCGTTTGCTCAGGCGATCGAGTTCGTATGCCTCTGCGCTCGTCAGCTCGTCACCGTCGAAGTGGAGGATCTCGACCTCGCCGATCACATCGCTGCGTCGGGTCGCGCCCAGGCGATCAAGCGCTAGGAGGTGGCTCGCGAGCGCGAGGTCGTCGCTGCCGCGTCGGCGGAAAAGACGAAAGAGGCGGCGGTTTCCGTAGGCGAGTTCGTGGTTGAGCGCTGGCAGCTCGCTTGCGACCTCGTACCAACCTGCCTCGTGGGACAGAATATTGCCCGCCACGAGCGCTGCTGGAGAGGCCTGAAAAGCATTTGCTTCGAGGGCCAGATCGCGGACCATTGCGCCGACGATCTCGTTCAGGAGAGCGCGTCCCTGACTCGACTCATTCGCTTGCTCAAGACGAACAAACAGGCCCCAAACGTCGTTCTGTAGGGTAATTTTGTGGTTTTGATCGAGCTGCGAAATGAGCGGGCTGAGCGAGGCCAGGGCCCCTGCGAGGCGCGTCAGATCAGCGGGCAATGCCTTCGTGATCGCCCGGTCAAAGAGCAGTACTTCGCCCTTTGGCCCACGCAGCTCGTAGAGGGTTCTCCAGGCGAGCGCCGTGTCGTTGTGTTTGGTTGTCGGGACGATGTCGGGGCTTTGAGAGGGTGAGGGCGAGGGCGAGGGGGCGGACGCGGCAGCATCGGATTCCGCAGGTGATCGCCCGCAGGTGATCGTACAGATCGCTCCGACGGCGAGCATCGAGAGCGAACAATAGATGCTGGGTGCGCGGGTGATCACTGGCAGTTCTCGACCGGGAGATCGAGCGCGGTAAGTTGGTCTTTGGTCGGTACCCAGAGCAGATCGCCGGCCGTAAATTCGAGTGTTACGTTGAGGGAAAGAGTCGGCGGACAGAGCCCTTGATCGAGCCACGTGATCGTACCGGCGCCGGCATTGGCGGCGACGGCCGGTGGATCGAGAGGCTGGAATTCGAGGCAGCCAGCGAGGCCCTCGGCGATCGAGACGTGCTCGATGCCCCATTCCTCGGGGGTCGTGATCATGTAGGGCTCGTTGTCGAAAGCGGGCCAGACCAGAGCGATCTCGGTGCAGAGGGCGCTGATCTTCTCGGCCTTGCGGATGAACACCCGGTCGAGGCCGCCGGCGACGAAGCGGGCGGCGTAGTCTGCGTCCTCGGGACCATCAGTGTCCGATGTGGTGCCGGTATCGGTGTCGGTGTCGGTGTCGGTGTCGGTGCTAGTGACGCCTGTCGTCGAGGTGCCAGTCGACATCTCCCCGGAGCTGTCGCTGGAGGATGATGTCGATGGATCGCCGGTCTCTGTCGTCGCCGCAGTTGCAGTCGGCTCTGCTGTGCTCGTGCTCGTGCTCGTGCTCGTGCTCGTGCTCGTACTCGTACTTGCGCTGGTCGTGGCAGAGGTGGCCATCATCGTCTCGCTGACGCTGCTGGCGACAATCGAGTCGTCGCTGCAGCCGAGCAGGGCACAGAAGCAGAGAAGAAGGGGGCGGCGGGGAGCTGTGAGCACAGCAGCAGATCACCTCGACAACCGGGCGCTGTCAATTGTCGATCGGTGATCAGGAGAGCGACGGATCTAGACCCGGTCGTCGCTCTGAGCCAGGCACTCGAGGAGGATGTAGTCGAAGCTCACGTCGTCGGCATGTCGGCGCCGGGCGTCGGCGATCTCGAGGATGCGGAGTTCTCGAAGGTTCCATCGCGCGAGCACCTGACCGTCGTCGTTCTCCACCGAGAGTTCGAGGTATTCGCCCTCGCCGTGCTTTGGAGTGAGGATCCAGCGCCGAAGGAAGGGGTCGTGGATGGTGCCGCGACGGAGGGTCAGGCGGCCGCGTTGGCTCTCTCGTGCATCGTCGAGGATGCGGCCGCTGTCGAGCAGTACAGCGAAGGGGCCGCCCCGGGTGCCCTCGTGTTCGATATAAAATTGCGCCCTCGGGCGGCGCTGTTGTTGGAGGTCGGTGACGGTCGGCATACGGCCCCTTCATCGCCCTCCATGGCGATCTGAGATCGACGCACTATAACAGAGGCCTGCTCGGGAGCCGGTGTGCCGGTGAGGTCGGCTGTTGAGCGGGCTCGTCGCATGATCCACCATGCATGCATGCCCACCGCGCTCGCACCGGCGTTGCGTCGTCGCACTTTCCTGACGATTTCAGGTGTGGCCTTCGCGGGTCTGGTTGTGCAGCTCGGTCGGCGACCGCGGGTCGCCCGGGCCGCGGTCTACGGTGAACTCATCGAGGATCCCGCAGGCATTATGGATCTGCCGCGGGGATTTTCGTATCGCATCCTCGACCGCACGGGCGAGGTGATGGACGACGGCTACGCGGTGCCCGGTTTGCCCGACGGCATGGCGACCTTTGCCGGTCCAGGCGGCACTGTGATCGTCATGCGCAACCACGAGCTGCGAACGACAGATGGCCCCTACGGCCCCAAACAGGCTCCTCCCGAGGCTTTTGACGCGAAGACGATGGGCAGCGTCACCCGCGTGGTGGTCGACGCTTCCACCTTCGAGCGGCTCTCGAGCAACCTTGTTCTTTGCGGCACGCTCTCGAATTGTGCGGGGGGTCCGAGCCCCTGGGGTTGGCTGAGTTGCGAGGAAAATACGGCGCCCGGTCACGGCTATGTCTTTGTCTGTGACCCGCTTGCATCGCAGGTACAGGCGCCGGTTTCGGTGCCGGCGTTTGGGCGTTTTCGGCACGAGGCGGCCTGCGTCGATCCGGCGAGCGGCAGGGTCTACCTCACCGAGGATCGCCACAATTCATGCCTCTACCGTTTTGTGCCCAACGAGCCAGAATTGCCCTTTATCGGCCGTTTACAGGCGCTTCGGGTCGTTGGTGTGGAGGTCGCCGATACCGGTGCGATGGCTGCGGGTGCCGAGCCTGTGGCGATCGACTGGGTGGACATCGACGAGCCCGACCCCGAAGGCGACACCGTGCGCGCGCAGGCGCAGGCCAAGGGCGCGGCGATCTTTATCCGCGGCGAGGGCATCACCTTCACCCAGGAGGGCATCTACGCGGTGGCGACGACCGGCGGGCCCATCGGCAAGGGACAGATCTTTCGGCTGGTCGATGGCGAGGTCGGCGGTCGCCTGGAGGTGATCACCGAGTCGATCGACCCTGCCCTCTTGGACATGCCCGACAACATCACGATGGCTCCCTGGGGCGAGCTTTTTTTCTGTGAGGACGGCAATAACGGCAACTATTTGCGGGGCCTGACCCGCGACGGGGCGCTCTTTAATTTTGCCCGCAACGTGCGCTCGACAGGCGAACTTGCGGGCGTCTGCCTCTCTCCCGATGGTCGGGCGCTCTTCGTGAACATGCAGCAGGACGGCATGACGCTGGTGATCACCGGGCCCTTTCCCGAGATGGGGGAGCCGAATGAGCACGAATCCAGCAGCAGTGGCGCTGGCAGCAGTGGCGCTGGCAGCAGTGGCGATGGCAGCAGTGGCGATGGCGGCGAGACGGGTTCTGAGACAGCGACGGCCGGCGAGGGCTCTAGCGGAGGTGCTTGCCAGACAGATCCCGACGGCGCAGATGTTGCGACCGCGGCGTTGCTCGCTGCTTTGATCGGCACCTCGGCAGTTGATCGCCGCCGCCGCGGTGGATCGTCCTCGTAGGGCCCACTCGCAATCGCAGTGCTGAAGGGGGTCGGCCTCGCCTCGGTGGGGCCGACTCGACTTCGCGAGATCGATAGGTCGAAGCGAGTTCGGATACCGGCGGCCTGGTTGTGATGAGCGTCACGCGGATGCAACTGCGGGCGAGATTGCACCCGGCCCAGGAGCTGTGCGACAACTCATAACTGATATGTCGTCGCGCTCTCTCATCCCATTTGATCGCCGCTCTTGGCCACTGGTGGCGAGTCACGGCGGGCTCGCGCTCCTGCTGATGTTCGGCTTCGCAGGTTGTTACACCGGTGCGCCGGCCGCTGACGACGGAGGTGGCGGATCGAGCACCACCGTCAGCAGCTCGGGCTCATCAATGACGGCGAGCGCTGGCGATAGCGAGGGCGATAGCGAGGGCGATAGCGACACCAGTGGTGTACCGGTACTGCCCTTTGAGCCAGGTCCGCCGACACTGCCGCGGCTGACAGAGAGCCAGTACTACAACACGGTGGGCGACCTCTTCGGTGGGTCGCTGCCGTCTCCGCTGTTGGAGCCCGATACCAACCCTTATCTCTTCTTTAATATCGGTGCGGCGTCGACGACGGTCTCAGAGGAGGGCGTGGAGCGCTATGAAGATGCCGCGGATGTGATCACGCGGGCTGTTTTCGAGGACGCCAGCCGTCGTGAGGCGCTCGTCGGTTGTGTGCCAGAGGCAGCTGACGATGCCTGCGCGGCCGCCTTTATCACCAGTTTTGGTCGTCGAGCGATGCGTCGTCCGCTGAGCCCAGAGGAGCACACGCGCTGGCTCGGGTTCGCTGCAGAGCTCGCTGATGGTGATCCCTGGCAGGGCCTGCGCATGGCGGTTGCCGGCATGCTGCAGTCGCCAAATTTTCTTTACCGTGTCGAGCTTGGCGAACCCGATCCGGAGGATCCCGAGCGTCGTCTCTACACCGGTTGGGAGATGGCGAGTCGCCTCTCCTATCTGTTGTGGAATTCGACGCCGGACGATCAACTCTTGGCGGCCGCCGAATCTGGCCTATTGGACACCCAAGAGGGCGTGCTCGCCGAGGCCGAGCGACTGCTTGCGGATCCGCGGGCAAGTGCGACGATCCAGGCGTTTTTTGCCCAATATCTCGATCTGGGTCGTTTGGCCCACGTCGAGCGCGACCCGGAGCTTTATCCCCTCTATACGCCCGGCCTGGTCGCGGCGATGCGCACCGAGATCGAGCTGGTGGTCGACGACCTGGTCAACCGCGAGCAGGCCGATATTCGCAGCCTCTTCACAGCGCGCAAGACCTTCGTCAACGCCGATCTCGCGGCGGTTTATGGAGTCGATGCCAAGGGTGCCTCGGCGATCACCTTTGTACCGGTGGAGATGCCCGCGGAGGGCCCACGTGTGGGCATCCTGACCTCGAGCGCCTTCCTCACGATGAACGCGCACGCGACCGAGACCTCGCCGACGTTGCGCGGCAAATACGTCCGTGAGCGAGTGCTCTGCGAGACCGTACCGGGGCCGCCGGGGGACGTCGATACCAACATCCCCGAGCCCGACGGCGAGGCTCACACTCTGCGCGAACGCCTAGAGCAGCACCGTGCCGATCCGATCTGCGCGGGCTGTCACGCCTTTATCGATCCTCCGGGTTTTCTCTTCGAGCATTTTGACTCGATCGGTGCCTATCGGGATCTCGATAACGGCTATGCGATCGACGCCTCCGGCGATCTCGACGGCATCGCCTTAAGTGACGCCCGTGATCTTGCGGCCGTGCTTGCCGAGGACAAACGGGTCGCTCGCTGCATGGTCACCCAGCTCTATCGACATACCAATGGCCGCCTCGAAACGCCGCAGGAGCGCCCCGGCCTCAGCGTGATCGAGGGGGCCTTTGCCGCTTCGGGCTACAGCTACCGGGCACTTCTACTCGCCTTTGTCACCAGCGAGGCTTTCCGCACCGTTGCCCACCCAGAGGCCGAGTGATGAGCTTTTTAAAACTACACAAAAAACGTCTCGATCGACGCACCTTCCTGCGCGGGGCGATCGGCGGCTCCGCGGTCGCGTTGGGTCTGCCCCTGCTCGAGGCGATGCTGCCGAGCCGTCAGGCGGCGGCCGAGGACATGGTCAACAGTCCGCTCTTCGGGCTCTTTTATTGGGCAAATGGCACTCCGTGGCACGGTGGTCATGGCGAAGAGCAGGCTGCTGGTCAGGGTGATTTGTGGACCCCGGCACAGACCGGCCCAAACTACACGCCGAGTCCGCTTTTGGCCCCGCTTGCTGCCCATAAGGTCAGCGTCGCCACCGGTCTCGAGCCCAAGACCGCAATCCCGGCCGAGCCGCCGGGGCAAGGCGACGGCCACATGCGAGGATTTATGGTGGCGATGACCGGCGATCGCATCCGCCCCGAGGGTTTTGATCACCCGTCGCACACCCTGACGGCGTTGCGTCCGAGCCTCGACCAGTACATCGCCAAACACGCTGATTTTTACGGAAATACGCCGCCCCGCTTTCGTTCGCTCGAGGTCGGCATCTCGACGGCTCGCTTCCACGATTACGGCCATTGGAACGCGATCTCGTACAACGGGCCCGATGCCCAAAACCCGGCGATCATGGATCCTCTCGAGCTCTACGCCAAGCTCTTCAACGTGCCCGATGATCTGATGGCGCTCGCCCGGAGGGCACGCCTGATCGACGCGATTTACGACGACGCCAAGGGCCTGCGAACGCGTCTGGGCGCTGTCGATCGCAAACGCCTAGACGATCACTTGGAGCATCTCCACGAGATCCAACGCCGTCTCGAGCTGACCTCTGGGACATGTGAAATAGAACCGGCGATGCCCGCCGAGGGCGGCGACCTCCTGCAAAAAACAGCTGTGGTCGCCGAACTCATCGCCGTCGCGTTGCACTGCGATCTCACCCGGGTCTTCTCGTTTATGCTGACCTCGCCGGCGACGACCCACTCGTTTGCCAACCTAGGCGTGCCCGACGGAATGCACAAAACCTGCCACGACGGTCAGTGGGAGAGCGTTCGCAAGATCACCGAATACCAGATGCAGGCCTTTGCGCTGGTGCTCGACGCGATGGCGGCGATCAAAGATCCGATGGAGAATTCCCTGCTCGATCGGGCGCTGGTCTACGGCGTCTCGGAGTACGGCGAGGGCTGGAAGCACAGCGTCAAAGAGATGCCTGTGGTGCTCGCGGGCGGCTGCAACGGGGCGATCCACCGTGGTGTGCACGTGCGCGAGCCCGGCGGCAACCTCTGCAAGGTGCATACGACGATCCTGCGAGCGTTGGGCATCGATTGCCCGAGCTACGGATTTAACGGCGCCGAGACCAGCGAGCACTTGAGCGAGATCCTGGCCTAAGGGGTCGGTGACGAGAGGACTTGATGATGCCCATGAGCATGCAAAAGCGGCGAAGCGTCGCACCATCCTTTTCTTCTTCTTCTTCTTCTTCTTCTTCTTCGTGCATGTGCATGTGCATGTGCATGTGCATGTGCGCGGTGCTCGGCCTCGCCTGTGGCGACGAGGGGGGCGCTACTGGTGGGTTTTCTGCCGGGTACGCCTCGCCGAGTGAGGGCTCTTCGGGGAGCGAGGGCTCTTCGGGGAGCGAGGGCTCGACCGATGCTTCTGGTGGCACTTCGACCGGAGACGCGAGTTCGAGCAGCGGCGACCTGACCGCGACGGGCACATCGACAACCGGGACATCGAGCTCAACGGGTAGCAGTAGTAGCAGTAGCAGCAGCAGCAGTAGCAGCAGCGGCGGCCTCAATTGTGAGCCGCTCACGGCCTGTGGCATGCAATGTGTCGATACCGAGGACGATCCCACCAACTGTGGTGACTGTGGCATCACCTGTGTCGTGCCCCACGCGAGCGCGGTCTGCAATGGCGGGATTTGCGGCTTGGGCCAGTGTGATGCGCTCTACGGCGATTGCGATGACGACCCGGCGAATGGCTGCGAGACAGCGCTCGAGCAGGGCAAGCAGTGCGGACAGACCTGCGACATGGAGGCCGAGGTCTGTAATGTAAAAGACGACAATTGCAACGGCGCCTGCGACGAGGGCGCGGGTTGCCGGATCGGCGTGCATCGCTCGGTCAGCGCGACCTTTGGCCACGTCTATACGACGGATCTCAATGAGGCCAAGAGCGATGATTTAGTGCTCGAGTTCGAGAACTATTACTATTTATACCATGCCGCTCAGACGGGGCTGGTGCCCTTCCATCGCTGCAAAAAGGGCAATAACAAGAATTTTTACACGGTCTCCGGCAGCTGCGAGGGGGGCGGAGCCTTGATCGGTGTGATCGGGCAGATCGCGAAGGGTACAGATTGCGGCGCGACGCCGCTCTATCGTCTCTACAATGGAAACAGCGGCGATCATTTCTATACGACGAGCGCGGGCGAGCGTGACAATGCTGTATCGATGTACGGCTATAGTTACGAGAATATCGCCGGCTACGTGTGGACCGGGCCCTGATCGGCAGCGACTGTGGCATGTATTTGCACAGGAGCCGCCGGCCTTGACTGCGACCGCAAGTCCGAAGACTTGCGGGGAACTCTGATCGCCGTTAAGCAGAAGTGTGTGGGAAAGGTGCGCTTTGAATCATGCGCTTCTTGAGTCGATTGTGTCCCTTTTGCTGCGAAGAAAGGGAGAGGCGAAGAGCAGCGAGAGCTGCACGGGCGACAACATTGTCTGACAGGAGCCACAATGCTGCCGAAGAATGAAGAAAACATAGATCTGCCCTATCCGTGGCGGGATAGCGAATATCTCGCACCGGCCCTCGACGACGCCGAGCTGTGGTCCGATATTGTCAGTGTGCTCGACGCTGAGGAGCGAAAGCCTTTAAAGAAGGCCCTGGCGCGCCAGACGATGACTCGGCGCCTTGCTATCAACGACGCTCCCGCGTTCGGAGTCGCGATTGTCGAGTATCTGCGATCGGTACGGAGCCGCCGTCTCGCAAGCAGCAATTTGACCAAATTCTACAAGCGTGCCGGTAGCGGAAAGATCTTCTCTTTTGGGCAAATCCTCGGCGAATACTTAAAAATTTGGCTCTCCTCGTCGCAGACTCCGCTCTCCCTACTTGCTCCGGCTATGGTCAACGACAGCCTAGAACCCAATGTGGTGGATTCTAGGCTCACGGCAACTCGCTTTCGTGAGCATCTTGACGAACTCTACGCACCTGAAGCGCTCCTCTCCTTTGCCCTGCTCGCCTGTGCTGAGTCGCTGACGCGGGGGGGCTGTCCAGACTACGCGAGAGCTCTCCTCGAGAACAACCCCGACTACTCCTCACTGCTCATTAATGAGGTGACCGCGCCTTGTGTTACGGACGTTAGGGACGTTGCGGACGTTAGGGACGTTACGAATCACGTTGAAGCCCCTCCCCCCGCGCAGACATCAGAGGATCGGTCACAGGTTTTGGGCCCTCAACTCGCGATCTCTAAGGCTGCCTTGGCGGAGCCCAAGAGTCAGCGGTCTGAGCCGCTCCAAGAACTCGCGAGTGAACTCTTGGAGGGCGCAGAGCCGGCGAACATTGGTTCTGCGGCGATCGAGATCGTCAGTCCTTCGCCAAGCGAGTTGCGAGAGATCGCGAGAGAAGCCGAGGTCAAGGCCAAGGCTGATAGGGACGACCATAAATACGATGATGTCCTGAATAGAGCTAGGAGTCTTGAGATTCCTCCGCTTTTGGAGTCTGCCCTGCGGGCACGCGATCAGGGCCGAGAGATCATCGAAATCGACGAGTGTCTAGATCGAGCAGCTGTGCTTGTGGGGTCGATCCAAGACGATGCCACTTGCCTGGGTATCACTCCGTTCTGGCCGGCCGCCGGCGGAGAGTCGATGATAGATTATGTCGATAATGACCTGGGGATTCTGGAACTCGAGATTGCGGATAGGCTGACCAGGCAGCGATGTGCAGATGTAGCCACATCCAAGCTCCTCGATCGGGTCTCCCGGCAGGCGAGCGGACGCACCGAGACTGCGCCGAAGTTCAGTGTCCCTGAATGCACAGATATTCTCTTGGTATTTGCAGGTGAGCGGGCTCTTAGCCAGGGGACTCAGGCCATCTATGAGCACCGCCAGGATCCGATCCTACTCTCAGGGATCACGGCTCTCATCATTCACTCCTCGGTGGAAGAGGCTGTGGCGTGGATTCGCCTGCTCCCATTCGATCTCCGGCAGCAGGCGCTCCGCGGCCTCTCCCTGCCGCACTCGACGCTCTTGCAGCAGCAGGATATGATCGCTTCTGATGTAAGTTACGCTCTCTTGGCCAGAGCGATCTCTCAGGGGGAGTTCGCAGCGCTCCGAAATCCTCTTACGGTTGCTCTGTATCGTAACCCCCCGATATTACAAGAGCAGACGCGAGAGCTGATCAAGATCTGTCTAGGGGCTCTTGGCGACGATTTTCCGGTCGCGTCTGTACTTCGGGGTGAACTTGCGGATGGCGGGTCCGGAGGGGAGCGCAATGGGCCTGTTGATGCCCAGGCGATCATTCGGGACCAATTGCTCGAATCGATCGACCAATTGCCGGGCATGACAGGCCTCTTTCACCGCCTCCGGCGAGTCGCTCAGAAGAACTTCCTGCAGCCGCTTGCGGACGCGGTCAAGGGCTCCGATGCCGAGTCCGCCCATCTCTCTTGGAGCGACCAAGGGGATCTGGATGCGAAGGTCGAGGTCTGTATTCGCGAACTCGGGAGCAGCACGCTCGTTCGTCGAAACCTCAATAGCACTCACGTTGCTCAGACGCGCCGCTACCTCGAGAGCTTTGAGAAGGACCTCAACACCTGGCTCGAGGGCGCCTCCTTGGGCTCCGCGAAGACCCGTGACGCGCTCTCGGCCGCCTGGACTGCAGCGGTGGAGGTCGAGCCCGAGCTGCTCTCTGCGCTGATGGCCGGGACCTTGGCGACGACGAAACCAGAGGACTCTTCGGGGTCATCGCTGCGGCTGCTTGTCGAGAGCGTAGAGGCACCCTGGTACACCACCACCGTCCATGGCTTAGAAGTCAATCCAGCGCTTCTTAGGCCGACTTGGGTCCGGACCTGGGTCCGCGCTGCGCAGGGCTTGCCGACGACGATTCCATCGCTCCTCTGGGAGGTTATTGAGGAGCACATCGTCGGCCAGAAGGGCCTACGAAACGCGATCTCGACGATGCTCGAATCTGGCCATATTCGTGCGGCTGTGGATGGCGCCGGCGACGACGAGTACTGTGCGCAGCTTGTGAAGCGGGCGGCAACGCAGCGTCGCAATGTGGTTCTCGAGCGATTCAAGGGGCCGTGGCGGCGAGCCGAGGCGATCATGAATTCCGCGGCGGAGGCCGAAGACGACGAGATAGCCGATGAGATCGCCGATATCGAAGCAGAGTTCGATGCGTTCGACTATGCCGCTGCCGAACTCCACCTAGAGGAACTCGATGATCTTCTTATCGAACACAAGCTCCACAAGGACCCCGCCCGAAGAGCGCACCTGTCATTCCTTCGGGAGGCCGGCGGCGACGTCGATGTCCGTGCGGAGACATCTTTTCTCGCACAGCAGGTTGAGGAGATCAGAGCGAACAATCTCCATCGCCGCCATCACATCGGTGCTCTTAAGTGCGCATCTGAGATGGTCGACGAACGTCACCGCGAGCCCATGGATAGGCTCAGGATAGACCTCGACCGACCCTCCCGCTGGCCAAAAAACGAAAAGAGTGCGGACGCCATCGCTATGGCGATAACCCGTGTGTTCACCTTTATCCGTAATCAGCGAGAAGCCTATCGCAGTTATCATGATTGCGACCTCGATCTCATCGAATTCGAGGATGAACTCGTCGGCTTGGTCAAGCGAGTTCTGCCGCTTGGGAGACAGCCGCATGATCTTATCAAACTCGGTGATGCGATTCGAAATTATGCACCGCTCGAGTATCTTGTCGCTCAGGTTGCTCCTTACCTGGCGAGGAGGAGAGACGATATTGTCCTGGGCGAGCAAGGGCGCCATGCGTACATTAGCGCCGAGTACGGCCGTGCAGCCAAGCTTTTCCACGCTATCGAGAACCCAGAGCTCGGCGGCAAGCGTCTCGAGACGTTGGCTCGACTGATGGATCAGCTTGCAAACACGGTTCCCCTCGACATCCAGTGGAATGATGTTCAACAGCGAATTGAGTCCATTCGCCCCCTAGCTGAGGATGAGCAAGGGCTTGACCAGCTCTCTGAGATTGCGATGACGATCAACTCGACGCTCACGCCGACGTCGCGGAGCCAACTGCTGGAGACCCTCGCCTTCCGTGCGCGACCGGAGCTGCCGGAGCTGAGTCGGGCGATTCTTTTTGTCCTCACCCACCAGCTCAAGATCGCAGCCGCCAAGCCGCCCAGCGAGGCGCTTGCGTTGGTTGTACCTCTTCCCGAGCAGGTATTTCGGGTGTGGGCGCACTGGCGCCTTGGTCTCTCCTATAACTCTGTCCCTGAGGGCAACAGTAGTGTTTGGAGGTTCACGAAGGATGTCTGGGATTCGGATGGTCGGGGAAATCGAATGCGAATTCCGGCCGCCGGCGAGTGCTTTCCGACATTTCGCTGCTTCGCTCTCTTTGCTCAGGTCAAGGCGACCCTAGAGGGTCAAGGGATCGAGCCGAGCATTGATCACTTTGTTGCTGCATTGCGCACACTCAGGCTTCGTAATGACGGTGCTCACGGTCTCGCGAGACCGACACTACCGCAGCTCACCCGCTATTTTGACCTCATTCAGCGATGGATCGAGCAGGTCTATGAGGTGTGTCCGGTCGGCGACCGCCATGCTCTTCGCCAAGAGATCCGAGTGCTCCTCAATCCGCTCCCGCTCCCCACATGCGGCCGATGAAT
>CAYYUP010000080.1:24629-27478 GCA_964474905.1 uncultured Nannocystis sp. | reverse complement strand
CCAACACCAACACCAACACCAACACCAACACCAACACCAACACCAACACCAATACCGATACCGATACCGACGCGACCATGACGATGGGCTCGATGAGCATGTCGGCGACCGAGAGCACGGCTTCGGACACCGAAACCGCCACGGATACGAGCGGAGAGGTGATCTGGTGCCTAGATGCGGATAACGACGGCTACGGCGATCCGACGATGTGTATGCCGGGCACCCCCGGCGAGGACCCCCCAGATGGCTACGTCGTCGGTGGTGAGGACGACAACGGCGACAGCACTGCCGATTGCGACGACGCCGACCCCAACACTTTTCCCGGCGCGGCGGAGCTCGACGACCCAAAGGCCTGCATGACCGACGCCGACGACGACGGCTACGGCGATCCCAATCCCTCAGGGCGGGATGTCGTGCCGGGCACCGACTGCGATGAGAGCGACCCCGATACCTTCCCTGGCGCCGCCGAGAAGGAGAGCGACATCCTCTGCATGCAGGACAAGGACGACGACGGCTACGGCAATGACATGCCGGACAACCCCGACGTCGACGCCGGCAGCGACTGCAACGACAGCAACGAATTTACCTTTCCCGGCGCCGCCGAAAAGGAAAGCGACACCCTCTGCCTCAAGGACGAGGACGACGACGGCTACGGTGAGTCCAACCCCAACCTGCCGCCGGGCGTCGGTCAGGGCGCCGACTGCGTCGATACCAACCCCGATCTCAACCCCGGCAATCAGCTGCTCTTCTCGGTGCTCGAAGGCGGCGACATCGGCCAGGTCGACGCCGACTCGGGCATGATCACCAATCTAGGCACAGTCGACATCATCGGCCTCGAGGGCGAATGGAGCGTCATCTCGGCGAGCGTCTCGCCCGACAATGGCATGACCTACGTCGCCAACGCCGCCCAAAGCCGCCTCGCGCTGATGGACTACTGCTCTGCCGACGCGCCCTCCGAGCTGACGGTGCACGGTCGCTCGATCTGCGGCATCTCCTTCGATCCCCAGGCGGTGCTCTACGGTGTCGACTCCAACGCCGACGAACTCGTCACCTTTGATACCGGCACCGGCAGTGTGGTCAGCGCGATCCCGATCACCCTCGACGGCGAAAACGTCAACATCGCCTCCTGCGGTATGGCGTTTGACTGCGCCAGCGCCCACCTGCTGATCTCCGACAGCATCAACAAGCGGATCCTCAGTGTCGATCCCTCCAGCGGCGTCGCGACGGTCGCCGCCACTCTCGAGAAGGCCCCGGGCGCCGGCCTCGCCTACAACTCGCTCGACAAGCTCGTGCTCAGCAACAGCATCAAGACCCTCTACTCGATCGCGATCGACGGCTCCAATACGGTCGAGGTCAAGTCGACTCTGTCGAGCAGCGTCAACGACCTCGACTACGGTCCGAGCTGCAACTGAGCACCCTGTGCTCGCGGCGAAAGCCGAAATGCGGCCGCAAGGCGTCCCTGCGCGGGACACCTGCGGCCGCATCTGCGTCGTGCTCTTGGTAGGGTGGACCCATGCTGCCGCTGCTCAGCTTCGCCATCGAACTCGCCTCCCAGGCCGGCGCCCTGCTCATGGACTATTTCGAGGGAGAGTTTGAGATCGACACAAAGTCATCGTCGACCGATCTGGTGACCTCCGCCGACCGAGCCGCTGAGGCGCTGATCATCGCGGCGATCCGCGATCGCTACCCCCACCACGCGATCCTGGCGGAGGAGAGTGGAGCCGTCACCCAGGCCAGCAATACCGACAGCCTGGGGCAGCTGCGGTGGATCATCGACCCCCTCGACGGCACCACAAACTTCGCCCACTCACTGCCCCACTTCTGCGTCTCGATCGCCGCCTGGGACCAAGAGGGCGGGCGCATCGGCGTGATCCACGATCCCGTGCGCAACGAGACATTCTTCGCCGAACGCGGCGGCGGTGCATTTTTAGAGTCGCCCCGCGGCCCCCACCGGCGCCTCGCCATCCGCCAGACAACCGAGCTGCACAGGGCCCTGCTCGCCACCGGCTTCTCCTACAAAAAAGCCACCGATAGCGGCCCCAGCCTCCGCGAGTTCTCGGCACTTGTGCCCCAACTGCGCGGCATCCGACGCGCAGGCTCAGCCGCCCTCGACCTCGCCTACGTCGCTGCCGGTCGCCTCGACGGCTACTGGGAGCGCAGCCTCTGTCCCTGGGATACCGCAGCCGGTGCAATCCTGGTCCAAGAGTCAGGTGGATGTGTACGCACCATCAGCGGCGACGAATGGCGTCCAGAGTATCCGTCGATCCTCGCCGCCAGCCCCTCGCTGCTACCGACGCTCGCCTCTGCCCTCCGCGAGGCAGGTAACGGCAACGCTCCTACTCCGAGGTCGTAGCGACCGCGCGCTGGAATTTTTTCGAGGGCTCCGCAGATCTCGAGGGCGCGATCGCATCTAGATACATAGCTAAAAAAAGCCGCCTGCACGGCCTCAGGCCCGCTTCTCGCACCGGCCCACGGGACATGTCCAAAGTCGCAACGGCGCCGGATTCGCGATCGCATTTTTTTGTGATCCGTTGGCCTCGCGAACGACGCTATACCGGAGATCCGCACTGCTCTCGACGCCCATGCACTCCGCTGATGACTCCTCGACGCTCCTGCCCGCAACCTCGGAGATCCAGCGTGATGCCGCCGACAAGGCCGAGTCCGCCGCCCGGGCAGCCGCGACAAGGGTGACAGCCTGGCTCCAACGCAGCCCCACCGGACCCCTCACCCGGGCCCGATGTGCAGACAACACGGCCAAAACCTCGGCAGCCATACAGGACCCGCCCGAGGGCGACAGCCGCTCACCAAATCCCGCCAACAGGTCCCAGAGCGACGCACATGAGCAGGGC
>CAYYUP010000080.1:0-24529 GCA_964474905.1 uncultured Nannocystis sp. | reverse complement strand
CAAATCAAAGAGCCCGCCACCTCCGGTGACGAGCCCTTCGCGCTCCGAGGCGACAGCCGCTCTAGTCGAGCTCGACCGAGTATTTGACGACCATATGTTGGCCGTTAAACGTCGGGAAGTTGTGCTCCCAGACCGCCTTGCGCAGGCAGGGCACGATGCCAAAGACCTGGAGCTCTTCGGGAGCGATGATATTAACACCGTCGACCCTGCCGGTCTTGCCGACGACGCGAAACTCAAAGGAGATCGCACCGCTGCCGAGACCGTTGTTGTGGCACGACGCCAGGCTCAGACAGGCGTTGATCTTGTGCTCGATGTGCCGCATCTGCGCGGTCAGCTGGGTATCGCTGAGCCGCTCACTGCCGGCGTTCATGTCGAGCACCGTCGCGTTGTTCGGATCGTAAGCGGGGATCGCCGAGTCGTCGACCGCCTCAAAAGGAGCCAAGGTCGCGGGGTCGACGTCGCAAGCTCCCCAGTTGTCGATCGGCGGCGGCAGGTCCTCGACCTCCTCCTCGGTCGACATGCCATCGCAAACATCCGTCGAATAATCGACCACACACTTCGATCCATCGCAGCGGGTCGACTTGCCGCACATGCCGGCGCACTCCTCTGGAGACGCTGTTTCTTCGCCTCCGTGGCAGGAGAGCAGGCCGAAGGTGAGACCGATAAAGGTGACAAAGGTCAGCAGCGGATGTGCCATCGACCGCGAGCATATCAGCCGAAGCGAGTCCGCGAATCTCCCCCGAAAAGCGACACCTGCGGTCGACAGACCTCAGAGAATCCGCGTGCGCAGACTTGTAGGCAACACCTGGATCGCCCGCAACAGATCGAGCGCCCGCTCTTCGTCGCGCTCGATCGCGAGATCGACGATCAGCAGACCCACATCCTCGATCGTGCCCAGGCTCTGACCGGTGACGTTGACCTCGGATTCGGCGACCGCGCGGTTGATCGCCGAGAGTACGCCAGGCACGTTGCGATGCATGTTGACGATCCGACAACCGCTGCGAAGGGGCGCCACGTCGAGGTTGGGGATGTTGACAGAGCCGACCGTCGAGCCTTGCACAACGTACGAATTCAGCGCACTTCCGACCTCGTGACCGATGCTCTCCTGCGCCTCCTCCGTACTACCGCCGATATGCGGGGTGAGAATCGCAGCTTCGACGCCGACGAGCTCGCTGACAAAGGGCGCGTTCGGGCTCCGCGGCTCCGCTGGATAGACGTCGATCGCAGCGCCCGCGAGTCGGCCCTGGGTGAGCGCGTCGCGCAGCGCCGGGATGTCGACAACCTGGCCCCGCGAGGCATTGAGCAAGTAGCTACCAGCGGCCATGTACGAAAGCTCGCGCTCGCCGATCATGCCCCGCGTAAGCTCTGTATCGGGCACATGCAGGGTGACAAAATTGCTCGTGCGCAGCAGCTCCTCCAGGCTCGCGACCGGCCGGGCATTGCCGAGCGGCAGCTTAGAGACGAGATCGTAGTAGACCACCCGCAGCCCCAGCGACTCGGCGAGAACACTGAGCTGAGAACCGATATGACCGTAGCCAACGATGCCGATGGTCTTGCCCCGGACCTCGTGGCTACCGACCGCGCTCTTGCGCCACTCGCCGCGGTGACAGGCCATGCTCCGCGGGAAGATCTGACGCGAGAGCATGATGACCTGGCCGAGGATCAGCTCGGCCACCGAGCGCGTGTTTGAGAAGGGCGCGTTAAAGGCGACAACACCCGCTCGCCTCGCCGCCACAAGATCGATCTGATCGGTTCCGATACAAAAGGCCCCGACGGCGATCAGGTTTGGCACCGCCTCGAAGACCTCCGCCGTAACTCGAGTCTTTGAGCGGATCCCGACCATTCGCGGGCCTTCGCCCGGAAGCGCTCGCAGGGCATCGATGAGCTGACCCACGACCATGCCTCCGCCGTGGGTATGCACCGCGATTCCACTGCGACGCAGCTCCTCGTGCGCGGAGACGTGGATGTTCTCGAGCAGTAGAACGTGAGCCTGTGACACGGCGCGGACTATGCCGCAGAGCATTCTCTGAGTCACCGATCAATTGGCTTGTGGCAAACTAAGCGCCCTGACAGGAGGCGCGTAGAAGCGCCCTTGCACCCCGCTCGAAGGATCTCCGATGACCGTGTCTGCCCCCGCGAAGAAGCGACTGCTCACCGGTGACCGACCCACCGGCCCACTCCACTTAGGCCATCTCGTCGGCACCCTGCACAACCGGGTCGAGATGCAAAAGGATCACGACTGCTGGCTGATCGTCGCCGATCTGCACTCGCTGACCACACGCTCCCGTCGCGAGCAAATCGGCGAGCTGCCCGAACTGGTGCACGAAGTCGTGCTCGATCTCCTGAGCGTCGGCATCGATCCCGAGCGCAGCACCATCTATCTGCAGTCCGGCGTGCCCGCGGTCTACGACCTGGCGATCCTCCTGCAGATGTTGATCCCCGTAAACCGGCTCCGCGACATCCCGACGATCCGCGACATGGCCCGCAACGCCGGCCTCACCGACGACGAAGTCCCGCTCGGGCTGCTCGGCTATCCGGTGCTGCAGGCCGCCGACATCCTGATGGCGCGCGCCGAAGTCGTTGCGGTCGGCGGTGATAACGAGGCCCATGTCGCCATCGCGATCGAACTCGCAGAGCACTTCAACGAACTCTACGGGCCGGTCTTTCCGGTGCCAACGGCGATGGTCTCGAGCACGCCCACACTGCCCGGCGTCAACGTGATCGAGGATGGTTCCCTGCGCAAGATGTCCAAGTCGGCGGGCAATTCGATCCGCCTCAAGGACAGCGCCGAAGAGGTCGCCCGCAAGATCCGCACACTCGCAGGACCGAGCGCAGGTGCGACCCCCGAGGACCTCGACAACTCGCCGCTCTTCGCCTTCGTCGACGCCTTCCTCGCCGACAAGGCGACCGCGTCAGCACTCAAGTACGACTACCTCCGCGGCAAGGTCCAAACCTCCGCCGTGCACGAAGCGATCACGGCTGATATCGAGGCTCTTTTGGTTCCGATCCGCCAGCGACGCGCAGAGTTCATGGCCGACGCCGGCCGGATCGAGGAGATCGTCGTCGACGGCACCATCCGCGCCCGCGAGGTCGCCTACCAGACGCTCAATCAAGTCCGCAATGCGATGGGCCTAGAGTCGCTCTGGAGCGGCCTGGTCGCCGCGACCCAGCGACGCGCAGAAGCCCGCAAACGGCCCTACTGAGCCCTTCTCGCTGTATTTTCGGCTTTGGCCAAAGCCGCAGCTGCGGCCAAAGCTGTGACCAAAGCGGCAACCTGGGCCCTCGCTCCGCCCGCGCGACTGCGCTACAACGCTCCGCGTGTCGATGACCAAAGCCAGCCGCGCACGGCTCCACCGCACCCTACCGAAGAAGCTCGGACACGGCTGGCAGCGGGCCGTCTTTGCCAGTCCTGAGCGCGCCGACGGCAGCCGCGACGAGCAAGTCTTGAGCGGACCGGGCGAGTTCCACGCTTCTCCGGTTTTAACCAATTCCCCGGATCCGTCCGGCGATCAAGAGCCCACCACAGATCCTGCAAATGCATGCGACCAGCTGCAAGTTGAGCAGGCCAACCCCCCCTCAGACTCGCCTTCTGACTCGCCTTCTGATTCGTCTTCTGACTCACCTTCTGACTCGCCGCTCACCGATCCGCCGGTCACCGATCCAGCTGCGAGCGAGACTCTCGATGCCGCGATCACCGAGCTTCTCCTGGCCGCAGAGACAGCCGCTGATGCGGGCCTCGTCAAGCAGACGATCGTGCTCGACGACCGCCGGCGCCTGAGCTACGACGCCCGCCACGGCCATATCAAACTCAAGACCCTCGACGCCGCGACCCGCCTCAAGGTGATGGGCGGCAAGCAGCGCCTCTTTCGCCCAGACACGAGCGCCAAGTTCCTGCGCACGATCGGCATCATGAACGCCGACGGCACGATCTCAACCCGGCACGCGCGCAAGTACAAACAGGTCTCGCACCTGGCGGAGCTCTGTCGACCGACCTGGGAGCGCGTACAAAAACTCCGCCCGCCAAGCGCAGAGGACCCGCTGCGGGTGCTCGACCTCGCCTGCGGCAATGCCTACCTCTCGTTTGTTCTCGCGGAGGCGCTTCGCCTCGCCGGTGTGCCCCTGCGCCTGCACGGCGTCGATGTGCGCGACGACGTGATCGCCCGGGCCCGCAAGCGGGCGGCACTGCTCGAGATCGACGGCCTGAGCTTTGCCCAGGCGACCATCGCCCAGGCCTACTCCCAGGCGCTCGGTGCCGATGCGCTCGCGGGTCGCCCCGACATCGTCGTCGCCCTTCACGCCTGCGACACGGCGACCGACGAAGCCCTAGAGTTGGCGATCCGCTGCGGCACACCGGCGATCCTCTGCGTGCCCTGCTGCCAGCACGAACTCTCGTCCCAACTCGCGGACAAAGGAAAAGGAAAAGGAAAGGGAAAAGGAAAAGGAAAGGAAGAAACGCCCGCCCTGCCGGCGCTACTGGAGCACGGCCTCCTGCGCCAGGCCTACGCCGACGTGCTCACTGACAGCATCCGCTGCGAGCTCCTGCGGGCCTGCGGTTACCAGGTCGATGTGGTCGAGTTTGTCGACTCCGAGCACAGCGCAAAGAACCTGCTCATTCGGGCAGCTCGCCGTCACAGCGGCGTCGCCGATCCCAGCCGCTGGCGCCTCGCCAAGGTCGCTGATGCCTGCGCCGAGTTGGGCGTCGATCCCTGCTTGTTGCGGCTACTGCAGCGCCACGGCGCTCAGGCCCCAGTGGAGCCCGAAGGCCGCCTCTTGCCCTCGGCATAGGCAGCGATCAGCGCGTCGTAAATCATGCTGCCCATCACATCGATGCCGCGACGGCTGAGGTGCTTGAGATCGGGCGAAACCTTGCCCGCCTTCACCCACGCGTGCACCGAGCCCGGCCCGCCCATCGCCGCAACCGAGTCGAAGAAAGCACAGCCTTCTTCGGTCGCCACTTCGCGTTCGATCGACGTCATCATCTCGACATGTTTGGGAGCGACATCGTAGGGCCCTGAGCGGCCGTGGTCGGTAACCCCAACGATCAAGCAGGCCATCTCGGGCTTGCCCTGGCGGAGCTTGCGAACCGTCGTTCGGTACTCCTCTTTAAAAACGTCGCGCTCGACCGATCGGGCCGCAAAACGGCGCAGGTCATTGCCGCCGTAGTTGATCACCAGGAGATCCGGATCGCGATGGGCGACCTGACCGGCGATGTGCTCGTCGTTGTACCCGTGGAGGCGGCGCACGTACGCACCGGTCATACTGACGGTATCCCAAACAACGCCCGGCCCCTCGTTTTCCATGGCCACGCCGTAGACCCTGACAGCCCCGCCACGGCCGCCTCGGAGCTCAAAGGAGTGCTCGCCCGCCTCGACCGTGACCGCGTGCCAGCGATCTTCGAGGGCCTCTGCCCGGGTATCGACAACCTCGTAGGGACCCCTGTCGACGCGCAGCTTGAGTTCGCCGCCCTTCGGTGTTGCCGCGTACCAGAGCTCAAATTTGGAGACCTCGCGGCCGTTGAGACTGCGCCGATGCGGGCCAATTTTTGTCCACGCCTCGGTTGTGCCGCGGAAGGTATGACCGCCCAGGCCGTAGTGGCCGTCCTTTTTGCAGAGGTAGGCGATGTAGCAGATCTTCCAACCGCCAGCCTCGATCTTGGCGACGTTGCTCGAGTAATTTTTTGAAAAACGATCGACGAGAACAAAACCCGGACCGGCATCCCCAAACTGCGTCTGCATGCGCCTGCGGATCGCCTGTGGCAGGCCGTCGAGACCGACCGAAGAGTCCCCCATATGCAGCACCCGAGCGATCGCGCCGGCCTCCTTCGCGCGGACCCGATCGAGCGCGCTAAAGAAACCTGCGAGCGCCTGTGCGTGCTCGATCTTTGGCCCGTTTGGGTCGGCGATGGCGACCTCGATCTCTGCCGCTTCGAGCTCTGCCTGCTCTGCCTGCTCTCGCTCGCCCTGCTCCGCCTCGACCATCGTGGGTACCGGGTCTACAGCTGCGGCAGGCTCACGATCGCCGCCGGGCTCGACTGACTCTGCGGCGTTCGCTCGCTCCGGAGTGGCGTCGCCCACGGCTGACGGGCCCGAGAGTTCGTCCGGCTGTCCAGGTGTCGGCGGCGGCCGTGTGCAGCCCCCAAGAAAAAGGCCCGAAGCCGCGGTGAAGAAACAGAGCCTGAACTTTGTGTATGTGTCTCGCAACAGACGCGTCATTGCCAAAGTCCCCTAGATCGCGGCGGAGGATAGCACGCTCGGCACCCCCGTCTGTCTGCCTCTCTACCCGCATAAGGCCCCAGATGGCACAAGATCGATCCGTGAGCCTGCCCAAAATATAAGCTAGGTCGCGACTCTGGCGACCAACTCATCCCAGTAAATCTCATCCCAGTAATTGGAGAGCGTGTCCCAGGGGTTTGAAGCCCCGCCATCGGTGGCATTGACGCAACCGACACAGGCGTCCCACGTACGCATCAGGACCGCCCAACTTCTGCGTACTCACCCGGCCTCATGCGTCAAGTGCGCGAATTGAAAAAGCCCCCTTCGGGGACTTTCGAGCTACAGAGCGGCATTTCTAGTGCTTGGGTTGAACTATCATCTCAGGGCTAGTGATCTACGCGGCCATCCCGACGTTGACCTCTAAGTCATGAATAAAGTTAAGTTTTTAGTAGTGCGTCGTCGCTCGTGACGCGCTCGCACCAGTCGCGGCCTCGCGCTCGATGAGCGAGATCACCGTACCCAAAGCAGATCACCGTAAGTTCCGCCCGACGAGTCGCGTGGCCGCGATGACACTAAGATGAGCAAGCGAAAACGGCTTGTGCAGCGAGGCCTGGCGTCGAGGGGGGCAGCGCCGAGAGATTGAGCCCTGACCGGTCTGGGGGACGGCCAACACTCCGCGGGCCCCCCCTGGATTCGCTCATGGTGGCCCTCGGGCGGCCGGCTCTCGTCCGGGCTTCTTAACACTAGGACGGACAACGGCACTCGACCGGTTCATCGAGTTCTCCTGGAGTGGAGCGGATCTCCAAGTCATCGATCATAACAATACTAGGAATACCATCGGTGCCACTGAACCGAATCGCGATTTCTTCAATCTGCGACAAATAGAATCCATCCTCAATACTACACATCAGGGACACCGGGATCCGAAATGTTGTCTGCATTAAGGCCCACGCATGACAGCCATCACTATCAGGAGAACCGCAGGCCTGCTCTAGTTGAGTCTCCGGGAGGCCGAATATTGAGGCAATAATATACCCTATGCGGGCGAGATCGCCCATTGCATCGCTGTAGTATTGGCCGTTCTGTCGGTTTCCGTGGGAGAACGACAATAGTGGAAAGGTCCCTGCTGGATAGCTTCCCATCTCTAAAGGTCGATAAATTCGAATAGAGATTTGAGGTGGTAGCTCAACCGTCTGTGAACTCACTGTTTTTGGGCATTGTAGCATCGGGTCGTCGAGATGGATGCCTGTGATTGCTCGTGGACAAATGGGGGCACACAGTGCGGAGTGGATGATGGATCCTGTTGCTGGACTGCGTGTTGTGCGTGAGCTTGGGGGGGTGCTTTTCGTTGGTTTTTGGGGCTGCTGCTGCTGTGCTCGCCGCGGCTTGGGCTAGTGCTCGGAGCGCTTGCTGAACATTTGAGAGAGTCTGTTGGCAAGCTCGACGTCTGGCCCCTTCGACCTTCGACATGCTGACGAGGAGGACGAGGCGGGGCTCCTTGTCGTCAAAGCCAGCATGCCGCTCCCCAGCCCCACCGTCTGGCGGATGCCAGCGCTAGCGAATCGGGCTGATGCTCGAGATTTCAAATTTCTTCAGCTCCATTTTCGTGACGCCCATAGTGCGCGCGAATATATCCATCTGTGAAGCGATGAACGCGAAGTGAGCGTCGAGAGCCGCCTGGTCTTCCCATTGTTCGATGACGCGTATGACGCCTTCTTCGACGAGATCCCAGGTGAGGGCGTAGTCGATGCAGCCGGGCTCGGCACGTGTGGCCTTCATCATCTCGATGGCGGCGGTGGTAATTTCGTCCCTCTTTGAGGGGTCTACGCTGATGTTTCCTGTGATGACGAGCATGTTGGTTTCAGTGTTTTCGGATTGGCGGATGGAAGGACAGGGTCTGGAAGCCCCGAACGCGAAGAGTGTAGGGTTGAGCACGCACAACGACGCGTCGAGGGCTGGGGGACCGAACCAGGAGCAAATACCACATAAGGCCAACCCAGACTGGCCCAATTGAAAATTTATCCGAATCTGCGCTCGGCTCCCTTTCTTCGGCTTTTGCTGCGACGCGACGTGGGACGCACGCGGCACTCGATGACTTCTTGGGGCGAGCAGAGCGAGGGTCGACTCGAAGATAGGGGCATGGCGCGGCCAGATCGAGTACTGAGACGATGCCTTGAAATGAAGCGTGCGCTTGGATGCTGCTTGCCATTATCACATCCTACGGGGTCCGTGACGATGTCCGTGGTCGTGCAGCGCGTCGGACTCGACGCCGACCGGCAGGCGGAGTCTTGGTGACCCCGCATGTGCAGGTCGCGTTGGGTAGGCGAAGCTCCACGGGGTCACCGGGACCGCAGAGATTGTCGATGACTGCACAGTCGTGATCTCGGAGTATGGCCACGACGGCAGATCACCGCGTACAAGGACCGACAAAAACACGCATTGAAGCCAGAAACGACGGACCATCCATCATCCTTGTGATTGATCCTATCTCACACACATTGTCGATAGTACCTGTGTACCATCCGCCTATTCACCAAATACCCGGACCACCGAAAACCCGGTCGGTACCGCCGCCAAAAGCTCGGTAAATGGCCGACGGCGCCGCCGCCAAAAATCCAGGAGCGACTCCCCCGGGACGTCGTCGAGTATTCGCACACCCTTGATGAGGCCCTCGATCGGCCCTCGCAGAGCGGGCTCGCGGTAGGGATCGTTGTTGTAGCGCGGCGCGAGACAGGTGAGCTGCCAATTGCGCGTACGTGCGAGCGCCGGCTCTGCTGGTCTCCGAGGCTCGATCAGGAAGTACAATGCGGCACCTCGGCCGCTCTCTCCAGGGGGCATATATCGCAGCTCAACGCAGACAAAACCCAGCGAACCCGGCTCTCGCTCGACCGCACTGGAGCTGCACTGGCGCTCTGCAGCCCCGACCTCAGCTGTCGCTGCATTCCCGCCCCCGTTGTCACGCTCGCCCATCGCCAAGCCACCGTCACCAACGAGGCTGCCCGCGGCCCGGCCGACGCCGAGTGCCAAAGCACGCCGTGCCCCCTGCTCCGCCTGCAAGTCGTCGAGTGCCAGGTTTTGGATCAGCCCCGAGGTCAGAATCATGAACGCCTTTTGTGGCCGCAGCTGGGTCGCGTCGGTCATCATGATGCGCTTGGACTCCCAAAAATAGTCGTCCAGGCTCAGGGTCTGCTGGTAGTAAAAGCGGACCATGCGGAGCAAGTCGTCAAAAAATTCGCGGTGGGCTCCGGCGTAGGTCGCGAGGGCCTGGGCCTCGCCTAGGCCCTCACGCAACACCCCGCGGATCGCCTTCGCCGCTAAGTAGCCCGCGTTCATCGCCAAAAAAACCCCGGTCGAGAGCACTGGATCGATGAAGCCCGAGGCGTCGCCGACGATCATCCAACCCTCGCCGGTGATCTCTCGCACTCGATAGCTCCAGTCGCGCTGTCGACGAACTGGCGTCACCCGCCTCGCGCTGCCGAGCATCTCGGCGATCTTCGGACTCGCGTGCAGAAGAGCGTCGAAGTCGACCTCAGTTGCTCCTTGCCCGTCGGCCCTGCGGGACTCCGCGTCCAAGCTGATGAGCCCGAGCGACGCACGACCGCCAGCGAGCGGGAAAAACCAGATCCAATGTCCGCGCTCGGCGACAAACACCGCCTGCTGATGGCGCGGCGGCGACAGACCGACAACTCCCTCAAAATGGGCCCACTGCGCGAGGTGCTGCAGACCCGGCAGGTGTTCGCGCAATCCCCGTTGGCGAGCGATCAGAGCCGCCTGGCCGGTGGCATCGACCACGAATCGCGCCCGGATCGTCGCGCCTTCAGGATCGCCGCGCCGACGACAAAATGCACCGCCGAGCCGGTCCTTCTCCCAAAGTAGCTCCTTGGCTGCACAGTGTTCGATGACCTCCACACCCGAGCGCCGGGCGGCGTCGAGCAAGATCGCGTCAAAGCGTGCGCGATCGACTAACCACGAGTGCTGGTAGAGGTCCGTATCGGAGAACCACAAATCCCATTCAGGGGTCCGGCCCCAGCCAAAATGGGTAGAGCCGCTCTTGCAGGCGAAACCAGCGGCCTCGACCTCCGCCAATGCTCCCATCGCCTCGAGAATCGGGATGATGCCCGGCAACAGGCTCTCGCCAACGTGCGCCCGAGGGTGGGCGTCTGCTTCGATCAGCACGACCTCAATGCCCGCCCGCGCGGCCAAAGTCGCGACCGTCGCCCCCCCCGGCCCTCCGCCGATCACCAAGAGTTCGGTCGTCCGCGATTGCACCTGCGCGAGGCTACGGCGCCGGCCCCCGTCTGACAACGCGCGAACAACGGCTGCCACCGAACTCCTGGTGTATGATGGCCACCAGCAGCTTCGGGGGTCCATTGCGTCGTTTTTTCTGCAGCTCTCAAAACCCGCTGGCGGTGTCCAGCCTCAGCCTCTCCTCCTTCGGTCTGACACTCAGCCTGGCCCTTGGCCTGGCCTGTGCCACGGGCCAGGGTGATTCCAACAACATGTCGGGACTCAGTGCCGGCGATCAGACAAGCGGCACCTCCGGCAGCGGCGGCAGCTCGTCAGGCAACTCCGGCAGCGGCAGCGACAGCAACACCAGCAACACCAGCAATAGCAGCGAGACGTCCACCAACTCGAGCGACCCCACCACAGGTCCGACCACCGATGCCACCGGGTCGACCACTGATGACACCACCGAGCCTGGCTGTATCGACGGCGACGGCGATGGCTACGGCGAAAATTGCAGCCAGGGACCGGATTGCGACGACGCCGACTTCAACAACTACACCGATGAAGGCTGTGCCAACTGCATGGACGTCGACCTCGACGACATCTGGGCCGGCTGCGACCAGTACGACGAGAACAAGCCGGGCCCCGACTGCGACGACAACAACAACAACGTCGGCCTAGGCGACGAGGTCGAAATCTGCAACGGCCTCGCAGAAAACTGCGCCGGCGAGGTCGACCCGCTGCCGCCCGACGAAATGTGCCCGAGCGCAGGCGATCCGCCAAACGTCACTTCTTGGCTCTGCGAGCCCCCCGAGCCCGGCACCGACGGCTGCAAGGTGGGCAGCTGCGCCGAGCAATGGTTCGACGTCAACGCCCTCGCCGATGACGGCTGCGAATGTCAGGGTACCGATCGCACCAAGAGCATCGACTCCTGCGGTGATGCAATGGCCGGCAAGATCGGCAGCGTCACCGAGGGTCAGACCTTAGATAATCTGGTCGTCGGCACCATCCCCAGCACCAGTGGCGCCGACTGGTACTGGATCGAGTTCCCCCAGGGCCCCCGGCCGACCTCGGGCATCATCAAGGTGACCTTCGCCCAAAATGAGGGCAGCGACTACCGCTTCGAAGTCTTCCGCGCCTGCGGTCAAGATCCCTGGGCCGGCGGCCTCGCCGATCAATTTGGCGCCGGCGCTCCGCCTGCCCTCGAGTGGTGGTTTAGGGATAACGTAGCCCCCAACGCCAAGTACTCAAACAACATCGCCTGGCCGAGTAAGGTCTACGTTCGGGTCTTCCGCACCCAAAACGACAACAGCTGTTCGAAGTACCAGCTCAAGGTCGAACGCGCGAACAACTAGGCGACACGCTCCGCCAAAAAGAGACCGTCGTGCATCCGCCGACAGCCTCTCCGATGCAGCCGCTCAGATCTTTGAGACCAGCTTGCGCAGGATCTCGGTCGAGCTCGGCTTGGACGGTCGCAGGCTCTGCTCAAGGGTCACGACCAGCTCAAACTTTGGGTTTGGCGTGGTCGCGTGGAGCACTCCACGGCGCCAGCGATCGTTGTACTCGAGCACGCCGGCCTTCACTGGCTCGGAGCCGGGCACAGCGATCCAGGCGACGTAGGCCCGACCCGCGGGGTCGATCTTTTGTGGCGGTGCGAGGTGGCGGATCTCGAGCTTGATCTGGCGGTTTCCTGTTTTGTTAAGCTTGACGGCGATCTTTGCCTGCGCAGCGTAGGCCGGCGAGTCAGCGTCGAGCTTGTAACGCGAGGCGCAACCGGGTGCAGCGAGAGCAAGGCCAAGACCAAGGCTGAGCGCGGCGGCGATGCGCCAGGGGACGCGAGCGGTGGGGATCGAAGACAGGCGCGACACGGGCCCAAGGGTAGCCCGAGCGGCGAGCGCATGCACCGGCTTCAGATCACACCCATCTGCAGACCGGATGCCGAGCACCACTGGATCAAAAAAACATGTGCAAGCGGGCTGTCGATGCACCCGAGGATCTAGAGCGGCACCCGCCTGCGCACCACCAAGCTCTGGAGAACAGCGCCTACAAGACCCTCGGCGTCATAGAGCTGCCCGCTCGAGATTCCACGCCCCTCCGGGCAGAGCGCGCTGCTGGCCGCGATCGCGATCCACTCGCCCCGCAGATCGCGAAGCAGGTTCACGTTCAGGTCTGCGTTGACAAAGGTGATCTCGCGCGGGTCGACAACCGGGCTCAACCCGCCGCACGAGTCCGCGACCACCAGCACCCGCTCGCACGGCGCCATCGGCTCACCGGCGACCAGATCGACCCGCGCCCGCATCCACGTGGTCGTCGCTCCTTTGCCGTAGACGCCGCTCACACGGCGCAAGTCAAAGGCCTGGTGGTAGCCATCACGGTCGCGGAGGGTCGGCAGCTCCAGCACTTTGCAGAGCTTTGGCGCTCGCGGTACCGGTAGCTCTGGCATCTCCGGCAGCTCGATCGGCGCACGCCGGAGCGCGAGCGCACGCCCCTCGATCACGGTCTTGCCGGCGACCTCCAGGCGCGCCCAAAGGCGCCGAGTCGATCGGCTCGATGCCCGCTCCTCGACCTCGATCGCCATCGATGCGACCGGCACCGGACGCAGCAGCTCGAAGCTCAGGCGGGTCAAAAGCCAGTCGTCATCCGCGAGCGCCAAACGCATCGCCCGAGCGAGCACCGCGGTCGGCGGACCCCCGTGCTGAAGCTCGCGACTCCACGGACCTCGGGTGTAATCGGTCGCCACCAGTCGATGGCCCTCCACGACATAGAACGAAGCCCTCTCCGACATGCACGCGACACTACCAAGCCCAGCGACACCGCGCCCACGACACGCCTCCTGTACCAATTGGCTCCGTTTGAGCGCGAAATGACCATCAGCAGGCGCCGACTAGCCCCTGCCTGAAGAGCGAGCAATACTGCAGCCATGCGCCGATCTCTGCCTCGCGTCCAGCTGCCCCTAGGCACCCTCCTGATCGCCGCCCTCGCCGTCACCAGCGTCGGCTGCCGCAATCGGGGAGCGCAGCAGATCGTACCGCCACCGACCGAGGCACCGCCTAGCATCGACCGCGAACTCGTGCATCCGGCGGCGCCGATCTCGATGCGCATCCCAACGAGCTGGAGCGACGAACTCTCCGAGGGCGCGATCACCCTGGTTTCGGGCCAAGAAGAGGTCGTGATGATCTTGGTGGCGATCGACGCCACCGACCTCGCCGAGAGCCTGAAATCCCTCAACGATGAACTCGGGCGGATCGTCCAGGGCGCCGAGATCTCAGAGATCACCGAGGACGAGGTCGGCGGCATGGCGGCGATGGTGGCCGACGGCCAAGGAAAGATGGACGGCCAAGCGGTCGAACTCGGCCTGATGCTGCTGCGAGCTGATGACGGCACAATCCTGCTGATCGTCGGCGTCGCTCTCAACGACGCCAGTGACGACGCGAAGCGAGAGACCATCGACATCCTCGCGAGCTTTCGCCCCGTGAGCTAGTCGCGCCCAGGCCCGTCGAAGTGCCCCAGTTAAGTACGACGCAACGCGGGTAACTGCGGCTCAAGTGAGCGCCGCAAAGTAACGATCCCAGCGGTCGATCTCGGCGACGAGACCAGCCCCTAGCGCGGTTGGCCGAGCGTGCTCCTGGATCACCATCGCCGCGCGGTGGTTGATGTCGATGATCTGCTGAAGGCGTTCGGCCCCACCGGCGCCCAAACGCGGATCACCGGCGGTGATCATGCGCTCGTAGAGCCGCGCCACCGGCAGGAAAGCGTGTACCGCCAGCAAGACCCCGTGCAGGGGCCGCGGGTCGGGGCGCAGCGGCGAGCTGTGCACACTGCTAAACGCGTTTTGGAGAACCGCATCAACCTCAAAGAGAGCGTTTAATTTGTTGTGCGAAAATTCGTGGATCACCGCCTCGACCATCGTCATGCGCTGGGCGTGCAACGACAGATAGACGGTGCCGATCGCCTCCTGGTACGAGGCCGAGAGGTGGCGCTCGGCATAGGCACCAACCGGGACAAACTGCTGGATGTAGAGCCCGATTTCGCGGCGCAGATCCGGGAGATGCTCACCGATCAATGCGAGCGCATCGGCCAGCGATGTGCACCACTCCGCGACCGAATGACCGCCGAGGTCGATGGCATTGCCGGCCTTCTCGGGGTGAGCCTCGACCTCGGCCAGCGGGTTGTCATCGACAGTCGCGAGCACCATGGATGGAGCGCCGGTGATCTCGACATAGCGACCTGCCACAACGACCGCGGGCGGCTCTGCGACCCCCTCGCCAGACACTCGCAACCCCTCCGCAGAGAACTCGATCGCTCCCGTGCTCGAGGCCGCGGAAACCTCGACGACCTCCCGCGCTGCCAGCGAAGCCAAACGCCCGGGCAGCAGAGGACCCGCGACCCGGAGACGACAGCCCAAGGGCCAGCCCTCGACACGACTGAGGGCACGCGCGAACGACCAGGCAAAACGAACAAGCCCGACCTCACGATCGATCCCCGCGCTCGCCCCGGGACGCAAACATCGGATCCAAAGGCCGACATCCGCCGAGCGCAGTGCACTCGCCAGTGCACCCGGCGTCCGCTCCTTCGCCGCATGTGCCAGCGCCCGCAGGTCCGCTCGCAACTGCGGATCACCGACGCCCGATGCTGGATGCAGGATTCCGCCAAGATCGCGAAGTAGACGGCGCAGCGCCGCAGAGAGCAGACGCGCTGCGCTCATCGAGCCCTCCACCGGAATCGTCAAATCCTCGAGCGGTGACAGGCCCGCGGCCAGCTGCGAGATCAACCGACGCCTCCCGGCTGGCGAGCCAGGGCGCTTCGCGGCGGCGAGATGATCTCCGCCTGCGGGCGACCGCCCTCGGCAAAGCGACCCATGCCGACAAAGAGCCGACCGAGCGCAGCCTGCTCAGCGCTCCTCGGATCGCTCTCCGCCTCGTGTTGTTCGTCGGCCGCAGTGAGCCGACTCTGGCGGAGTTCGGTGTCGGCAAAACGGGCGAGGTAGAGCGGGTCCACACCGGCGCAGCTGCCCACAACCCGGCACCCATCGCAGGCAAGCGCGTACGCCCGCGGCTCCGCCTCGGCCAAGGCAAAGCGGCGATAGGGTCCGAGCAGACAGTGCGGTGCGCCGATGATCCAGGTCGGTAAACGTCGCCGACGGGCGCGGTCGAGGGCTCGAAGCGCGTGCGGCAAAACCATTCCCAGGCGCGGCACGATCGACTCAAAGCGCAGTCGAGCACCACCCACCGCCCGCGGCACAACAAGCGCCCAAGCACTGACAGCCCGGGTCCCCAGCCACCGCGGCAGCTCGCCGAGATTGCGAAAATTCGAGCGGGTCAACACCGTGGTCACGGCGACCCGAAGACCCCGATCGCGGGCGGCCTCGAGGGTTCCGCTGAGCGCGTGCCAAGAGCCCTCAACGCCCGAATGGTAGTCGTGCACAGCTGCCGAATCGCCGTGCACCGACAGGTGAAGATCGCTGAGGCCTGCGCGGTGCAGCGACTCGAGAAATTTTCGACCTGGCCCATCCGATAGATGACGCCCGTGACTCTGAACGCCGACCGCTCGAAAGCCCAAGCGTCGCGCCTCTGCGATCGCCAAGACCAGCTCGGCCCCCAAAAGCGTCGGCTCCCCGCCGACAAAGGTCACCTCCTCAGCCGACTCACGAGCGCGATGCAGGCGAGCGTGCAAATCCGAGGAGGACCCCGTCTCAGTCCCGGTGCTGAGGTCTAGCCCCTTGCGGCAACAAAAGACGCAGGCGTTGTCGCAGGTCCGACGGATCTCGATCGCGACCCGTCGCAGCTCAGGCGCGGGGGGAGAAATGACCATCGGGGTAGACCCGATCGCGCTCGCGCAGGGTCATGACCTCGGGCAATGCGAGGCCGGCGGCTGCCATCTCGAGTTCACGACCGGCGAGGTAGCGGCGAAGCGCGAGCACGCCACGCCCCTGGGCCTCATCGGTAGCGGTTGCTCCGTCACCGCGATTGATCACAAAGATCGCGAAGTACTCGGTCTCGCCGATCGCCTGCGGACCCGCGGCATCGCGACGGAGCAGCTCGACATTAAATCGGTCGCCCGTGGGTGTGCGCATCTCGAGAGGCACCGCGCCTAGGCGCATGCCACCGGTGGAGGTGATCTGCCACCCACCAAGCGCACCACCGGCGAGCGCTGGCCCCAAGAGCAACTCGACCCGAGCGCGCTGGCTTGGCCGCGGCTCACTCGCCCCCGCCGTCGACGCGACCGAAGTCGCCGACGCAGCGGCTGCAATACCAACGGTCGCTCCGACCGAGAGAAGGACCTGACGACGACCCAGCCTGCTCACTACATCTGACATCGAACCACTTCTCCTGCGGCTTTCAAGCTATCCGTGGCTGTCTCAACGGTCAAGCGAGCTGTGCTCCGAGCGACGAAGAGAACCGGCAGGCCGCCGAAAATTACCCCGCTCACAGGCCTAAAGTCCGCCGATGTGCATCCGCTGCCCCGCGCAACTATCTGCACAGCAGTGCGAAGCTCGAATCAGCCCACGTGTTATGGTCCGCCCCCGGCGATGAAAGCGCTGATCAAGGTCGGTTACAGCTGCAACGACCACTGCGGCTTCTGTCACACCCTCGAGGTGCGCCACATCGACGGCGACGCCGGTGTCATCGACGATCGGATCCGGCGGGCTGCAAAGCTCGGCCACAGCATGATCGTGCTCTCCGGCGGCGAGCCGACAATCCGCCCCGAGCTCACCCATTGGGCGCGCCTCACCGCCTCGCTCGGCCTCGACTTTGGCCTCGTCACCAATGGCCGCATGCTCTCCTATCCGGCGCTCGTCGACGAACTCATCGACCACCGACTGCGCTACGTCTACCTCTCGCTGCACGGCGGCAGTGCCAAAATCCACAATCTGATGGTCCGCTCCGACGCGTTCACGCAGACCTACGGCGCCTTGCAAAACCTCAGCGGCCGCGGCCTCGATCTGCACCTCAATTGCGTCGTCACCACCCGCAATGTCGACCACCTGCTGCCCCTCGTCGACTCCGTGCTCGCCTACCCCGATGCGACGATCAAATTTTCGATGGTCGAGCCCAAGGGCGGCGGTGATCGCCTCTTTGATCACTTGATGCCACCGATCACCCAGGTCGCCGACAGAGTCGCTGCGGCGATCGAGTACGGCCAAACCAAGGCCGGCGAGCACGGTCCACAATTCCGCCACGGCGCCCTGCCGCTTTGCCTTTTGCCCGGCCGCGAAGACCTCTTCGACGACCTCAAAACACACGCCTACCGGACAATGGTCGAGATCGGCGAAGCGGACTTCTTCCCGGTCGACGACGACAATAAGGTGCAACCACCGGTCTGCAACGGTTGCTCGCTGCAGGGGCCCTGCCCAGGCCTCTATCGCGGCTACCACCGGGTCTTTGGCGCCGACGAGCTCCGACCCCGCCGCGACCGCGCGCGCTCCAACTCCTTCAACTACGTCTACGAGGCGATCGTCCGGGCCACAATCACGCCCGACGACCCCTGCCCGCTCTTTGTCGATGGCATCAGCCCCTGGGATCGCAGCCGTGACCTCTTTATCGAACACGGGGGCAAAATCGCTCGCTATCGAGCGAACACCCGTGATTTCAGCGACCGCGAACTCCTGGCAACAAAGCTCGATCGCACCCAGATCTACGTCGACATCAGCCGCAAGCCGGCGCCCGACGACTTCGCCCGCGATCTCGTCAAGCTCACGCGCTCCTGGCGTTGCGAGGCCTGCCCGCTCCGTGAGCGCTGCACCGGCCTCTTTGTGCCCGGCGAAGTCGAGGTCTTTAGCCGCGACGACGCATCCGTGCGCCAGCGGCTCGCCGGCCTCGAGGGTGAGCTTATCGACATCGGCTGCGGCGAGGCCCCCTACCTAGATGTGCTCGCCCCGCGCCTGTCCAGCGGCTCGATCTCCTATCTGGGCATCGATCCTGATAGCCAAGCGCTGGCCGCGATCGGTCGCCGAGCCCCGAATGCAGAACTGCTTTGCGCGACTGCCGAGGCGCTCTGCATTGATGACAATAGCGATAGTCATCAATGCAATAACGACTGCAGTGATACGAGTGCTACCGATGTTCTCGAACTCGGGCTCGGCAAACGCCGCTTCGATCACGCGCTCATCCTCCGCGCCTGGAATCATCTCCGCGATCCTGTCGCCGTCGTCCGGGCTCTGAGCCATCGCTTGCGGCCCGGAGGCACCCTGATGATCGTCGACAATGTCGCCTTCGGCCTCGCTCGGACGCCGGCCCAAACCCGCCGAGCCGAGAACTCTAACGCAGCCTTTGAGCACTACCGAAACGACGACGCTGCCGCTGCCGCTGCGCTCGTCCGTGACGCCGCGGCCCCGCTCCTCGAGATCAAGCGCGACGAAGTGGGCCCGACGACCTCCAACCAATGGACGTTGATCTACCGGCGCCACATCGACACCGCGACGTAAAAACGTCGCAACTCGTGGCCCAAGACATCCACAGGCACCGCTCCGGTGGGCCGCTCTGCAAACCCCTCTCGAACGTCGCCACCAAAGCCCACGCCATGCTGTAAGATGCCCGGCATGTTCTGGCGCGCGACCCTCGGCCTCTCCACAGCCCTCGTCCTCCTGCTCAGCGGGTGCTACAGCGACGTCGATTCCTTCGTCGTCGCCAAGGCCAAGCAGGACTGCAAACGCCTCGCGAGCTGCAACGCCTCGTTCTTCTCCGACCTCTACGACGACGATCTCGACGAGTGCCGGTCCAACACCGAGGACAACCTTCAAACGGGCTTCGACATCCTCGAAGTCTTCGGTCGGGAGTACGATCCGAAGCAGGGCCGTACTTGCGTCTCGGCCACCCGCCACGCTCGTAACGACTGCTCCGCAGGCGGCGACGATGACGTCTTCGACGCCTGCGATCGCGTCTTCAACTAGGTCGCCCAAGCGGGTCAAACCTCGCCTGTCGAGCTTCGCCTGTCGAGCCTCGCCTGTCGAGCTTCGCCGACAGACCGTCGAGTTTCGGGTGCACTCCAGTCGGGGTTTTCGAGCCCCCCAGTTCCGAGAGATTTACGATCTCCGGGCGGCGTCAGATAGCGCTCTTCTGTCTCCGCATAAAACCTGTCCTTTAGTTCTACTGGGCCAAAATCCACCAGCAACACACAGAGAGTCCGCGGATCCTCGATGCTCAGATTTCTGCGCTCGAGGAGCACATTGCTGCGATGCAGATCGCGATGGATAACAGCAGCTCAGCTCCAAGTGCGGAGCCGGGCTGCCCCTTGCGGCATTCCATTGCGATAAACACGCCCCAGACGACACTCGATAAGCGCCGGGATCGCAGGGTGATCGAGCACTCCAAGTCACCCACGCCTCCCGATCGAAACGCGCCCGCACCTCGGCATTGTCGATAGCCTCTTCGCGGAGGATCTTGAGAGCGACGTGTCGCCGCGCACCGCAGTCATAGGCCCGATAAACCTCGGAACACATGCACTTTGCCCTCATCGGCGAGAGTCCACAACGACCGTTGAGGTGGCGGGCACCTCGGCAAACCGGAACGCCTCGAGGTCCGCAGGAGGCGGACGAGCAACGCCCGCAATACGCCGCACGAGATCGAGTGCTCGCACATCCATCGCTTTGAGGCACTGAGGCACTGAGGCACTGAGGCACACTTCGCTAGCCGCCCCATCGTCAACAACTCGCCCTTAGACCTGCGACAGAACCAGTGCAGATTCGCCCTCGGGGGATCCGTCGGATCACGCCTGGAAAACATGGCTGATCGGCCATATGCAGCGACCGCAGTGTACAGCCGCCTGGGTCCGTGCTTCCCTGGCGCCATCGCCCCGATGGAGAAGCCCATGTCTACGCCGCCGGCCCGTCATTGTGCCCGAGTCACCGACATCGGCGAGTTTATCCGCCATCGATCCTGTCAGCGGCGCTTTCGGCTCGCCGACTCCAAGCGCGCCGTCTATCGCGAGCTGCCCTTCGCCGACCGGCCCTTTCACCTGATCGACCCGGTTCTGATCGAGGCCGGCCGCCAGCGCGAAGAGGCGTGGGCGGAGAGCCTAATCAAGGCGGAGCTGCAGGATCTGAGCGACATCACGGACGAAGCAATCGCCTGGGAGAAGCTTCGCAAAAAGCTCAAACGACTGCCGCCAGGGCAGGATGCTTTTGCCCGCGAGGTCGCCATCGAGGGCCGGGTCGGCGCCTTTGAACTGCGCGGGCAGATCGACTTTCTCTTGGTCCAATGGAAGGACGGGAGACCGCGTCTGCGCCTGGTCGAGTGCAAGGCGAGCCGCCGCGATCGGACCTACCACCGAGTCCAGGTCGCGCTTTATCGCCGTCTGCTCCTCGGCCTTCTCGGGGCGGACGCGGAGCCGCTGACGATCGGCGGAGTGCTGCTCGACCTTGCGCAGATCGACGCAGTGGTGGCCCGGATCGACGAGAACTCAGGAGAACTCCAGGCGATCCTCGGCCTCGATCCCTTCCCGGAGGTCAACGCGATCACCCGCGACCTCGACGAGCTACTCGCGGCGGACGGGCTTTTGGACGGGGTGCTGCGCGAACCGGTCGAGACCCTGCCCTTCCAGATCGACGGCAAGTGTGATGATTGCGCTTTCTCTGCCCATTGCTTCGCCGAAGGAGCGCGACTGCGGCGGCTGGAGCTGCTCGGGATCCCGCCCTCCTGCGCCCGGGCGCTCCGCGACGCCGGGCTCAGCGATCTCGACGCGGTCGCCGAGCTCGACCCGACGTCGACGCAGGCGCAGGCAATCGCTGACGATCCCGGGCTGACCGAGGGGGTCGAGACGCTGCGGGTGCGGGCAAAGGCCAGGCGCTCGACCCTCCCGGGCGACATGGAGCTGCGCGAGTTCAACATCCAGGAGCTGCCCTTCGCCGGCAGCGGGCACCTGCCCGTACATGAGCAGGACGGCCGACGCCTGCTCCGGGTCTATCTCTCGATCTCCTACGACTATGTGGAGAACCGCATCGGCGCCCTGGCAGCGCATATCACCGACAGCGAGGGCGAGCTTGTGACCCCCTTCGCCAAGGGCGAGGACGGACGCAAGCGGCCGCTCGCCGGGCTCGCCGAGGAGGTGGTCCGCTACAACACCAAGGCGGAGCGGGCGGCCATGAGCGACGACGAAGCGCCGAAGGCTTGGCGCGAAGTGACCGAGCGTCGCGAGCTGCGGGGGGTCGACCTTTGCCGGGTCCAGGAGGTGCCCTGGTCGGGCGAGTACAGCCATGACAACGGCGCCGAGCAAGCGTTGCTGGTGGGCTTTCTCCGCGAGCTGGTCGAGACAATCGCCGACCTCGCCGAGGGGGACTCGGTGCCGATCCATTTTTATGTGTGGACGCGGGCGGAGATGCGTCGGCTCCTGGAGGCGGCGTCGCGGGTCGGCTCTGATCTGCTCGGCCATCTGCGTCAGCTCTTCGGCTGTCGCGAGACCCTGGAGCAGCTGATCTACTCGTGCCTTCAAGACGAGATTTACAGCCGCTACGCGCTCGGCTGGACCAGCCGCGGGCTGGCGGTGGCGACCTCCCTCGCCTGGTACGGCCAGCGCTACCACTGGCGCCGGACCATCGGCCGCCGCGGCCGCGAGGTCGACCTGGGCCGGGTCTTCTACCGCGACCTCTTCGACTTCCGTGAGCGTTTGGACTTCCACCAAGGCGACCCGGGGCATCGCTGGGCCCGCGACGACGAGCGCGGCCAGCCCGGGGTCGTCGACCACCGTTTTGAGGTGCGAGCGCGCTCCTTCGACAACCTCTCGGCGCCCTACTGGCGCGCCTACTGGGGGACGCTGCCGCGGCCCGAGTCGCTTATTAATACTCATCAAAGCCACCAGGCCGGGCTCAAGGAGGCGATGCGGGACTACGGTGAGGCGAGGACCCCGGGCGTGCTCAAGGCGTACCTCGTCGCCCGCGTCCACGGCCTGCGCTGGCTCGACGAACGGATCCGCTGGAAGAACAAATCGATCAAAAAGCCGCCGATCGCTGCCGCCGATCTACCGACCTTTGAACTCGGCACCCGCGATATCGGCGACGCGGCCGCTGACTTCCTCCGCCTCGATCACCACGTCAAGGTGCAGGACTGGCTGCGGGTCCACCTCGCGCCGGCGCGGCCGCGGATCACCGCCGGGCGCTCGCTGCCGATCGCTGACCTTCGAATGACAACGGACAAGACGATCGTCGGCAAGATTGAGCGCAGCCCAGGTCACGGCGAGGCCGAGCTGCGAGCCCTCTCGAGTCGCTTCGCCAAGGGCGAGGGGGACTTTGTCCGGCTCCTGCCGCGGCCGAGTTCCGAGGGCGAAGGACCGAGTTGGTACGACCTCATCTATCGCGGCAAGACCTGCGTCATCGAGCGCATCGACTGGCGCAAGGGAGAGGTCGAGCTGACCGTGATCCCAGCTTTTTCTAAGGGCGAGCCCGACCCCTACATCCTCCCGAGCTTCGCGTTTAGGCCGGACTCCGGGGATCCCAAGGATCAACCCTTTCCACGGGCGACCCTCGACGAGAGCCTCAGCGACTTCATCGCCGGCAGGGTTGAGCGCCGCCTGGGCAGCAAGCGAGGTCGACACGCATTGCGCTGGTTTGATCCGATCGAGCCGCGGATCCCCGAACAGGCGACACTCGAGGCGGGAGAGCGGCAGCGACTCGCCGAATTCCTCGGCACTCTGCGCTTTGGCCCCGAGCGCGCGCATCGGCTCGAGGCCAACCGCGTGGAGGCAATCCTGGGTGGCATCGAGGCGCGGGTGCAGCTCCTCCAGGGGCCACCCGGGACCGGCAAAACGACGACAACCTCGCTCGCGCTCCTCACCCGCCTCCTCGCGGGAGCGGCTCGCAGCGGCGAACTCGTGATGATCGCCGCCAATACCCACACCGCGATCAATACCCTCCTCGATCGGATCCTCAGCTACTACTCCGATTTCGCGAAGCAGGCGAAACAGGCAGGCCTGCGGATGCCCAAGCTCGGCATGCGCAAGGTGACCTCCGGCGACGACCTAAAACCGACGGCCGGCGGTGTACCGACACTCAAAGCAACCAGCTCGATCACCCCTGTCAAAAAACTCCGCGCCCAGGGCGTGGTCCTCCTCGGCTCGACCGTCGGCACCATGCTCAAGCTCGTCGGCGCCCTCAACAAGTCGGCCGAATTCAAGAAGACCAGCGAAGGCCTGCAAACGCCGCTGCTGATCATCGACGAGGCGAGCATGATGGTCACGCCGCATTTCCTCGCCCTCGCCTCACTCGTTCGGGAGAACGGGTCGATCATGGTCACCGGTGACCATCGCCAGCTCGCTCCGATCGTCGCCCACGATTGGGAGAGCGAAGACCGCCCGCCGACCGTCCTCTACAAGCCCTTTGTCAGCGCCTACGAGGCGATCTGGCGCCTCCGCGAGCATGCCCGCGTGACCCCAGCCGCGATCCGCATCGACCAGCTAGAGCACACCCATCGCCTGCCGCCGGTGATCCGAGCCCTGATCCAACCGCTCTACACCCGCGACGACATCCAACTCCGCGGCGACGCCAGCCCCCGGCTGCCCGCGAGCTGGGACGGCGAAGATCCGTGGGCTGCGATCTGGCAAGCGGGGCACCGGCTCCTCTTGGTCGTGCACGACGAGAATCGATCGGCCCACCACAACCCAACCGAGGCCGCGATCATCGACGCGATCCTCAGCGCCGCAGGTGACCTCCCTCCCGCCTCCGTCGCCGTCGTCACTCCGCATAGGGCCCAGCGCGCGCTCCTCCAGGAGCGACTCGCCGCCCGCTCGCAGGCGGTCGACATGATCGACACCGTCGAGCGCCTCCAGGGCGGCGAACGGCCGACGATCCTCTTCTCGGCGACCGAATCCGATCCACTGGTGATCGCTCAACACGTCGAGTTCATCCTCGATCTCAACCGCTCCAATGTCGCCTTCTCGCGGACCCAGGAGCGGCTCGTCGTAATCTGCGCCCGCAGCCTCCTCGACTATATCCCCCCCGAGGTCGAGCACTACGCCTCCGCGCTCCTCTGGAAACACCTCCGCGAACTCTGTGACGGCGAGGTCGCGAGGGCCGAAATCGAGGGAGCAGATGTGATCATACGCGCGCCGACACAAAGCAGCCTGGTGTCCGCCGGCCTGCCGGCGCCTTGATCGGAGTTGTT
>CAYYUP010000079.1:3204-27787 GCA_964474905.1 uncultured Nannocystis sp. | reverse complement strand
GCAATCGACGAGTGTCGCGGATCAGCCGGGCAGGTGGGGTAGGAAGAGTTGGGCGATCGGCTCGACGACCAGGCCTTGCTTTTGGAGTGAGAGGACCCGGGGATGGCTGTCGGTGCAGACGATGTCGGTGAAGAGGCCGCTGGCTTGCAGGCGGGCGAATGCATCGCCGGGGAAGAGGCCGTGGGTGGTGATCACGGCGAGGCTGCTGGCGCCTGCGTCCCGATAGGCTTGGCCGGCGCCGAGCAGAGAGGAGCCGGTGCGGATCATATCATCATAGATGATCACGCGCTTTCCCTTGACCTGGGCGTTGACGGCGGCCACGGCTGTCTCGGAGCCGCTGAGGCGACGCTTGTAGACAAAGGCAGGGGTGACGCCCAGGTCATTGGCGAGGGACTCGACCCATTTTGCCCGGCCCGCGTCGGTGCAGGCGAGAACGAAGCCATCGCCGCCCAAACGGCTGGCAATGGCCCCTATGACGGATTTTCCGTAGACATGCACCGCGGTCAACTCGCCCTCAAAGTAGTGGGGAATGCCCTCGGAGTGGAGGTCGAGAAGGAGGATGCGATTGCCGTAGCTCGCCGGTGGGATCGCCGAGAGCAGGCTGGCGCGGGTTTTGGCAGTGACGACTTCACCCTCGCGGACAGCCCGCTCCATTGTCGAATATCCGTAGTAGGGCACGACCAGGGAGAGGCGGCGGGCGCCGTAGCGGACGAGGGCGGAGGCGAGGTCGAAGAGCGTGAGCGTGGCGGCGTCGGAGATGGTGCCGCCGATGAGGATCACATCGCGGTCAGTGACGGGCGTGGCGATTCTGAGATAGCGCTCGCCGTCGGGGAAGAGGCGGACCTCGAGTTCTCCGGGCTCGAGGTTGCCAGCGTTGCAGAGCGAACTCTGCATGTAGCTGTACTCTGGGATCGCGAAGACGAGGGGTCTGCTCCGGCTCGACATGGCTGCGGGCAGAATAGCCGCCGCGACGGCTGTCTTCTAGGACAGAAACGCGCCCGGGTGGATCGTGATCTGGCGGGCGGCGGCGATGACATCTGCACTGGCGAGCACGTTGTCGACCGTTGTGTAGGCGTAGTCGCTGATCCTTTGCTCGCAGCGCATGCGCAACAGGGCCTTGGCGCGGCATTGCGGACGCAGGAGCGCGTCGCGATCGGCGAGGGCTGCCAGGCGTCGGCTCGGGGCCTGGGCGATGCGCTCGCTCGTCGCCTGGATCGTGGCTCGAACAAGAGGCCAGGTGCACCGCGCGGGCAGGCCCAGATCGCGCTCGGCCCAGCGCAGCAGCGTGCCCAAGTGCGCGTGCAGGAGCGTGTGGCTGAGCTTGTCGCGAACTTCGTCGATGTCGTCGGCGAAGAGGAAGGAGTCCGGCGCCAGGCTGAGGCTGAGGCCGGCGTCGCGAAGGCGGCCCGGGTGGAGTCGAATGCCGCCGAGATCGCGGATGACAAAACCCCGAAGCCCCGAGTTGCCGACGATCGCCAAGGTATTTTGCAGGTGGAGTTCGAGGGCGATCCCGTAGGCGCTGAGCAGATGGAGGCTCGGTGGCAGCAAAAGTTCGATGTAGCGGCGGACCAGTGCTTCGGCGGATTCGTGGCGCTCGGCGAGTTCGCAGAGAAGTGTGCGCTCGCCTGCGGGTCGACGCTCTCCGAGGGCGGCGCAGACCCAGGTCTCATCTGTCCTTCCAGTCATGTCGAGGACGAGTTTTTCGGGGGAGGTGCGAAGGATGACACCGAGCTGCGGGGATCGTTTGCCGATCACCTCTGCGCGCAGACCTGCGCCCGCTTGGTCGCCGAGCAGGAGGAGGCCGCGGGCATCGGCATCGCGCCTGGCGATGTCCTGAAGGAGTTTTGTCAGCGGCGGTCCGTTGGCGACACTCATCGGCGATACGGTCCGTCGGGCGCTGGTCATGACCGCGTCGAGGGCGAGCTTGATGTGCAGGCCGTGGTGATCGAGGGCGACGGTGCGCAGGCTGAGCAGGGCGCGACCGTCGAGTGCGCTGACTCTGGCCGGCCGCATGCGTGTGCCCCAGAGATCGGGGAAAAGCGCGGCCAGCCGGCGCCGCTGCGCTCGGTGCACGGGGATCCTGATCATGTCTGGAGGGCCAGGTGGAAAGAGGCGTTTAAGGTGATCCTTGGCCGAGCCCGTGAGCTGCACGAGATCACGGTGCACGTCGACCGCGTCGATGCAGCCGAGGGCGAGGTGTTCGGGTGCGTGGCGCAGCACCTCGGCGAGGCTGAGGCGCAACCGGGTCTTGCACATCGGGTGCCAGGGATGGCCCTCGACCACCAGATTTTCGGGGTCGGTCGGCGCCGGCCAGGGTCGACCGGAGGCGGCCGCATCATGGCGTAAAGCCGCACTAAGGGTCGCGAGGGCGAGATTAAAGGCCGAGTCGCAAAGCTCAATGCGGAGCCGCGAGGCATCTGCACGAGTGAGGCCGATCGCGGGTGCGAGCAGTCCCAAAAGCGCTTCTGGATCCGCCGCGACGGGTTCCAGTGCAGTCTCGAGGTCGGGGCTATGGAGGCCGAATTCGCCGACCCGTGCCAGCGGAATCGTGACCCTTGTATCGCCCGCTCGGAGGACCATTGCGCCCCCTGTTTGGTCCGCGGCGATCATCGATTCGCGAGCACAGGCGAGTGCGAAGCGGGCGGCGATGATCCGTCTTGCGCGGCTCCAGTGGCGGACGAGCGTCGTCGGATCGAGTGGCTTGGCTGCGAACGCCCGGGGCAGGGCGAGCTGACTCCAGCGGTGGAAGGTTGGGGCCGTATGCGCGAGCAAGGGGTGGAGGATATCGCTCAGAGGGGGGGCAGTACGGCGATGTTGAAGCGCTCGCGGATGTCCCGCAGTGGCGTGTCGAGGTGCTCAGCGTAGCCGAACATGGGCCATTTTTCGGTCATCTGACGGGCCCGGGCGATCGCCCGAAAGACGCGCGGCAAGTTTTTCACGGACTCGATGATTATCTTGCCGTAGCCGATCTCCTTAAAGAGATCCGCGAACTCATCGTGCTTGAGGTAGTCCGCGTAGTCGCGGAAGCTCATCGTCGTGCCGGCGAGGCTCCAGGTGTCGGCGAGTATCTCGTCGCCGATCTGGGTGGTCAGGCCAAAGAGGATATGGCAACAGTCGTGTGCGCGCAGCAACCTGCCGATCTCAGTGCTCTCGTCGGCGACGATCAGGTCCGGCATCATCGCCGCAAATTGCTCGAGGCCCTCGCGGAGGGTGAGGGGGCAGTCCTGGTTGACGAAGGTGGGCGTCGTTGTGGCGGTTTGTTGGGTGCTTGGGGGGGTCGTGGCTGCGCTTTGCATGTCGATTATCCTTGGTTGTGTGTAGGGTCCATAAGGGGGTTGTTGTCGAGGATGACGGCGAGTTTTAGGGGGGCGGCCGTGCGGATGAAGAGTTCGACGGCCTGGTCGGGGAGGGCTGCGAAGTCGGCGGCATTGAGTTCGTGCCAACGGGTGATGAGCCAGCGATCAAAGGCCTCGCCCAGTCCTGAGAGAAGGTGAGCGAGCAGCGGCAGTGGCAGATCCTCGCGGACAGCTCCCAGCTCGCGGCCGCTCTCGAGGAGCTCTAAGATGAACGCCTGTGCCTGGTCGGTGTAGCTGGCGAGGGCTTTGGAGAGGGGGCCCGACGTGGTGTCGAGCAAGCTTTTGGCGATGCCGGCGAGGCGCGGTTCCTCGGCGATAAAGGCGAACATTCGGATTGTCAGGGTGCGGATCGCGGCCCAAAAAGAACGGGCGTCGTTGTAGGGATCGAGCCCGCCGATCGCCGTGATCATGCGTTCGCTGAGGTTGGCGACGATCGTCAGGTAGAGGTCTGCCTTGTCGTCGAAGTAGTAGTACATCGCGCCCTTAGAGATGCCGGCGCGGGCGATAATCTGGTTGTAAGAGGCGCCTTCGAAGCCGGCGCGGGAGAACTCATCGGCGGCGGCCTCGAGGATCGCCTGCTGCTTTTGGGGGGCGAGGGCTTTGAAGCGGGGACGAGGCATAGTCGAGGGGTTTATCATTGTCTCGACCGAGTGGTTCGACCGAGTGGTTCGACCGAGTGGTTCGACCGAGTGGTCTAATATGTGGCACCGCTTCTACGCCTCCGCAAGGGGGGCACCGGATCTTTTTCGAGAGAACCATGCGCGAGCGAAAAACGAACGTTCACACTCATGGGCGGTTCGGGTGCGTGGTCGAACGGCGCGATGACGTGAAATCGCTAGTGTCGCACTGTCCCGCTCTCGCGAGTCCCGGCGGCTTGCCTAGGCGGGCTGGCTAACGGCGACTGAGCTTGAGGGCCTGGGCGACGCCGTCCTCTAGGGTGCCCAGAGTCTCCACCGAACTCCAGTCGATCTCGAGGGCGACGAGGGCCTGAGCGACATCGGGGGCGATGCCGGTGATGATGACTTTGGTACCGAGGAGTCGGGCGCCGTGGGCTGCCCGAAAGAGCACCGAGGCGACGTGGGAGTCGACCGAGGGTACGCCGGTGATGTCGATGATCGCCGTATGTGGCCCGTGGGTGCTGATGCCGTCGAGCAGCGTTTGCATGATCGTGTTGGCGCGTTCGTTGTCGATGACACCGACGAGCGGCAGGGCGATGATTCCGTCGGCCAAGGGCATGATCGGGGTCGAGAGCTCGCTTAGGGCGCTGCGCTGCACGTCGATGATCTGTTGTTGCAGCTCTGCTCGGGCATTCTCGGCCTGTCGCCGCTCGGTGATGTCAGTGGCGATGCCGGCGAGACCACGGAGCTCGGCCCCGTCGCCGCTGAAGATCGGAAACTTTACGGACAGGTAGGTGTGCAGGCCGTCAGCCTGAGGGATCATCTCTTCGACCTCGTTGGGCTCACCGCTCGCACAGATGCGCAGGTCATTGTTGCGGTTTTGCTCGCCCGTCGCGTGGCCGAAGATTTCGTGATCTGTCTTGCCGAGAAGCTCGCCAGGACCGACACCGACGAGCTTCTCGTAGGCGGTGTTGCAGAGTACGAGCTGGCCCTCCGTGTTCTTGACGAAGATGACCGCCGGGCAATGGGTGATCACTGCCATCAAGAGCTCGTTGCGTTCGCGTAGGATTGCGAGCTCGCTCTCTAGCGCCGTAAGATCAGCTGGGGTGGGGTCGCTCTCTGGAGGCATTGTCGGATCCAGTTCGATACTAGACCCGGTCGCCAGAAAAAAACAATGTCGGTCGAGGTTGTGCGATCTGTGATGCTGACGGACAGGTGTATATCCACAATTGGGACTTCGTCAGACAATCTTTGTACCCAGTAAGTGGCGCTCAGATTTTGGTGGTTGGAGAGCACGCATTGCCGGAGTTGCACGCTTCATGTGTTCGTGCGCGCGATTGAGTCTCGTTGGTGGCGGAAGTTGCCTCTGTATTGCCGTACGGCCCTGAGAAGTGCGAAATTTGACGTTGACCATGGCGGTGAGGTCGAGTCTAAATAAGAGATGGACTGAGCCCCTCTCGATCATCCTCGACTTCGCGCGGACGAACACACCAGAAGATCCGCACGCGTTTCGCTTCGAGGCGCAGGACTACACGCGGCGCACGGCGCCGCGACGAAGGGCCGCCCTCCGAACAACCGATACTTGGCCTTCCTACGACCGGTGACCGACGAGCGCCAGTTGAATCGTCAACAGCCTGCCATCGGACTCTAGGGGTGCTTGATACCCAGGAGCCCGGAATCCAACCATGCCGCCAGCCGCTTGACGCCGCCGGTGACACCGGGGATCCGCAGTATGAGACCCATGGATGTCAAGGGTATGCACTCGAGCAGACCCGCCGTCGCCTCCTGTTGCTCGCTGCGGTCCAATAGCCAAAACAGGATCACGCCGAGGTGGGCGAAATAGGCGATTCTGCCGAGGGATTGAGCGCAAGGCGGTGGCGATTCGCTTTGGTCGACGGCGCGTTCAAATGCCTCCATTACCCGAAGCCGAGAGGCCTGTGTATTGATGCCAAAGAGGCTATTGTCGCCGGCACTCACGAGCACTCCGAGCAGGCCAATGAGTGCAGAACGATGGGGTCCCAGGGTCTCCAAACTGAGGCGAGTTGCAGTGTGTACTCGCTCGCTCCAGGCCGCCTTTGGTAGCTCCTGCACCCGCGCGGCGTAGGCCTGCGAGAGCTCCCCGTAGAGGCGGAGGAGTACGGCCTCTTTGGAGGGAAAGTAGCGGTAGAGAAGGCCGGGGCTGACGTCTGCGTGTTGTGCGATTTCACGCATTGTGGTTGTCTGGAAACCCTGTCTGCTAAAGAGGGTCAGGGCGACGCTGTAGAGCCTCTCGGCGGTCTCGTTGCCTTTGTTGCTGCGGCCTGGGGGGCGACCTCGCTTGCGCATGAACTTTTCCTTGCCAATAAAGTGAACGTGTTTATTATTATCTCCGAGGACGGAAAAGAGCAATGAAAATTGTGATCCCAGGCGGTTCTGGACAGATCGGCAAGATGTTGCGTCGGGCCTTCGCCGAGCACGAGGTCGTGGTATTGTCGCGGCGCGGGCAAGGCATCAGCTATTGGGATGGCGAGACCCTGGGCGATTGGGCGCAGGAGTTTGAGGGCGCGGATGTGGTGATCAACCTTGCGGGGCGCACTGTAAACTGTCGATACACCGACGCAAACCTCAAGCAAATGATGCGCTCACGGGTGCTCTCGACAGAGGTTGTGGGTCGGGCGATCGCGCAGTGCACGGTACCGCCAAAGCTCTGGCTGCAGATGTGCACTGCAACGATCTACGCCCATCGATTCGACGCGCCCAACGACGAACAAAGCGGCATCATCGGCGGCTGGGAGCCCGATGCGCCGGTTTACTGGAAGCACTCGATCGACATCGCCCAGGCCTGGGAGTCGGCGCTTTGGCGGGCAGAGGTTCCAGGCGTTCGCAGGGTGGCGCTGCGCACCGCAATGGTCATGTCGAGGGATCCGGGCGGTGTGCTCTCGGTCTTGCTGCGCATGGTCAAGCTCGGGCTGGGCGGTCCGATCGCCGGCGGTCAGCAATATGTAAGCTGGATCCACGAGGCCGATCTGATGGGTGCAATCCGCTATTTAATCGAGCACTCCAAGCTCGACGGAGCGGTCAATCTTACGGCGCCGGGCCCCTTGCCCCAGCGGGATTTTATGGCGGCGCTGCGGACCGCCGCCGGGCGCTCGTTGGGCCTGCCGGCGACGGCCTGGATGGCAGAGATCGGTGCATGGGCCCTGCGCACCGATACCGAGCTGCTGCTCAAGAGCCGCTACGTCGTGCCCGGGCGGCTTTTGGAGGCGGGGTATCAATTCCAGCATCCAGAGTGGCCTGCCGCGGCGCAGGCGCTGATGGCCGAGGGCTAATATGTATACCCCACCGCAGTCGCGGCTGCCAAAGCTATGAAGCATTCATAGTGGCTGTCCCCGGGGACAGCCACTGCTGCGACTCGGGTCTATCGCCGTCGGCGGCGGAGTCCGAGCAGCCCGAGCAATGCGAGCATCGTCAGCGGACCGCTGTGCCCAGAGTCGGCGGAGCAGCTGCAGGCGACTCGCACCTTCTCTGAGGCGGAGCCCTTTTGCGGGCCTTCTGAGGCCTTGACGGGGGTCTTTGTGTCGCTCTTGGCATCGGCAGCTTCACCGCCGACGACGGCTTTCAGCTCTTGGGTGGTGGTGATGGCCGCCATCAGGCCGAGCTCCGGTACGTCTTCGCGGAGGATCTGCTTGAGCTCGATACCGCCGCGGGCTGCGAAAGCGGCGTCCTTTGCTGCCTTCGCGGGCTGGGACGGGGTGCCTGAGGGCGGTGCGCCCCAGCGACCGCGCACTGGATTTTTGCAGGCGATCGCCCCCTCCCACGGGTGACGTATTGCGTAGCGGGCCTGGAAGTTGTTGGTGTCGGCGGGACGCGAGCCCTTCTCGAGCTTTTCGCCCATCATGAACTCGCGACCGCCGACGATCGGCGGTGCCTCGCGAAATACCAGGTCTTCGCCGAGTGAGGTCTTATCGTAGCGGGCGTGCAGGCGTGTGAGCACAAAGCCGCCGCCCCAGGGATCCAGGTTGCCGCCGATCACATCGCCGCCCAGCGACGCGACCTCCTTAGCGTCGAGTGCGGGTGTCGGGCACGGATCGCAGCTGCTCGAAGCCCACGAGTATTCGGTGACGATCGCCTTGGGATTGCGTGCTAGCGTCGCGTCGAAGAGTGCTGCGTAGAGTTCGCCAAAGCGCTTGCGGGCCTCGGGGGCGACGTCCAGGTTTGTGGGGATCGTGACATTCTCGTAGTTGGCGAGTTCGTAGCGTTTGCCGCGGGCGAGAATGTGCACCAGAAGATCCTGCTTGCCGCTCGAGTTGATGAGACCCAGGCGCACCGGCAGACGAAATTTATCGGTGTCGTAATGGAAGCGGAGCGGCGAGAGCATCGTCTTGCCGTTGGGATCGACCTTGACCTTCTTGATGTCGACCTTGGCGACGAAGAACTTCATGCCTTCCTCGACGTAGGGGCGCAGCAGCGGCTCGGCACCGGCGGGCAGCGTGTATTTTTCGCGGCGCAGCCAGGTGTCTAGACCGGTCGAATCCTTGGCGCTGAGGATCGCGACCTCGTACTCGCCGACGGTGAACTGGGCCTCGATCGTGACCCCGAGATCGTCCTCCTCCTCGGCCGACTCCACGGACGGTGAGGGCATGAGCATGCTGCTGCGGACCATGGGATTTCCATCCCAGGGGGGCTCGACGTAGCAGGGATCCTGCTCCCAGTATTCGACTAGGCGCGGAGCCGACAGCCGGTCGACGTGCGAGAAAAGTTCGTTGCTCAGTGTCTTGACGTTGTCCTCTTGCAGGACGACCGGCACCGGGATCACCATCGCGAAATCCTCCGGCGGCCCTTGGTAATTGTTTTGCATCGACAGGACTGTGCGAGTGCCCTCGCGCATCAGCACGACTAGGGTCGCGTTGTTGTAGAGCTGTGCGTCCGCACCGCTGACGTAAAAGCCGCAGAACGCCAAAGCGTCGGCCGGCGAGCTGAGCATGAGCGCTGCGCTGAGGGGGAGGGCGAGTGCGAGGCGATGGATGAGACGTCGAGTTGTCATGGTAGGGCTCCCTTTGCGCCTATCGTACAGCGATAGTGGGTTCCGCGAGCACTGTGGTGCAGGGTCGAGCGCCGAGTGATCCTGCGCCCGATGGTGCGACGCCGACCGGTCGTGTGGCTCCAGACCCGCGGTTCGCCACTGTTTGGGCGTATTGCTTGGGTTCGCACCAATGAACACTGGCAAATAGCGCGAAATCGTCAATTGCTGGATCTGTCGATCGCGCTTGCGCTGGCCGTCGGCGGTAGCTTTAGGCAAGATCTCGGGCATGGGAATCTTCGACTTTATTCGCTCGTTGGTGGGCGGCGTTCCGAGCTTGGAGGATGACGATGTCGACACTGGAGAGGGGGCGGCTCCAGCTCTGAGATCGCCGTGGCCGGATCGCCTGCGGGGCTTCGATGACTTCGACGATCAGCAGAAGTTCAGGGTGGCGAGTCAGCTCTTGGAGGAACTCGGCGGCACTCTTGAAAACCCAAAAATAAAGCCGTTGCAGGACGACGACGAGGTCGAACTGCGGGCCCGATTGGAGGGCGTGCCGATGCGGGTCAATCTCGAGTACGACATGGGATGGATTCGTCCCGAGTTTAAGATCGAGAATCACCTAGGTACCCTGAGACTCGAGAGAGATCACAGTAAAATCGCCAAGACCAAGGACAACGATGATGACTGGGCGGACGACGATCAGCTGCGGGTTTTTGTCGCCAAGGGCATCTACGTCGAGGGCTACGAGAACTATGTCGAAGAGTCCCTGGCGACGGTGAAGAGCCTGCCGCCGGAACTCCTTGGCGACCTTTTAGAGAACATCGAAACCTACCGTTTGAGGGGGTTTACGATGGGTCCCGACTCCTTAGAGGCGAGTTCAGTACCGGGATTTGACGAGCTGGAGGATCCGGTGGTGCATATCGCTGGCCTCCTTCGTTTCATGCACCGGATCGCCGTTGGCGTTGCTGCTAGCGGCGGTGATCCGGCTGGGGATCGCGAGGCGGTTGTCACAACCGGGGCCGGCGGCCGACTGCTCTGCGCCTACTGCAGCACCCGCTTCTTGCCCCTCGCCACCACAAGTTGTCCGAACTGCGGCGCAGCCCACCCTGGATGAGCCCTATCTGCTTCCTCACACGGGCGGCTGCGGCGAGTCGACTGCTGCCGGCTATCATGCCGGCATGCTGCGCCCGATCATGGCTCTCACCCTGACGATCGCATGTGGTCCGCAGTTGGCCGCGGATGCGAAGTGTGAAGAATGTAAACAGTGTAAAGAGTGCGCCGATCACGAGGCGCAAGCGCCCGCGCTGGCGACGACCTCGAGCATCGTGGGGGCGACGACCGGGCCCACGCGGGAGTTTGAGATCCGAGCGGGACGGGCCTATCTCGGGGGACAGCCGGTAGAGCTTTGGGGCATCCGTTGGGGCAATGCGCTGGCGACCCAGGCGATCACGGAGCGTCATATCCGTAATCTCGACAACCTCGCCGCTCACGGGATCAACCTCGTTGGTGTATACATACAGGGCAGCAACGGTGGATGGCCGGATTCCGCCGCCGGTCGTAATGGGTACACTGAAGAGGGGGCCCTGCGGCCTGAGTTTGCCGAGCGGTTGGCCTGGCTGGTGCGCGAAGCCGACGCGCGCGGCATGGTGGTGATGGTCGGGCTCTTCTCGCCGCGCAAGGACCAGGAGCTGCGGGACGAGGCGGCGATCCAGCGGGCGATCGTCGAGACCGCGACCTACCTGCGAGACCAGCATCTGCGCAATGTATTTGTCGATATTATGCACGAATACAACCACCGACGCGTCGATCACGATCTCTTTCGCGAACCGCATGGCGCCGACAAAAAGGCGAAGCTCAGCGCGTGGTTTGACGCGGTGGCGCCGGGCATCGAGGTCGGCGTTTGTCCGACCGAGGACTCGGGAACCGATGATACCTACCCCGGTATGGACGTACGCGTGATCCAAAAAGAGATGCCGATCCCCGACGAGGGTTTTGTCGTCAACGTCGAGATGCAGCGACATGATCCCTACGAGAACGAGGGCAAGTACGAGGCCGATGAGTTCGAGATCATGCGCGCCTATTTCAGGGACTACAGGGCCGCGAAAAACGCCGTCTTGCTCTTTCACAGCGCGTTTAGTCAGGGCATCACCGGCAAGTCGGGTAGTGGTCCGCACCCGGAGATGGGCGGCTACGGCAAGAGCGAAGCGGACCGAGGCGTGCGCTTTTATTTTGAGTGGGTGCAGCAGGAGGTCGGCCGCTGGCAGTACCCGCGGCATCTAAAGGGCCGCGCGGCGCCGTAGCCGAGCCGCGCCAGCGATCCCGTCGAGAGATCGGTTGGCCCGTGGATCACTTGGATCGGGAGCGACAAAGCTCCTGAATTGGCCCCAATAGAGCTTTCCGCGGCAAATTGGACCTTTGAGGCCCGCTAAATGGCGTATGGTCGGCGCCATCATGGCAAGCCCTCCCCCCGAGCGCGTGGACGTCGTTGTGATCGGTGCGGGCATGGGGGGCTTGACCGCTGCGGCGTTGCTCTCAAAGGCCGGGCTCTCGGTATGTGTGCTCGAGATGGACGCGCGCCCGGGCGGTTATCTCGCAGGATTTCGCCGAAAAAAATTCATCTTCGACACCGCGATTCATTGGCTGAACCTCTGCGGTCCCGAGGGCTTGGTGCGGCGGATTTTTGATTTCATCGGCCCCGGTGCACCGCCGACTGCCGACTTGCGTCGGATCCGTCGCTACTTGGGGGACTCATTTAATTATCTGCTCACCGACAAGCCCGACGAATTCCGCGATCAGGTGATCGCCGATCACCCCGAGCAGGAGGCGGGCGTTCGCAAGTTCTTCAACGCGTCGCGAGCGATCGGCGATGCGTACGCTGAGATGGCGCAAGGCAGTATGCGGGCGATGGAGACCATGTCGTTGCTCGGTAAGGCGCGTTACGGGATGCGCATGGGAAAAGTCGGCCTCACCTTTGGTCGCTACGTCGGCGACGATACCGAGGCGGGCATCGACAAGCATTTTGGGGCGCCGATCATAAAGCAGATCTTCTGCTCAGAGGCGCAGTTGCTCTCCTGTTTGACGCCGGTCGGTTGGGCCTATCACGGTGATTATCAGATGCCGCCGCCGGGGGGCAGCCTCGAGTTCCCGCGGTTTTTAGGTCGCGCCTGCGAGAGCTTTGGCGGCCGCATCGTTTACAGGGCCCGCGCCGAGCGGATCGCGGTCGAGGGTGGCAAGGTCGCGGGAGTCGAGGTTGTGGTCGGCGTTCGCGATCCGCAGCGGCACACCATCGCCTGCGACTATGTACTCGCCTCCTGCGATGTCGAGACTCTCTATACGCGGATGTTGCCCGAGGGGGCGATCGGATCCCGTTTGATCGAGAAGATGCGCAGCGCGGATATCTACGACTCGGCGGTGATGGTGTCGATCGGTCTGGACGCGCCAGCGGAGGAGCTTGGCTTTGGCGAGGAGCTGGTCATGCTCACCCGTGACGATGTCTCCCGTACGGATCACACTTCTACGGATCCGCGGACGTCGGGGATCAGCGTGCTCGCGCCCTCCTTTCGCGATCCGAGCCTAGCTCCGCCGGGCAAAGGCACGCTGACATTTTTTACGACTGCCAATATTAACTATGGTGATAAGTGGAAGACTGGCCCCGACTACGCGCGCGGACCCGAGTACCAGGAGTTCAAACGGGCGTACGCTGATGTGCTCATCGATCGAGTCGCCGCTAGGCTCTCGCCGAACCTCCGCGAGCATATCGAACTCATGGATATCGCCACGCCGATCACCCACCGCCGCTATACCGGCAACAAAGAGGGGTCGATCATGGCGGGTCGACCGACCCGCGCAAATATGCGCAATAAGGTCGCCCACTACCTGACACCGGTCGAAAATCTTCTGCTCTGCGGTCACTGGGCCGAGTACGGTGGCGGCGTGCCGATCGCAGTGCGCGCTGGCTCCAATAGTGCGATGTTGGTCCTGCGCCGGGCGCGGCCAGCTGCGTTTAAGATCCTCCGGGATGTCATCGATTACAAGCGCGAGACCGATGATATCGATCCACAGATCTTCCAAACGCTCCCCGAATCGGGCTGATATCGAGGCTGTACTCAGGGGGAAAACGTGAAAATGGGGCGCGCAATCGCTCGCGAGGGCGATTTAGATGAGCAGATTCCGGTTGAGGCGCGCCTCTCTCCGCGCGTAGGATCCTTTGGTGCGACGTATTGCGATCGGGGCAAAACTCAGCGCTATCGGAGTATCGTTGGCACTCGCAAGCGCGAGTCCGGTGGTCTTCGCCAGCGACGATGAGGATCCACTAGTCGAGGTCCAGGTGCTCTTTGAGAGGGGGCAAAATGCCTTCGAGGCGTTTGACTACGAGCGGGCGATCAGCAGCTGGGTCGATGCGCTCGGCACCCTGCCGGATAGCTCTGAGTACGATGCTACGCGCTCGATGATCCTCTACGCGATCGCCTCGGCGCGCCTGGATGCCTTCGAGAGCGACGGTGACATCAAGCACCTGCGTCACGCGAAACGGCTGCTCGAGAAGTATCGGAGCGAGCAGGACCCGGAGGATACGGAGACGCTCGCGTCGGTCGACGAGTACCTGGAAAAAGTCGACGCAAAACTCGCAGAAAACGATGCTGCGCTGACGTCGTCGGCCGACGAGTCAGCGGGGGCGGAGCAGCCGTCGCCGACAGGGCCGGCCGGATCGACGGCGGCCGCAGGAGATCCGACGACGCCCGCCGACGATCGCTCGCCAAGCGGCGACACGGGCAAAGGGCTCATCATCTCCGGGGCTGTTCTCGCGGCTCTCGGTGGGGGGATCGCCGCGGGGGGTGGCACCGCATTTGGGCTCAAGGCCGCGCGCCACAGCGCAACCGTGGACGAGGTCTTCAACGGCAATCAAAATGAGCTCACCTTCGATCAAGCGACGCAAGAATTCGACTCGGGTCGAGGCGCTCAGGCTCTGCAGATCGTCTCGTTTGCTGCCGGTGGCGCGCTGTTGGCCACCGGTGCAGCGCTGATGATCGTAGGTCTCAAGAGGCGTAAGTCCGCGGGCAACGCGAGCGCCAAGAGTCGGACCAGGGAGGCTCCTGGGGGCGTTGTGCTCGCTCCAAGTGTCGGTAGGCGAATCGCCGGGTTTACGCTCGCGGGGAGGTTCTGAAATGCACAAAAGGATGATCGCGGGTCTCTCGTTGTTGCTCGCTCCGGTCATCGGAGCCTGCTTTACAGCGGATTTTGACGGAGATGCCGATGGAGTGTTCTCCTGTCAGGTCGATGCGGACTGCAAGGAGACACAGGTCTGCTCGATTCTCCATCGTTGTCTAAATAATACGGGGCCGAGCCTCCAAATCAAGGGGCCGGAGCCGCTACGCGAGATCCTGATTGACGACGCTGATCTCATTCAAATCAGCATCACGGGTGATAGCCTCTCGTTGGTCGAGGGCCAGGACTACATCGAGGTGATGTTGGACGGCCAGCCTCTGGTGACGATCATCGAGGGGGACCTCGATGCCGGCTTGATATTCCTCGCGGATCTCTCGGGCAGCACGGCCGGTATTCATCGGCTCACAGCGAAGGCATTTCGAGCCGATGGCACCGAATACACGAACCCCAGTGCGCTCGCCCGTTCGCTCTTCTGGCTTGATGACGGATTGCCACATGTCGGCATAGTTAAGCCTTTTGCGGGCGAACTCTTGCGGGCGGGGGAGGATCTAGAGGCCGAAGTCGCCGCGATCAACTTTGATTTCGTGAACCCCGCATTTGATGACGAACCAGGCGTGGGTCAACATGGGCATGTGCATCTATACCTCGACAAAGATGATTTTCCGGAGTGTCTGCCGGGCTGCTACCAATCCTATGCTGAAAACGGGGCTCTTTCGCCCGAAGGAGACAAGGTTGAGCGGCTCGTGACGGGTACAATCGGCGGAGTCCCAGAGACCGGTGGCGATGTAAAAATCTCAGTGTCTCTCAATTATGGAACCCATTACCCCTATCCTGCAGATACGGATATAAAAGAAGTCTGGGACACCGGTGTTTATGACGGTTTGTTGGTGCTCGATACGATCGCGATCACCCTCGTCGAATGAGCGAATCCGTTTTCCGTCAATATTCGTGCCTTCGCGAGACCAATACCGCACGACACAAGGAGTGAACGTGCGCTCCTTTGTGAGGTATCCTGCAGCTGGTGACGGATACGAGCGAAGAACTACAAACCGCGGTCCTCTCAGGAAATAGCGTGCTGTCGATGGCTGTTTCCAGCAAGACGTTGCTCGCCGATCGATATCGGGTGATCGAGAGGATTGGTCGCGGAGGCATGGGCGAGGTTTTTCTCGCTGAGCACGCCGTGATCGGTAAGAAGGTCGCTATCAAGATCCTGCGGGCCGAGTTCGTCGACCGCGAAGACATCACCCAACGCTTCCTGCAGGAGGCTCGCTCGGCCTCGGATATTCGTCACGATCATATCGTCGATATCACGGACTTCGGCCACTCGCCCTCGGGGCGGCCCTTCTTCGTGATGGAGTACCTCGAGGGCGAGAGCCTCTGCGATACCCTGAAACAGGGCGGCGCGATGGACTGGCAGCGGGCGCGCTATATCGCGATCCAGATCTGCCGGGCATTGCAGGCGGCTCACGACAAGGGGGTGATCCACCGCGACGTCAAGCCTGGAAACTGCCTGCGGATCACCAAAAACGGCGATCCCGACTTTATCAAGGTGCTCGACTTTGGGATCGCCAAGATCATCAACGACGATTCCACCGATAATGACCTCACCGAGACCGGCATGGTGATGGGCACGGCCCGCTATATGTCCCCGGAGCAGGCCCAGAGCTTGCCCCTGGACGCGCGGACGGATATCTACTCAGTTGGTATTATCCTCTATCAAATGATCACAGGGCGGGTTCCTTTTAACGATGGTGGATTTGTCAGTATTATCAGCAAACAGGTAAATGCGAGCCCGCCGACATTCGAGGCCGTAGCCAGCGATCTCGATGCGCCCCCGGGTATTGAAGCTATTGTGATGCGGGCGCTCGCCAAATTTCCGACGGAGCGCTTTCCGACGGTCGGGGATATGGCCGACGCGCTCGAAGCGGTCAGCACGGAATCGCAGGTAGTCGCAATGGAGTCGCAGGCGGGCGCAACGGAGCTGCAGGCGGGCGCAACGGAGCTGCAGGTGGCGGCCCAGGTGGGTACAGAGACCGTAGAGTCGCGGGCAGGCAGAATGCCCCTATTTGCAGCGCTTGCCGTGCTCTTAGGGCTTGGAGCGTGGGTGATGTTTGCCGGTGATAAGGGTTCAAAGACGGAGCCGCAGGTGGCGGATGCCGAGATAGCGAGCCTCGAGGATAAGCTGAAACCCGGCCAGGGAGGACTCGCTGCGGATGTAAAGCCTGCAGTTGGCATTGTGCCTCCGGGGTCTGCGGGTCCTGCATCGGACGCGGACTCGGCTGCGGATCCCGGCGCCGATTCGTTGAGTGATCAAGGCGATGGCGAGCCGGCGGCGGACGTCGATGCAAATGGCAGTGGCGCTGCGGACATTGGATCGAGCAAGAGTACGAACAAGACCGCGCACAAGGATCGCAAGAAGACGAAGAGCACGAGCAAAGCCAAAAAGAAGGCAAGCCCCGAGAAGGCGAGTGCGGAGGTCCCGGAGAAGCTCACGAGCGCGGATATTCGCGCCGTTTTGGGGAAGATCGAGGTTGCAAAGTGCAGTCAGCTCGGCGCGCTGCCGGGCATGAAGGTCAAGGTCAAGTTGATGATCTCTGCCGATGGTACGGTGGCTAGCGCCGATGCGCTAAAACCCTTCAAGGGTGTCGCTCTTGGCCGTTGTGTGGCCTCTGCGGCGAAAACGGCGAGGTTTGGCAAGGCGGAGCGGGGCCAGATCTACACGCATGCGTTTAAGCTCTGATTCAGCCCACCGGTGTGCCGATTTCGTGTGGCAGCGGGAACCAACGCAGCGTCTCAAAATGGCTAGAGACACAGGCTTGGTCGTATTTCTCGGGTGCAGGGCGGACCCCCGGCAAGCTCTTGGCGAGGTGACGCGCCTGCTCTAGGTACGAGGCGAGCGCTGAGTCATCGGTGGTCAGGTGTCCGTGGGGGAAGGTGAGTTTGTCGCCCGAATAGGTGACATCCTGAAGGCGCATGCTGGCATTGTGTTGCCAGTCTTGGTGGTTCCAGAGGCCGGTATCCGGAGAGAATCGATAGAGTGGCAAGAACCGCCAGCCGTGCTCCGCGACGAATTCGATCGCGTCGAGGACAAATTCAAACACCCGCTCGGAGATGAAGTAGTTAAAATTGATGCGGGTCCAGCCTGGCTTGATGCCCTCACAGCCGCGCAGGATCTCGCACTGGTACTCGTGCGATGTCACGAGGTTGATCCCGAGCAGGCGGTGGCCGTAGGGGCCTGCGCAGGAGCAGCCGCCGCGGGTCTGGATGCCAAATAGATCGTTGAGCAGAGTGACGACGAAATTGTGGTGGAGGTAGCGTTCGTCGTGCTTGACCATAAACGAGACGATCGACAGGCGCCAGGCGCTCTCGTTGCCGAGGATGTGGATATTAGGATGTTGATGCCAGCGGGCGATGGTCCGTCGGAGGAATGTGTCCTCCTGGGCGCGGATGAGGTCTGTGCCCACGGCCTGCTTGAGTCCAAAGACCAGACCTGCCCGGATCGCGCCGACGATATCGGGGGTGCCGCCCTCCTCGCGTGCGACTTTGTCTTCGATATACCGGTGCTCATCGGGGCCGACATAGGCGACGGTTCCGCCACCAGGCACTGTCGGTACTCTATTGGTGAGCAGGCGCTTTTTGACCACCAGGACACCCGGGGTTCCAGGACCTCCGATAAATTTATGGGGCGAGATGAAGATGGCGTCCTTGTAGTTGTCGGCCGAGGCGTTCATCTCGATATCGACATAGGGACCGGCGGCGGCGAAGTCCCAGAAAGCGAGGGCCCCGTGGCGATGGAGCATAGCCGAGATACCGTGGGTATCCGAGCCTATCCCTGTGACGTTCGAGGCGGCCGAGAACGAGCCGATTTTCAGGCTTCGATCGCGGTAGCGGAGCAGCGCCTCCTCGAGGAGTTGGAGGTCGGGCTTGCCGTTCTCATCTTCGTCGATGACAACCACGTCGGCGATCGATTCGCGCCAGGGCAATTCGTTGGAGTGATGCTCGTAGGGGCCGATAAAGGCGACAGGACGCTCACTTTCGGGTATCTGCGCCTGGAAGTTGTAGCGCTGGTCCAAGTCGGCGGGGATCCGCAGGTTGAGGATTTCGATAAGCTTGTGGATCGCCCCGGTGGCCCCTGAGCCCGCGAATATGACGACATCTTCGTCGTTGCCGCCGACCGCCTCTTTGATCAGCGCTCGGGCGTCCTCGCGGAATTGTGTGGTCTGCAGACCGGTCGCGGAACTCTCGGTATGTGTGTTTGCGTAATAGGGGTGTACGTGCTCGCGGATGAAGTCCTCGATGAAGTTTAGCGATCGCCCCGAGGCGGTGTAATCAGCGTACATGACCAGACGTGGGCCGAAGGGGCCGTCGATCTCGTGGTGCCGACCGATGATCGAGTCGCGAATCGTGCGGAGGAGTCGGTGGGGATCATTCATGCTGTCTTAGGGGGGGCAATTTTGCGAGGGTTTTGCGCAGCGCTCGGAGCTTTTGGAGGGCATCTTTTGGAGGGTCCTCGAGACCGAGGTAGAGTGACTCTGCGCGAGCGAGGAGGCGGATGGCCCGCGGGTACTCGCTGTCGGTATCGGCGAGCGCCCTGGCGAGAACGAAGTGCACACTGGCGATGATTTCGGGGTCGAGCTTCGCTTGTGTAGGCTGCGTTTTGCCCTTTGCGGGGTGCTTGGCGTCGGTATTGGCGAGGGCTAGCGCTCGCTCGACGAGGGGCCGCGCCGCTGCGGGTCGGCCGATGTCGAGGTTCTCCTCGGCGATCGCCAATAGGGTCTGGAGCACCTCATTGCTGCGCTCGCCGTGCAGGTCTTTGTAGCGGTTGGTCGCCCGGAGGAGCAGGCCCTCGGCGCGCTCAGGATCGATGACTAAAAAGAGAATCGCGAGCTGAAAATCTACATAGGCGATGCCATCGGGATTGCTATGTAGTTCTTCGATCGCCCTGACTCGCTCGTAGTTTGCGGCCGCAGCCTCGATGTTGCCGAGGCCTGCGTGGGCCTTGGCGGATCCCAGGATGGGCTCAATCGTCGATCGACTGCCGGTGCCAAAGGCCTTCTTTAGGATTTGGAGAGCTCGCCTGTAGGTCGCGAGCGCGTCGGCGAACTGCTTCTTTTTGAGTTGAACATGAGCGATGTTGTTGAGCGCTGGGGCCAGCTTGGGGTGGTCGTGACCGAGGGAGCGCTCCCAGATCGCCAGTGCTCGTTCGGTCGAAGCTCGAGCCTTCGAGTATTGCCCCCGTCGCTCGTAGACCAGGCCGAGGTTGACGTGCACCGCGGCGGTGGTCGGATGATCGGGGCCAAGGCTCGATCCCCAGATCGAGAGAGCGCGCTCCCAAAGGCGGGCGGCCTCGTCGGATTTGCCCTTGAGATCGTGGAGCGCCCCGAGGTTGTTGAGGAGCTTGGCGATGTTTGGATGATGGGGACCGAGGATCGACTGGTAGATCGCGAGCGACGCGTGCCAGGCGTGTTCGGCCGCATCGAGCTTGCCCTCCGAATGCGCGAGGATCCCGAGGTGGCTGTTGAGTGCAGCCAGGCGCATCGCTTTGCCCACAGGTCGGCGGTCGATCAGTGCCTTGGCCCAGCGCGCCCAGAGGTGACCCTCTTCGGGGCGTCTTAGGTCGACGCCGATGGCGACCACCAGGCGTGTCGCGAGTTCGGCGGCGAGGTGCTCTTCGTCCGCTTCGAGGGCCGTGAAAAATCCCGACTCGAGGTGCTCGGCAGCTCGATCGATCGCCTGTTGCTCGGAAAGGCGGCCGGCGAGCAGACGTGTACGCGCTCGCAGGGGCTTCCAGCCGAGGGCATCGGCCCGCTCGACGAGGGTCTCGGCGATCGGCAGCGCCTCGTCGATCTTGCCGAGTGCTTCGAGGGAGCGGGTACGTTCGATCGCCTCGCGGAGGGCGTCAATCTCGGCCTTGGAGATAGCGTCGCTCGGCGGCGAGGGGCGCTCGCGGAGCCAGGTCGGATCGAGACAACGATCGATCGCCGGCAGGGCAAAGGCGGCGGGCAATGCTTGCTGGAGACGAGCGAGCGTCGCATTCGAGAGTTCGACGACCAGCGTCTCGAGGGCCCAGGAGCGCTCCTCTAGGCAGGCTCGGGCCTCGATCGTGAGTTCAGGGGCCCAGTTGGTGTCACGGATATCCTGCTCACAAAGGCTGATCGCCGAACTCTGCCAGGCCGCGGCGTAGCGGTTAAGGATCGGCTCGAGGCGGGCGACTGAGGCGGTCGCGTAGTCCAAGCCGGTGGCGAGTGCGGTCGCTCGCAGGTCTCTGCGCACGGCATCGTTCCAGACCGCATCCATGGCTCGGGCTTTGTTTTGGCAAGCGGTGATCGCCTGGTCTGTACGCCAGGTACTGAGGCCGATGGTGATGCCTGCGATGAGCGCCAGGACCAGCACGACCGCGATCGGAGGCAGCCAGCGGAGGCGCCTAGACCTGCGGGAGAGCGCGGTGAGCAGCTCGTCCATCGTCTGCCATCGATCATTGGGATCGGCGGCGAGTCCCTTTGCGAGCACGGTACGTAGTCGTCTGGGCACCCGACGACCGCTTTTTCCCTCGTCGAGCACGCCGCGATGGATCACTTCGCCGAGCTCGCGGATAGAATCTGCACGGAAGGGGCGGACATCAAAGAGCGCCTCCCAAAATGCGACCGAGAACGAAAAGATGTCCGAACGGACATCTGTGGCCGCGCCCCACAGCTGTTCCGGGGGCATGTAGGCGGGGGTGCCGAGCACGGTGCCGGCGATGGTCATCGGCACGTCAAGAACTCGGTCAGCGCCGCTTACTCGGATCACCGGCTCACTGCTGAGGCTATCCCCTGCGAGCAGCGATCGGTCGGCTCGCGCGAGGCCAAAGTCTAGGACCCGGACACGATCATCGGCGCCGGCGATCACATTGTCTGGTTTAAAATCGCGGTGGAGAATGCCCGCTTTGTGCGCGGCTGCGAGGCCGCTGCCGGCCTCCAGGTAGCGGCCGAGGATCGCCGAGGTGGAGCGCGGTTTGTCCTGCACCCAGCGCCGCAGAGTGTCGCCTTCGACGTACTCCATCGCCAGGTAGACGCGGCCCTGCTCCTCGCCGACCTCGTACACGGTGACGATGTGGGGATGGGAGAGGCGGGCGAGCGCTTGGGCCTCGCGGAGCATCCGTACCCGAACACTAGAGTCGCCCTGGCCGTGCCATAGCTTGATCGCCAGCTTACGATCGAGCTCCTCGTCGTAGCCCAGGAAGACCCGACCCATGCCGCCCTCGCCGAGCAGGCGGAAGATATAGAATCGACCGATTCGCGCCGGCACATCGCTGTCGTTGTCGACGTCGACAGCCTCGGCGACGGTCACTCCTCCATCGGCCTGGGTGGTGATGTCCGAGGACACTCGCGCCCATCCTAACAGCGCTCTGTCGACCGGTGTGTGTCAGCCAGCGCACGTGCGCGCCCTGCCGCGTTGGTGTTGTTGGTTTAGCCCCTCGATGCAGCGCACTGACAGGCGCCCTTCGAGGATGTTCTCTGGCGGCCACAGGGCTTGCACGCGCTCCCGTCGCTGAAGGTGCCGGCGGGGCAGAGCTTGCACGATGTATTGCCCGCGGAGGGCTCGCTGCCACAGGTGCAGGAGCTGCAGGAGGTCGCGCCTGGCTGGCTGGAGACGGTCCCAGGTGGACAGTGAACACAAGTTCCATTTGAGCTGTAGGTGCCCGCAAGGCACGCTTTGCAGCTGTTTTTGCTCGCGCCTTGGCCGGGCCCGCAGAGCGTGCACACGCAGGCGCCTGCATTGCTGATCGATCCCTGCGCACAGCTCAGACACGAGAGGCCGTTGGCGCTAAAGGTCCCGGCTGTGCAGGGTTTACAGGTCGTTTGATCCTGCGAGGGCGACTGGCCGCAGGCGCAGGGCGAACACTCGGTCGCTCCTTCGCCCGGGGCGACAGTACCTGGCGCACAGGACAGGCACTTGCCATCGCTGCCGTAGGTGCCCGCCGGGCAGAGTTCGCAGGAGTCGCCCCGAGCGTGGCTGCCGGGTGGGCAGGGGGCGCAGCGGCAGCCGCCTCGTGTGTGTATCACCTTGCCTGGGCAGGATCGGCAGGCGTCTGCGCCGGGTGTGCCCGGCAGTGGACGCCTAGGGTTGAGGCCCTTGAGCGGAGTCTTTGTGAGCGCCGAGCCGATCGCTTGCGGGTTATTCGCGAGGGCCTCGACCGACTGCTGTTCTCCTGGGTCGGTGGATCCGCAGGCGAGCAGCGTCGGGCCGATGAGGAGCACAAAGATCTTTGCGTACAGGGTCGAGCGGGTGGTCATCATCATGTCTCCTGGGGCAGCTCGGTTCGGGCACGACGGCTACTCCCGCGAGCTCAAGGGCGTAGGCTCAGTTGAGGAGTGACCGACCGCGCCCGATCAATTGGATCCGTGCACTCAGGTCAAGTCTAGCGCCCTGAGATCGGCCGATTCCGCGACTCCTAATGCGGGCATTTACGGGCGTCGATGGCGAGCTTGCGCCCGGCAATTTAGACCAAGCGGCTGGCCACGACCTTGCGCATGGTCAGCCGGGCGGCGCCCTCGGTGGGCACGAGCAGGCCTTCGGCGTGTGAGCTGAGGTCGGCCGCGTTGGCCTCGTCGGTGTCGATGTGCATCTCGAGCGCGTATTTTGGGGAGACCCGGACCATGACGTCGCCAAATACGAGGTCACGGCCCAAAGCGGTCGAATTTACGGCCACCTCGACGACGTCGCGATCGGCGACACCAAAGGTCTTCGCGTCGCTCGGGGTCATGTGGATATGGCGCCATGCACAGATCACTCCCTCGCTCAGCTGGACCTGTCCCTTAGGACCGCGGAGAGTGATGCCCGGGCTGTTGGTGACGTCCCCGGAGGCTCGCACCGGCGCATCGATGCCGAGGCGAAATTCATCGGTGCGGCTGATCTCGACCTGACAACGCGAGCGGACGGGACCGAGGATGCGCACGCCCTTGATCTCGCGCCTCGGGCCGATGAGGTCGACCCGCTCCTCGCAGGCGAATTGCCCCGGTTGGGAGAGCTGCTTTTTAGGGGTTAGCTGGTGGCCCTCGCCAAAGAGCACCTGCATGATTTCAGCGGTTAGATGCACGTGGCGAGCCGAAATCGCGATCGGTATGTTGGGCAGAGGCGCTTTGCCAGTGCCGCTCACGATGCCCACCGCGTCGCGCGAGCGGAGCAGGGCTGCGGCCTCTTGGGCCATCTCGAGTTGCTCGTCGGTGGCGACCACAAGGAGCCGTACTCGGCTGCGCTCGCTGCTGATCTCGGCGACGCTCGAGCCAACGCTGCTTGAGTCTACGTGGGCGTCGCGGTTGCGATCTTCGTCTAGGCGTGCGCCCAAGAACTCGAGGCGTTGACAGGCACGGTGGCGGATGAGCGCGCTGTGCTGACCGATGCCCGCGGTGAAGACGATCGCATCGACGCCCCCCATCACGGCCGCGTAGGCGCCGATGTATTTGCGCAGTCGGTGGGCGAAGACGTGGATCGCGAGGCGGCAATGTTCGTCACCACTGCCGGCGCGGGCCTCGATGTCACGCATGTCATTGCCGAGCCCCGAGAGCCCCGAGAGGCCGCTTTGGCGGTTGAGCAGGGTGTCTAGGCCGTCGATGTTGAGCTCGCCACTGCGCAGCAGATGGAGGATCACGCCGGGGTCGAGATCACCGCAGCGGGTGCCCATGGCCAGGCCCTCGAGTGGCGTCATGCCCATGCTGGTCTCGACCGAGCGGCCGTACTCGACGGCGCAGATCGAGCAACCACTTCCGAGATGGCAAGTGATCAGGCGAAGGTCTCGGAGGTCTTCGCCGAGATATGAAGCTGCTCTTTGGGACACATAAGCGTGGCTCGGGCCGTGAAAGCCGTAGCGGCGGATCCCGTGCTTTTTGGCGAGCGCCTGCGGGATCGCGTAGGCCTGGGCCCGGCGGGGCAGGGTCTGATGAAAAGCGGTGTCAAACACTGCGACCTGCTCGAGCGCGGGCAGTAGCGCCTTGGCGGCCCGGATCCCGGCGAGGTTGGCGGGATTGTGCAGCGGTGCCAGGGGGATGAGCGCCTCGATGGAAGCCTCGACCTGGGCGTTGATCCTGGCAGGTTCGGCGAAGCGATCACCGCCGTGCACGACCCGGTGGACGACGCCCGAGAGCTCGACCGCGTCGCTGTGGGCGAGGCGATCGAGCAGCAGCGGCAGGGCCTGGGCGAGGGCTTCGGTGTGATCGCGGCCCTGGATCGTGCGGGCATTGTCCGGTTCTTGCGCCCAGGGATCCCGCCAGAGGAGGCGGGCGACAGAGCCCCCCTTCTCGCCGATTCGTTCGACCAAGAAGCCGCCGTGACGGGTGCCTAGCTCAGTGTGAACGACCTCTGCCTTGATCGAGGAGCTGCCGCAATTGATCACAAGGACATGCATGACCGCGAGGTGATAACACAGCCGGAGGTGGACGGCCGCTGGCGGCGGACTCCACATCCAC
>CAYYUP010000079.1:0-3104 GCA_964474905.1 uncultured Nannocystis sp. | reverse complement strand
TCCACATCCACGTCGGCGACGACCGGTACGACCGGTGTTGCCAACGGCCCGTGCAACGTATGCGGCAAGGGGCAGCTGTGTCTGGCGACGATTAAGAATGACTCCTGCGTCTTCAATACGCCGTACGGGTACGAGTGCATGCCAGTGCCAAGAGAGTGCGGTGTCGACCCGTCGTGCTCGAGGAGCTGCCGCAATCGATCGCAAGAATGTGCGCGACCGAGGGGCTATCGCGCAGTGCGACGCGCTTAACGATGGGGCGGCGTGGGCGTTGCTTGCTCGACCACAAGTGCGGTGATGTTGTCGGCGCCGCCGCAGTCGATGGCGAGGGCGATCGCTTGCGGCACGATCTTTTCGAGGGGGGCGGCCATCAGCTCGGCGACCTGCGCGAGCGTGGAGAGGTGCTCGTGCAGGCCGTCGGTGCAGAGCAGAAAGCGATCACCCGGGAGCAGTTGCATACACCTGAGGTCGACCTCGACGTAGTCGCGGAGGCCGACGGCCTCTGAAATCGTGCGCAGCCTGGCCGCGCTCTCGGCCGAGAGTAGGCCCTGCCGCTGCGCGACCCGGCCAAGAGTGTGGTCTTCGGTGAGCTGCTCGGCCTTTTGCTGACGGAGGAGGTAAATCCGCGAGTCGCCGACGTGGGCGAGTGCTGCGATGCCTTCGTCGAGGAGCAGGACCGCAGCTGTTGTGCTCATTCCGCGTAGCGCAGGATCGGCGAGGCCCATGCCGTTGACCATGTAGCTCGCCCGCTGGAGCGCCTGGGAGAGCATCATGCGAAGGGCGCTGGGGCGATCCGCGGGGGGCAGTTCGCGGATCCCGGGGAGGTTCTCTTGCACCCATTCGTGGATCAACTCGGCAGCTGCCGCGCTGGCGACCTCACCGTGGACACGGCCGCCGACACCGTCACAGACAATAAAGAGGCCGAGCTCCGGCACGCACAGGTAGGCGTCCTCGTTGTTCGCGCGCTTTAAGCCCACGTGCGTATCACCGTAGCAATCCAGCACCGCGCCTAATCCTGCCACAAGGAGACTTCTACAATCTTGCGTTTTCATCCTTCTCGAGAGCGCGGAGCAGGGAGGAAATGAGCGATATTGATGGATGAAAGTCCGTAGATGAGCAGCATTTGCACGATCCTCAAAATGGGCGAAAAGGAACTATTTATTTTGCTTGATTTGGGTGTGCGATCGCTAGATCGAGATGGCGGACGATATCACTCGTTTGGGTCATGTGGGCGGGATGATTAAGCGAGAGGGCCTGTTTGCTTGCTTACGATTTCGCTCGCCTGGAGGTCATGCGGGTTAGGCGTGGACATGCAGAAGTCTGTGCATCTACAGGTTCTGCGGAGGACCGGAGAGCATCGGGCGGGGGAGGGCACTGTTGAGAGTGGAAATTGAGGAGAGTGATGGTGCAGATGTTGTTGGGGATACTTGAGTGTCAGAGGTCGTTGGTGGTTGAATCGATGTGGGGAAAATGCGGTGTTCGGTGGTGATGCGGAAGATCGGGGGCCGAAGCGGTTTGCGCAGGAGTGTGTGATGCATATGCCTAGGGGGGAGAGGCGGAGGCTGTCGCAGAGGACAGACGAGGGGGGGCCCCACTCCTCAGACAGGTCGGATCGCGCGTCGACCCCTAAAGGGGCCGATGCACGTCCTAGACTCGCTCGCGGTTCCCCCCCTCGCCCGTCCTACCAGCTCTTCCTCCAAGCCGTTGATAGAGAACCGGCGCGGCACCAAAAGGCCGCTTCTCTCCAGCGAGCGCGGCCAATATCGCGTCAAGGTCGTAGCCTCGACGCGGGTCAGCGGCGTCGCGCTGGGCATTTTGGTAGGCTGCTCCGGTCCAGCAGGAGCAAGCATGAAGAGTTTTTCAGCGATCCAGAAGCTTCTCAAGGCATGTAAAGGTGACCCCGTCGCTATGGGCCAGCTCGCCGATGCTTCGAGCGGTGGCCATATGGCGGAGTTCTGTAGGACACAGGATGAGCTGCTCAACGAAGAGATCGATAGAGATGTACGCGATGGTTATCTTGGGGTCGCCAAGCAGGTACAGTTTTTGAGCACGGCGATGATCATGGTGCTGGAGATCGCGGAGTTGCTGGTTAAGGATAACGAGGCCGCGGAGGCGCTCAGCCAGCGCTGGCAAAAGCACGGCGGCGAGCCCCCTCCGCTGCGGGATATCTTGACCGGGGCCGCCCGGATCGAGAGCGCGTATTCTTCAGCTACAAGGCCGCTACAGCGGCTCTACGTCAATGCTCTGCGCGGGTCCTATGCTCCAGAGATCTACGAATTCGGCTTTGGCCCGGAGCTGATGGATGTGCTGATCCAAGCGCGGCTGGTACCGGTTGATCTCGAGGTTTTGGAGGACCTGCGAGCGAAAGGGGGACGAGAGATTGCGCTGGATTCTATCGGCGAGGAACTCGAGTCCTTCGAGCGTCTAGCCGCAGGGGATTGTGTCGAGATGCGCCAGGTCGCCCAGGGGAGAGGCAAGATCTTCATTCGGCACCGGACAGATGCTGTTTCTCCAACGATCAAGGTGCGGATCACAGCCCGCGGTCGCCGGTTGTTGACGATGATCAGCGCCGGTCAAGGGGCGGCGAGCTAGGGCGCCCAATCAACGCTGCGGTTGCGTGAGTGGCGTGCGTCGAGGTCGGGTGGAGGGGCGCGTGGGCGTGGTAGCGTGCGCTTCGATGAGCGACGATAAGACCGAGGGCAAGTCGTACGAGATCGGCCATGATCTGGTGCTCGGCGATAAGAGCGAGGTGAATCACTTTCACGGGCCGGTTGCGGTTGCGGTTGCGGATCCGGTGCTCGCAGATGCGGCGAAGCAAGGTGTCGATCTTCGGCAGTATCTGGTCGATCTGCTGGAGGAGGTGTCGACGATCAAAATCCCGGGGATTCGCTCGCGAGAGGCATCACGGGAGCCGATCGAAGAGCTCTATACGCCGCTCAAAAGTCGTGATCCGCGAACGTTCGAGGGTCGGTCGTTTGCAACGGGTGCAGAGGCAGAGGCCGAGATGCGGGCGGACGCGGAGATAGAGAAAAAGGAAAAGGAAAAAGATGGCCGGGTGGAGCTCTCCGAGCTGCTGCCGGTGTATCGGTTGTTGCTGCTGGAGGGTC
>CAYYUP010000078.1:0-28181 GCA_964474905.1 uncultured Nannocystis sp. | reverse complement strand
TCGCGCTCAATTTCGTATGAACGATGGCGAGGTCCTCTGCCTTGTGCAGCTGAGGCGGAGCTGGGCGAGGAGAGAAAAAACGAGAAAAAATCGACGCCGACTGACATCGGTCATACGCAACTTCATCGCTTGTTGATTATTCAGAGAGGAGGAGATGATGCGATGCTGTCGATTAAGCGAGGAAAATTATGGATCTGCATGACGAAAACGATGCATGGGAGCGGTCTTCGTGGCGCTCTCTGGCTCGGTGGCGCCCTGTCTCTTAGTCTCGTCGTCGGGGCCTGCCACGGTGGCTCGACCGAGCTCAGCGAGACCCTGCCCAGCTCGCTCGCTCACGCCCATGGACCGGTCGTCGCGGACTGCGAACGAGAGAAGGTCAGACACAACAAGGACGTGCTCGCGAACGCGGAGGAGCGCAAGTCGAGGCAGCTGGAGGCGCTCACGCGGATCCGCTCCGATCCTCGCTGGGAGGACCCTGGTCAGGTTGAGAGCCTCGAGTACGCGTCCGCGACGACCAGCTCGGAGGCGATGAGGCAGGATGTGATCGCCAGCGACGCGAGGGACCTGCTCGCCGAAGCTGGCTGCCTCGGCGGCAGCGAAGGACATTGACGAGATGAACCGGGGCCCCATCGACCGCGAGATCGAGATGATCCCGATGCTCCACGCCGTCCCCAGGGCCGCCCGCCAGAGCATGCTCTCAGGGCTCCGCCGCCGCCGCTTCACCCATCATGAGCCCCTCTTCCTCGAGGGAGGAACGAGCGATCACTTCCTCTTTCCAACCACTGGATGGGTGAAGCTGTCGAAGGCCCACGCCTCGGGTCGCTCCGTGATCGTCTGCCTAGTCGGTCCGGGGCAGCTCATCTGTGGCAATGCGGTCTACGCGGGGGCCCCCTATTGCTGCACCGCCGTCACAGCCACCAAGCAAGTCGTGATCCTCTCCTTGCCCCGCGGTGACCTACTCAGCCTCATGGAGCGCTTCAACGGGGTTACACGCGGCCTCCTCGATGCGATCAGCTGTCGAGGGATGCGCCTGTGCCACAGGATCGAAGAGGTCACCAGCGGCACGGTCGAGCGTCGACTCGCCGCCCTCTTCCTCCGCTTTGTGCCGACTGTAACGGAAGTCAGCGAGGTAACGCTGCCCTTCACCCTGACGCGACAGGAACTCGCGGATCTCTGCGGGACGACCGTCGAGACGGCGATTCGGACGATGCGACGCCTCCAGGCCGAGAAGATCGTGGAGACCACGAAGACCGGTTTCATCATCACAAACCTCGCACAGCTCCGCTCACTCGCAGGCGAACTTGAGCCCAGGTAGTGGTGGTAGCAAACATCTGGTCAATCGAGTCATCACCTACCAGCAACGAACCTCGCAGTGGAGAGCTTCGTGCGAGCAGAGCCATGAACTTCGGCAGCGCGGATGACGGGCCGAGAGTCCGAGATCAGCGTTCGTCGCAGCGGCGGCGTTTGGGCGCCAGGCGTCCGCACTTGGTGTACTCGACGCCGTAAGCGGTGACTGCGATCAGGGCGCCCAGGAGGCCGACGGAGGCGCTGATGATCGTCGCGGTATTCATCGCTTCGCCGCGCTTGATCAGCGTGTCTTGCTCTTCGTGGGTGAGCCCGTCCTCTTCGTAGCCACGGCTGAGCTTGCGGTCGCTGGCGAGACCGGTGGCGCCGAAGCCGAGCAGGCCGGCGCCGCCGAGGGAGGCCAGGACAACGCCGGTCCAGAGTACCGCGTGGGTCGCAGTGACCCGCTTGCCGGAATTTCCGGTGTCCTCGCGAGTGTCGCTTTCGCTGGCTGCGGGCTCTGAGTCGGTCTCGATCGAGGTCCGGGCAGCGAGTACCGGCACGATGTGCAGGCGGCTGTCGATCAGCGAATAGCGGCCGGGCGCTTCGAAGGAGGCGCAGGCGGTGGTGAGTCCCAGGCAGGCGACCGCCAGGACACGACCCGCGCGGGTGCGAGGATGGGTGCTCATGGGCCAGTGCTCCCGGTCGTGTCGCCGGTCGAGGAGGAGGTCGAGCCGCCGGTGGTGCCCGTACTGCCGGTGGAGGTCGTGCTGCCGGTGGAGTCGGTGGAACTTGTGCCGCCCGGCAATCCGCCGGAGAGGTCGACGCAGGCGCCGTCGAAACACAGCTGTCCATCAGGACAGGTTGATGTGTCCTCGGCGGAGCAGAGGATGCCGCAGAGGCCAGGTTTTTCCTGGGGCAGTTGCTCGAGAAGACTGTCTAGGTCGGCGAGGTCGCCGAATTCTGCGAACTCGACACAGGTCTGCGGCGCCGAGCATTGCGAGGGATCCGCGGCGGCGTCACAGAGGTGGTTGCAGGTGCCGTTGAAGCAGGTGTAGCCGTCGCGGTCGCTCGGGCAGTCGCTGACGGCGGCGGGATTGATAAAATCGAGCACGCTGCCGGAGCAGCTGAACTGGCAGAGGCCGGCGATGCACTGCTCGACGTAGGGCTCGCCGTCGGCGTCGAGGATGGGCTCGCCGTCGTCGTCTGTGAGCGGCTCGCAGTCCGCGTCGGCCTCGCAGTTAAAGCGGAAAGCAGGCGGCGGAGATCCGTCGCGGAAGCAGCCGGCGACGAGGCCGAGGGCCGTGCTCAGGGCGAGACCAGCGATGATTCGGAGGTGGCTCATGGGCACCAATCGCCCTCGCTTATAGCAGTAGCTTCCATCTCTGTGGTCTTCTGGGTTTTCGGGGGGGTTCTCTGTGAGCTGAAAGCGCGAAATGCGCAACTGGCTCAACGGGGAGCCCTGCCTCCGCGGCGGCGTGCTTGAGACCCGCGCCGACCCGCTGAGGTTCCGCTGGGGCATCATTTGGCGCTCGCATGGCTTTCACGCGGCTCAAATTCGTGTTACGAGCCGCGCCGGAGCCCAAACTGGATCTAAATCTGGAATTTGGGATCCGAAACCAAGAAAAACAAAAACCACATGTCCCTGGAGATCGCCGTGGCGTCGCCTGCGTCATCTCGACCCAAGAAGAAAAAGGTCGAAGCGTAAGCGTACGGTCGGTCCGTGAAGGGGGCAGAGGCAACAACGCCGAAGATAGAGGATAAAAAAATGTCCGAGACCAACGACGCCCCAGAGGCGACCAAGAGCGAGGCCGTGGAGACCGAGAAGGCTGTGGAGGCCGTGAAGGCCGAGAAGGTTGTGGAGGCCGTGAAGGCCGAGAAGGTTGTGGAGGCCGAGAAGGTTGTGGAGGCCGAGAAGGCTGTGGAGGCCGCTGAGGTAAAGGCCTCTTACGAGCCCAGCGAGGGCCAACGCATCATCACTGTGCGCGAGCTTTTGGAGGCTGGCGTGCACTTCGGTCACCGCACCGAGCGCTGGAACCCGCGCATGAAGCCCTACATCTACGGGGCCCGCGGTGGCATCCACATCATCGATCTCCAGCAGACCGCGGTGCTCTTCCGCAAGGCGTTTGCGTTTATCCGCGGCATCGCGGCCGAGGGCAAGCCGGTGCTCTTTGTCGGCACGAAAAAGCAGGCGCAGGACGTGCTGACCACCGAGGCCGCCCGCGCCGGGCAGTTTTACGTGTGCTCGCGCTGGCTCGGCGGCACGCTGACCAACTGGCAGACGATCCGCCAGTCGATCGACAAGCTCCGCGACATCGAACGCATGGCCAACGACGGCACCACGGGCATGCTCACCAAGAAGGAAGCGCTGATGCTCGACCGCAAGCGGATCAAGCTCGAGCGCAACTTGGGCGGCATCAAGGACATGAACAAGCTGCCGGGCGCGCTCTTTGTGATCGACCCGGTGCGCGAGCACATCGCGGTCACCGAGGCCAACCGCCTCAACATCCCGGTGGTTGCGGTTGCCGATACCAACGCCGATCCCAACACGATCCAGATCGTGGTGCCCGGCAACGACGACGCGATCCGCTCGATCAAGCTTTTTTGCTCGAGGATAGCCGAGGCCTGCATCGAGGGCGGCCGCATGGGCAAGGCCCGCGCGGTCCACGATGTCAGCGCTCACGAGGCGCCGGAGACCATCCGCGTGCACACCGGTGGCGATGGCCCCAAGGTCGAAATCGTCTCCCGTCGCACCCAGTTGCCGGCCCCCGAGGCCGCGGCGAGCCCCGAAGAGGGACCGCTCGGCGTTGCTCCTCCGACCGAGTAGGCAACCGGGAAACTCGGCAAACTAGGCAACTAGGCAACTAACGAGAACCAAGCAAGACAAGGAACCCATCATGGCCAAGGTCTCTGCAGCTGATATCAAGACCCTGCGCGCGCGCACGGGCTCGGGTCTCCTCGAGTGCAAGAAGGCGCTCGCGGAGTGTGACTCCGACATCGAGAAGGCGATCGCCTACCTCCGTAAAAAGGGGCTCGCCGCCGCCGCCAAAAAGGCGGGGCGTCTGGCCTCGGAGGGCCTCGTGGTCTCTTACATCCACTCCAATAACCGGGTGGGTGTGCTCCTCGAGGTCAACTGTGAGACCGACTTTGTGTCGGTGACGGATGACTTCCGCGGCTTTTGCAGCGACGTTGCGATGCAGATCGCAGCGATGAACCCGCTCGTCGTCAGCCGTGAGGAGGTCGACGGTGATCTGATCGCCAAGGAGCGTGAGATCTACCGCGCCAAGGCACTCGCCGACGGCAAGCCCGAGAAGATCGTCGACCGCATCGTCGACGGCCAGGTCAACAAGTTCTACAGCGAGCGCTGCCTGTTGGAGCAGAAGTTCGTCAAGGACGACAAAAAGACGGTGGAGACGCTTCTAAAGGAGCTGATCGCCAAGATCGGCGAGAACGTGAAGATCCGTCGTTTTACTCGCTACGAGCTCGGTGACGGGCTCGAGAAGAAATCCGAAAACTTCGCTGAGGAGGTCGCGGCCCAGCGTCGCGCCTGATCTCCACGGCCCCATTTTTTCGGGGAAAGAGGGCGGGGGCTTCCCCGCCCTTTCTCGTTTAAGGTAGTACCTGCTCCCGATGCAGCCCGCAGCCCAGCCGGTCTATTCGCGGATTCTTCTCAAGCTCTCGGGGGAGGCCCTGCAAGGTAAGCAGGGCTACGGCGTTGACGCCGATGTACTGCGAGGCATGGCCACGGAGATCGGTGATCTCGTCGGTCTGGGGGTCGAGGTCGCGATCGTCATCGGCGGTGGCAACATCTTCCGTGGCATGTCGGCGGCGGCTTCGGGCATGGACCGAGCGAGCGCCGATTACATGGGCATGCTGGCGACGGTGATGAATTCGCTCGCTCTCCAGGACGCCCTCGAGCAGTGCGGGATCTACACCCGGGTGCTCTCGGCGATCGAGATGAAAGAGGTCGCGGAGCCCTACATTCGTCGACGAGCGACTCGCCACCTAGAGAAGGGGCGTGTGGTCATCTTCGCGGCCGGCACCGGCAACCCCTACTTCACGACCGATACCGCGGCCGCGCTGCGGGCGATGGAGGTTGCCGCAGAGGTACTGCTAAAGGCGACCAAGGTCGACGGGGTCTACGATAGCGACCCGCTGCTCAATAAAGACGCGGTGCGTTTTAACCGCTTAACCTATCTCGATGTGCTCTCCAAGGGCCTAAACGTGATGGACGCGACGGCGATCTCCCTCTGTAAGGAGAACAACCTGCCGATCGTCGTCTTCGATATGCTCACCCGCAACAACATCCGCCGCGTTGTCTGCGGCGAGCCGATAGGTACGCTCGTTGGGCCCGTGGACTGTGAACGTCCGACGGCACCGCGAGGGAGGAGCTAGACGAGATGCAGGACGACGCCCTAGAGCTAGCAGAAGATGGCATGAAGACGGCGGTGGAGAGCCTCCGCAAGCACCTGGCGAGGGTGCGTGCCGGTCGGGCGAATCCGTCGATCCTCGACGGTCTTAAGGTCGAGAGTTACGGCGCGACGGTGCCGCTCAACCAGGTCGCAAACGTCAGCGTCGCCGATGCGCGCTTGCTCGTGATCAAGCCCTACGACCGCAACTCGATCGCCTCGATCGAGCGAGCGCTGAACAACTCGCAGCTCGGTCTAAACCCGAACAGCGATGGCATCGTCCTGCGCCTGCCGATCCCGCCGCTCAACGAGGAGCGCCGCCGTGGCCTGGTCAAGCAGATCAGTGGCCTTGCCGAAGAGGCGAAGATCAATATTCGCAAGACCCGTCGCGAGGCCAATGACCTGCTCAAGGAGGCCGAGAAGGACAAAGAGATCTCCGAGGACGACCTCAAGCGGGCGCTCGAGCGGGTCCAGGAGGTCACCGACACCTACGTCAAGCAGGTCGATTCGATCTTCGCGAATAAAGAGATCGAGATCATGGAGATCTAGTTGAGTCCCTGGCCGCGGGATCGCGGCCGAGGTACTCGTGCTGCCGTTGTCCTGTCCCTAAAGACAGGATTCGGCGGAGTTCAGCCGACGACGCGGAGGCCGGCCCAGGTCGGATTGTCGGCGAGCATGCGCTGCTTGGTGAGCTCTAGGTAGCTCTCGTCGAGATCAAAACCGATGTAGTTGTGGCCGAGCCTGGCCGCGGCGACGCCGGTGGTGCCGCTGCCGTTGAAGGGATCCAGGACAACGCCACCCTCGACGCAGGAGGCTCGCAGCAGGCGATCGAGGAGCTTGAGCGGCTTTTGAGTCGGGTGTTTGCCCTGCTGCTTTTCGGATTTTCCGGGTGCGGTCATCCGCCAGACGGTTTTCATCTGCTTGCCGCCGTTTTCCTCGCGCATCGCTTTGTAGGCGAAGTGGTGCTTGCTCTTGCGGTCGCGGGCGGCCCAGAGCACCGATTCGGTGGCGTGGGTAAAATAGCGGCAGGAGAGGTTTGGCGGCGGGTTTGGTTTTTCCCAGACGATTTCGTTGAGCTGTTTGAACTCGAGCTGCTGCATCGCAAAGCCGACGCTGTAGATCACGTGGCTGGTGCCGGAGACCCAGATCGTGCCGTTTGGCCGCAGCAGGCGTTTGCAGGCGGCGAGCCAGCGCTTGTTGAAGGCGTGGTTCTCCTCGACGCCGCGGCTTTTGTCCCATTTGCCCTTGTTGACGCTGCTGCGCTTGCCGTTTTTGCAGGTCATGCCGCCGTTTGACAGGAAGTAGGGCGGATCGGCGAAGATCGTATCGACCGACTCCGCGGGTAGTTGGTCAAGGAGCGTGAGCGAGTCGCCCTGGAAGAGGCGGATGCGCTCGTCAGGGGAGCTCCAGAAGGGCTTCAGATCGATGGCAGCGGCGGGCGCCTGGACCTTCGCGGTGTCGGGCATGCAGGCAGCTTCCACAGGTCGCGCCCCGAGAGCGAATTATTCGCGTTCGTCGGGATCTGCCGACAATCCGCAGATTTCTTGCGGAGCGATTTTTCGGGTCGATGGCGGCGGCTCGAGAATCCGCTAGAACCGACCGGAAGCCCGGCCTGCGGGTGATCCCGAGAGGGAATGGTGCGACTGGGTGCGTCGATCGGGGGGTCGCGACTGCAACAAGCTCCGAGTGCTCCGAGCTGTTGATATTCATGACATGCCTTATTCGACATGTCGGTGATCCGCCAAGCTCACGCGGCTTTGTCTACTCGGGGCCAAAGGGCCAGGCGAGGTCGTGGACGAAGATGAGGCCGGGTGCTCGCTGGAAGTTCCAGGCGCCGTAGAGCGCGAGTGCGCCGGAGATAAGCACCAGCGCGGCGAAGGTGCGTCGCTTGATCGGCGTGTGCAACCCGCCGCCGACCACCAGCAGGATCACCAAGAGCGGCAGGTAGTCGAGGGCGAAGCGGTAGCTGAGTTGGAGCTGGCCGCTGTTATGGTAGAGGAGCGGCGGTAGGGCGAGGGCGAGGGCGGCGACGCGGAGGCCTGCTCGCTGCGGAAAGCGACGGCGGGCGGCGGCCAGCAGCAGCAGCCAGGGCGAGGCGAGCAGAAGGCCCATGCCGTGCATCGACCAGCGCAGGTAGGGCGCGCCGAGGCTGAGCTGCGGCGCGAGCCAGAGCATGCACTCGATGTTGCGGCGGAGGTAGTGCGGCGAGAACTGGCCGACGCTCTGCATGCGCTCCTGCCAGCGGATGTCGAGGTAGCGGTGGCCAAACTCAAAGACGTCGCCGAAGCGGACGGCGTTATGCCACATGAGCGCGCCGCCGATCAGGGCGATCGGTGCGGCGAAGGCGAGGGCGCTGCGCAGGCGATGGCCCGTGCGCCACCACTCAGCGGCGAAGAAGGGCAGGGCAAGGGCCATCGTCGGTCGACAGGCGACGGCCATGCCGAGGCTGAGGCCGGCGAGCAACGGCCTGCGGGCATCCCAGCCGGTGATGATGTGCAGGGTGAGAAAGAGGGCACCGCAGATCTGAGCGGTGAACCACACCGAACCGTGAGCACCGACAAAGAGCGCCGGGCTGGCGAGCGCCCAGGCGGCGGCGATCCAAAGGTGTTCGCGACCGCGGCCCTGGTCGGTGCCGCGAAGGCGATCGAGGAAGCCGACGAGCAGCGCAGGGATCAACGCAGCGAGCAGCGCAGTGAGAAGCACGTCGGCAAAGGCCAGACCCCAGATAGCGACACCGGGCACAAAGAAGAGCGCCGGACCTGGCGGAAAGGTCACATACCAAGTTTGTCGACGGCTGCGGATTTCGCCGCGAGAGAACGCCCGCAGTGTGTCCATGTGGCCCTCGGATTCGGTCCACCAGAGTTCGATGTGCTCCTTTTGACGACGCTCTTTGCAGGCGTTTGTGCGGCAACGCAGCGCCCGTATCTCGTCGCCCTCTGCGAGCGTTAGCGTGGTTACCAGGCCCCAGTCGTTGTGGCGCCGGGGATAACCAGGCGGTCGGCCCTCGAGGTGCATGCGGCCCTCGAGCCAGCCGGTGGCGAGGTGACTGAAGTGGTTGTTGGCGCTCGGTCGCAGGAGGCGCTCGCCAGCGATCACCGCGAGCAAGGCGAAGGTCAGGAGGAAGACAGCGATGGGGCGGACGCGCGGCAAGGGCACGCGAGCATAACGAGCAGTGCGAAGTCGATGGGGGGCGATGTGAAATAGACGCGAACGGACGCGAATAGACGCGAATGGACACGAATTTCAGATTTAGTTGTCGCGGTCGAGTTCGGCGGTGAAAACCCGCAGGCGTTCTCCTAGCTCGGCCGGGTCGCTTATCGGTGTTGAGCAGGCGCTTTCCGAGCAGATGTAAGCGGCCGCTCGTTTGATGTCGGGGTAGCGCTCACCGGGGGGGCTGACATCGACGGTCTTGCGGGGCTCATCTGCCGCTCGGGCGGCTGCCAGCAGACGCGCACGGGCATCTTTGTCGGCGGCGACGATGGTGATGTCGACCGAGGTGAAGAGCAGCTCCTCGAGGGCGAGTAGGTAGCTGCTCACCATGCGTCCTTCGCGTTTGATCGCCGCCGGGTCGGCTAGATCGAGGAGCGCTGCTTCGGCCGCGGCGATGTAGGGCAGAGGCTCGCCTTTGTGATCGAGCAGGCGCTCGAGTTCGATGAGAAATCGAGCGGTCTCGCCGTTCTCCTCGAGGGGTCTGCGGCGCTCGGCGAAGATGCCGACCGCTTCGGGATCTTTGCTGTGGGCGAAGAAGCTGCCGTGCTCGCGGTCGACCAGATCGCTGAGGATGCGATCTGCGAGCTGCGTCGCATGCCCAAGCCAGCGCTGCTCGCCGGTCGCTTGGTAGAGGGCGAGAAAGCCGCGGCCGACCGCCGCCTGATCTCGGAGGTAGATCTTTGTGTCGTCGACGCCCGCTTCATGGCGGAAGGTCGCGTCGTCGCGTCGGTGGTTCGTTAGCAAGTGCTCCGCTGCGGCGATCGCCATCTCGAGGGCCACAGAGCGCTCGCCGGGCGGTCGACCGTCGACTGCATCGAGGCTGCAGAGGGCGCGGATAAAGTCGCCGTTTAGGTCGGCGTAGATCCGCATGTCGACGCCCGGTATGCCGAGGGCCCGGCGCTCAACGTCGCCCTTGGCGTAGTACTGATCGCCGAGAATCGTGCGCGTGTCGTCGCGGAGGTCTGCGTCTTGGGCGCTGTAAAATCCACCTGTCTTTGAGACCAGATGATCCTGGAGATAGCGAAGTTCGGTGTCGCCGGCCGCGAGCCAACGGGGGTCACCGCTGCGCCTGTAGGCGAGGGCAAAGGAGAGAAGCGCGCCGACCTGAACCTTGGCGATCTTTTCGTAGTGAGGGCGTGTCCAGACCCCGTAGAGGGAGTACTGGTACATGCCGCCCCAGACCGGATCGACGAGCTTGAGTTCGTTCTCTAGAGTGGCGAGGGCCCGCTTTGCCCACAGCTCATCCTCGGGGCGCAGCCGGGAGCGGAGCAGCGCGTGCTCGATCGGGCCTGCGAGCGGGTATTTTTGTCGGTGGCCCCAGCCCTCTTCATCGCTGTCGTAGGTGCTGTCGAGTTGGGCTTTGACCTGATCGCGGAGAGTGCTGAGCGATGTATTTTTTGCGGACGGCTTCTTTTTGGGCGGTGACCTTCGACCCTTGAGCGTGCCTGCTGCCTCGGATTCTGCGAGTTCACGGAGCAACAAGGCGAACTCCGCGGCCTCTTGGTAGCCGCGCAATTCGAGAACCGGACGGGCGTCGGGGGTGAGTACGGCGATCGCCGGCCAACCCCACTCTGCGTAGCGCTCGGCGAGGTCTGGTCGGGCGTCGGCATCGACCCTAATGGAGATGTAGTGGCGGCCGAGCAGGGTTCGGATCGCCGCATCCGTGTAGGTCTTCTCGTCCATCACGTGGCACCAATGGCACCAGCCTGCGACGACCGTCACGAGGATCAACTTGCGCTCCGTGGCGGCGCGGGCAAAGGAGTCGCGCTGCCACTCTTGCCAGGCGATCGCGGGCGCGTCGGTATCGATGTCAGCGTTGCTTGGAGGGCTAGGCGCAGCGCTCTGGCGCTCGCATGCGGGGCCCGTGAGCGCGAAGGCGGCGAGGACCGCTAGAGCCCGAGTGGTGAGCGTGCGCGTGCGCGTGCGCGCGAATCTGGATCGGGGCCTGTTTTGCGGGTCGACAGAGATCAGAGGCTTCGAAGAGGGCCGCACTCCTCGGGTACGCAGACCGTTGTCGCTCGGATCGATCAGGAGGATCAGGAGGATCCGCTGGCGATGACTAGCCCGTGTTCGTCACATCGCCAGGTGAGCGCCAGCGGATCGACGATCGAAGGGGCGAGTGCATCGCAGAGCGCCTGGCTGGTGGCTTCGGGCAATACCAGGCGGGGCGGGGCACGTTGCGATGGTTTTGGCGGCAGTCCTGCGAGGGTGAATTGCGGTGTGGCCAGGAGGACGCCAGCGAAACGGCGGAGCGCATCGGTGACCACAATCGTGCTCGCTGCATCGTCGACGAGTTCGGCGAGCGAGCCCTCCAGAGGTAGCTGCATGAGCGTCTCGATCGCGGCTCGTCGATCGTTCGTGCTCGCATGATCAGGTCCCATGAGGGTGTTCTCTTGCAGCAGACGATCCTCGATAGCGACCACCAAATCTTCGATCGTTGTGCTGGGATTGAGGAGCGCGACTTCGACAAGGCGGTCGATAAAATCCGGGCCCTGCGCGCCTGTCTGTGCGCCCCAGCCAGGGTCGATGCCATCGCCGACAGCGGACTCCCAGGCGAGCGCCGCGACCACGTCGATGCTGCGGTGACCGGGCTCGGTCTCGTCGATAAAGGCACCTAGGGCCCGCACGAGCGCTTCGTCGCTCCAGCTGCTCGGGGGCGGAAAGCGGCGCATCTTGGGCCAGCCGAGGGCAATCGCTGCGCTGTCGAGCAGGCGCCAGGGATCTTCGCGACGGATCAAATCGCCGATGTCATTTTCGTTGGCAAAGGCGTCAAAAATCGCCGGCAGATCTGGCCCGCAAGCGTTGGGCTCGTCGAGGTCGAGGAGCGCATGGGTGGCGACGGCGACCAGGAGCTCGCGCAGCGAGAAGTCGTTGTTGATGAGGTGAGCGCTGAGTTCGCGGAGCACGGCCTGGGAGATCGGCCGCCGGGGCTGACCGTGGCTCATCGTCAGGCGGTGGCCGGTGGCCTCGCGCCAGGTGGCATCGGCGAGGTGAAGGGCGACCATCGCCGCCAGCGCGCTCTCGGGGCTGTGCTCACCGCCATCAAGACCGGCGCTGTGCAGGTGCTGGAGGCCTCGATCGAGCGTATTCTCGAGATCGATCACAGTCGCGCCACTGCGCAGCGGACCGCCGAGGTAGGCGGCTTGGGCGAGCAGATCGGGCCCCTCGTCGGCACTCGTCAGCGCCAGGCGCGGGCACTCGTCGCTCGCGCCCCAGGGCCTTCGTCCCCGAGACATGACACCTGAGAACCGGAAGACTGCGTAGGCAGAGGATTCGTCGGCGGGATCATCTGAGCCATAGACCATGTCCTCAAGGCCATGAAGTACGGGCCAGGTTCGATCATGCTCGGGATCGAGGGCGTCGAGCACAGTTTCGCCGCTGCCGTCGTGGCAAGCGATGCACTCCAGGCGGCGGCCGAGGAAAGCCGCCTCAAAGCCGCGGCCAAGAAAAACGCGACGAGCACGCTCGAGGTCCTCCGGGTCGACATTATTGCCACCGAGAGGTCTTGCGTTGCGCATGACCAGGTGGGCGCGGAGCAGTGGCCGCAGGTCATCGGCGGCGAGGCTGCTGTCGAGCAGGTCCGCCATGGTCCAGCCCTTTAGCGGACCTGGGGGCAACTCGGTGGGGTCTGCGTGCTGCAGCCAATTCGCGAGCGCAGGGCCCTTTGCGAGGGTACTTGCACGGCCGTAGCAGTCGTAATCCGCACTCGGACCGAGTCTCGGCACGCGCAGTAGATCGAGCATCGTGCCCCGCCAATGCTCCTGGTAGCGCTCACCCTGGGCGAGCCCGCGGGCGACAAGTTCACGCCCCGCGAGGCCGGCGGCATCGAGCTTGCGGACCATCTCGGCGAGCAGATCGAGTTCGCGAATCCCGTAGGGTCGGCGGCCTTGGATCAGCCGCAGCGCTCGGAAGGCAAAGGCGTGATCGCTGCCGGGGCAGGGGGAGGTCAGCGGCACAGCTGCGAGTTGGTTCGGGCCCGCGGGTGGCTCGTCGGACTCGACGTCGGCGGCGACTTCAAGATCCGCGCAGCCTCCGAGCATGAGGGCGAGCAGGGTGGCTGTGAGCAGCATCGTCACCAGGGCTGAGAGCGCTCCGATCAGTGCCGGTGAGAAGTGCGAGGCCGTGGTGTTGGGAGTTGGCGAGGGCAGGCTCGCGGTGCTGAGCGAGCGCGGATCAAGGATGTGCATCAGTTTGCCACCCCGAGCAGTGCCCGCAGGCGGAGAAGAGCTGAGCGTGCATCTGTGGCCCCGCGGACATCGCTCGGCACAAAGCTGCCGGGGGCGAAGGGGTAGATGCCGAGCGCCATCAGGATCGCCATGCGCAGCTCGCTAGGGTTCGCTGCGATCGAGGCCAGCCCGCTCTCGCGGTCGACGGCGCCGTAGATCGAGGGCGCGTCGATCGGGCCGCCTAGGAGCACGCTTACCGACGCTCCGGGCCAATGCCCGAGACCGGCGCGCTCGTCCTCTTGGTAGGGAGTGCGGCCGAACTCGCTGGTGATCACGACCATGGTTTCGTCGAGGTCGATGCCGCCGGTGTTGTCATCACTGCCGTCGGCGATCGCAGCCGCGAGCGTTTCGAAGGTATGGCTGTAATTTTTTGCCGCGCTCTGCAGGTGATCGCGGTGGCTATCGTGTCCGCCGTCGAGGGTTGGAGCGAGACCAGAGTCGATCCACAGCGCGTAGCGGATCCCGAGGTCGGAGGTGAGGAGGTGGCGAGCGAGGCGGGCGGCCATGCGCGGCGTTGAGATGTGGCTCTGCCCGCAGGCGCTGCCCTGATCGAGGCCGAGCGCCGCGGGAGGGACCCACTCTTGGAGGGCATCTGCGTGGCGTCGGGCGGCGTCGACCGAGCCCCAAGCGATCAGCTCTGGGGTGTGTAGAGGCGCGCCGTTGGGTCGCTGGAGGCGATCGACGTAGCTCTGGTGATAGCCTTGCACGAGTTCGTCGTAGGCTTGGCGATGTGCCGATGTGGCTGGCCGATCGAGCAGGTCGATTAAATGGGGGAGTTGGTCTAAGTTTAGCTCGACCGGTCGACTAGAGCCCGGGTGTTGGCCGATCGACAGAGCGCTTTGCACATTGTCGAGTCGGGAGGTATCACCGGGTCGGATCACGCAGCTGCGCGGAACACCCGCATTGCTGCCTCCCTCGGTCTCGGCGAAATGACGAGCGACGGCGGCAGCGGTGCCAGCGAGTTCGGGGCGGCCTAAGCGATGGCCCGTGAGTGCCAGCGGGACCGCGGTGGAGTGCGGGAATTGATCGTGTTGGCCGATGATCACGCGGGCGCGGCTGAGTATGTCGGGACGCCCCCAGAGCGGCGCGGTCCAGGGGCCCAGGTGCACGAGTGAGCCGTTTGCATCCGCGGCGAAGGGGCGCGTGAGTTGCTGACCGAGGCCGCAGTCGCCGAGGCGATCGAGCAGGGCCTGCTCGCCAAATGCGTAGAGATAACGATCGTTGTCCAGGCCCCAGCTTGGCATGCAATAGAACGTGTCCCAGGGGCAGAGCCCGCCGTAGACAAAGAGTTCGAGCACCCGATCGGCGCGGCGTTCGGGTGCCAATTGCAGGTCGGCGAGGTCGGCCGGCCAGCTCCCCCAAGCAGCGCGCGCGAGCCGGGGAGCGCCGATCAGGGCCCCGCTGGCGAGGCCCGCGGCCGCGGTGAAGAAGGAGCGTCGACGCATGACGAGATCCTGGAGAGTAGGCTTAGAGTACGCAGATTCCGAGGTTTTCAAAGCCGTTAGGAGCTTGCCCCTCTTCAAACCAAGCCGTGCAGTTTAGCGCCTGATCTGGACAGCTGGGATTGCCGAGGTCGCAAAAGGGCGTACAGCAGCCGGCGTTCTGCATGTCACAGTCAGGCAGATTTTCGGGGTTGAGGCAGGCGAGGCCAGGATCACAGACGTTGAGGAATTCGCAGGGGTCGCCGTAGGCCCCCGCGTCGCCGCTCGCATCGACGGCGCAGCTGAAGCTGCCTTGGTTCGCGACGCATAACATGCCCTCTTGGCAGTCGTCGGCGAGAGGGTTGCAGATGGGTGTGCAGATCCCAAGGGCGCAAGTTTGGCACGTTAGGCAGTTCATGCCGGAGGGGCAAGTATGATCATTTTCGGGGCCGCAGAAGGGCACGCATTCTGCATTGTCCCAACAGAGGAGATGATCATCGCAATCATCAAATCCGTCAAGCGGGCCGCCCTCTCCGGCGTCACAGGATTCGCCCATCTGCTTGGGTTCGGGCACGATGTCGAGGCATTGGACCATCGAGAGGCCATCGTCGAATGTGCATTTCGTTCCCTCGGGGCAAAACGCGTCGTAGTAATTGCACCAATCTGGTACGCCGCCAGTGCTGCCAGTGCTGCCAGTGCTGCCAGTGCTGCCAGTGCTTCCGGAGCTGCCGGAGCTGCCAGTGCTGTCCGTGTTGCCAGTAGTGCCGGTGCTGTCCGTATCGCCAGTGCTGCCGGAGCTGCCGGTGCTCGTGAGGTTGGAGGAGGTCGAGGTTTTACTGGAACCAGAGCTGGTCTCTCCGGTAGAACCAGCGGTTGGTGCTGTGGAGTTGGTTTCGCCGCCACCACCGATGCACGCGAGCGGAAGGGCGAGCAGCAGACAGAGCCCAAATGCGCTCGGGTGTCGGGGCTCCCGGTGAGCTGGCCGGGCCTCCGAGCTTGAGGTTGCGCCAGCCAGGGCAAGATCGCGAGAGTTTGAGGTCGAGATACTCACAATTGCGACAAAACTACACGCCTAAACTAACAAACGTCAATGTCTGGATCTGAGCGCATCGCCGACAAACTCGCGCGCTCAACCCCAGAGCTAGCGATTTGCGGCGCGGGTTTTGTGCTCCTCTAAGCTCACGTCTTCGATGTGAGTGGCGAGCCACCACTGATTGCCGGAGGGATCGCGGACGCCGGCCGTGCGATCGCCGTAAAACTGATCCGAAGGCGGCATGATCGAGGTCGCGCCGGCGGCCAGAGCCCGGCGATAGCTGTGGTCGCAGTCCTCGACGTAGACGTAAAGCATGGCCGGTTGCGCCTTGCCTTCGCGAGCGTGCCCCATCATCACCGACGAGTCGCCGATCCTGACTTTGGCGTGGCGGATCGTCGAGCCATCGCGATCGATGGGCTCCTCGGGGCGACCGTCCAGGGCCTCCTTAAGAAACCCGATGAGCGCGCTGACATCGGTGACGAGCAGGTAGGGAGTGATTGTATGAAAGCCGTCGGGCTGGGTCTTGATGGTTGCGGTCACAGGGTCTCCGAGCGGTGGGCGGCGCGATTACGCACTATGTGTTGTACGTTGTCTGCGGCGCGATGTCGAGAGCTCTGCCGTGATTCCTTTATTCCTTGTGTTCTTTTACGTAGAGGCTGGTCAGGGGCACATCGTCGAGCTCGACGACGGCTGTAGGAGCGACGACGCCGAGTTGATTCCACAGCTGGATCTCGTAGGTGAGCATGTGGCGCTCGTGGAAGAGAAGGCCGGCGCGGGCCCGATTTGGAGCCGTTGGCGGGGTATTCGCGGGCCAGCGTCCCTCTCGGAGGTATTGCCTGCGGCAGAGCGGGTGCAGGTCGTGGAGGTAGAGCCTGTGGCGATCGTCGTCGGCGAGGGCGGTGATCTCGGGCAGTAAGGGGGTGACAGCATGGCCCCAAAAGCCGCGCAGGAGCCCGCGCTCCGCCGCACCTCGGGCGCCACCGATGAGCGGCGCGTAGGCTGAGAGGCCCAATGGGTGGCTGTGTATCGTCGACCAGGCCGAGGGCACGAGCACGATCAACAGGGCGAGGGCGGGGGCGTGACGCCAACGTTGTGAGAGGGCGGCACGGCGCCAGAGCGAACCCCACGCGAGGGCCGCGGCGAGGGCGAGGAAGGGGTAGGCGGTCAGCCAATGCTTGGTACCGCCGAAGATAGGCACCGTTGGCAGGGAGATCAGCGCGATCGGGAAGAGCGCGAAGAGGGTGAGCAGCACGCCGTCCAGACGCTCCTCGGGGCGGAGCGGTGCACCCCAGCGGCGCTTAATAGATGGAGTTGTTTCGGGCTTGGGGGCTGCGCTGACGGATTCTGGATTCGCCAAATAAATGTCTGAAGAGACAGCTGAAGAGGGAGCCGACTTGCGCCCCCAAAGATCACGCCAAAGTGCGATGGCCAGGCCGCTGAGCGCGAGCAAAAGGAGCACGCTGGGTACTGTCGCCCAGGTCAGCCAGAGCGGGTAGGAGGTCGGTAGCGGCGGCTGGTTGTAGTTTATTCCGAGAAACTCGGTGTTGTAATAGGAGTGCAGGCGGTGGAACGCGAAGTACTCGGCGAGGCGCTCATAGGGGGCGCTCCAAAGCCAGGGCCAAAGCGCGAAGGCGGTCAGCGGTGCGCCCATTGCGATGCTCCAGAGGCCGAGGGGCAGCCAGAGCCGACGTTCTCGCAGGGCACCGGCGCGCAGTAGGCAGAGCCCGTAGTGGAGGGCGAAGAGCAGCGGCAAAAAGAGGGCGTTGTGCTTGATGACGATCGCGACGCCGAGCAGTGGACCCAAGGCCAGAGCCCAGCGACGATCGACGAGCGCGGCTCGGTAGCAGAGCACGACCGCGAGGGTGGCGACGGCGACGGGCATGTCGAAGCAGTGGAGCCCGGCGTTAAACCATACCCGCGGCAGGGTAAACAACCATCCCGCAGCGAGCAGGCCGGCGACCAGCGATCCGCCAAAGCTCGCGCCCGCGATCACCAAAAGGGCGGCGCCCAGGCCCGCGAGCATCTGGGCCGGTAGGCGCATCGCAGCGCCCTCGGGCATCAGCGGGATCAGGCCGGCAGCCGCGGGCTCGACCAAGGCCTCGCCCGGCACAGGCTCGCTCGGCTCGGCGAAGAGGCGAGCCGAAATACCGGCCGAGAGCTTCATCAACGGCGGGTGTTCGTGGTTGATGCCAAAGGCGCGGTCACGGGTTTTGGCAGAGAGCGCACGTTGTGGCTCTTTGGACAGTTTGTTGGCCCAAGCGCCGTAGGCCCGCGAGGCGACAAAATAGATGCCCTCGTCGCGCACATAGCCGACTTCGCGGTGGCCGATGCTGAGCAGGAGCGTCGTCGTGATGCCGACGAGCGTCGCCGCGAGGGCGACCTGTCGGCGCCTTTTTTTGTCGGTGCGGTGAAGCTCGCTCATCTGGTTTTTTTTCTAGGGGCGCCTGAGGGCGCGGAGTTCGAGACAGGGCATGTGCGTGGGTCGGCGATCGTAACCCTTGGGGCCGAAGGTCCCGGTGAGCGCGGGCGTGACGGTGATCTCGAGGTCGTGGCGGCCGCTGGGGGTGGCGACCTCAAAGGCGGCCCAGCCCTGGCGGTCGCTGATCGTCAGGGCTGCGAGGGGCCGACCGTCGATGGCGATCTGGATGAGCGCAGGGGCGTCGCTGCGGATCCTCGCGTTGAAATCGGTGAAGCCGAGGTGGCCGCGCAGGTGATCGCCGAGTTCGACCTTGGAGAGGCTGAGCCGAATCGGAGCACCATCTTGGACCGCAAAGCGCACGCATCGACGGGGGCGATAGGCGACCTCGGCGTACTCGCTGACGATCTTGCCCTGCTTGCAGGTCCAGCGGCTCTTGGAGCCCCGGCAGCGGGCCAGGCGATCGTGAATCGTGATCGACCGCGGCTCGCGTGCGGCGATCTCGATCAGATCAAAGAGGATCTGATCTGCAGAGTCGATCGCGAAGTTGTGGACGAAGAAGGGGCCGATCTCGCGGACCGATGTGGCGGTTGGCAGGGCTCTTGGACCCCAGGCATCGCGGAGCCAGGGCGTCCAGGGAGTGTCGCGATCGCGGCTGATGATCGTCAACCTGGGCACGCCGTAGAGATCCGGTGGCGCGACCGAGCGGGCTTCACGGAGGGCGGCGACACTGGCTCTGCCGCGGGGACCGAGCCAGCGATCGGCGAGCACGACGAGTCCGTCGCTGTCGCTGTGATCGCGCAGGTCTTGATCGAGGGCGGCCCAGTCGGCGGTGCTGAGCGTCGGTCGGTAGGCGCGGGCCGCTGCGGCCCATTCGAGGGCGGCGACGCCGAGGATCAGCGCGAGAACTGTGCGCGCGAACCAGCGGCTCATGGCGAGCTTTGTCTCCTCGTTTGTTCGCCGAGTTCGAGGTTAAAACCGGCGAGCGGCGGCGCCTGACCCTGGGAGTCAATTGTCACCCGGAGGTCGAGCGCATCGGCGTCGCCGAGCTGCTTTGCGGACACGCTAAAGCGCACGAGTCCTGGCCGGTGGGGCATGTTTTTGTTGAGCTGCACGGTCCAGGGAGCTCGCTCATCCGCGGTCGGTCGGGTCTCGATACGCAGGTGATGATGACCGCGGCGGCGAGCCTTGGCAGCGTCATCGTCGAGGGCAAAAGAGCCGCGAAGATCGCCTTGGGGACTGATTCCGAGGAACACAAGCGAGTGTCGGGCGGCCTTGCCAGGACCTATCAGGATCGCCGGTCGCAGCAGCATGTCGGCCTTTAAGGGGCCTGCTTGAAGGGCATGTGCACCGCCGGAGTCGAGGACCAGGGCGCGGCCATCCATGAGCCAGGAGCTGGCGAGCCCGGCCTCTGCCCGATGGGCTCGTTGCCAGCGCAGACCCAAACCGATGAGCAGGAGACCAAGCGTCATGGCCTGTAACCAGACCGGCAGGGCGCGGCGCAGGATTTCTCGGAGACGGATGATGAAGCAGGGGCGAAGCGCGTCAGCCTGAGTGGTGGTTGTGTTCGCCGCGTTTGTGCGCGCGCGTTTGCCTCGGCCCCAGAGCAGTGCGATCAGCAGCAGGCTCAGAGCGCTGAGCAGCGCGGAGAAGATGTCGAGGGGGCGCCAGCGTACGTACTCGAGGTGGACTTCGCCGTTGCCTACCCGGGCGGCGATGAGGGTGGGTTCGCTGCCGTCATCGCCATCGGCCTTGCCGCCGCGCAGTCGCCCCTGTCGGCGCTCTTCGGGGGACACGTCGGCGATTTCGGCGGTGTTTTTTTTGCGAATCGCCGGAGTTTCGACCCAGGGCAGGAGGGCGCCGCCCTGGTGAAGCTGCCAGCGGGCATACCCTCCGACGTGGAGAACGAGGCGGCTTGTGGACGGATCAGCGCCTTCGATCTGCAGCCGCAGGTGGCCGGCGTCGAGGGAGTTTTGGACGACTGTGATCGTGCCGGGTCCCTCCATGTGGGCGACATTCTGGGCTGACGGATCGGCGCCGATGCTCGGGCGCTCGAAGACCTTGAAGGGACCGAAAGATTGCACCTCTTGCCCGCGTGCACGGCCGCGTTCGCGGATCAGGTAACGCACGCCTAGACGATCGAGTAGGGCATCGCTGCCGGCTTCCGGTTTGTGGACAAAATTATCGCCGGGTGTGAAGCCGAGCTTGTAGGTCGGCGTTTTGGTGACGAGCGGCGAGTCCATAAACCAGTGGGCATTGCGCCCGGCCTGGAAGGCGATCCGGTAGGGATTTTTGGAGTCGCGCTCGCGTTCGATCCAGCGCTCGGCGAGCCAGGCGAGCAGCTGGTTGTAGGCGGCCTCTCGTTCGTCGAATTCTGCCTCGCTTGGGCCTGTACGGCCGTCTGCGGCGAGCCGTGTCCGGAGGTGAAAAAAGCGCTCTGTCGGCACCTCGCCGATCTTGAAGCGCTCGATCTGCTCTCGGCTCCCGTCGACGATTTGCATGGCGAGAAGGGCCAATACAGCGGCGATCATGAGTGCGAGTGGGGCCCGCAGCCGTGTTCGGAGATCGCTGCGCCAGATCCTCAGACAGGCCTCCGCGAGGCTGACGATGCCGATGCCCGCGAGCACAAAGAGACCAGGCTTGGCGGCGATCAGGAAGCGCTGGTACTGCACGTGGGAAAAGGCGCCGCTGAGATGATCCAGGCGCAGTCCCCAGAAGGCGTCGCTGCTGGCGAGCAGCCATTGGAGCAGCGCCCATGCACCGAGCAGGCGGGCGATCGCCGGCCCGCGGAGGGCGACGAGTGCGAGGCCCAGCCACAGGGCATAACCGACCGCAGAGGGCATATTAGCGGTCCAGTGACCCTCTCTGGCCATCACGCCCATGGTCGCGAGCGGGGCGTGCAGCCAGCCGTAGCTCGCCATCCAGGCCCGGTGGTCGAGCATCGGCAGCAGCCACCAGGCGGCGAGACCGAGGGCGAGGCCGGCGACGAGACTGAGGTCCGCCGCGGCGCTGGCGATACCGGCGGCCCATGATCGCAGGCGAGCGCGGATCTTGCTCGACCGTCTAATTTTAATGTCTCTTTGGACAGGTTGTAGATGGCCAGCGCGCGGCAGGATCACGAGGCCGAGCGCACCTGCGAGGGCGAGGCTCGGCAGGCTTATAGGGTGGGCCAACAGTGCGAAGCCACCGGCGAGGGCCGACTTTAGAAGATGCCTCTGAGCGCATGCAGGACTCGTCACCTGGCGAGCGCGTACAGCTTCGCTGAGGCAGAGTACTGCGAGCGAGGTCGCGAGGGCCTGCGGCCAGACACCGTAGAGCACGGTGTAGATCCAGCCGCCTTCGCGGTACGTGCCGGCGTCGACGAGGGCGAGTAAACCGGCGATGGCCCCGATCGAAGCGCCGGCGATCATTCGCGCCGAAGTGCCGAGTGAGGAGCTGCGATCACCGCTGCCGCCGATCGTCACGCCTACGTGCACCAGCGCCCAACCTTGGAGCACAAAGACAAACGCGACCATCAGTGCGTACGCAGCGGAAAAACTCGCCTGGCCGAAGCTAAGGGCCCGCAGAAGAACAACGAGCAGGTCGCCGAGTGGCGGATAGAGTTCGCCGACGGGGGCGCCAAAGAACCACATCGAACTCCAACCGCGGATCTCTCCTCCGGCTAGTACCTGTCCGTAAAGCCATGCACGTGTGAGGTGCACGGTGTGGTCGGCGCTCATCGGCATGACGCCGCGGGGCAGGGGCCAGATGAGCGCGAGGCCGACGGTGATCACCAGCGCCGAGGCCAACCAGGGAGCGAGGCGGCCGAGCAGCTGTAGCCGTGCGTGGGCCGTTGTTGTCGCCGCGCTAGGGGCTTCGGGGGGCACCTAGGATCACCGTCCAGGGCAGGGGTCGACGGATCGCGCGGATCTCGAGGTGGGTCGTGGCGAGCGCGATGAGCTGACGACGTGTGAAGTGCTGGAGGTGCCCGGGCGTATTGCCGAGGTCGCGGAGGTAGCGGCCGCGAGCGAGGTTGAGTAGCCGCCAAATCGGCTCCCAGGGGGTGCTCAGCAGGACCGCACGGGCGCTCACCCGAGCGAGTTCGGCGAGGCCGGCGGCCGGGTCTTCGAGGTGCTCCAGGACCTCGCAGCAGATCACGAGATCGAAAGATGCATCGGCGTAGGGCAGATCGTAGATCGAGGCGACCTCGAACTCGATCGCCGGATCGATGCCGGACGCGCGGGCGTCCTCGAGGTCGCAGGCGGCAAATCGCTGGGGTCGCGGGGCACTGCGCAGCAGGTGGTCGGCGAGCCTGCCCTCACCGCAGCCGACCTCCAATACACTGCGAGCTTCGGACCCCCGGTAGAGTTCGCTGACCGAGCGCAGGAAGCCGTCGACGAGGCGGCGGGCGATCGGGTTTTGAGTGTCGTATTTGTCGTCGACGTTGCCGACGATCACATCACCGGAGGTGACCGGGTGCGAACTCATCGCCGGACCTCTTGGGCGCTGTTGGGTTTGCCCGAATCGTCCGGTCGCCAGGGCGCTGCGCCGCTTTGCTGTACACCCGGGGCGTGCACGTGTTCGCCGGCGGCCCGAAGCGCATCTGCACGGGCGCCGTCGGCGAGGCGTTGGCGTCGGAGCAGCTCTTCGGTGAGCCGGCGGTTGGTGGCCAACAGATCGCCAAGCAGCGCCATGAGGCCGACCAAAAAGGCGAGAACGATCGCACCGACGGCGACTAAAAGTGACTCGGTGTGCCCGGATTCCGCCGGGTAGCGGGAGACGTAAAAATAGAAAAATCGGCCGCTGAGGAGCAGGCCGATGCCGCCGAGCAGGAGGGCGATCAGGCCAAAGCTCTGCACCGGCCAATAGGTGGCGTAGGCGCGCACGATCACGGCGCCGTTGCGGCGAACGTAGTTGGCGATCGACTTGAAGAGCCGCGAGGGTCGCAGCTCTGGATTTGTCTGGATCGCGACGTTGGCGATCACCAGCCCTGCCTGACCGGCTTGGATGATGGTCTCTAGGGTGTAGGTGAAACGGTTGTGGACAAAGATGGTGGCGGCTGCCCGCCGAGAGAGTGCTCGAAAGCCGCTGGTCGCGTCGCTGACCGCGGTGCCCGAGGCCCGTCGCACGGCCCCAGAGCCCCAGCGTTGGAGGATTTTTTTGAGCAGCGAGAAGTGGGCGATCGTATCGGTTTGGCGATCGCCGATGACGATGTCGGCCTCGCCCGCGAGGATCGGCGCGACCAAGCGGGGGATGTCTTCGCCCTTGTACTGGTTGTCAGCGTCGGTATTGACGATGATGTCGGCGCCCAGGCGGATGCAGGCATCGATGCCGGCTGTGTAGGCGGCTGCCAGCCCGCGGTTGCGGGGGAAGCGGAGGATGTGGTGCACGCCGAGTTCGGCGGCGACCTGCGAGGTGCCGTCGCTGCTGCCGTCGTCGATCACCAGGACCTCGATCGTCTCGATCCCGGGGATCAAGCGCGGCAGGTCGGCGAAGGTCGGGCCTAGGTGCTCGCGCTCGTTGAGGCAAGGGATCTGGATGATCAGCTTCACGGCCGCCGTGGGCTTGTACCACCCGCTTGCCGGGGGACAAAACGAAGGGGCTCTGGGTCCGCTGCTGCGGCGTTATTCGCCGTACCAGACCTTGGTCGCGACCCAACCCTCACGGGGCCAGCGCTCGAGGCCCATGATGATCGCCAGCGCTTCGGAGTCGACGGGGCTCCAGACAGCGCAGGCCCAGCCGCCCTGGATCCGCCAGAGCGCGAAGACGACATCGACGTAGGCGCCGGGTGTATCGACGAAGCCGCTGCCCTCGGCCTGCTCCTGCGCGAGTTCGACGTCGACGACGATCCACTCGCCGGGGGAGGTGGCCCAGCGTCCCTCGCCGTTGGCGTTCCAGGTCCCGACGGCGCCGCCGAAGTTGCAGTACGCGACCAGAGCCCGCGGGTCTTGGGTCATCTCGGTCGCGTGCTCGTCGCTGATCCGCTGGGCGGAGATCAGCGAGACCGGCGGGTCCTCAGACCACGCGCCGAGTTCGTGGTAGGAGCAGGCGAGCTCGGAGGCGTGATGCTCGGCGACACCTGAGTAGAGGTGGCCTTGGGGATTGGCGACCCGCATGATCTGGACCGAGTCTTGGAAGGGCCGAACGGTGAATCCTGTGCTCATGGGCTCCCTTTTCTGCATAGTCCGGCGATGACGGCATCGTCAACACAGCTGCGGGCGGAGCTCGGCCTGCGGTGACAGGCGCCCCGGCCGATCGAGCGCCCCAGGACCCTTGGCCGCGATACCATGCCGGCGATGCAGGCCGTCGACCCGCGTTCTCGCCGCACTTGGTGGCTGACTCGCATCTTCGGCGTGCTCCTGATGCTCGGCTTTTGGCTGCATTCGCGAGCTTGGGTCTTTTTTTGTGATGACGCCTTCATTTCGTTCCGTTATGCGAGCAACCTCGCTCGCTACGGGGCGCTCGAGTTCAATCTTGGCGAGCGGATCGAGGGTTATACAAATTTCCTCTGGGTGCTGGTCCTGGCGTTCGGGCAATTCTGCGGGCTCTCGCCCGAAGAGCTCGCTGGGGTGCTTTCGGTCGTGGGTGCAGGGGTGCTCGTGGTGGCGTCGTTGCTGCTGCTGCGGGGGCTGCGGGGGCGTCGTGGGCAGCCTTGGCAGCCGGCGGATCTGCTGCCCGCAGCTCTGATGATCGCGAGCCCCGAGATCATGGTGTGGTCCCAGGGCGGGCTCGAAACGAGTACAGCAGCGGCCCTGGCGGTCGCGGCGATGGCCGCTTGGATCGATCGCAGGCCAGTGCTTGCCGCCCTTTTGGCGGGCCTCGCGGGGCTCACGCGCGCCGATGTGCTGGTTGGTGTGGCGGTCTTTGGCATCGCCTGGTTGCTGACGAACGTGCGGCCGTGGCAGCTGCGACGATCACAAAAAAAATCCGAAAAGCACGATTCTGAGGCTTCTGTCCCCAAATTGGGGGCTGCAAACCTCACCAAAGCGGCGTGTATTTTTCTCGCCCTTGTCGGCGGTCATCTGCTTTTTCGCCGCATCTACTACGGCACCTGGGTGCCCAATACCTGGCTCATCAAGTCCCACGGCGCGCTGCTTCGCGAGACCCACGGCATCCCCTATCTCGCGGCCTGGACCGAGGCCATCGGGCTTCGCGAACCGATGATGGCGGCGCTGCTACTGCTGCTGCGTGTGCGCCATCTGCTGTTGGTGCTGCCGATCGCAGCGCTTGCGGTCTACGCCTGGAGCGTCGGCGGTGACTTCATGGCCTACAGTCGTTTTTTAGTGGTCGCGAGTGCCCTGGTCGCGGTGCTGGTCGCTTGGTTGCTCGCCGAATTTGGCGAACTCTTGGGCAGGCGTTGGCCGATGCTCAGGGCCGGTGGCTGGCTGCTTGGGTTGGGGCTGGCGGGACTCCTGGGCTGGCGAGCTCAGGAGCGTCATGCGGTCGATCAGGCGACCTCGGAGGGCTGGATCGACGGTCGCTTTGAGGGCGTGAGAGCGATGGATCATTTCGCGTTAGAGCGCCTGCACGTGGGTGCCTGGATGCTGAGGCATTTGCCGTCCGATACGCTGATCACCGTCGGTGCCGCGGGAGCGCTGCCGTACATCTCGGACCTGCCAACGATCGATGCTTACGGCCTGGTCGATCCCGTGATCGCGACGATCCCGGGGATCAAACCAGCGCGAGGTATTCGGGCCCGCCCCGGCCATCAAATTGCGGCCCCCCTCAGCTATCTCCGCGGGCGGGATCCCGATCTCTTTTGCCACGTCGGTTACGTCGGCCCGCGGCGACCGTCAGCGGCGTCGGCGAGGCGTCGTGGCCTCGGCTCCAACGTCGTCTGGGCCTGCGTCAAACCCGAACCAGCCGCCCAAGCACGCGAGCCTAGCGGGCATATCGGCGTCAATTATTATTGCTGCCTTCGACCGCGCGATCGCCAGGTCGGCCCCTTCGGCAGCGACTGAATTTTTTTTCTATTTTTCTATTTTTCTATTCTTCTTCTCGATTGTCCGGCAGTCAGGGCACGGCCGTGATCGAGCCAGGCTTCGCAGCGCTCGCGTGGGTGCTCGGCTCTACTTCGCGGCACCGTCGACGATGCGGATCGTGAGGCGCACAGGCTGGCCTTTGCGCGTGATCTCCAGGACAAATGTGTCGAGCTTGCGCAGCTCGCTGTAGGCGCTCAGGAGTGCATCCATGTTGTCGAATGGCAGGTCGTTGACGGCACGCACGAGGTCGCCGTTCCTGAGCCCGAGCAGCTTCGGCAGGGAGTTCGGGCGAATGCCGTAGAGCTTGATGCCGACAGTTTTGCCTGCCTCCACGGCGGGAATGATCCGGGCCTGCTGGACCAGCGACTCGGGGTTCTCCATCAGCCCTTCGAAGAAGGCCCTGTCGATCGTGCACTGCTCCGCGACTTCGCAGCGGATCGCAGTGTCGGCGTTGGCCATCGGCGAGGTGGCGGCGAAGGGGTCCGTGAGTGCGGGGTCGGGGTTGTGATCGGGATCGATCGCAGCCCTCGCCTGGGCCCTGAGCGCGCTCAGGTCTGCGCTCTTCTGTGAAGCCTGAGTGCACTCGGCTCGCGCTTTTTCAAGGTCCTCGCGCGCCGCGGTGAGCAGAGTTTCGGCCCGCTCGAGCTCGCTCCGGGCCGTGTTGAGGTCGTTGCGGGCGGCCGCGAGTTCGTTTGCAGCTGTCTGGTCACAGGCGACGTTGGCGAAGACGAGGCCCAGCAGGAGAGGAAGGAGATGCGAGCGGGTGCGCATGACCCGAGGGTACATGACGGATCTCGATCGATGCCGGGCACAAAAGACCGGGTCGTTTGCCCCTGCGACAACTCCGGGGTACGAGCGAAGGCGACCGATTTCCCCGATCGGCCGGTGTACACGTGCAAACGCTCTCTTCATCGCCCGCACCCGGCAGCGCTCTCCGTCGTCTGCGTCAGCTGGTCGTGCTGCTGGCGCTCTCGTGGGCGCTGTTGCTCGCGGTTGTTGTTGTCGCTCGCATCACGTTTCCGCTGGAGCTCGAGTGGATGGAGGGCGGTTCGTTGCACCACGCGCTCCGCCTCTTGCGTGGCGAGCCGCTCTACTCGACGCCCTCCGTCGACTTTGTGCCGTTCCTCTATACGCCGCTCTATCCGGCCCTGCTGGCATTCCTCGCCGGGATCGGCCTGCCGCTCGGGCTCTTTCTTGGCCGCGCTGTGAGCGTCATTTCAGGGGTCGCGATCGCCTGCACTCTTTGGCGATTGGTGGCTGCCGAGAACAAACCAGTGGCTCACCGCGCGGCAGCGGTCGGTCTCTTCCTCGGTGGTTATGTTCTCTGCTTTCGCTGGTACGACATCGCCAGGGCGGACACGATGATGTTTGCGCTCCTGCTCTGGGGCGTGTCGCTGATCCGGACGGCGCGCAGCGGCTGGCGACGGCCGCTGCTCGCAGGTGTGCTGGTGGCGCTCGCCTTTTGGACCAAACAGACCGCGGCAGTGTTGATCATTGCGAGCGGCCTGGGGGGCGTGGCGCTGGGGCTGCGCGGTCGGGTCTGGGTGCTCGCTCGGTACACCTTGACCGTCGCGATCGCAGTTCTTGGCGGCCTCTACGTCGGAGATCTCGTGACCGATGGCTGGCTCTGGACCTACATCTACGAGCTGCACCAGAGCCACGCGTTTAACCACGAGCGCTTCGAAAAAAAGACCTGGGGCATGCTGCTGCACGCCGGGCCCTTTGTCGGTGCGCTCGCCCTATTTCTGGTCAGCGATGACATCGGTCGTCTGGTGGTTCGGCTGCGAAAGAGCGGTGGAGCGAGCTCTCGCCTGGGCGCGCTCTTTGACCGCAGCGAGGCCGCGGCAGGCCGTCGATTTTGGGCGGTGATGGCGATCGCAGCTCTGTTGGTGTCGGCACTCGGCTACTCGACGCAATGGGCCGAACCCAACGCCTTTATGCCGGCGGTGATCTTCGGCGCGGCGTATCTCGGCGTCGCTCTGCCGGTCGGCGGTCGACGGGAGCTGTGCACGCTCGGCCTCGTCGCCGCGCAGCTGCTTTTTGCCGCGGTGGTCGAACCCTTTTATCAGCCGATTCAAGATCGTGGCCCACAGGCATTGTCCGAGAGTTATCGCTGGCAAGACCCCGGGCTGACAATGCCGAGCGCCACCGCCCGAGCCACGGCGAACGAGCTACGAGCCAACCTCCGCTCCTCTTCTTTTTCTTCTTTTTCTTCTTCTTC
>CAYYUP010000077.1:12416-30218 GCA_964474905.1 uncultured Nannocystis sp. | reverse complement strand
CCACGAAGCACTTGCACGTCGCTCAGGGCCAAAAGACACGCCCCACGGGCTTTCTCATCCTGCAGGCGATCGGCGATCGACAGCGCTTCGTCCAGCAGTTTGCTCGCCCCGTCGATCTGCCCGACACGTCGCAACCCACGGGCCAAGCGGATGAGATGGAGCAGCAGCGACCGCCAGATCACCGGTCGGTCGATACGCGCACATTCTCGCCGCAGATCCGCCACCTCGGCCCGCAGCGCTTCGATCTCGCCCGGGTCCAGAGACTCCTCGTCATGCGCTCGGATCAGCGTCGTCGCCATCAGCTCGGCGCCGCTTTGCTCGCGCTGGGGCGGTGTTTCGATGGTCACAAAGAGCCCGCGAATCGACCACAGATCCGGCGCTCGCCAGGCGAGTTCGGCCTCTAACGCGGGGGGCACCAAAAGCAGCAATGTGCAGCGAATGTCCTGGCCGATGGTATTTCGCTGCTCGTTGATTCGGGCGAAGAGCCACTTCCAGGCCTCGACGTCCGCGCTGCTCGCACGCACGGCATCGATGACGACAAATCGGTCATCCGCCAGAGACTGAGCATCGTGCAGCCGATCGAGCACCGAAGACTCGAGCATCGCCGTGCTCAGCGGACCCGGTCCGGACTCGCGCGGATCCAGCGGATAGGGCGAGAGCCGCACCATGCGCAGCGGCGGCTCTTCGTCCTCACCACCGACCCTGTCCTGCAACCAAAGCAGCAACGCAGCTCCGGTCAAAACGGACTTTGACACCAGGAGATGAAACTTAAACCCATCCCCCAGGAGCAACGCACGTACCAGGCGTTGCGCGTCTGGCTGGATCGTGATGCCGTCGATCGTCGATCGGAGCCACTGCCGAAGCGGCTCGATGGCCCCGCTCATTTCGCGGCCTGTGTCAGCTTCTCGATCTCCGCGGCGACACCTGGAATCTTCTTCACCGCCGGGTGCACATCGAACCAATCGCTGCCGTTGAGGTACCGCAGCACGACGCTATTCGCGAGCATGTTGTCCGCAGTGAATCGCTGTTTTTCTGTCTCATTGGTCAGGTACCGATCAACGGCAACCTGCGCGAGCCAGGGAAAGGCATCTGCTGTGACGATCTTTCGGTACTGATCGCCGACCTCGTCGAGCAGACGCCTGAAGTCGTCATCCTTTAGCGGCATGTTCTCGGCAAGGAACGCATTCTGGAGCAGGCGCACGATTTCACGGGGGTAACCGCCCGACCACGCGATCAGCTCCTCAACTCGCTGACCCATATCGTCCCCAAAAAGCGCCACCAAGTCCTGCTCGGGGACCCGTTGGCGCACCAGATCCACCGCGGCATCAAAGCCACCTTTGCAGCGCCCTCCCCCGTCTTTGGGATGCTGGTAGAGCTTGATCATCGGCATAAAGTCGACTTCTGCAAAACGCTTTCGGGAGACCAGCGCCGGCGGAATCGTGTAGAGCACGTGGATCGGCAGCTGAAGGTAGGGCGCGCCCTCGCCAAAGATCTGCTCTGCGCTCTCCAGCACCTTGTCCCAGTTCGAGGCGATGCCGCGCAGCTTTTCCAGAGAATCAAAGATCACGACCAGGCCCTCGCGGCCAAGCGCCACGGCCCGTGCCTCCATGTTCGTCAGCTCATCCCGCACTTCACCGAGGAAGCGATGAAAATGTGCGCCGATGGTCGAACGCACCCGCTCGCGTAGGTCGGCCCGGGTCTTCAGCTCAACAGTAAACGTGGCGACATTCGAAATGCCAAACTGCGCCTCCGTCAGCGTCGCATCCGCATTCGAGAGCCAGCTCCACAGGCGCTTGAAGTAACCCTTCGCCATCTCCTCCTCGGGGTTCTTGCCCTCCGCTAGCAGCAGAGCCCGCTCGGTCTGGTCGAGGATCGCAAAGAGCACGTCGGGCACGTCGATCGGCGTGCTGATGTCGAGCTGCTGCTCTGCGTCGATAACCACCACCAAGAGATTTGTATTGTCGACAGCCTTGAGGCGCTCGGCCAAACGCAGCAGCTCGGTCGACTTGCCCGATCCAGGCAACCCGGTGAAGAGCTGACAGGTCGGCTTGTTCGACAACTCGATGCGCTTGGCCAGGCGCGCGACCCAATCGATGCCCCGGACCTTGCGCTTGTCGAGATCGATGTAGCGATCGTCGTTCGGCTTCAACACCACGTTCGGATCGCAGCGGTTGTAGAAGAATCTCGTGCGTTTCCTGTCCATGACAACAACCTCGCTGATGCTCTTACCACCCGGGCGCAGCGCTCACAAAACCAGACCGTGAACGCGCGCGAATGTTCGGACGATCAAGCCAAACTACCGACTCAACCCACCCGCTCAAACGACCGCGCCCCGCTACTGAACAATACGCAGCTGCGGGGCCGGGTCGCGGAGCTTGGGCGGGGTTTTGCCGTCGGGAAGAGACCCGTTGGCATTGGTGCCGCGGCGGATGATCTCCATCGTCGGCGGGTAGTTCAGCTCCCAGGTCTGGGTATCGATGACGTCGTCGCCGCGGTAGAGCAGGCGGCGGCGGGTGACCTTGAAGCCGCGCTTGCCCTGCTGCGCGATCGCAGTGCTGCCTTCGCGCAGGCCCGAGTCGTTGCGGTAGACGGTTTTGTAGGGAAGAACCTCCTCGATCTCGCGCTCGAAGGCGACTCGGTCGTAGGGGCGCTTCGGTCCTAAAACCTCGACGACAACCTCGCCCCCGGTGACCGAGGTGTGCAGCACCACCGGGTAGTCGAAGGGATTTTTGAGCTTCATGTCGATCGCGCCGTAAACGACGGTCGAGTCGAGGCCCATGTCGACGTAGGAACTCGGGCGACTGTGGGGGCGGCTGTGCACGAGCTCGAGGCCGCCGAAAAAGGCCGCGCCGTAGAGCGTCGATGAGATCTGGCAGATGCCGCCGCCGACAACGTCGACCAGCTGACCGGCGGTGATGCCCGGGGCGTAACGAAAGCCCATCTCTGGGCTGCGATCACCGACCACATCATTAAACGACATCGCCTCGCCAGGCAGCAGCACCTTGCCGTCGAGAGCAGCGGCTCCGAGCTTGAGGTTGTGGTTGCGATCGGAGTGGGCATTGTCAGCCCTGTAGCGGGTCGAGAAGGTGCCGATGACCTCGCTGATGTCGAGCCCGGGCGCGAGCTTGGCGAGCGGATCGTCATCGACGGGCGACCGCGGCGTGACCACGAGATCGATCGACGAGGCCCCCGAAGCGAGGCCAACAGCGACGGTCGACAACGAGTCAAAGGCGAGCAGCGAAGTGCCGGCCGTCGCCGGTACGACTCGGCGCTCGGCGAAATCAAAACGGGTCGGCAACGACGGCCGCTCGACCGCAGGCGCTAGCTCGAGCAGCCGGTCCAGGGCACGCTTCTCGTCGAATCGGTAGCCGACCGCGATGTCGATATCACCGCGCTCGGCAGCGGCGCGGGCCTGGAGATCCGCGAGCGCATCACCACTGCGACCGACCGCCAGAGCTGCGTGGATCGCCGCGTCGGGGCTGGGCAAGGCGCCGAGTTCTCGGGCCGTGGTGGTCGTCGTCGCAGCGCCCGCGCGGAGCACGAGCGGTCGCTCCAGACCGCCAGCCGCGACCTTGGCCGCGAGTTCTTCGAGTTCGCCCGCTCGCCGACCGCCGACGTCGACACCGCCCAGACGCACGCCGGGCAGCACCCGCGGATCGTCGAGCGATGCCTGGTAATCGCCGATGAGCACAGCCGCGAGGCCGATGCCGCCAGCGATCATCGCCGCCGACTCTGCGATCGCAAACATCCGCGAATAACGTTGTTTGCGGGACTTTGGAGCGCTTTTCAGAGCCGCAGAGGCACTTTCGCGAACCTCGGTCGCGGCCTTCTTTGCCCGATTCGAGAATCCGGTCTTCGCTCTGGTCTGGGCTCCGGTCGAGGGCCCGGTTGGAGCTAGAAGCTGAACGTCGGCCTCCGCCCCAGCCGCCGGCTCGCTCTTCACGGAAACAGAAGAGGTCGGGCGCGCGCGAGGGCGCGTCCTCGCCCGTGCTTGACCTTGCTTGGCGTCGCTCATCAGTCGCTCGGACGCACGCTAGCGACCGATCCCCGACGATCCAAGAAATCGACGAAGTCCGCCGGGAACCTGCACCCCCCGCTGCGGTCCATAAGGGGTATGACTGCTCCCATGTCCGGCCCCGCGCTCCCTAAAGGCTATGGACCCCGGCGCCGTCGGGTCGCGCCCGCGCTTAAACTGTGGGTCGCCGTGGTTGCCACCAATCTCGGCGGCATCCTGATGGCGGTCTGGACCGCCGGCCGCCTGCGGGCGATGCCGGCCGAGGCCAGCACCGAGACCCTGCTTTTCTTCGCCTATTTCGGCGCCATGGGCATCGCCGCGATCGCCGACGCGCTCTGGCTCGACGAAGTGATGTTTAAGGGCGCTTTCCGCCTGACCCACCTCCAGGGCAAGACCGCCGACACCGTGCGCCCGAGCGAAGACCTGGACACGGTCGTCGCCACCACCCGCCGCTCGTCGCTGTCGTTCCCGGTGCTGCTGCTGCTCAGCGGCGCCCTCACCTACTTCGCTTTTAACTTCGTCAACGGCGACTTCAATTATTTTTGGCGCAACCTCGGAGTGCACATCGCCAACCTCCGCGGTGACAAACCCGAAGGCCAACAAAAACGCCTGCAGGCGATCGCCGAGCTGTCGATCCGACGAGCGCCGCGTGACCGCACAATGGTCCCGCGGGCGCTCATAAAACAGATCAAACGCGGCGGCGAAGAGGCCGTCTGGGGCGCCTGGGCGCTCGGTCGTTTTTCGGACATCCCCGGGCGTCAGCGCCGACCGATCTACGAGGCATTGGTCGCCGCCACCCGCAGCGATGACGCCAAGCTGCGGCGCGAAGCGGCGATCGCCCTCTCCCGCCTCCAGTACCGCCCTGTGGCCAAGACGCTCAGCGCCGAACTCCGGACAACGCTCAGCGAAAGCCCCAACGACCCGCGCCTGATCTACAGCTCCGGCTGGCTGCAAGCGATGACTTCGGTGCCCGAGCTCGCGGCGATCCTGCAAAGCGGCGACGCCGACGGCCAACGCCTCGCCGCCTGGGCGCTCTCCCAACACCGCGACGAAAAGGACGGCCGCGAGGTCGTCAAGATCCTCGAGGACCGCCTACCAACCGCCTCCTTTCTGACCCGCTGCGCGCTCATCCACGCGTTGATGATCACCAGCGACGAGGATTCTAATGGAGCACTGATGCACGCCTACGACATCGCCACTCCCGAGGAGCGCGACCAGGAGTGCCCGACCATCAATCTCGATCTGCGCCCCGACGGCAACGACGAGGCGGTGCGAATCCTGGAGCCGGTCGACACCTACGAAATGAAGATCCTGGCGTCGATGGGGGCTGTGCGAGCAACCTCTCCAAAGGTCCGAGCACAGGTCGAGCCCTGGTTGGTAAAGATGGTCCGCGATGCCGAGGAGGGCGACCTTATTAAGTCGCGGGCACTGTCGCTGCTCGAGGGCATCCGCAATGGCCGCGATGATTCCGAAGGCACCCCCACCAAGGCCGCACAAGAGGCCGAGTAGCGAGCTCGCCCATTCGCTCGGCACGGGCCACAAACGGCCGCCTTGTCGCTCGCCGTCGTCAAAAATCGGGGACACGTCGGTCCCCGCAGAAGTCGTGTCGGCTTTGTCGCTCTCCTGCTAGCCTCGAGCGCCGTGTTCAGCCTCGCCCGATCGCCACTTGTCAGCCTGTTGGCGCTCGTCGGCCTGATGGCGACGTCGATCGAAGGCCGCGCTTCTGTTCCCGAACGTCGTTGGCCGCTCTGGCCCTCCGAGATCGCCCAGGTGGCCGCGCCCTTGCTCGGCGAAGGCACACAACGAGCCCCGGAGAGCGAGCGCAGGGCGGCCCTCAGCGAACTGCAGGGCTACGCGACGCCGCTGGTCGAGCCGTTCCTGATGATCGCGCTCGCCGATCCGTCGCCGCAGATCCGCCGGACTGCGCTGCAATCCTGCGCTCACCGCCAACTGACCTCGTGCATCAAACCCGCCCGCCGGATCTGGTCGGAGTCTCTCGGGGATCTGTCGGGGCGCCTCTACTCGCTGCGCGTCATCCTTTTAGAGCCCAGCTCGGAGCACGTCGACATCGTCATCGAAGCGCTGCGCTCGGTGACTCCGCTCCTCCGCATCGAGGCGGCCCGTCTCCTGGGCATCACAGCCCTGCCCGCCAACGACAACCAACGGGCTCGAGCGGCGCTGGTCGCCAAGCTCTCCGATCCCGACGCCGAGGTCCGTCGCGCGGTCACCCGCAGCCTGGGATTGCTGGCCGCCTCCGAGGCGACACTGGTGCTCGCACGCATGCTCGAAGATCCCGACCCGCAGCTGCGCCGCGACGCCGCCGAGGCTCTGGGCATGATCGGCGATCTGCGGGCACTGCCGGCGATGCTGCGCAGCCTAGAGCGCGGCGACGAGGTCTATGTCGCCCGCATGCTGCTTCAGGGTCTGATCCGGCAGCCGGGTGCCGAGGTCGACCGGCGACTCCTCGAATTCCTCGACGGCCCCCCTCGCGGCCTCAAGCGCAGGCAGATCGCGCAGGCACTCGGTGAGCGCGAAAACCCCTCCCCCCTGCTCCTCGACGGCATCTTAATGCTGCTCCGCGAGAGCTCTCTGCGGGCCGATCTCCTGACTACGCTGTTACATCTCGGCGATGCGGCGCTGCCAGCGATCCAAGCGGCACTCGCCCGTGGTGTCGAACCCGAACTCGCGATCGAACTCGACCGTCTCGTGCGCGCGCGACACCTGCCGGAGTCTCCGCCGCCTGCGGGTGCACCGGCACTTCCGTCGGCCGACAAACGCAGCGCCTGGCAAGATCGCCTCGATCGCCGGCACAACGACCGCCTCGAGGCCGCCGCGAAACTCGGTGTGTTATCGCCCAAATGGCTCAGCGCGGCCGTACGCGGATCTCTGCGGCCCCACAGCGACACCATCGCTGAAGCCCCCTGGCTCGTCGCCCTCGCCACAAGTGCAGATCCCACAGAGGACCTGCAGCTCTGGTTCTCAGTTCTGCAGCGCGCCAACAACAATCAGCACAGCGTCAGTGATCGCTGCCTTGCAGTGGCCGCTCTCGGCCGAATGCCGGAGTCGGCCGAGGCTGATCTCGAGGAGCCCCTGCACTCCCTGGCGGCCGATTCAAAAGCGGCGATCCGCAGCTGCGCCGCCCTCGCCCTCGCCGGCAAAGACAACGCCACAGGGACACTCGCCTCCCTGCTCGGGGATCCATGCCCGCGCGTGCGAAGCGCCGCCGCCCTCGCCCTCGGCTCACGCCCACTAAAGGAACGCCTTCCAGTGACCGCAGAGCTCGCTTGGATCGCCCTCGAGGATGCCGACGGCCGAGTACGGACTGCCGCCAACCTGCCGCGCAACAACACCGAGCGGCCGCCGGCAAAACTCTTGCTCAGCACACCCGATCCCCAGATGCCCGGATGGATGCTCGTGCAATCCGAGGCACAGCAGCTGTGGATACCAAGCCAGCGCATCGGCCCCACCAGCTGGGCCTTGGTCGACGATCCCCGACTCCAAGCGATCCCGCGCTCTCGGTAACGCGAGTCGGTTGAACAATTGATACAAAACGTAACAACAGTATCTACATCCTGTCTTTGATCACGAGATGCCTCGCGTCCACATCATAATATTTTGGAATTATTGGGTTTTTCGATCGGACCGTGATCTGCATTTCAAGCAGGCATGTCGACCGCCATCGCCACTGACTTCGTCGAGCTGACCACCCCCCACATGCCGCGACTCTTCAGGATCGGCATGCGCCTGACCCATCAGCCCTCGGAATCGCAGGACCTCGTGCAGGAGGCGCTCACCAAGGCTTGGGCCAGCTGGGGCCGCTTTAACCGCGACGGCAGTTTGGGCGCCTGGCTCTCGCGGATCCTGGTGAACACCTTTATCTCCCGCTGCCGTCACCAGAAGGTCGTCAATACCGCGGCGGCCCGCAGTGATCTGGTCGAGCATCTCTTTGATCGGCGTCGTCTCGAGGCCGCCAACGATCCCGAGCGCAGCTGGCACCGCAACGATCTCTCCGACGAGGTCGTCAACGCCCTCGATACGCTCCCAGATCGCTTTCGCGAGGTGGTCGAACTCGTCGACCTCCAGGGCCTGCCCTATCGCGAAGCAGCCGAGCGGCTACAATGCCCCGTCGGCACGGTGATGAGCCGCCTTCACCGCGCCCGCCGACTCCTCCGCAGTGAGCTCGGCAGCTTCGCAAGGGCCTACGGGCTCGGGCTCGCGGCGAGCGCCTGACCCGATGAGCAAATTCCACCTCTCCCGCTTCGCACTCATCAACCCTTGTCTCACCGCGTTGCTCGCCTGCAATGCCCCGAGCGAGTCCGGTAAAGAAGCGCCTAGCGCCGCCAAAGACGCAAGGGTGGAGACAAAAGATAGCGGTCCGGACACGGCCCCCGGCTTCCGCGGCAAGGACCTGCGCGGCCGGGACTTCGCGCTCGCGGATCTCCGCGGCGATGTGGTTCTCCTCAATGTCTGGGCCAGCTGGTGCGAGCCCTGCAAAGAGGAGCTGCCAGAACTCGCCAAGCTGCAACGCGAACGCGGCCAAGAGGGACTTCGCGTCATCGGCGTCAGCATCGATGCTGTGCGCACGCAAAACGAGGTCCGCCGCCTCGCCCAGGAGTTCAAGGTGCCCTACCCGATCATCCTCGATCCAAAGAGCACGATCGTGCCTGCCATGAAGATCGTCGGCTATCCGACCACCTTCATCATCGGTCGCGACGGCGCCATCCGCTGGCGTCGCGACGGGCTGATCGAACGTGATGATGCCGAGGTCGCCAGCGAACTCAAGGCCGCCCTCGAAGCGCCAAAGCCAGACTGAGCGAGGCTCGCAGCTTACGCAGTGGGCTCTGCGACCAAACCTGCAACCGCGCTTGGGCGATCCTCTTTGAGTCCGGGGCGTCGACGCCGGGTCACCGGACGTCGGACCGGCGCGAGCTTGCGGCCCTCCATCACATCGCGCACCTCGACGACCGTCAATACCTCGCGCTCGACCAGGGTCGAGGCCACCCGCTCAAGCGAATCGAAGTTGTTTGTCAGGATCGCCTTGGCGCGCTCGTACTGCTGCATGACGATATCGCGGACCGTATTGTCGATCTCTCGGGCGGTCGCCTCGGAGTAGCTTGGAGCACCCTGGATGTCGCGACCCAAGAAGGGCTGGGACTCGGCCTTGGCGTAGGCGATAGGCCCGAGCGCGTCGCTCATGCCCCACTCCGTAACCATTTTGCGGGCGAGGTCCGTGGCGCGCTCGATGTCGTTGCTCGCACCGGTCGTGCGCTGGCCGTTGAGGGCGAGTTCTTCGGCGAGTCGACCGCCCATCAGAATCGCGATCTGGGCCTCCGCGTGGTGACGATCAAGGCTGTAGCGATCCTCTTGGGGCAGCTGCTGGGTCACCCCAAGAGCACGCCCGCGAGGGATGATCGTCACCTTGTGGATCGGATCGACGAACTCGGGCGGCAGCATCATCGCCACCAGGGTGTGCCCAGCCTCATGCCAAGCGGTGGTCCAGCGCTCTTTCTCGGAGATGATCGCCGAACGCCGCTCAGAGCCCATCAATGCCTTGTCTCTGGCCCGATCAAAGTCATCCGCGAGGACTCGATCGCGGCCTTCGCGGGCGGTCAGCAAAGCTGCCTCGTTGACCAGGTTCTCGAGATCCGCGCCGGAGAACCCCGGAGTGCCGCGGGCGATCACCGAGAGATCGATCTCGTCGCTCATCGGCACCCGTCGAGTGTGCACCTTGAGGATCTCTGCGCGACCACCGACATCCGGCAGACCGACGACGATCCGACGATCAAAACGACCGGGGCGGAGCAGCGCGGGATCGAGAACATCGGGGCGGTTGGTAGCGGCGATCAGGATGACCCCGTCGTTGCCCTCGAAGCCGTCCATCTCTACCAAGAGCTGGTTTAGGGTCTGCTCGCGCTCGTCGTGACCACCGCCCAAACCGGCGCCGCGATGGCGACCGACCGCGTCGATCTCGTCGATAAAGATGATGCAGGGGGCGTTTTTCTTGCCCTGCTCGAAGAGGTCGCGGACCCGGCTGGCGCCGACACCGACGAACATTTCGACAAAGTCCGAGCCCGATATCGAGAAAAATGCGACCCCAGCCTCGCCGGCGATCGCCTTGGCGAGCAAAGTCTTGCCCGTGCCGGGCGGGCCCATCAGCAACACGCCCTTGGGGATCCGACCGCCGACGCGGGTGTACTTGCGGGTGTCGCGGAGGAAGTCGATGATCTCTTCGACGTCCTCGCGGGCCTCGTCGACGCCGGCGACATCCTTAAAGGTGATCTTGGTGGTGTGCTCGTTGAGCAGGCGCGCGCGGCTCTTGCCGAAGCTCATCGCCCGCCCGCCGCCGGCCTGCATCTGCCGCATGAACATCACCATCAAAATGACGATGAAGATCATCGGCAACCACATCAGCGCGAACTGGAGAAGCGCGCTGTCCTCCTCGGGCTCGACCTTGTAGTCGATGTCCTTGCCGCTGAGCTTGTCGTAGAGGCCCTCGGAGAGCGGCCCCGTTGCCTCGTAGGCCTGACCTTCGATCTCGTAGGTGATCCCGACGTGGGCCGGGTGCACCTTGATCTCGAGCTCCCGGAGGTTCTCCCAGTCGCTGTCGACAAGCTTCACGAATTTGGCGTAGGTGACTGGCTTCACCTCTTCGCTGCTGTTGAGCATGTTGGCGAGGGCCAACACGGCAACGATTAGGCACAACCAAACCAGGAGCGTCTTTGTCTGCTGCTTCACGACGACGGAGTGCGGGAATACCGCTCGAACGCGCAGCATAGCCCCCGCCCCGGGGGGGGGTCAATGGTTCTGCGAGGCCGTCTTTTGTGATGGCTGCATCCAGAGGCCGCCGCGGTCCAATCCGAGTTGAACTTTGGGGCGCAGATCCCAAGAGCGAGGCCGCCGCGCGGCGCCATGGGTCCCGAGCGCGGCCTCACGAGCCAACAACGCGCGGTCGATGCCCATGATCAGGCGCTCCGAGAGCGCCTCCCTGTCGGCGCCGCCGCGGAGTGCGATCTGTCGGAATACGCGGCTCCGGACCGCCCGCGGCAGTGCGGCGAGGCCCCCGCTTCGCCAGCGCAGGCGGCCTTGCTCTGGCGGCAGACGGCGGGCGACCTCCTCCGCTGTGGACCACGCTGCGAGCGCCTCATCCGCGTCGGCCGCGTGACGCGCGAGAGCGCCGACGCTCCGCTCGATCGCCGGGTTGTGCAGTCGCAAGCGCGGCAGGATCGCCTCTCGGATCTCGACCCGAAGATGCCGAAGATCGTGGTTGGTCGGATCGTCGACCGCGACAAGACCGAGACGCTGGCAGAGCGCCGCGGTCTGCTCGCGGGTGAGGCCGAGTAAGGGGCGAAGCCACGGACGATCGACCGCCGGCATGCCCGCGAGGCCGTCGAGTCCAGCCCCGCGAAGCAGATGCATGAGCACCGTCTCGAGCTGATCGGTCGCCGTGTGGCCGAGGGCGATGAACGATGAACCTGACTCTTCAGCCATCTCACGGAGAGCGATCCTGCGGGCCCGACGGGCACGATCCGGGAGCCCCGGGCCGAGATGCAGATCGAGGCGCCGACAGAGTATCGGCAAGCCCCTCTCCGCAGCGATCACAGCCACCCCGGCAGCCTCGCCCGGCGACTCCTCACGAAGGCCGTGATCGACATGGCCAACCGTTAATTCGACGCCCCAGCTCCGCCTCAAGAGCCCCAGGAGCCCGAGCATCGCCAGCGAGTCGGCACCCCCCGAACAGGCAACAAGCATCCGCTGACCGCGGATCCAGGTGCTCTCAGGGGCTTCCCCCGAACGCTCAAAGAGGGTCCGCGACAGCTGTCCGAGGGCCTGACCGATGGATGGGTGACGTGGTGGCACGCGATCCTGGCGATGATACCTTGCGCCCCGTGAGCCCGCCCAGCCAACCGCAGCCGACGACAGCCTCGACGCCGCACGACTCGGGCCCAGATGCCTTCATCGAAAGCCTAGAGGTCGCACTCCGCGATCCGCTGACGCTCGAGGACCGTGACGACCTCGACTCCTTTGTTCCTGCGATCCCAGCCCAGAGCTTCTACCGCCTGGCCCGGCAGCTGCACGACGAGGGCCGCATCGAGCTGCTCTTCGCCCACGCGGTGCCTGATCAACTGACGACAGTGCTCGACCTCGGGGCCTGGCGGGGCGATCGCCTCGACATACTGCGCGTGCGCGAGTGGATCTCCGCGATCGTGAATACCTACGAGAGCGGCAATTTTCCCCGCGGTGCGCTGACTCGCCTGATCAACCAGATGGATCCCGAGGTGTGGACCTTCGCTCTCCTGCCGGGCACGACGGTGCTTGAGCTCGATCCCGAGGATGACAACGCCCGCGACCAGGCCCGGCGAGCGGTCGAAGATCTCTACACGTACGACACTCCTGACGGTTTCTTTTTGGTCGCGGTGCCCGATGATCCGGTCGGTCGCGCGGCGATCCGGATCCTCGACGCGATCTACCACGACGACCTCTCGCGCGGCCGCGATGTTGTCGTCTCGGTGAAGGCCGGCCTCTACTCGGTGATCGAAGAGGAGCTGCTGCGCTGGCGGAGCGGTCGCCTCGCCGACCTCGGCTTTGTGCCCTGGGAGGAGGCGATGAAGCTGCTGCGACCGCTGACCCCCGAACAGGCGCTTCGCCGTGGCCAGCAACCGCGTCCAATCCTGACAAGAACCCCCGATCGCGAGCCCTCGCCGCACACCAACGAAACCGGTCTCCTGCGCCGGCTCATCGATCGCCTCTCGGCCGACGCCGCCGGGCTGCTCACCCGCGAATTTGTGCTCCTGGTCAACGAGGTCATCGCCGTCCAGCGCCTCGCACCCGGTGATCCGACCGACGCCGAACGGGCCCTGCACCAGACCCGCGCGACTCTCGATCTCGGCCTCGAGCTGCTGGCCACCGCTCGCCCCGACTCGCAAGAACTCGAGGCCTTTCTCGCCGCCCAAGCCCAGGCAATCGGTCTCCGCGATATCTTCCGCGTCGGCTTCGGCGCCCTCCAAAAGCTGCGCTATGCCGCCATCGCCCTCCACCGCTCTGGGCAGGTCTCGCTTGACGAAGTGGGCTCCCTGCTCGACCGCCCCTGGGGCGTGACCCTGCGGGCGCTCGCAGAGCTCATACCGGGGCTCGCATTAGAGGAGACGAGCGCCCGGGCCCGGCCTCTCACCAGCCTCCGCGACGTCGCCAAGGCGACCCGGCGAATCGCTCAAGCGACGCTCATCGGCGGCCTGACCTTCGCCCCAGAGGGTCTCGCGATCGACCCCGTGTGGGTCCAACGTGTCGACGATCCCTCGCGTCTGGTGCTCGGCGATCTGATCCGAGCAGCGGTGATCCGCAGGCAACTGCCGGGCGCCAGCGAAACCTTCGCACCGCTTCGCCCCGACGATCTCGACTGGGCAAGCCGCAACCTGCTCACCGCGGATCATCAACTCATCCCAGAGATCCGCGCCGACCTCGAGGCTCGCGCAGTGGCCCTCGGCGCCGATCGGGCGAACATCACAGAGGTGCTCGATCGCCTGCTAGCTCGACTCGCGGTCGAGCTCGCAGGTCTCGAGCGCAACGAGGACGGCAGCCCGGATCTCACGCGCGCTGGCGGTCTCCTAACCCTGCAACGCGTCGGCGTCTGGCTCAAGACCGGGCTCACTCAGGCCCGCTAAGCCGCTCGACGCCGCCGCCCCAATCGGCGACGATCGCTGACCATGGCCCCCCCTCAGAGCCCCGACCTCCGGCACGCGCTCCGCCTCGGCGGCTTGCCCTGCCTGTGGCTGACGATCGCCCTGATGATGGTCCGCAACCACTTCGGCGATCCCTACACTCCAGAACTCAGCGGAACCGCGATCTACGGCCACAACCCGCCCGGTGCACTCCTCCAGGGGCTCATCTGGAGCTTCTCCGAGTTGGTGATCCTGATGGCGATCCTCCGCCCCTGGTCCTACCGCCACTCGTGGACCCGAGGGCTCGGGGCGGTGGCGATCCTCCTGCCCTGGGCTGGTCTCTCAGTGATCATGACGATGCACGCGGGCGGTATCGTCGCCCTGCATGCCCTCTGGATCGCGCTCCTGCTGGTGATCATGCTCGTGGTGACAACGGTCAGCGCCATCGCCAGCAAGCGCGCTCAGGACCCGTGATCCGGCGCTTTGGGGGCTTTGATCGCCGCGAGAGCTGCGACCGCGGCGGCCTGCTGAGCCCGTCGCATACTCCGTGCCTGCCCCTCGCCGAGCACCTGCACCTCGCCCTCGTGAGGGCTGAACACAACTCGCGAGATCCACTGCGGCTGCTCGGGAGTTGACTCAGCGGCGGCCTCGGTCAGGTAGGTCGGCGTCGCTCGGTGCACCCGCTGCGCCCAATGTTGGAGACGAGATTTTGCGTCGATGCCGTGGTCCGGTGCGAGGCCGTCGGCACGTTCGCCAAGGAGTGCCCGGAAGACCGCAGAAGCAGCCGCCAGCGGATCCTGGCTCGCCGCACGTGCATCGAGAAAAGCTGCGCCCATAACCGCCTCAACGGTGTCGGCAAGGCTCGCCTCGCGCTCACGACCGCCGCGCTGCTCGTCGCCCTTGCCTAAGAACAACCAGTCGCCGAGCTTTGAAGTTTGAGCTGCAGCTGCGAGCGCCTCCTCAGAGACTAGAGTTGCGCGCAGGCGGGTGAGCGGCCCCTCTCCCTGAGCAGGAAAACGCCTCCAAAGTTCGTCCGCGGCGACCAAATCGAGAACCGCATCGCCAAAAAATTCGAGGCTCTCGTTGCTCGGCCAACCCGACGTCGCATGCTCGTTGCACCACGAGGCGAGCGTGAGCGCCACACGCAGCAGCTCGAGCCGAACAAATCGGTAGCCTAGGCGCTGCTCCAGGGCTCTGAGCGATGCGATCTCAGCTTCGTCCTGGAGCTCCGGGAGGTTCTCGAGGAGCGCCGGCAGACCGGTCATTGCTTTGCCTCGCGGGGATCGACGATCCAGCCGCCACCGAGCACCTGATCGTCCCTGTAAATCACCGCAGCTTGGCCCGGTGCCACCGCCCGAACAGGCTGATCAAAGCGGATTTGGGCCCGAGTTCCGTCGACCACGACGCTCGCGGGCACCGGCGCTGCGCGGTGACGAATCTGCACCTCTGCCCGGATTTCGACCAGCTCAGGTAGATCTGCAAGTCGCCTGAGATCGGCGATTTCGACAGCACTCGCGGCCAACTCCTCGACGCCGCCGACGACAACCTGGCGCAGCTCCGGGATCACCCGAAGCACATAGCGGGCCGAACTACCGGCGATGCGAAGGCCACGACGTTGACCAACCGTCACCCGGTGGATCCCGTCGTGCTCACCGAGCGTTCGTCCCTCGTGATCGACGATTTCGCCGGGACGAAGATGCTCGGTGTCGACGCCGAGTTCCCGCGCGCGACGCTCGACAAGTGCCCCGTGGCCCCCGCCGCCGACGAAGCAGAGTTCTTGCGAATCCGGGGCATCTGCGTTGATCAGACCGAGCTCCCGCGCTCGTTCGCGGACATGATCTTTTGTCCATGTTCCAAGGGGCATACGAATACGAGCGAGGTGTTCGATGCCCATGGCGAAGAGAAAGTAGCTCTGGTCCTTTGCCGGATCGACACCGCGTCTGAGCACGCCATCCTCGGTCCGCGCGTAGTGCCCGGTCGCCAGGAATTCGGCACCCAAGGCCGTCGCGCGCTCCAACAGAGGACCGAATTTCACCTGCTCATTGCAGCGGATACAGGGATTTGGGGTCCGCCCCGCCGCGTACTCCCGGGCAAAGTCGTCGATCACTGCGGTCGCAAAACGACGGCGCTCATCGACCGTGTAGTGGGGGATCCCGAGATCCGCGCAGACATCCTTGGCGCGATCGATCTCGGCCGGCGAACAACAGGTACCGCCACGACCTCTCGCAGGGCCAGCGGCAGCCGGTCCCGAGTCGTAGAGGCGCATCGTCAGACCGATCACCTCATGGCCCTGATCGCGGAGCAGGGCTGCCGCAACCGACGAATCGACCCCTCCAGACATCGCACAGACCACTCGCATCGCTACTCCTATACCTTATGCCTCGGCCCGCACCCGAGCGATGACCTCGGGCAAGGCGGCGATCAGTGCGTCGATATCCGCCTCGGTGTTGTCCTTGCCCAGGGAGATCCGAAGCACCGAACGACCCTCCTCTGGCGTGCAGCCGAGGGCGAGCAACACGGGCGAAGGATCGAGGTTGCCAGCGCTGCAGGCCGAACCGGTCGACACCATGATGCCGAGCAGATCGAGATTGATGAGCATCAGCTGGCCCTCACAGCCCTCGATGCCGACACAAACTGTATTGCTCGCGCTCGCGGGATCGCCGTACACACACAACGTCGGCAGCTCAGAGAGCCGGCCGAGCAGCTGCTGCCGAAGCCCGCGGACATGTGCGACCCGGGCTTCGCGCTCGGCAACCGCGAGCTCGACGGCGACAGCAAAACCAGCGATGAGCGCCGTCGCCTCGCTGCCCGGCCGTCGACCCCGCTCCTGACGGCCCCCGAAAAGGAGCGGCTTCAGCTCGAGCCCGCGACGATGGAGGAGCGCTCCCACGCCCTTCGGCCCGTAGATCTTGTGGGCGCTGAGGCTGAGGAGATCCGCCCCCCATTCGCGAAAGTTGATCGCAACCTTGCCGACCGCCTGCACGGCGTCGCAGTGAAAGAGGATGTCGGGGCGGACTCCGCGAGCCGCGGCGACGAGCGCCGGCACGTCGTAGACGTTGCCGATCTCGTGATTGACCGCCGAGAGGGAGATCAGGCCGATCTCTGGATCTCGATCCAGGGCCCTTGCGACCGCCTCAGGGGAGATCCTACCCGCAACATCGACCTCTACCAGGCGGAGAGGCGTGCCCTCGGCCTCGAGAGCCCGGGCTGCCGCGAGCACAGCGGGGTGCTCCAGCGGCGATGTGAGGATTCCACGGGCCTTTCCCTGATCGCGCAAAAGCCGCACTGCGCCGAAGAGGGCCAGATTGTCCGACTCCGTGCCGCCAGAGGTAAATGTGACCTCTAGAGGCTCTGCACCGAGTGAATGGGCGAGGATCCGCCGCGCCCGCTCGACGAGAGCACGCGCTCGCTGACCCCACGCGTGCACGCTTGAGGGATTGCCTTGGAGCTGCGGCCCCTGCAAAACCTCGATAATTCGCCCGCAAACCCGCGAATCGAGCGGAGTCGTCGCGTTGTGGTCGAGGTAAATCACCGCCCCCGCATAGCACAGAGCGTCCGAAACGGCGCTCCTTGACGCGCCCTGCCCCCCCCCAAAATCGCGGCAATCGCTCGCCCGCTCTCCGCGCAATCGATCGTCGATCTTCGTGCACTAGCGGTTGACGACCTGCTCCTGTCTGGGGAATTCTGCACTCCCTTGAGTCTGCTAGGGACCATGATGCTCCGGGCTGGTCACCTGGACAAGACACAACTCCAGGCCGCGCAAGCGCGTTCAGCGGAGGCTAAGATCTCCTTTGTCGCCGCTGTCGTCGAGCTTGGTCTCGTCCAGGAGGACAGCATTGTCACCTTCCTCCACAGCAAGCTGATGATCCCCAAGCTAGGGGTCGAGGCGCTCGAGTCGATCGACGCCGAGACACTCGCCAAGATCACCAGCGAGTTGGTTCGCAAGCACGTTGTGCTCCCGGTCGGGACGGACAATGCCGGCAACTTAACGCTGGCGATGTCCGACCCGACTGACATGAAAGCAGTCGATGCGATCTCAGGACACACGGGCGCCTATCTCGTTCGTGCAGTCGCCCCTCACAACGCCTTGCGAGCGGCGATCGAACGCTTCTACCCGCAGCCCAAGCCCGC
>CAYYUP010000077.1:0-12316 GCA_964474905.1 uncultured Nannocystis sp. | reverse complement strand
CCTTCCGTCGCACCGGTTCCTTCCGTCGCACCGGTTCCTTCCGTCGCACCGGTTCCTTCCGTCGCCCCCGTTCCTTCCGTCGCACCGGTTCCTTCCGTCGCCCCCGTTCCTTCTGTCGGGGCCCAAGCCGTCGCAAGCCCTCCGCTCGGGGAAGCTGCCAGCAATGGCATCGCACCGCCGCCAGCCTGGGCAGGCGCAGAGCAGCAGGCGCAAAGCCACCGCGTCGAGCTCAAGACAGCCGAAATAGCCCCCCTCTCAAGCGAAGCGTTCAACCGAATCCTCAGCCATTTTGCGACGGTCCGATCACGCACAGAGCTCACCGATCTGATCCTGGACTTCCTCGCCGAGGGCTTTGTCCGGGTCATCATGTTTGTGCACAGCAAGGGCGAAATCCGCGGCCACGATGCCCGCGGTGAGGATCTGATGATCGAAGCTGTGCGTCAGATCAGGATCCCAGCGACCGGTCCTTCGCTCTTCTCCGAGGTCATCGAGCGGCAGAGTGCCTTCCTCGGCCATATGCGGACCACAACCGCGATCGATACGGCATTCGACTCTGCCTTGGGCGGTGTTGAAGGCGAAATTCTGGTTCTACCGATCGCGATGCGCGGACGGGTTCCCGTGATCGTCTTCGCAGCGACCGCCCGCTACAGCGTCGATCAAGAGGTCGTCAATGACCTCGGCGAACAGGCCAGCGCCGCCTTCGAGCGGCTCATCGTTGCCTCTAAGCGCAGCTAAGCCTTGAGTCCGCAGAGGCGGCGTCTCGCCGTCGCGGATCCCTTGATCAGAGCGAACGCCCGAGCCGCGCGCAATGCCCGAGATGCGCCTTGAGATACTTGCTCGGCAACTCTCTCGCCAGATAGCTCGAGAGTCGAGTTGAGATCGCCACCAACCTGTCGATGTCGACACCTGTCTCAACGCCCATGCCCGAGAGCATGTACACGACATCCTCGGTAGCGACGTTGCCCGAGGCCCCAGGAGCATAGGGGCAGCCCCCGAGGCCGCCGATCGCCGAGTCGATGGTGCGCACCCCGAACTGCAGCGCGACCGTGATGTTGGCGAGCGCAGTACCGCGGGTATCGTGGAAATGAACGGCGAGCTGCTCCATCGTCAGGCCAGCACTGAGTAGCGCGCGAAAGACATGCTCGACCTGTCTCGGTGTGCCGACGCCGATCGTATCGCCCAAGCTGACCTCAAAGACACCTTTGTCGAGGAGCGCGGCGGAGACGTCGATCACCTTCTCGACCGCGACCGGCCCCTCGTAGGGGCAACCGTACACGCAGCTGACGTATCCCCGTACACGCATGCCCCGGGAGAGCGCCTCACTGATGACCTCGCCGTAGGTCCGCAGCGCATCTTCGGTCGACTTGTTGATGTTCTTGCGGTTGTGAGACTGGCTCGCCGCCATGAAGACGGCGATCTCTTTCATGCCCGCACGGGTCGCCGAATCGAGGCCGCGCATGTTGGGTACCAAGGCGCTGTAGCCGACGCTGGGCTGGCGCTTGATCTTGGCGGCGACCTCCATGTGATCGGCGAGCGCCGGAATCCAGCGCGGGTTGACGAACGAGGTCACCTCGATCCGACCGATGCCCGCGTCCACCAACCCTTCGATCATCTCGACCTTGCGCGCGACCGAGAGGATCGTCGCCTCGTTTTGCAGGCCGTCGCGGGGACCGACCTCGTAGATCGTCACCTCAGCGGGCAGCTGAGCGAAGAGCGAAGGCTGGGCTGGGATCTGATCGGAGGGGCTGGTCACTTCTTCACCTCGGGAGCCGAGGGCCGCGGGATTTCGAGGCGAGAGTCGGTTTTAGTGTACGCCCTGCCCCCCAAGCGCCCGAGAGAGCGCAACTTTGAGGCGTCGAGCGAGGCGAGACGTCCTCGCGAATCGCGACGCACAAGCCCCTCAGCCAGGGCGAAGTGCACAACCTCGGCGATCACCAAGGTCGAAGAGGGCCCACCGGTCGGACCCGAACCGATGGGGATGGCATGACGAAGCACACACTCCATCGAGGCCAAGGACTCCGCAACCCGCGGCGGCGCGACCTCGATCGATGGCTGCGCTCGAACACCGACCTGCTGCCACTCCGAGACACCTGACGCGAAGGCTGCCGAGGTCGCGACCGCGGCCTCTCCGAGTTCCTCGCTGACGTGGCAGATCACCAGTTCGCGGGTCTCGAGGATGTTGCGGAGCGTATCTTTGGGGGTGCCATCGGGGTTCCAACCGAAGCCGAGCATGATCGTCGGCGGATGGGAACAGACCCCCTGAAAATAGCTAAAGGGGGCCAAATTCCGGCGCCCCTCGCCGTCGACGGTCGACACCCAGGCGATCGGCCGCGGCGCCACCAAAGAAGTCATGAGCTGGTAGCTCTCAGCGGCCGAGAGGGACGATGCGTGGAGTTCGGCGCCGGTCACCGCGCTTGGCATACCAAAGTTCACTGCGGCAGGTCACCGTGACGCGACGTGCACACTCCTGCGTCAATACCGCTCACGAACTAGCCCGCCGCAACTCGCCGCTTTGTCGACCCGCCCTTGGCGGTGCTCTTCTTCTTGGAAACAGGTGCGCCCACCTTCGCAGCGGCCCTCTTCGCGGTCTTTTTGGCGGCGGTCTTTTTGGCGGCGGTCTTCTTTTTCGCGGTCTTTTTGGCCGCTTTTTTAGCCACCTTCTTGGTGCTCTTCGAGACCTTGGTCACTGCGGCCTTCCTCGCGACCTGTCGGCCGCGCAAAAGGGGACGCAGGTAGGCGCCCGTGAAGGATCGCCCAGAGGCCGCGACCTCCTCTGGAGTACCCGCAGCGACGACCTCGCCACCTCCCTCCCCGCCCTCGGGTCCGAGATCAACGATCCAGTCGGCGCACTTGATCACGTCGAGATTGTGCTCGATCACCAGGACTGAATTGCCGGCATCGACGAGGCGCTGCAGCACCTCGAGCAGCCGACGGATGTCCTCGAAGTGCAGGCCCGTGGTCGGTTCGTCGAGGATGTACAGCGTGCGGCCGGTCTGGACCTTGCCGAGCTCGCGGCTGAGTTTGATCCGCTGGGCCTCGCCGCCGCTCAGAGTCGTCGCCGTTTGGCCGATCTTCATGTAGCCGAGACCGACATCCAGGAGCGTCTGCAGAATCCTCCGCAGGCGCTTGTGATTGGCAAAGAGCTCCGCGCAGTTGCTGATGCTGAGGCCAAGCACGTCGGCGATCGAATGGCCTCGGTAGCGAACCGCGAGGGTCTGGGCGTTGTAACGCTTGCCGTTACAGACCTCGCAGGGCACGTACACATCGGAGAGGAAGTGCATCTCGACCTTGACGACGCCATCGCCACTGCACGACTCGCAGCGCCCGCCCTTGACGTTGAACGAGAAGCGCCCGGCTTTCCAGCCGCGGGTCTTGGCCTCCGGGAGCTGGGCAAAGAGCGAGCGCATTTCGTCAAACGCCTTTGTGTAGGTGCCCGGGTTGGACCGCGGCGTGCGACCGATCGGGCGCTGGTCGATCGCGATCACCTTGTCGAGAGCCTCGAGGCCCTCGATCCGCCGATGCGCGCCGACCCGGACGGTGCTGCCGTGCAACATGCGCATCAGCGAGGGCAGGAGGATGCCGTTGACGAGCGAACTCTTGCCGGCGCCGCTGACCCCCGTGACCGCGACCAAAGTGCCGAGCGGCAGCTCGACATCGATCGACTGCAGGTTGTGCTCGGCGGCGCCGCGGATCCAGATCGAGCCCTTTGCAGGACGGCGCTCCGCGGGCATCTCGATCGCCCGGCGACCGCTGAGATAGGCCCCCGTCACGCTCTCTTTGCAGGCACCGATCTTCGCAGCAGCACCGCTGTAGACCACAGCTCCGCCCAGATGCCCCGCTCCCGGCCCGAAGTCGATCACGTGATCCGCGGCCTTGATCGTGTCCTCGTCATGCTCGACCACAAGCACGGTATTGCCGAGATCACGGAGTCGCTGAAGAGTGCCGATGAGCCGCTGGTTGTCGCGCTGATGGAGGCCGATGCTCGGCTCGTCGAGCACGTACATCACACCGCTGAGTTCTGATCCTAGCTGTGAAGCCAGGCGAATTCGCTGGGCCTCGCCACCGCTCAGGGTCGGCCCAGCGCGGTCGAGCGTCAGATAATCGAGGCCGACGTTGATCAAAAATTGCAGCCGATTGTGGATCTCCCGCAGCGCCCCCTCGGCGATCGTGGCTTGGGAGCCGCGCAGATCGAGATTGCCGAAGTGGGCAGTCGCGTCGCGGACATTTTTGCCGGTCACTTGATCGAGACCAAGACCCGAGATCCGCACCGCGAGGCTCTCGGGTCGCAGGCGACGACCGCCACAGGCCTCGCAGGCACGCTCGACGAAGTACTTGCGGTAGTAGTCGCGGGCGTTCTCTGATCCCGTCTGCTGAAAACGACGCTGTAGGTTGGGGATCACGCCCTCAAAGCGCATGCCCCAGGTGCCCTGGGTGAGCGAGCCCTCGCGACCGATTTTCACCGCGATTTTGCGCTCGCCGACCCCGTAGAGCACCTTTTGCTGCCGCCGTTTGCCGAGCTTGCGCCACGGGGTGTCGAGGTCGACATCACAGGCCTCAGCCATCGCCTGCACGATCCGGTAGGTCCAGCCCTCGCCGCGCTTCATCGCCGAGGCCCACGGCGCGATCGCCCCTTCGTGAATGCTGAGATCGGGATCCGGGACCACCAACTCGGGGTCGAGATCCAGGCGAGTGCCGAGGCCATTGCACTCGGGGCACATGCCGAGGGGCGAGTTAAACGAAAAGCTCTGCGGGCTAAGCTCGGGGAACGAAAGGCCGCAGCAGGCCCGTGACTCCGAGAACCGCAAACGAGGTCCGCCCTCCGCGATCGCCTCGGCCCGCAGCTCCCCCTTGCCCTCGCGCAGCCCGAGTTCGACGGACTCGGCGATCCGCTGGCGATCGGATCGACGAAGCGTCAGTCGATCGATGACCAAGGCAATGGTGTGCTTAAATTTTTTGTCGAGCTCCGGCGGATCGTCGAGGCGATGGATCTCACCATCGACCTCCACCCGCAAAAATCCTCGCCCCGCGAGTTCGCCAAAAAGCTCGCGAAACTCGCCCTTGCGATGGGTCACCAGCGGCGCGAAGAGGATCACCTTGACGCCCTCGGCCTCCTGGAGAAGGTCGGCGACGATCTCCTCGGACGACTTGGTCTGCACCGGCTGGTCGCAGAGATGACAGTGCTGAGTGCCGATCCTCGCGTAGAGCACCCGCAGGTAGTCGTAGACCTCGGTGATCGTGCCGACCGTCGAGCGCGGATTGTTGGAGGCACTCTTCTGCTCGATCGCGATCGTCGGCGAGAGACCGCGAAGGTGCTCGACCTTCGGCCGCTCGAGCTGACCCAAGAACTGCCTCGCATAGGCCGAGAGGCTCTCGATGTAGCGGCGCTGGCCCTCGGCGTAGAGCGTGTCAAAGGCGAGACTCGACTTGCCAGAGCCGCTGACGCCCGTGAAGACCACGAGCTGGCGCTTGGGGACCTGGAGGTGGTCGATGTGCAGATTGTGTTCGTAAGCGCCGACAATCTCGATGAAATCGGGTTCAGCGGCTGATTTGGGCTTCTTGGAGGGGATCCTGGTGTTCATGGGGCTCCGAACGGAGCCTTGATAACACGCGCGAGAGCGCGCGAGAAGAGTAATTGCTAAACATTTGCGCAGGCAAGGATAGCCGCTCGTAAAGCACGGAAAAACGGACATCGCGCGTATTGCGCGGTGTCCGCTTCATAGGGCCGGCGATCCCTAGCGCGGCCCAGCTGTGGCATACCGAGTGCCCTGCCCGGGTGGTGGAATCGGTAGACACGGGGGACTTAAAATCCCCTTCGAAAGAGTGCGGGTTCGAGTCCCGCTCCGGGCAACAGTGGAGCTTTTACCTGCCCCTTAGAGCAGCTTCATGAAAGCCGTGATGTCTCCCTTGTCCTGCTCGCTAAGCGTGAGATTGGCCGGCGGCAGCGCGAAGTAATCCGCGTAGTGATCGGTCACATCCTCGAGCGTCTTGGCCGAGCTGTCGTGGAAGTAGGGCCCGCCGCGCCGCCCGAGGCCCAAGAGGCTCGGGATCTTGAAGGCGTTGACATCCGCAGGGTCGCCGGTGATGAGCGCCCGCCCCGGGTCTGCGCTGTCGACGATGATCGGATTGTCCGGGTCGTTGGGGTTGTCAAAAGCGAAGCTGTAGATCGGATTGCCTGGGCGGTTGAACTCGGAGACCGCTGCCGAGATGAAGCGCGTGCCAGGATCGAGAGGCCCGAGGAAAAATTCGTTGATCTCGTTGAGCATCGGACCGCCATGGCAATGGCTGCAGAGACCCTCGGGGCTCGGCACGAACCACTTGCGACCGCGCTTCTCGGCGAGCGTCTTGCCCTTAGGAAGATGCGGCGCCGGACCGCCCTTGGCGTAGATAAAGGTCCAAATCGATGAGAAGAACGAGAAGGTTTGCTCGAACTTGGCGATCCGCATGAGCTCGAGATCAGTCGGCTCGCGATCTATCTGCGCATGATCATGCATCGCCCCGTGCGCCTGCGACTCGAGGCTCGGCTGGCGGCCGTCGTACATCAGCACCGGGTCGAGCGAGGGCGTGTCGAGGGTCGACGGAATGCCGCGGTTGAAGACGACGGTCTCCTGCTCCGGATCATCGACGAGCCAGACCGAATCCGGGAGGGTGATGCCGACGCGGATGGTCGCGTGAGCGCGCAGGCGATCAAAGGAATCGCCGACACCATCGTCGCTGTCGATCGAGCGGAAGATCGGCGCGTTCGGATGCTCCGCCCAAAGGGCCTCGATCTGTGACGGCGAGATTTTTCCGCTCTTCCGTGTATGGCAGGTGATACAGGTCCGACCGTTGCCCTCGAAGGTCTCCTGTTCGTAGAGGAATTTGCCGTAGATGTAATCGAAGAAGGAGATCGAGTCGTAGTCACTCTTGGCGACGAAATCGTCGAGGTCTTCGTCGTAGACCATCTCTCCGATGATCTCTTCGGCCTCGGCAAGCTCAAACTCCGAGAGATCGACGCGGGCACTCTCTTCCTCAAGAGTTACTTCTAGGGTCAGCTCAGGATCGGCCTCATCACAGCCCGCACTCATCACCAAAGCGCTCGCTACAAAGATGCACGCCACCGCTGATCTACCCGTAATACGCATCGCCATCACCTGCTCCTAAACCGTCGGGTCAAACCAACAAATGGGTAGTGTTCTCGGCGCGGCGATCGGATCACCACTATCCGAGATTTATCGCATTCGGCCTGTGGTTGACGTTTTGAGGGTCTTTCAACGCGTACAAACGTATGCACGACTCCCCCCCTGTACTGTCACAACCTACACAACGAGGTCGACGCATCTGTCCCCATCTGGACGTCCCCATAGCGAGGAGCACGGGGGCCACGGGGGCCACGGGGCTCTCGTGCTCGCCTTAAATCGAGCGCAACTTTGGTCGCCGCTAGATGCCCTTATCCGCTTCGATCATCGAGATGATCGCGTCGCGGGCATTGTCACCGGCGTCCTTGCCAAGCGACACGCTCTCCTCGTAGTCGTCGTTCAGGCCGATCTTCCACTCGTCGCTGGGGATGAAGTAGCCGAGGGCGTCCCCGGTGTTGCCGAGGATGATCCGGTGCGGGGCTTTCATGGCCCCTTTGATCTCGAGCCCGTTGCGCGTGAGCGACTCACCGGGAAACGCGACGCCCTGCACCTGTGTGCCCAGGCGGAAGTAAACCGACTGGGTGAGCACCTCTTGGTCCAGGCCGATCATGTCGAAATCGTACTGGAGGATCCCGAGCTGAGCGGCGAGCTGAAAGAGGAAATTGTCGACGCTCTGGATCCACTCTCGGTAGTCGAGGGCGACCTCAGGCTCGATGATTTCTGCCTCTTGGACCAGGTTGCTGGCGATGCCCGCGAGCAGCTCCCCGTAGGCCGCGGCCCGATCAAAATCCGTCGGGTAGTCACCGGCGGGCACCTTCGGGCTCGCGTCACCCAGGGTGCCGTTGAAGAAGGCCACCGGGGCACCGATCTCTTTCTCGAGCGCCTGCACGAAGTAGCCGGTGTAATCGCAGGAAACCTCTTTGTTATCCATGCCCAGGATGACCGGGTGCGCGGCAAAATTGACCAGCGTGCCCAAGCGCTTGCCCTCTAGATCGCGGGCGTCGAGCACGATCATCGCATCATCCGTGAACTCCCAACCACGGCGGTTGCGGTTGGGCGCAGTGCCGGTCGCGACAAAGAGCTCCGCGTCCTCGCGAGTCTCCCAGGCGGCGACCATCGACATCGCCGCCTGCTCGTTGAGCTGATCCCGATAGCTGTCCGGGACCCCGCCCCAAAGGCCCATAAAGTCGGGGCTCGAGTGGTTGTGCGTGGTGCCGATCAGCACGTTTTGCTCCTCGAGATCGGAGAGCTTCGCGACCCGCTTGCGGATCGCTCGAGTGTTCTGATTTCCCATGCCCGGGAGGTCGACGATCGCCATGACAAAACCGACGCCATCCGCCTCGATCGCCATCGACCGTACGAAAATCGGGTCGTGCACGCCCTCGGTCGGACCGCGGGTAAAGGGAGCCCCGTAGGCACCCATGTAGATGTTTTTGTTCTCGATCTGGCGCGGCGTCGGCGAGACGTCGATGACATCAAAGCCGACGCGAAAACCGTCGGCACCGCCCGTTGTCGTGGTCGTCGTCGTCGTATGGCCCGTCGTCGTGCTGCCCGTCGTCGGATCGCCAGTGGTGCTACCGCTGCCGCTCGATGATGAACCCGACCCCGCGGTCGCAGAGCCGGTCGACATGGCCTCGGTCGTCGTGCCCTCACCTGTCGTGCCGTTCGTGCCCTCGCTCGTCGATCCCTCGCTAGCGCTTGAAGCTGTACCGTCGTCCCCGCAGGCGAGAGGTCCGGCGACTAGGAGACAAGAGGCGAACAAGCTGAGGCGGTACGAGGCGGTCATCGACATCCGGGATCTCCTTGCGAGCGCGTGTACGCCCACCGGGGTTGTAGCCCGGGCATTGGCGCGCCGTCCAGCGCCCGCCTATCGATCGATGCGCTGAGGAGGGCTCAGCCCGCTGGCGGCGGGCCCTCGTCGATGTCCTCAGGGCGGACCGACTCGAGCGGCGCCAGAAAACGACGCACGAGCCACATAAAGACCAGCAAGAGACCCAGGAAGGCGAGGCTGAGGGTCCCCCAAAAGAGTGCAGGCAACTCGCCCGAGCTGCTCGCGCCGGGCGTCGGCTCATCGTCATCCCCCCCTCCGAGGGCAGCGGCGGTCGACGGCGCCGTCTCTCCGCTCGTCTCCCCGCTGCTGCCGCTCGTGCTTCCACTGCTGCCGCTCGTGCCCCCGCTGCCGCTCGTCTCCCCGCCGCCCGTCTCCCCGCTGCCGCTCGTGCCCCCGCTGCTGCCGCTCGTGCTCCCGCTGCTGCCGCTCATCGCAGTCATGTCGTCGGCGACAGCAACACAGTGACCGGCGATGCAACGCAGGTCCCCCAAACACCACCCGTCACGCTCACAGCCGGAGCCCTCGATCGCGATCAGAGGGGGGGGCGCTGGCGCGGGCCCCTTCGCGAACATCACCTTAACGACGACTCCTCCGGCGGGCTTAACCTCGACCATCTTGGTCTCAAAGCCCTCGGCGACCAGGCCCACCACCACAGGTTTTCCCTCTGGCAAGCGGATCCCACCGACGTCGTCCGTGCGACCGAGCACCCCGCCATCGCCTGCGACGATCAGTGCGGGCCGGTTGGTCTTGAAGCGCACACGCACGGACTCGTCCGTTTTGCCCAACCCCGCATCAATGCTCTTATTGTCGCCCTTGTCGTCGCCCTTCTCCGTGTGGGGCTTCTCTGCCGGAGCGTCTGGATCTGCCCCATCGGCCAGATTTGAGGCGACCTCGTCCATGCCGTGGTCCCTGTCGTCGAGCGTCGCGACCTCTTGCGTCTGGGGCTGACGAATACCGGCAACCACCAGCCAAGAGGTCAGCGCCCCGGAGGCGACCAAGCCAATGCCGCTAAGCACGAGCACTCGATTGACCAGACGACGACGCGGTACGACGTCCTCGAGATCCTTGTGGACCCAGTGCAAGCCCATAAATAGCGGCCCGCGAACGCCTGTAAGCTGCAGCGCCACCGAGCCCTGCTCACCGACATCGTTCGCGGAATCGCCAGACAGTGCGACACCATCCGCGCTCAGATTCAGGCGGACATTCGCATCCTCACTGTTCGACAGCAGGATGATCGCCTGCGACGCATGGTAAAGACGCGTTACGACCATCCACTCAGGGCGCCATTGCGGATTGCCACTGAGAGGACGAACCGCCCGCACGAGACCCTTGATTTGCTCGGTCCAGGCACTCGGTGACGAGACGTAGAGGGCATCCGCATTGCGAAAGCCGACACGGAGCTCCGCCGCAGCTCCGATCTGTTCGCTCTTGACCTCGGAGCGGGTCTCACTCACCCCCTCCGAGCGAAAAGCGAACTCCCGATTCCGCGATCGAGCGACGCCAAACTCGATCTCAAAATCATCGCGGATGTTCCCGTAGACCGAGAAACGACCGCTCTTGAGGATCCCGTAATCACCGAGACGGACCGGCTCGCCGGGCTCCCATACCGCGTGATGCCGGAGCTCTCGGGCCACGACCCCGGCGTACTTGCTCTGCAGCGACATCAGCGGAGATGGCAAGTCTAACACTGTGAATGCGTCGACACGCGAAGAAGAGAGTGCTCATCCAAAGTGGGCCAAAATGACCCTACTTCGCAACACCGAGCGCTGAGATGGCCATTTCCACACACTTCACCAAATGTTAGGACTTTCTTATGCACGCCAGTCACCGTCCAGAGCTAAAGCAAGCGATCATTCACGCGAGCGTCGAGCTCGGTTCTCTCCACGGTGAAGAAGGACTGACGATGCGGGCGATCGCCAAGCGCCTCGGGATCTCCGCGACGGCGCTCTACCAACACTTCGACTCCAAGGCGGCACTCCTCCACAAAATCCGGGTCTACGGCCACGGCGTCGGCCAGCGGGAGGTCACCGATGTGGTCGCGAGCATCGACGACCCGATCGAGCGCCTACGGGCCTGGGGGCAGGCCTACGTGACCTTCGCTCGCAGCCACAGCTGGCTCTACAGCGTGCTCATGGAGCACGAACAGATCGATTTTTCAAAGATGTCCCAAGAGGAGATGGCAGGTTTTCTTGCGCCGATGATCAGCGTCCGCGACTGGCTCGCAGAGGGACAAGAACGCGGCCTGATCGCCGCCTCGATCGAGCCCCTTACGAGCGCGATGCGAATCGTCACGACCATGCACGGCCTCTGCTCCCTCATGAACAGCGGCCGTGTCGATGAGAACCACCCGACCGCTCCGATCCGCGATCTTCCGGCGTTCATCGACGACTTCATCGCCTCGATCGTCGATGCGCTACGGGCCTAGAGCCCGCCCCCAACCGCGACTTGCACAGCGCTACCGGCCAACTCGCGAAGTAGGCCCTCCGGGAGCCCCCGCAGCGCTGACTCGATAAAGGAGCTGGTATCGATCCCCGAATCGGCAGCGTAACGCTGGGCCTGAAGCGCCATGTCGAGGCGATCGCAGGCCTTGACGAAGCGCCCCTCCGGGCTGCTTTGCTCCTCGTACTCGAGCCAACATTCGCGGAGCTCAGACTCTCGAGACAAGCCCTGCAACAGGCCCATGACGGCGCTCTCCTCCTGGCAACGCTTGTCCGCCGCTGCGATCCCATCAAAGGGCGTAATGTCGCCGATTCGGACCTCCCCGAGATCATGGAGGATGGCGATGGCCAATGCCCGACCGCGATCCAGGCCCGGCGGCGCCAACGTGAGCACCAACCACGCGACCCCCCAACTGTGGGCGGCGACTGACTCAGGCTCGGTGATCCCGACCCGGATCCAACCAGCTCGGGCGAGCGCCTTGAGACCCAGGATCTCTCGAAGCCGCCGACGCAGTTCCTCGACGGTTAATTGCTCGCAGGGCCCGTTCACGGCGAGAGGCACACTAACACGCCGCAGATGAACAAACGCCGATACCACTGCCACGGGGGCGGGTATCGGCGTCCGAGTGCAACGCGACTCTACGAGTCGATCGGGTCTTCGCCAAAGCCCGGCACGACCGGGGCATCAACACCGGGCACGTCGAGAGATGGAATTCCCGGCGCTTCGACAGCCGGTACGAGCGGCACATCGATCGCCGGTACCGCGGGCGCCTCGCCCCCGGGAGTGACGGCGTCAGGCACAACAAATGCCTCCGTCTCCCCCCCAGATTCGACGCCGCCCGGTGCTTCTTCGCCGCCTGGTGCTTCTTCGCCGCCCGGTGCTTCTTCGCCGCCCGGTGCTTCTTCGCCGCCCGGTGCTTCTTCGCCGCCCG
>CAYYUP010000076.1:19989-30526 GCA_964474905.1 uncultured Nannocystis sp. | reverse complement strand
ATGCCGTCCAGGCAGACCTCACCGGGGGCGCACTCAAAATCTCCGATGCACTCCAACACGAGTAGGCAGATGCCGTCCAGGCAGACCTCACCGGGGGCGCACTCAAAATCTCCGATGCACTCCACCACGGGTAGGCAGGTGCCGCCCTCACAGACCTCACCGGGCCCGCAATCGAGATTATCGAAGCACTCCGGCGACTCGCAGACGCCGTCGGTACAGATCTGATCAAAGCCGCACTCCCAGTCTTCGGTGCAGCCGACCGGGAAGCACTGGCCGTCGAAACACTGCGAACCAACGGGGCAATCGGCGTCTTCAAGGCACTCGGCGTCGGGGTAGCAAAAGCCGTCGATGCAGAGCCAATCGGGCCCGCAATCGCCGTCGCCTGTGCACATGAACGCCTGGACGCACATGAACTCTTGGCAGACATAGCCGTCGGGGCAGTCGAAGTCCTCGTAGCACTCCCCAAAGTCGACGCAGTAGCCGTCGAGGCAGAAACTCGCGTCGCCGCATTCCCAATCTGCGGAGCACTCGGAGAAGCCGACGCACTGGCCTTCGATACACGCGAGGCCATCGTCGCAGTCATCGTTGCTCTGGCAGCTAGCGGGTAGACAGATATCACCGTTGCAGATCTCGTCAGGACTGCAGGCAGGGTTGCAACCGCCACCGCTGTCTTGACAGGCACCGATGTCGTCGCCCTCTGGGATCACGCAGACCTGTCCATCAGGACAGGATAAATTATCGTCACATGCATCGGCTGGGGCACACTCGTAATTGAGGCATTGCTCACCGGCTTCGCAGTCGCTGTCGGCGCTGCATTCGGCGGCGATCACGGTGCAGCTGCCGTCGATGCAGGAAGTACCCTCGCCGCAGTCCGTGTTTGTTTGGCACGGTTCGGCGTCGGTGCGACCGCAGCCCAGCGCGATCACGCAGCCCAATGCGAGCCCCGAGATCCAAGGGCCGATGTGCAGTCGGAGAACGTGGCGAAGCGAGAGGTCAAGCGAGCGCATGGACATGTCCTTTATGTAGAAGCAGCGGCTCCGCGAGAGAGGAGCTGCAGCCTCGATCACTGTAGCGAGCGCCGGCAGGGGCGAGCAAGCGCCATTGCGGCATATGCGCGAAAACACCGCAAGGGCAACGCTAGTCCCAGACGGGCGGCTTGCGGCACACTCGCTCCGCTTGGCGGAGAGGCGAGGAAGATGCGCAAGGGTGCGGCGGTGGTGGAGCCCGCTGCTAATCGCGGGCGCGCTCGGCCTCTCCTCTCATTGCGGCCAAGCGACCGCAGGGCCGGCGGACCTGCGGGCCTACGGTGGACCTGCCTCTATACCTGACCCTGGGGACAGCACTCTTGAGAGTTCAACCGTCGACGCCGGCAGTCCCGCTCTGCCGAGCGCGCAGAGCGTGCGTACGGTCGCTGTGAAGCTGCAGATCTTCCGCGGCGGCGATACCCTGCCGAGCGGCCATCGACTCCGACGCAGCCGCGGCGCTGTCCGTGGCGAGGCCGTCTACGAGCTGGCTCGTCCGGCCCGCAGCGGCGATACCCTCCACCTCCTCAACTTCGCGGAGACGCTGCAAGAGGCGCCTGCAGAGCTCGATACGATCGCGCTCTCGACCTATCTCGATGGGCCCTTTGATCGCGGCCACCTCGAGGTCCTAGGCAGCGACGGCGCGCTCTCGATCACCCGCAGCCCGGACGACAAAGTCCTCGAGGTCGTCCTCGCTCCGGGCTCAACTGAGTTCGCCATCCGCTACGAAGTGACGGTCCCCCACCGTTATTGGCCCTTTGGCTGTGCTCGCCGGCGTTGCTCTCTAAGCGGTGCAGTGGCCCCTCTACCCGCAGAGGAGGCAAACGGCGGTCGGTACCTGCCAGCAGGCGGTTGGGTGATCACGCCCGCTCGCTGGCGTATCGATGACGTGCGCTTCGCCGCGGTTCCGACCTGGCGACCGGGACAGGTTCCTACCGCCGAAGAGACCAAATCGCTCAAGGGTCAAGAGATCGTGATCGCCGCGGTGCCGCTCAGCGATCGCGGTCTGCTCTCCTATCCCTCGGTGTTCTGGGGACCGCGATGGCGACGCACCCGTAAGGTGCATAATGGCGTGAAGATCGAGTTCTTGCACACGCTCTGGCGGCCGGCCGAGCACTACCCGGACGAGCGTCGCATCCAGCTCTACCGCGACGTGCCGGGGCATATCATCGACGCCCTGGTGGATGTTCTCGATGTCGCCGCCGCTTCGCATATCGAGCCGCCGGCCGACAGCGCGATGATCATCGTCCAGGGACCGCTGCGATCGACGCTCGCAGAGGCACACCCGAGCGCGCTGCTGATTAGCGACCAGATCCTGCAAATCTTCCCGATCAAACGCTTCCTCGAATTCCACGCCGAGGTCGTCGCCCGCGGCGGTTTTGATCTGCTGACGCACGCCTCCTTCGCGGGTCGTCACGACGCCTCGGTCGATCTCTGGCTGCAAGGCGCGTTGTCGATGGCGCTCCTGGATCTGTGGCGAGCGCACCGGGCCCACCGGGATGAATTCGCCAGCGACCTGCTCGGCCGCCTGGCCTTCATTCCCTCGGTCGATAACTTCCTCTATGCCGGCCAGGCTGAATTCACGGCGGCCTACTTCCGTGGCAGCGAAGACACGTTTCCGGTTCGAAACCACCCGTGGTTCGCCTTTAATGCTCTGCCCACCGGTCGTCGAATCCACGAAAAACTCCGCGATCTCTTCACTCCAAGCGCCCTGGCGGCCTTCTATCAAGCGCTCACCGAGCGGCCCGGTGACGATCCTGTGGCCGCGGCAGAATCCGCCTACGGCCGCACTCTGGGGTGGTTCTTTGACCAATGGCTTGGACCCTACCCAGAGGTCGACTACCGAGTCGCGGCGGTCACGAGCCGCCGCATCGATGCTGGCTGGGCCCATCGGATCACGATCGCCCGCGACAGCGATGTGCCGCTGATCGAACCGGTTCAGGTGCTCGTCACGGATCGCAGTGGCGAGAGCCATTATTTGGTGTGGAACGGAGAAGCCCGGGCAAAGCGGGCAGGGCAGGGCATCGCCACCGACAGCCTGGACGGCGAACCCTCTGCGGGCTCCCACACGTTTGATCTCGAAACCACAGAGCGCTTGGTCGCGGTGACGATCGATCCACGCAATCGCCTAAACGAGACCGCAAGGCCGCCAAACGATAACGTCGATCCGCTTTTTAACAACCGACGGCCAGCGGCGGCACGCTTCCTCTATACCGGTTTTGGCCTCAACCTCGCGGTCTCCGAATTCATCAGCGCGACCTCCTCTGGTGCTCGCCTGGGGGCGGTCTCTGGCTTCGCATTTTTTGAGGCCAGCCGTCGCCGCGACATGCGAGCGAGCGGCCATCTCCTGGTCTATCGCGATCGTGAGACCGCGGTAGGTCTCGGCGGCGGTGCCAACATCTGGCTCGGCCGCAAGAAAAACCGCAAGCGTCGGGTCGCCCGCCTCCGGGTCTTCAGCAACATCGAGTTGCTCACCGGCCAAGGGCTCGATGCCCGCGGCGGCCTCCGGATCTCCGAGGTCTTGGCCTATATCCACGACACTCGCCGCTTCTCGCTCTGGCCGGATCGCGGCCACCGTTTGCACGCTCTGCTCGCAGCTTCACAGGTGCTGCGCGTCGACGGCCAGGACGACGATCACCGTTACGCGATCACTGCGGAGGCTGGTTGGGTCCAACTTTGGCCGCTCGCACATCGTCACGTTCTGGCCTCCCGCCTCGAGGCCTCGGCGATGCTGCCCCTGAGTTCCGAGCCCGAATTTCGCAGCCTCCTGCGCGGCGGTGGTATCGGCGAACTCGGGGCCTACGGCGGCAATGAGATCTTCGGCCGGTTGCTCGCCAAGGCCCAGCTCGAGTACCGGCACACCTTCTACGACAACCTCGACCTCAACCTCCTCCACCTCGCCTGGCTGCGGGGCATCGGCGGCACGCTCTTCACGGGAGCCGCCACCGTCTCCCATTGCGACGATTACGGCGGGCTCTTTGGCCGCGAGAGCTGGTACGGGCAGGTCGGCTACGGTGTGACCGCCTTCTTGCGGGTCCTCGGTGTGACCCCGCAATTCTTCCGCGTCGATCTGACCGTGCCCCTGGTCCGGCGACGGACTCTCTGCCTCGGCGAGATGTTGCCGGATCTACTGGCCGAGCAGCAGGGCCTCGAAAACCCGCAGGTCCTACTGCCGCCTGTCAGCGTCAATGTGACCTTCTTGCAGCCCTTCTAGCGGGCCGCACTGTCCGACTCTGACACCCGTGTCAGGGATCGATTGCGCTAGCCCTCCGCCGCCGGACAGGGATGTCATGGAACGAGTACATTCACGCTTCGAAAAGTCCGCATCTCCAATAAGATTAAGCAGTTAGAGGAGTGGCCTCAGTGCTGCATTTCAGAGAGGCATTCGAGCCAGTCGCTTCCTCAGTGCCCCGAGACCTTCGCGAAACCCCACCATGCAACTCCGATATTCGGTGGGCTCAACACGCACCCAAACTCCTTATCGCGTTCTTCGTCGGTCTCCTTTTCGGCGCCTTTATTTGCCTCTGGCTCACACCTATCTCTAGCTCATTCACCTTGGCTTAACCTGTCGCTTAATCCCGATCGCGCACACCGTCCGCCTAACAACCTTCACTCGGACGGGTCCCAATGCGCCCTAACTTGGTCTACTGCTGGTCTATCTTATTTTTTTGCGCGTCTGTGCTCGGCCGGCGAGCACAACACGCACCGACCTAACCTGACCTAACCTGACCTAACGCGCATGCTTAACTTATCGAGCCGCCATTCACGGCTCCCGATCCGCTTGGCTTACTCTAGACCTAAACTTATGTAGTCGTCTCTGCGCATGCTTTGCACGACCGCGTCTCACGACGTGCCCCGCAATGCAGGCGGCTGCGAGCGGCGACCGGCTCCCCACGCTGGCCTCCGCTCACAGCCGCCTCTTTGCGGTTCAAGTCCGGACCTCGTGCGCCAGACGAACGCGCTCAACTTTGTTGCAGGGCACGGAGTCGTGAAATCCGGCTATCCTCTGACCTCACGGCCAGGCATATGCTCGCTCGTCCCACCCATCTCGCCCTCGCCCTCATCGCCACCTCGGCTTTCACGGCCTGTCCCGGTGCCGAACCTGTCCCAGAGACCTGGCAAACCAGCCTCGAGGTCGGTGCAGAGGTAGGGGCGTTGCTCTCGATATGGGGCCCAAACGCCAACGAGATGTACGCCGTTGGCGGCAACCCCGAGGTGGGTGTCGTCTACCGCTTTGACGGCACAAGCTGGGGTCCCGAAGCGCTGCCCGCCGACACCCCGCTACTCAACTGGATCGACGGCCAAAGCGGTGACGTATGGATCGTCGGCAACAAGGGTGTAGCCCTGCGCCAGATCCCCAGCGGTTGGGAGCGAGTCGACACCGCCATCGATACCCCGCTCTGGGGCGTTTGGGGGGCTGTGAGCGATGATGTGTGGGCTGTCGGCGGTGACCCTTCGAGCGGCGATCCGCCGGTCATCGCCCATTTCGACGGTGCGACCTGGTCCGAGGTCGAGCTGCCGCCGATCGATCGTCCGAGTCGCGCACTCTTTAAGGTGTGGGGCAGCGGTCGCGATCACGTCTTCGCCGTCGGTCAGGGCGGGGTAATTCTCCGCTACGACGGCAGCAGCTGGGCCCAGGTCCCCTCCGGCACAACAAAAGATCTGATCAGCCTTTGGGGCACAGGGGCCGACGAGATCATCGCGGTAGGCGGTCGCAGCAACGGCACCATCTCGCGCTACGACGGCGTCGCTTGGACGACCCACGTGATCGGCGAGTCACCGGGTCTCAACGGGGTCTGGGTGGATAGCAGCGGTAAGGCCTGGGTCTGCGGTGTCCGCGGGGTCACGGGCCTTTTTGCAGCGGGCTCCGCCGAGTTCACGCCTTCGATCGTCACAAACCACACCCTGCACGCGTCCTTTGGCTTCGATGAGGGGCCGATGTTCGCGGTCGGAGGCACCCTCGACAGGTCGCCGCCCTGGCAGGGCATCGTCATGAGTCTGGGAGCGAAGCCATGAGCAGCAACCCGATCGCAACGCCTTCACTCGCATTTCTCGTGCTCGTCGGAGCCGTCGGGCTCGCCGGTTGCCCCGGCGATGATCCGCCGCTCGCCGAGAACGTGTACGGCCCCCTCGGCAGCATCCGACCCGACGCCAGTGATGAGCAGCGCGAGGCCTTCGAACGCGGCGAACTGGTCGCACGTCGTCGATTCTCCCCCGAGGAGGGCCTAGGGCCGTTGGTCAATGTCACCTTCTGTGGGGCGTGCCACGAAAAGCCGGTATTCGGTGGCTCTGCAGGCCACTACCGCGATTTTTTTATGACGGCGACGAAGCTCGACGACGGCGGTGTGCTGGCGGGGCCGCACGGCGGGGTCGTCACCGCCTACGGAATTCACGGCGAGAAAGCCCGCCCGGATCTCGAGCCCGGCATCAATGTCATCAGCCTTCGCAATCCGATCCCCTTCTTCGGCATCGGTCTGCTCGCCGAGCTCCCCGAGGCCTCGATTCTGGCCAACGCCGACCCCGACGACAAGGACGGCGACGGCATCTCAGGCCGACCCAACTACGACCGCGGCTTTGTCGGTCGTTTCGGTCGCAAGGCCCAAACCGTCAGCATCGAGGGCTTTATTCGCGGCCCCTTAAACAACCACGTCGGGATCACCAGCAACCCGCTCTCCGAAGAGGAGAAAGCCCGCCTGCCGGTGCGCTCCGACAGCGCATCTGCGATCACTCCGCGTCAGGCCGCAGCCCCCGATGAGCCACTCACCGACGAGGATGGCGTCGCCGATCCAGAGCTCGATCACAACGACCTCTTCGACCTCGTGAGCTGGGCGATGCTGCTCGCTGCCCCCGAGCCCCTGCCGCTCACTGCCAGCGCCAACGAGGGCCTCCAAAATTTCACCGCGAGCGGCTGCGCGGACTGCCATATTCCTGCCCTAGAGGGCCCACGGGGCATGCTTCCGGCCTACACCGATCTGCTCTTACACAACATGGGGGACGAACTCGCCGACGGTTTGGTGATGGGCGTCGCGACCGGCGATGAGTTCCGTACGACGCCGTTGTGGGGCATCAGCGCGGTGGGTCCCTACCTTCACGACGGCCGCGCCGATACCCTGAGCGATGCGATCGAGATGCACAGTGGTGAGGGCTCGGCGAGCCGCGACGCGTACCTGGAGCTCGGCGAGACCGAACGCGCTGACCTGATCGAATTTCTCAACTCTCTCGGAGGTTTCGATCAGCGGACAGAGGGGCTGTTGCCACCGGATGCGGCGATCCCTGGCGATAGCGAAGCGGGCGGTCCCTTTGGCTTGCAGAGCGAAGCGGAGCGCGAACTCTGGCTGCGTGGCCGCGCCTTCTTCGACCGGGACATCCCGATCAGCGACGGTCTCGGGCCCTATTTTAACGGCGACTCGTGTCGCGCTTGTCACTTCGATCCGGTGATTGGCGGCGCCGGACCGATGGGCGTCAACGTCATGCGACACGGCATCCGCGAGGCCAACGATGACTTCACGGCGCCGGAGTACGGCACGATTCTCGCGAAGCTCGCGCTCCCCGGCCTGCCGCGGCGCGAGGCCACCTCAGCCCACAATACCTTTGAGCCAAGACAGACCCCAACGACCCTCGGCCTGGGGCTCATCGAGACCATCGCCGACGACGACATCGTCGCCCTCGCCGACCCCGAAGATCTCGACAACGACGGTATTCGAGGCATCGCCCACATACTTGGAGATGGGCGTCTCGGGCGTTTTGGCTGGAAAGCGGGAGTGCCCAGCGTCGCCGAGTTCGCCCGCGATGCGCTCTCCAACGAGGTCGGGCTGACGGTGCCGGTTGTCGATGGATTGACCTTTGGTTTCCTCAGTGATGCCGACGAGATCAGCGATCCTGAGATCAGCCTGGCGGACCACGACGCGCTCATCTTCTATCTCGAGCACCTCGCCGCCCCGCAGCCCACAGCGGCTGTCCCTGGCGGTTTGAACATCTTCGAAGAGGTTGGCTGCGCGACCTGTCATGTGCCGGAGCTTCCTGGATCTGGCGGTCCGGTGCCGCTCTTTAGCGACCTTCTCCTCCATGATGTCGCGGCCGGCGATTATTTTGGGGTGCCCGACGGCCTCGCCAACGAGCGAATGTTTCGCACGCCTCCGCTCTGGGGTATTGGCAGCACCGCTCCCTTCATGCACGACGGCGCCGCGGCGACTATCGAGGCCTCGATCCTCGCCCATGATGGCGAGGCTGCAGCGGTGCGCGACGCCTTTGAGACCCTGCCGATCGACGAACGCGAGCTGCTGCTCGACTTCCTTGGGAAGCTCTAGGTCCGGCGTGATGGGGCGGGGGACAGCAAGGCTCGCCCTCGTGATGTTCGCCTCCGTCACCGCGATCGCCTGCGAGGGCGGCGGTGCGTGCGAGGAGGACATTCGCGCCCAGGTGCTCGATCAAGAGGCGCAGCTGGTGATCAGCGAGCAAATCGTGCTCGCCGAGATCGCGAGCACCGATGTCGAGCGCGAGCGAGGTTGGAAACACCGCCGCTGTGATCTCGAGGCGCTGCTACTCGTCGCCCCGAGCAGTGGCGAACTCTCGATTTGGGGCTGCGGGCTTACCCGGGCCGTCGATGTTCTCTGGATCCGCAACGGACAAGTGATCGCGATCGATGGACCGATCGAGCCCTGCGCAGAGCCCTGCGACGCATGTGTTCTCAGCAACGCGGGCTCGCCTGTCGATGCCGCCCTAGAGGTCCCCCAGGGCGCACTCAAGGTCTCGATCGGCGAGGTCGTCGAGGGTCTCACTCCCTGGATACCAGGTGACCAATAGGCCTCGCGGAGCATCGGCCTCACGAGAGTCTCGACCATTAGCTGCTCTTTAGGGCAGCCCCACGAGATCCAGTAGCGCGCTGTGTACCGGCATGGCGAGCCCGTACTCCGCCGCGCGTGAGACGAACCATCCGTTGCGCCACGGCCACTCCTTGACGGCCCCACGATAGCCGGCGATCGATCGCGAGTACGCGCTCAGTCGCTCGACCAGCGGCAGCAGATCGAGCTCAACGCCGAGCGCCCGCGCACCGATTTCGGCCATCTCTGCGACCAGTGCCTGGAGTTCTTCTGCGTGCTCATCGACAACAACGCCGACGTCGGCCTCGCGCACCTGGCAGAGCAGGCCAAAAGCACAATTCCAGATCAGTTTCTCGAGTTCGATCGCAGCAAACGTCGGGGCGTCGACAACCTCTGCGGGCAGACCCAGCGTTGTTAGCCAGGTGACCATCGCAGGCGCATGGGGGCCGGTAAAGGGACTCGGCGCACCGGGTAGGGGGCGATCGCCCCGACAGCCGACAGCAAAAAAGAGCAAGCCGCGGGTCACCTCGCGCAGCCCTCTTTCGCGTAGCCACGGCCGCAGCATGCCGTTTTGGATGAGTACAAGATCGCCGCGTCGCGCCGCCGGGACTCGCTCCAACACCGGATCGAGATCGTCGTTGCGAACGGCGACGAGGATCGGATCGCCGGCGTCGCTCGACAGGGCCTGGTGACCGTGCTCCCGCGTGATCAGGTCGCATGCCAGGCTGTGTTCGGCGCTGAGTGCCGCGAGTGCGCCGCCAATCCGACCGGCGCCGATGATCGCTACCTTCATCAGGGCCTCCTACCACATCGTCAGTTGCAGCTGATGAATTCGACCTCGTAGCTGATCACCGGATCGATGCCACTAACCACGACCTTGTAGGTCTTGCCGGCTGCGCTCTTCCAGCCCTGCGGGATCATCGAGATCGCGTGCGTCGAGCCGTAGCCGCCGAGCAAAGAAGTGACTTTCATCGGCAGGTTCATGCCCTCCGAAGTGACCGTAACGGTTGCATTGGCGAGCGCGATCGAGTCGCTCTGCACGGTCCAACCGGTACTGTCGACCTGCGCTTGGATCGGGAAGGGCCCCGGCGCGGGCCAGGCGGTCCAGGTATTGGTCCCTTGGCCACCGCCACCGATCACCCACATGCAGGAGTAGCTGCTGGTCGAGCCGATTCCCATCGATCCGAGGCTATTGGAGAGGATCCAGCGGCGGTGACCGATAGTCGTGGGGTTGCCCGGATCGAGCATGTAGAGGCCGACTGAAGCGGTGCCCGCAGTGGTCGCGATGTTGCTGTTACCCGCCGCCACCGCGCCGTCGCTGTCGTAGCAGGTCCACGACATCGGCGGGCTGTGGCTGAGCGAACCGTTGGCGTGCATCATCAGCGCGCACTCCTGGGCCTTCGCGTTCTTCGTGTCGTCGAGCTGCGCGGGCGGCAGATCGGCGAGCCAACGATGGAGGTTGACCAGAGTCAAGGTGCTCGCCTTGCCGCCGCCGAGATAGTTGCCGGCGTTGCAGCTGCCAACATCACCGGTCCAGGTGCCCGCGCTGGTCATCGAGTTATCGTAGTTCCAGCGCATGCACACGCCTTCGGGGGTCGTGTTGTCATCGCCTCCGCCCGAGTCGCTTCCTGTCGTGTCATCGCCGCCTGTACTCGTACCGGTGCTTGTGCTCGTGCTCGTGCCGGTGCTCGTGCC
>CAYYUP010000076.1:13108-19889 GCA_964474905.1 uncultured Nannocystis sp. | reverse complement strand
GTGCTACCTGTCGCCCCATCGCTGGTGCTGCCAACGCTCTCCGATCCGCTGCTGCTCGCGCTCAGCAAGCCGGTGCTAAGGCCCGAGTCCGAATCGGAGCTGCTCGCATCGGAGCTGCTGCTCTGAGATTCGGAGGTGACAGCGTTCGACGTCGCCGCCGTATCACTTGTGCTACCAGCGTCTGTGTCATGCGCCACGCCGGTGTAACAACCCGCGAAAATTACTGCGATTAGGGGGAGTACGTAGTGAGGAAATTGGGGGGCGAACTCGGCCACAGGTATGGTCGGCCACAGTTCACGAGTGCCTGTCAAGGGGCTACTGCCCCCAGCTTGATGTGGACTTCATCGACGATTGCCTGTGTGCATGCACAGAATGCTGTCACATAGCTGTCACAGTGGGGACCCTAAACCGTCCGCATCAGCGGCCTAGAGCTGCTCTATCTGGGTCTAGGCGACTTGACAGCCCCTCCGCTGTCCATCACTGTCTGCGCGCCCGCGCCCTGCGGTCTTAACGGAGGAATGCATGATGAATAAGCATTGGATCGACGCTCTTATTGTGGCCCCGATGATCACCGGTTCGCTCGCGTGCACCATCGTCGACGGCAACACGACCGACGCCAGCAACACGGCGAGCGCGACGGACACCGCAACAGACACCGCGACGGGCACCGATACCGACGCCGAGACCGAGACCGGCAGCGTCGGCGGCCTCGTGACGATCTACGAGATCCAGCAGGGCATGGTTCCCGAGGAAGACATCGTCCAGCTCGAGAACGTCGTGATCAGCACGCCCGTGCAGTCCGAAAAATCGGCGATGTTTGTCCAGGAGATGGCCGGCGGCGAGTACTCCGGCATCTACATCTATATGTACGACGAGGTGTTGATGGGCCTCGACCTAGCGCCCGGCGATGTCGTCAACCTCAAGGGCCAGTACACCGAGTTCTACGAGTCCTCCCAGATCACGGTCAGCGATCCCTCCGACCTCACGATCGTCTCCTCCGGTGCGCCGCCGGTTCCCGAGGTCGTCAACGCCGCGGATGTCGCCACCGGCGGCTCCAAAAGCGAGGCCTACGAGAGCGTGCTGATCTCGGTGGAGAATGTCATGGTCTCCAACCCAAGCCTCGAATTCGGTGGTTTTGAAGTTGATTCAAGCCTCTACGTCACCGACTTCTTCTTTCCGAAGATGGGCCCCGAGGTGACACAAGGCGCGTCGATCGAGCGGATCTCCGGCGCTCTTATCTACAGCTTCAGCGAGTTCCGAATCGCCCCGCGCAGCGTCAGCGACATCGAGGGCATCGGCGGCGGCAATCCGACCACGTCGACAACGACCGATACGACGTCGACGTCGACAACCAACGGCACCGGTGGCAATGGCCAGACCATCTACGATCTGCAGATGGACATGGTGCAGCCAAATACCCCTGTCGAGGTGGTCGACGTCGTCGTCACAACCGGTCCCACCTACAAGGGCGACGTTTTCTATGTCGAGGAGATGGCGGGCGGCAAGTACTCGGGTATCTCCGTCTACCTCAAGAACGCCGACGGCTTGGCGATCGTGCCCGGTGATCTGGTCACGCTCAACGGCGTCTTTGACGAGTTCTACGACAACTCGCAGATCGAGCTCGCGGATGTCTCGGGCATCACGATCACCGGCTCCGCGCCGGTGCCCATGCCCGAGCTGGTTGCGGCAGCGGACATCGCCACCGGCGGATCCGAGGCAGAGGCCTACGAGGGTGTCTTGGTCGAGATCGAGAACGTCGACGTCACCAACCCCGACCTCGACTTCGGCGAATTCGAGGTCACCGGCGGGCTCCATATCGACGACCTCTTCTTCACCAACAACTGGCCCATGGTGATGCTCGGCGACTCCTACTCGTCGCTGGTCGGGGTCATGGATTGGTCCTTCGATGAGCGCAAGTTGGCGCCGCGTGATCTCGCGGATATGACCGCCAACTGATCCCGCCGCCGCCAATCGACGTGTCCGTATGGACATGAATAAAGAGCGCGGTCTCGCCATTTCTGATGGCCGGGGCCGCGCTTCTGAAATTGAATACCGGCTCACGAGCGCCCAAGCGTGAGCGCACAGACGCCCTCTCGCGTATGGATTCTCCGCGGTGATCACGGGGAATACCACCCTCCAACGCTCTGTTCTCTTGGGAACCCTACGAGTGATGACCATTGCGCCGGTGGATCGATTCCGGTCATAATGGGCTGTGGCCATACGCCCCTGCAAACGTAGACCTCCCTCGCGCTCTAGGGCGCAGCGGCGCTCGCTTCTGAGTGCTCTCACCGGTGTCGCGCTCGCCGCTCTTTGGCTTACGCCATCGCGCGACATCCAGGCAGGCGAGGCTCGCTCCAAGGTTTTCCTGGATGGCCAAGCGGTCGCCGTGCACTTCAACGACGGCGACTCTTTTCGCGTCGTCAATGGCTCGGCTGTGGGTACCAAGGCGCGCCTCGTCGGTTTCAATACGCTCGAGTCCTACGGCCCCGTACACCAGTGGGGCAGCTGGACCGCCAAAGAGATGTTTGTGCTCGCAAAGATGGCGACGCTGAACGCTCGACGCGGGATCTGGAACTGCGAATCAACCGGCGAAGTCGACACCTACAAGCGCTCGCTCATCTACTGTCCGGGCCTCGCCGAAGATCAGATCCGCAAGGGCCTCGCGCACGTGATGACCGTCGACGACGAGCCCGGTCGTCCGGCCTTAGTCGCGGCCCAGCAAGATGCTATTGCCCACAGGCGCGGTATTTGGGCTCACGGTGTGCCCGACTACGTCATGACCTCGCTGCACTCCGTCGAAGAGAGCATCGACCGCAAGGCCCGCGCACGAAACTACAACCGCCTAGTCTCGACCGCCGACGGCCACTCCGTAAAATGGAAACACCAAACCGTCTACAGCGAGTGCCAAAAGGTCTGTCATAAGGTCTACCAAGTGGACGAGGCCCGCGTCGACGAGGTGGCCCGCGCGGTCGCTGCCGATGCTGGCCTTAAAGGCATGTTAGCTGGGCTCAGTCCGGCCCAGATCCGCAAGGTCATCCGCGACTTTGCCCGCGATCGACACATCAACCGAAGCGTCGCCGAAGAGCATCGCGACGCGCTCAAGGGGCAGCTGATGACGCGGGCGGCAAAGGGGGAGTTCGGTGCGGACAAGAGCGGCTCCGACGCGACCTGTGTGGTGCACGCGCCTTTCAAGCGACGCTACGGCGGCGGGAAGGCAGCGTGCCTCAAGTGAGATACACACCTGTGACCCTTGTGTCGGCGGCAGCCGTCGCCTTTTTCACCTCGCTCGCTGTCGGCATCGGCTGCCAGTACAACGCGCCAGAGTACCCGGTCTACGGTCACGAGCAGGACGATCAGAGCTGTGCTGACGGCTTTGACAACGACAACGACGGCCTGGTCGACTGCGACGATCAGGACTGTCTGGTTCTCTCGCATCTCTGCGGCGAGTACGTTCCGGTCGATCCTCCTTACGAGCGCGAGGACAGCTACGAACTCTGCCGCGACCGCATCGACAACGACAACGACGGCCAGTGGGACTGCGGCGATCGCAAGTGCCAGGGCATCCGCGAGGTCTGCTGCTCGCGCGAAAATACCAACAGCACCTGCGCTGACGGCATCGATAACGACGGCAACGGCTACATCGACTGCGGTGACTTTGGCTGCCGCAACAGCCCCTACGTCACGGTCTGCGACGACCGCGAGGACAACGACCAAACCTGCGAGGACGGGGCCGACAACGACGGCGATGGCGACATCGACTGCGACGACTCGGAGTGTATCGGCAGCCTGCCGTGCCGGACCCCCGAGGATACCTTCGAGACCTGCTCCAACGGCGTCGACGACGACGGCAACGGCTTCACCGACTGCGTCGATTTCTCCTGCTCAAACAGCCAAGACCCGCAGACAATGCAGTACTGCGCCGATGTGCCGACCGAGGACAGTCTCGAGACCTGCTCCAACGGTATCGATGACGATAGCAACGGCTTCACCGACTGCGAGGATTTCTCCTGCAGCGAGAGCATGAACTCCGAGATCACCGAGTACTGCACCAGCCTGCCGACCGAGGACACGGTCGAGGCTTGCTCCAATGGCGAGGATGACGATGGCAACGGCTTCATCGACTGCGAAGACTTCTCCTGCAGCGCCAGCGACGATCCTGAAGTACTGATGTACTGCGAATCGGTGCTCGAGAGCAGCCTCGCGAAGTGCTCAGACGGCATCGACAACGACGGCAACAGCTTCACCGACTGCTCTGATTTTTCCTGCAGCGAGAGCGACGATCCCGAGGTGCTTGAGTACTGTGCGTCGGTCTCCGAGGCCACGCCCGAGAAGTGCTCGGACGGCATCGACAACGACAACAACGGCTTCATCGACTGCGCCGACTTCTCTTGCACCCAATCGAACGACATCGAGGTGCTCGGGGTCTGCTCCGAGAGCCTGGGCCTCGCCGAACCCTCGCTAGTCAACGGCCGCTGCTCGGACGGCAAAGACAACGACGGCGACGGCTTCATTGACTGCGCCGACTGGGACTGCCGCCACAACCCCAACGCGACGGTCTGCGCCGACTCGCCGCTCATCTGCGACGCCTGGATCTGAGCCAGACTCGCCCGCGTCCAACTACACCAACGCGTGTTCTCCCTCCGCTCCCCCGAAGGTACTGAGTGATGACCAACCAGGGTCCTGTCTCCTCTGTCACGGCGCTCGCCGCCGCGGTGCTGCTCTCTCTCTTTTCACCCGAGTCCGCGGCGGCAATCGAGCCTGCCGAACGAGCCGCCGATGCACCGATGCAACCCATCGATGCGCCAGTCATAAGCACCGATGAAGCGCCCGCAACAACGGGTGCAAGTCCCGGCGGACTCGAGGGCAGCCCAACACCCGCCCACGAGAGCGTCTGTGATGACGGTCTCGACGACGATGGCGATACGGTCATCGACTGTGCCGACGCCGATTGCAAAGCGGCGCCTGCCTGCCGCGCCGACGGCCAGGTCGAGTCGACCGAGGCGCGCTGCTCGGACTGGGTCGACAACGACAGCAACGGCTTCTCCGACTGCGACGACACCAACTGCGACGGCACCAAGACGTGCATGGGCTCGTGGGACCTCGAGAGCGCCGGCCAAGCGGTTACCGGAGGCGATGCAGCGTCGGCCTCCGGCAGTGCTCCCGAGCGAATCGTTCTCAAGCCCGGAGAGAACCCCGACGACCTCCTGGGCCGCGAAGGCTTGGATGCCGGCGGCGAGCGGACCAACCTCTTCTGCTCGGATGGCATCGACAACGACGGCGACGGCTACACCGACTGCGACGACATCGGCTGCCGCCTGAGCACCGAGGTTTCTGTCTGTCAGCCCACCGGCAACATCCGCTTCTCTGTGGTCGCCCGCGTCGGTCACGAGATGGAGATGCCGAGCAACGTCAACGACAAGGCGTTCAACCAAAACACCGCGTTTGACTCGCTCCAGCTCCGTGCTCTTGGGCAGCTGCCCTTCATCCAAAACTCGTTCTTTTTGCTGTCGACGCGCTTCGAAAAAACGCCGCGCATGACCTTCGCGATGTTCCAGATCCCGATCAAGAACGGGCACTACTTCAACGTCAACAGCGGTGGCGGCGGGCTGTCCCTAGAGCTCGTGCGGTCGGTGCACAAGCGCCTGCTCGTCGATCCCGCGTACTACGTCTACAACGCCTTCGAGCAGGGCAACGGCGCGGCTCTCGAATTTGGCGGTCCGCTCGACAAGAAGAGCAAGTTCGTCTATCGGACCTACGTCGCTGGCGGCAGCGGTCGTTACGCGGGCACGATCGGTGGCAACTTCTTCCCCGACGACAACCGCAACTTCACTTGGTCGGCGGGCGCCCAAATCCACATGAACCTGCTCGGGTACTACAGCAGGTTCGACTCACCGATGCTCTACACACCGGTGCCGCTGACGTTTATGTTCACCGCGGGCGCCAAGTTCGACCAACGGGCGGCCGAGCGTTACCCGGCTGTCAACCTGCAGTCCGTCTTCCGCTGGAAGCGTTTCCAGGTGATGGGCGAGGTCTACGGCAAACGCGAGCTGGTCTTCAAGAACTGGCAGCTGGCCTACAACATCCAGGTCGGCGTGCTGGCGATTAAGCGCCGCCTGCTGCTCGCCGCCGACTTTGGTCAGTACTTGGCGACCGACTTCGAAAATCCGCCAGACCCAAACAATCTGCCCTACGACCTCCGCCGCCAAACCCAGGAGATGCAGTACAGGATCGCCGCGCACGTCTATCTCTGGCGTGACATCTGGCTGCTCCAGCTCGCCTGGCAGGATCGACGGGTCGAGAACGCCACCGGCCGCGTGACCAATACCTTTACCGGGGAACGCCTCGATCTCGATCCGGCCGCGAACCCGACCTTCAACTACCAGACCCTGCGGCTGCTCTTCCTCTACCGATTCTAGGAGGCAAGCCCCCTCGCTATTGGGCCCGACGCGCTCGCTTTGTCAGCTGAGTTCGTCGGGCCCTGCTGCCTCGAGGGCCAGGTCGACATCGATGCCCTTGGCACGACAGGCAGCAATGATCTCTTCGGTGAGTTCGTCGTGCACGGATCCGATCGAAGACTCCGGGAGCTGAAGCACAATCTTTGGGCGTTTGGCCTCGATCTCAGCCATGCGCTCCTTGTGGGCGAGGAGCCGGTCGACGATGCCGTAGAAGATACCGCCGACGATCATGAGCATGACGACGAGAAAAGGCATGACCGGAGAAGCATAGCGCGAAGCAGGCCCCGCGGGCGCAGGGGCCTGCCAGGGTCTTAGGAGCTGGTCTT
>CAYYUP010000076.1:0-13008 GCA_964474905.1 uncultured Nannocystis sp. | reverse complement strand
GGTCTTAGGAGCTGGTCTTTGGGCGACCCAGAAGGCGAGCGAGTTGGCTCGCTCCGCCCTGAATCGCAGTTCGCTGGGTGTAGAGCCCGAGGCCAAACGCGCCGCCCAGCTCAGCCCCACATCCGGCGCGGCCAGGACCGCCGTGGTTGCCCTGCGGGAAGACACAGCCCGGGCTAAAGGCGCCACCGGCATTCTTCTCGTCGTTGACCACCAGGCGTCCCAAGAGCGGTGCCAGCTCGGTGATCGCGGCTGCGGTAAATTTTCGGTCGTCGCTGTAGACCGTCGAGACCAGCGAGCCCTCACCGGCGCGGATGATCGCCGAAACTGCGCCGATGCTGCCGTCGTAGGGCAGCAAGGTCGCGACCGGAGCGAAGACCTCGATGCGATGAAAGGCCGCGAGGGGCTGGAGCGCAGCCTTGGCGTCAGCCTCGAGCAGCACAGGCTCGATGAAGAACCCCTTGCCCTCAGCGACCCCCTGAAACCCCTCGCGCATCGGATCTCCGACGATGATCTTCGCCTCAGCAGCGAGCTTTTTGATGCCTTCGCGGGCATCTGTGAGCTGCTGAGCACTCGCTAGCGGGCCCATCTTCACCCCCTTGACCGAGGGATCCCCGGTAAGACCTGCGGTGCGTTGGAGGCGTTCGACCAGCGCCTCGCGTACGACCTCGAGGATCGCCTCTGGCACCAAAATCCGCCGGGTCGCGGTGCATTTTTGACCTGTCTTTTGGGTAATCTCGGTGTGAGCGTCGCGAATCGCGAGATCAAAGAGCTCGGTGCCTGGCTCGAGATCTGGGCCCAGGATCACCGCGTTTAGCGAGTCCGCCTCGATGTTGACCCGGACGTTGTTCGCGAGCACCGCCTGGTGACCGCGGATTTTTGCCCCGGTCGCAGCCGATCCGGTGAAGGCGATGACATCCTGCGGACCGACGTGGTCGAGGAGGTCGCGGGCCGAGCCGGCCAGGAACTGAAACGCGCCCTCGGGAAGGATCTTGGCGTCGACGATAATCTCGGCGATCCGGTGGGCCAAGAGGCAGGTGCTCGTCGCCGGCTTGGTGAGCACCGGCATGCCCGCGAGCAGGGCAACCGCAGCCTTGCCGACCATGCCCCAGGCAGGAAAGTTAAAAGCGTTGATGTGGATCGCCAGCCCCTGCCGCGGCAATGACACGTGCTGAACCCGGACCTTGGAGGTGCGAAAGACAGAGGCCGGTTCGTCGTCGAGGATCCAGGGGCGTTCGCCGAGTTCCTTGGCGAGCTGGGCGTACGCCGCGAGAACTCCCATCGCACCGTCGACGTCGAACTTGGCGTCGCCGCGGGTGCAGCCACCGCTGACAGTGGCCAGATCCAAGAGTTCCTCGCGATGGGCGTAGAGCACCTTTGAGAGGGCACTCAGGAGCTCGCCGCGGCTCTTGAAGGAGAGTGCGCGCAGGGCGGGACCGCCGACATCACGGCCGAAGGCCAGGGCCTTCGCGAGGTCATTCGCGGGCGCAATACCGGCGAGGGGCTCCTCCGTTGCCGGATTGACCAGGGTTGCCGAGGGCGCGCCGGCGGCCTGCCAAGCGCCGAGGAGATAGCTCGTAAGCGTCCGCATGGCGACGAAGCTACGCCGCGCCAGCTGCTGCGACAAGAGCGGTCGAGGTGAGACTACGACGGCCCCTCGCCCTGGGACGGGGCGGGGCAGGGCGATGGCGACTTTGTCCCGGCGGTTTGGCAGCGCTCGCGCTCGCTTGGCAGCTGCGGTCGCTGGATCTGCACCTGTGGAGACGATGGCGGTTGCGGTCGCTGGATCTGCACCTGTGGAGGCGACGGCGGTGCGACCTTGCGTTTTGTGGGGCGCCGCTTGGGGGTACTGCTAAAGGGATCCTTGAGTTCATCACTGATCCGAAGCGCGGCCGCCCGGACGCCGGGCTCCACCGAAAATGGATCGAGCAGTGCCCCCTTCGGTGCGGGTGCCGTCGCGACAGTACGGCGGCGTTTTGGCGGTGCTGCGAAGGGGTCCTTGAGCCCCTTATCCTCGAGGGACGAGGAGTGAGCCCGACGCGGCCTCACGATCTGACCGCGCTCTGCAAAAGGATCGAGCAGTGCGCCGCGCAGTGCGCCGCGCTGAATGCCCGTAGCAGCGGTCGTCACCGACCTGACCGACGCCGGCTTGGGCGCGGGCGTCGTCGGAGCGAGGCTGATCAGCAGCAATGACCACGCGAGGATCATCACGAATTAATGTACACGATCCTCGACAGTCCGCCTGCCGACCTAGGAGGCCGAAGCTTGGATTTGTCTGGGATCCACGAGCGTGCCTGTGACCGCAGATGCAGCAGCGACCGCCGGTGACACCAGATAGACCGGGCCAGGCGCGCCCATTCGTCGGTCAAAATTGCGGTTGGTGGTACTCGCGGTGGTCTCGCCCTCGAGAGGGATGCCGGGACCATTGCCGATGCAGGAACCACAACCTGGCTCCGTGACCACAGCTCCGAGACCCCGGAAGAGGTCGAGCAGACCCTCCGCCGCCGCCGCCACCGCGACGTCGTGGCTTGACGGGGTGACCGTAAGACGCACGCCCTTTTTGATCGTCCTGCCGCGGAGCACGTCGGCGGCTGCGCGGAGATCGGCGAGCGAGCCGCCTGTGCACGAGGCGATGACGACGTTGTCGATCTTTGTGCCGCTGACCGCCGCAAGCGACTCGCGGTTGCGCGAATCACCTGGCGTCGCGACCGTCAGCGGCACCGCATCGAGATCAACCTCGATGGTACGCACGTACTCGGCACCCTCGTCGGCGTGCACCAAGAGTTCGTTGGCATCGATGCCCCGACGCTCGCGAAGGAAGTCGACGATCGGCGGACAGGGCTCGACGATGCCGGTCATGAGGCCGCCTTCGACCGTCATATTGGTGAGCACGCTGAGTTCATCGACGCTCCATTGATCGAGCCCGCTACCGCCAAACTGGATCACACAGGTGTCGGTCGGCGACTCGCGCCATTGCTCCTCGCGGAAGTAGGGATCACCGATCAGGTGGAGGATCAGATCCTTCGGCGAGACCACGCCCTTGGCATCACCGCGGACCAAGACCCGCACGGTCTTGGGCACAGTCACCGGGATCAGACCGGTGCGCAGGGCAAAGGACATGGCGGTCGAGCCGACGCCAAAGGCGAAGGCGTTGAGAACTCCGGCCGTCGGCGTGTGCGAATCGGTGAGCACGATGATGGTGCCCGGCAGCGCGTAGTCTTCGACGACGAGTCGATGGCAGACCCCAGCCGGGAAGGGACGCCCCGGCCCGTGCAGGCGGATCTGATTGCTCTCGCAGGCCTCGACCATCTCCGCGGCGAGTTTGCGTGCGGGTGCGAGGCGTTGGTTCTTGACCCGGAGCGGCACGGTCTCGCTGTCGATGAGGATGAAGTGATCCTCAAAGGCCGCCACCAGCTCTGGGTTGTGTATCGGCGCCTGTCCCCACTCCTGGGCGTAGAGGGCCATCACCATGCCTGCGGTGTACTCGTGCATGCCGCGAAAGCCCGCCTCGCAAAGGATCTGGTCGCCGGGACAGACTGATGTGATGCCGGCGATCGTTTGGTAGTCGCCGCCCGTCCAGGCACGACGGGCGATGATCTTCTCGACGCAATTTTGCGGCCGCGCGGCGACCTCGGTCTCGTAGGTCGGTGAGACCTCGCCGGCGAGCAGCTTGCTGCCGTAACTGAGCAAGCCACCGCTCGCAGCGACGGCCCTAAAAAAGGGCGGGAGCTGCTCTGCAAGGGCCCCTAGGTCGACGTCTTCGCCGGCGTTGAGGCGATCGAGCACCGTGAAGTCCGTGGTGAAAGGAAGACCGGCGTAGACCGTGTTCTCTTGGAAAATTCGCTGAAGCGAACGGGCCACCACCAGCTCGATGCCGGCACCCTGGTGGGCGACCACGGCGACCTCGCGGCTCGATCCAGACCCGTACGCATCGCCGCCGACGACCACCTGAAAGCCGCTCTCGCGGATGCTGTCCTTTTGGACCTGCTCCTTAAAGCTCTCGAGAAAATAGGGGCCGAGGATCTCGCCGGTGTACCCCAAGGTGCAGGCGGCACCGCTGATCATCGCATCTGTATTGACCGCGAAATGCAGCGGCGGCGCATCCGCAGCGCTCACTTTGAGGTCTTCGCCGTCGAGCTGCTGACGGAGCTGAGCGGGGTCTTCGGTGAGCCAGAGGATGCGGCCTTTGAGCTTCATGGGTTCTGCACTAGCATCTGGGTACTATGCTCACAAGATGGTCATATTGATGTCATGATGTGTCGTTTTTCAGATCATTCGATGCGAGCTGACTTCTCGCTCGGCGGTGCTATGGTCTGCGCGCTCATGACCCGATCCCGCCTGCTCCGACTCTCCCTCTTTGTCGTCGCTTTGCCCCTAGGGCTCTCCTGCGCGGCAAAACCAGTGCCCGCAGAGGCCCCTCGTGAGCCCACACCGGCTCCGCAGCCCGAGGAGAGCATCGCCTCTGGAGATGCGATCAGCCCAATCGAGGCCGCGCTCGCCGGCAGCCATCGCGAAGCCGGTAACCGGGCCCGCGATGGCCAGCGCCACCCCCAGGCGACGCTCTCGTTTTTTGGGCTTACCCCACAAATGACGGTCGTCGAGCTGTGGCCCGGCACGGGTTGGTACACCGAGGTGCTGGCCGCGACGATCCAGGGCCACGGCAAGCTGATCACCACCAACTACGACGTCAACGCGTCGACGGATCCGGAGGATTACCGGGTCCGAATCGGCAAGGCCTTCGCCGAAAAGCTGCTGAGCGATCCGATCTACGAAGGGACCGAGGCGATCACGGTCGCGGATCCCAAATCCTTTACTCTCGCACCCGAGGGCAGCGTCGATCTCGTGCTCACCTTTCGCAGCAGCCACGGCTGGGTCGCCGACGGCACCGCGGCTGCAGTCTTTGGCGAGGCTTTTAAGGCCCTGCGCCCGGGCGGCGTGTTGGGTGTCGTCCAACACCGGGCCAAGGCCGACGATACCCGCGATCCGAAGGTGCTCGCCGAGACCGGCTACGTCCGCGAGGATCATCTGATCGAGGTCATCGAGTCGGTCGGCTTTAAGCTCGACGAAAAGTCCGAGATCAACGCCAATGCAAAGGACACCAAGGACTACAAAGAGGGTGTCTGGACGCTACCGCCGGTTCTTGCCCTCAAAGAGGTCGAGCAGGCCAAGTACGAGGCGATCGGCGAGAGCGACCGCATGACCTTGCGCTTTGTCAAACCCGACTGATCGCTCCCCCAAAATCAGCCGCCGGGGGGCGCAACTTCGGGGGCGGGCGGCACCTCGCCGCTCGGTGTGAGCGGCGGAAGCGGCCCGCGCAGGTGCCGGTCGAGCGGCAACCAGACTGTCAGGCCTTCGATCTTGCCGGCCTGGTGTTCGCTGATCTCGAAGCGCTGACGGACGAGCAGATCGCCGCGTTCGTCGTGCACGCTGATCATGTAGTCACCGGGCTCAAAGACCCCTGAGAGGCGATAGCTGCCCTGGGCGTCGGTCCGCGCCCGCGACCTATCGGGCTCGCCCTCGACGCCTAGGCGCAGGAGCTGGAGTTCGACCTCTGGCACGCCGATGCCCGGACCAACCTCCTGCTCGAGCATCACTTTGCCGGAGATGTTCACGACCGCTGCGCCGATGGCATCGGCGTAAGAGCAACGCACAGCGTCGGGCGAGGTGCCGCCATCAAGGGTGCCGGGCAGGCGCGTCTCGGGGCAGGTGAGGGGGGTCCCGTAGGCTGGGCGGCGAGGTTGGCTGACACAGCCGCCCGCGACGAGCGCACAAAGCAGCCACGCAGCCCCCTGTCGGGAGTTCACAGGCAAGTTCTGGATGCTTCGACGGGCCATCGCAAGAGCAGCCTACCACCAGGTGGCTCAGCCCTCCCGCGAACACAATTCAGCACGAGCCTGTGCGGGCGTGTCGGCAAAAGATGCTCATGCACTGTTTGTTAAAGACGGGCGCCGAGACAGGTCGTCTGTTGCCGGGCGCTATTGCGCATGTCATCGTTGACTCGCAATGCCGCGCCTCTCCGCTCGCCTCTCTCTTGTCTTTGCTTCGCTCATCATCGCCAGCGGAGGTTGCGAACGACTCGCTCCGCTAACGATCGCCGATGCTCGACCGACGGATCCACGGGGTCTCGATCGCACGTTGCCCGCGGCTCCTCCGATCTTCATCAGCGCACCGATCGCCGAGGCGTTCTGCGAGATCGACGTCGACGGTGTTCTCCGCGATACGGAGACCGACTACATCCCCCACGTGATCACCTGCGAGAACGGAGGCGCCGACCTGGAGGCGCTCAAGGCCCTGGCGATCTCGGCGCGCTCGATCGCCTACTACGGCATGATCAAAGACGGCACGATCTGCGACAGCTCAAAGTGCCAAGTTTACAGCTGCAACACAGAGCCCAGCGAAAAACACATGCAGGCCGCCCTCGAGACCGCGGGGCAGTACCTCTCGTACGACAATCCCAAGGGCCCGGTGCTGACCTACGGATTTTATGTCGCCGGCGACAAAGAGCACAGCGATGGTTGCGTCGGCATCGACTCCGGAAAGGGTGCTGAGAAGCACATCACCTACAACGAGGGCAAGAGCGACGTGGACGTCGAGCAGACATCCCTGGGTTACAAACACGAGCCCGATCAGTCGGGCTACGGACAAAATCGCGGCTGTCTCGGCCAGTGGTCGTCGCGCTGTCTCGAAGGACAGGGCTACGACCATCTCGAGATCCTCCAGTTCTTTTACGGCGAGGACATCGATGTGCTCGTAGCCGAGGGCTGCACCCAAGAAGATACGTCGACCGGGGGAGACAGCGATAGCAGCACTGGTTCGAGTGGTTCGAGTGGTTCGAGTGGTTCGAGTGGTTCGAGCGACTCAAGCAACTCGGGCCTCAGCGAATCTGGCGGGCTTGACGGGACCGGCAGCTGGAGCGACAACGACACCGACACCGGTGAAGGCGACAGCGCGACCACCGGCACCGCGGGGCTGCCCCCCGGCTACGGCGAGGACGACGATTTGGGGTGCGCATGCTCGGCGTCCGATCCGAGTGCACCCGGGCGCGGCGTCCCTTGGCTCGCACTGACATTCGTCTTCGCCTTGTCGCGGCGACGCCCCAAATCACACGCGCTCAGTTACCCAGGCGAACGCTCGCGGGCGGGCGCAGGCACGAGGGCAAGCTGACCATGACCTCGTGATGCGAGGTCTCAAAATGGATCGGCTCGGCGGTGCCAGAGGCGACGCTCGCCCGCACCAGAGGCAGGCCGCGACCGACTTGCTCCGCCAATCCCAGACCGCGGGCGATCGCCGCAAGGAGCGGGTTTCGTGGGAGCGAGAGCCCCCCACGCTGGCAGAGATCCGCCAGGGAAAGCGATGCAGGCGGACCCCCGGGGCTGCTGATCTCGAGGCGATCGTCAAAGATCCGAAGGCCTACCCGACCGGGCAGGCGCAGGTCTCGGTGGATCAGCGCGTTGACAAGCAGCTCGCGCACCGCCACGAGGGGGAACTCGGCGCGGGTGCTCCGGGGATCCAGGAGCTCGGGCACGCTCTGACTGTGGGCGCTGACAAAGCCCATGATCTGTTGCACGAGGGCCGGGAGGCCCCCCTCCACGTCTTCGCGGGAGACGATCGGATCGGCGATGCTGAGGCCGCGGATGCGGATCGCGCTCGCTCCCCACTCAGGACGAAAGAGCTGGGGGCAACGGCCAAAGGCCAGGAGGCCTGCGATCGTCGGCACAATCGCGTTGCCACTAACCTGCGCTAAGAGACCGGTTCGCAGGCCCAGAGCCTCGACGCCTAGGCTCTCCACGAAGGCGGGCGAACGCTGGCGGAGGTAGGTCGCGAAAGCCTGCATGTCGAGATCGTCGACCGAAACCCCGAGCACGGATGAGCGCTCAAAAGCGGTCGGCGCTGGGGCTACCATCGTTGGCCTCCGACAGAATCAGACACGTGCACAGCTTCCACGCGCGGATGATAGCAAGGGGGGCCGTACGCCCCCAGAGGCCAGAAGCCGACAAACTACCGGATCCGACCCCTGTTAAAACTGTGTTAGGGTGGCACCCCTTTAAGGAACAGACCGATGCGATCTATGCTCCGGATATTCCCCCTGGTTGTTCTCTCCCTGTCCTTCGTTGCCTGCGCAAACAAGGACAAGGACAGCGCGATGGCTCCCTGTGAGAGCGGCTACGTTCTCCAAGGCAAGCGCTGCGTTCTCGAGAGCGTCGTCACTTACAACCAGTGCATCGCTCAGAAGGGCGTCAGCCAAGACAGCTCCGACCAGATCGCCGGGCGTCTGGACCTGCACTTCTACGGGCCAAACTTGGGTCTACGCGCAGAGACTCGGCAAAGGGCCAAGACCTTCGTCACGCTCTACCCCGATCAGTGCAGCAATCTCCAGGGTGTCTGGGGCTGCTACCAACAGGCGACGCGCTCCGCCGATCCCTCCGCCGAGCCGCTCTGCCAGTAGCCGCAGCTCGCCCCAAACGACCCCCGCTAGCCTCGAGCTAAGCGGGGGTTTTTGTGTGCGTCCAGGGCCACGCCCTACTCACTAACCTGGACGCAGTAGAGTCGCTGGTAACCGGCGCAACTTCGGGTTGAAGCACGGGACCAGCCTTGGTTGGTAGCGCTGGAGTCGCCGGAGTAGCCTATACCGTCGAGGTCGTTCGTGGTCCACTGCTTGCAGTTGAGCATGCCGATGGAGTCGCCGCCGGTCATCGTATTGGTCCAGACCCACGAAGCTCCGTTCTTCTTGGTGCCGTCCTCAAGGACGTTGATCGGGTTGTCGATCGTGCCGAGCCTGAGATCGATCCAGCTCGTGGCGAGGATCGTGCCATCGACCAGTTCGTAGCGTGCCGCATAGGTGTGTTTGATGCCAAAGCGTTTGCTTGGCGAGTCGGCATCGACATCACCGCTGAGCCACGCCATGTAGGTGCCTGGCAGGTCGGCAGCGTCCGAGAGTTCTTTGCAGTGGGCATCCGCGAGCGCGAGTCCCGAGAGTTGCCCGATCTTCGGCTTTAAATCCGCCTGGTAGGTCTCGCTGCTGAGGAAGATCAGGCGGAGTGCCTGCTCGCAATTATTGTTGCAGCCATCGGCCTCGTCGAGGTTGCCGTCGTCGCACTCCTCCGCCTCGGGGTTCAGGAGGCCATCTCCGCAGACGTTGAGCTGGCAGGTATCCGTGCAGGCGTCGTCGTTGAAGTGGTTGCCGTCGTCGCACTGCTCTTCTAGAGGATCGACCTCGCCGTCGAAATTACAAGAGGTCGCGACACAGTCCGAGGGGCAGGCGAGGGGGGTTTCGAAGGCGTCATCGCAGAGCCCGTCGGGTTCGCATCCGCCACAATCGTGGAGGCAATCCTCAGGTGTCTCCTCGGCATCGCAAACAGTGTCGTAGTTGCAGAGCAGCTCCTCGGTCGTCGAGGTGTCGCTGGTAGTCGTATCCGTATCCGAAACGGTCGTCGACGAGCTGGCTTCGCTCGCGGTTAAGGGCGCCGTGGTGACGGTCGAGGTCGTGGTGCCCAGGGTCGTCGGACCGGTCGAACTCGATCCGGAGTCCGAATCCGAATCGGCGAATACAGTTGTCATCTCATCGCCGCTCCCCTGCTGCCGAGCACAGCCAGGGGCGCAGAGGGCCCCAACAAGCGCAGGAAGAAGGATCTTTGGGAGAAAGGTCAGGGCTTGCATGTCGGTCCATGCCGAGCAGGATCAAGGTCCTCCTCAGACCGGGCGATGCTGCGGCAAGCATGAGGGATCATCAATACGGCCGGCCTTGCGCTTTGATCCGTAGGTGTATTTCGGAAAGTAGTGCTCCAAGACCACACGAAGAGAACCATCAGTAATTAATATTGCCCTGTTTTCTAAACTCGGGATTTCGCCGACGACGGCGATCGCGTGATGGCCACCAAGAAGACGCCCGCACTCTCTCCTCGGAGAGCCGGTTTCCAGCGGGCGGCGACCTCCGCGAATCTGAAAGAGGCGACTGGATTTACAGCGAGCGAGGCCCGCCTGAGTTACTCGACCTGGAAGCAGTAGAGCCGAGCCGAGCTGCTGCAGGAAGCGAGCTCAAACTCAGTCCACTGAGCGTCGATGAACTCGTTGGCGCCGGCCAGGCCCTTCTTGGTGGCACTCACCGAGGTCCAATAATTGCAGGAACTCGCGCCGCCGAGCGCCCCCGTCTTGGCCGTGTTGGTCCAGACCAGCGAAAGCTGATTTGACTCGCCGGTCTCGTCGATGTCGATCGTGCGCATGAGTTCGCCGTCGGTGAGGTCGGCCCAGCTTAACGCAACAGCCGAACCGTCGACGAGTTCAAAGACGCCGCTAAAGTTGGCAGCGGCGAGGGCAAAGCGGGTCTCCGGGTTGTCTTGGCTGTCGCTCAGCCAAGCCTTGTAGGTGCCCTCTTTGCTGGCCGATTCGGCGAGATTCTGGCAATGGGCGTCGGCGAGTTCCAGGCCCTCTAAACCTTCGATCACCGGACCCATGTCGCCCTTGTGCTCGGTACTGCTGACGAAGACCAGCCGGTGCTCGACAGTGCAGGTCGACGAGCAGCCGTCGTTGTCGTCGAGGTTGCCGTCGTCGCACTCCTCGCTGCCGCCCTGACCCTCGGGGTAGAGCTGGCCATCACCACAGATGTTGAGTGCGCAGGCGTTGGTACAGGCGTCGGTCGGGTCCTGATTGTCGTCGTCACATTGCTCGCTCAGGGGATCGACGACGCCATCACTGTTGCAGCCGGTCGCAGCGCAATCCTCTGGGCAGGAGTAGGGGTTCTCGAGGGTCGCGTCGCAGACCCCGTCGGCCTCGCATTCGCCGCAATCGTGGAGACACTCCGCAGGTGTCTCGTCATCGTCGCAGACCCCGTCGTCGTTGCAGCTAGGGCTCTCGGTCGTCGACCCACTGCCCGTCGTATCGGTATCCGACCCTGTCGTCGAGCTGCCACCGCTCGCGGTAAGCGGCTCCGTAGTGACGGTTGAAGTCGTGGTCCCCAGGGTCGTCGGACCGGTCGAACTTGATCCGGATTCCGAGTCCGAATCCGAGAACACCGTCGTCATCTCGTCACCGGTCTCCCCCTGCTGCCGAACACAGCCCGAGACAAACACAGCACCAACGAGCGCGGGCACGAGGATCTTTGAGAGGGACGTCGTAGCTTGCATGTGGATCCATGCCGAGCCGGCTCAAATACCTCAGCTGCCATCGCGAACAGGCAGAGGTCAGCAACGCTCGACGGAGCGATGCTGCGCTAGGTATGAGGGATCATCAAGATGGCCGGCATTGCTCTTCGATCTGTGCCTGTACTTTTGAAAAGTATTGTTCCTTCTCGCTGTTCAGATTTTTACGTATGACAAATTGCATATATTGTGAAGTGCAAAGCTCTCCCGCGCTCTAGGCCTGCAACGAGGGGGGTCCAGACCGCAAAGGCGGCGAGCGGGACCCCAAAAATAACGGCCGCCAACACAAGACCGCCGGCGTCACAACGTGCGACGCCGACGGTCTTGGGAGATCTGTCCCGGAGAGCCCAGCCGAGGTTACTCGACCTGAAAGCAGTAGAGCCGAGCCGAGTTCGCACAGGAGTTGGGCTCGAACTCGGTCCACTGGCCGTCGGTGAACTGGTTGGCACCGGCCAGGCCCTTTTTGATCGCGTCGGTGCTCGTCCAATTGATGCAGCTCCCAGCACCGGCAAGCCCCCCCCAATCGGCGGTATTGGTCCAGATCAGCGAGAACTGCATCTCTTTGCCGGTCTCGTCGATGTCGATCGTGTGCGTGATCTCGCCGTCGGTGAGATCCTCCCAGCTGGTGGCGATGACCGAGCCATCGACAAGCTCAAACACACCGCTGAAGCCGGAGAAGGCAAAGCCAAAGCGGCTCTCTGGGTTGTTTAGACCGTCGCTCAGCCAGGCCTTGTAGGTGCCCTCTTTGCTGGCCGACTCGGCGAGTTCTTGGCAGTGGGCATCGGCGAGCTCCAGGCCTGTAAGCTCCTCGACCGGCGGGCCCATGTCGCCAGAGAACAAGATGCTGCTGACGAAGACCAGGCGGTGCTCGATGGTGCAGGTCGACGAGCAGCCGTCGTTGTCGTCGAGGTCGCCGTCATCGCACTCCTCGCTGCCGCCTAGATCCACCGGATAGAGCAGACCATCACCGCAAATATTGATCTCGCAGGTGTTGGTGCAGGCGTCGGCGGGCTCCTGGTTGCCGTCGTCGCATTGCTCGGTCAGAGCGTCGACGATGCCGTCGTTGTTGCAGTCGGCCACGGCGCAATCCTCTGGGCAGGAGTAGGGGGTCTCGGTGCCCCCGGCGCAGATTCCGTCCGCTTCACACTCGCCGCAGTCGTGCAGGCATATCTCGAGATCCTCGCCCTCGTCGCAGATCAGATCGTTCGAGCAGGCGGGCCCGGTGGTGGTGGTCGTCGTCGTTGCCGCCTCGGTGGTGCTCGTTGTTGTCGTTGTGGTCGTCGAGCTTGTCGAGCTTGTCGAGCTTGTGGTCGTCGAGGTCTCGGTTTCGGTCGACGTGCCGGTCGCAGTGTCGTCCGGGCAGGCCATTTTTTTGCACGCTTCGTCGCCCTCTGCGCACTCCCAGCAGAGAGTCCCCCCATAAGGGATGCAGCCAAGAGCGGCGGCAAAGAGCAATCCCGCGAGGGGGCGGGCAAGGGCGGAGGGGCTAGAAATGCGGCTCTGAGGCATGGTTTTAGGATCGGCCGTGAGCTGCGGAGAGTGCGTTTGCCCCGCAACTTGGCAACGATCGGCGCTTTGATTACCATCTTGGACCGCCGAGCGAAAACCTCGCTCAAATAAGGACCTACCCCGTGATGAGCCCCGTCTCCACCTGGCTGCTGTCTGCTCTTTTAGGCGCTGCTCCGGCGGCAGGATCTCCGGGGCCGACGTCCGCGACGAGCGAGCCCGAGGCCACAACCCCCACAGTACGCGGCTCGCAAGCGATACGCGAAGAGCAAGCGTTTAAGCTCTACAACGCCCGCCGTGTTGCCGAGGCGGCCCTGGAGTTTGAGGCCCTGTGGACCGATTTTGCGGACCCTCGCGCCCTCTACAACGC
>CAYYUP010000075.1:27518-30967 GCA_964474905.1 uncultured Nannocystis sp. | reverse complement strand
TCAGCGCCCTTTCCCGGCAAAGCGACTCATCACCAGGTGCAGCAGCCCTGGCGCATGCCGGCCCAAAAAACCAGCGAACTTCCCATGACCGGTAAACACATACTCCCGTTTACGCTTGGAGATCGCCCGCGCCATCACCTTGGCAGCGGCCTCAGAGGACCACATAAGTTGCGTCGGACGGGGATCCCGACGGCCGGCATCAAAGTGGCCATCATTGTCGACCCGGGCGATCTCAGAGGCGACAAAACCCGGATGCAGCAGCGTGCAAGAGACTCCGGTACCGTGCAGCTCCAACGAGAGGGTTTGGCCGATGCCCCGAAGTGCGTATTTGGAGGCGCAATAGGCCCCCGTATTAGGGGTCGCGACCATCGCCGAAACTGATGCGACCAGAGCCAAGCGTCCGCCGGTCATTCGCAGGGCCGGCAGCGCGTGCCTACAGGTCGAGACCGTACCGTAGACATTGGTCGCGAACTGCCGATGCCACGCCTCGATAGGCAAGTTTTCGATCCGACCCATCACCCCAAATCCGGCGTTGGCGACCGCGACATCGAGGCGACCGAACTCCCGGATCACGGCCGCGACTGCGGCTCCTACTGCCGCGTCATCGGTCACATCACAGGGCACAGCGAGCCCCCGCCGACCCTCCGCCTGGACAGCTGCGACGGTCTCGAGGAGGCGAGCCTCGCGGCGCCCCGAAACCGCGACATCTGCCCCTTGGCGCGCGAACTCGACTGCGAGCGCTCGGCCTAAACCCGAGCCCGCACCGGTGATCCAGATGATTTTATCCGCGAAGCCCTGTTTTGCCATCGCCCGGAGCATGCCACAGCTACCGGCGCGCGCATCATCACAGCGAGCATCGACCTCAGAGCGCCGACTGTGCGACCCTCCGACGATGCGCCCTTTCCTACGAGTTCACCTCCGCTCCTCCGCTCTTCGCCTCCTGCTCGCGGCTCCGCTCCTGCTAAGCGGCTGCATCGGTAGCGGCGATGACTCTGGCGACAGCGACGACACCCAGAGTAGCTCGACTGCGCCGTCGACATCCTCCGGCAGCACCAGCGATTCCGACAGCACTAGCGACACCACTAGCAGCGGCAGCGAGAGCGACTCGACCACCGATGCCGAGACCATGGGCACCACCGCGACCACAAACGACACAACGACCACCGCGACCACAAACGACACAACGACCACAAATGGCACAACGACCACCGGCGATCCCACCACAACTGGCGATCCCACCACAACTGGCGATCCCACCACAACAACCACTGGCGATACGACAACCACGACCACCGGCGACCCGCTCAAGCCCGTCGTCACCCTCGAGACCTCGCTCGGTGACATCGTCCTCGAACTCGATGCCGAGCTCGCTCCGATCTCCACCGCGAATTTCCTGGCCTACGTCGACGACGGCTTTTACGACGGCGAAGACGGCAAGGGCGCGACGGTCTTCCACCGCGTGATCAAGGACTTCGTGATGCAGGGCGGCGGCATCACCGAGCAGGGTGCGCAAAAGTCGACGATGCCGCCGATCCAAAACGAGTCGGGCAACGGCCTCACCAACATCCGCGGTTCGATCGCGATGGCTCGCACCAACGATCCCAACTCGGCGACCTCGCAGTTTTATATCAACTTCGTCGACAACCTCTTCCTCGACGACCCACCGGGGTACGCGGTGTTTGGCCATGTAATTGAGGGCATCGAGGTCGTCGATACGATCGCCCTGGTCAAGACAAACGCTCAAGATGTCCCGGTGACTCCGATCGTCATCATCGACGCCTACCAAAACTAACGTCGAGCCAACCGGTCCCTCGGGCGCTCACCGGGGGACACATCCGGCTCACCTATGTGCATCGACGAACCTGTTGATTATCGAGATCACGACGGCGCGTCTGAATCCTCGGGCTCGGCTGCCTCTGCGGGCGATTTCAGCGTGACTATCGTCGCTCCCCAGCTGCCCTCGCCGTGGCCCCCCAGGCGGTAGTCTGCGACCGCAGTGTGGTCCGCAAGCAGACTGTGCACAGTCCTGCGAAGCACGCCTTTGCCCTTTCCGTGGATGATGCGCAGCTCGAGAAGGCCCCGCTCGCGACAGACATCGATGTACTCGCGAACCAGCGGCCCCACCTCCTTCGGCGCGAAGTTGTGGAGGTCGAGTTCGCCGTCGATCGCCAGCGGTGCCGGCCGATTCTCTGACGACACGCCCAAAGCTGCGCCCGACCACGGCGCGCGATGCAAGCCACTGGGTTTGGCGCCGCGCAGATGCTTTGGCCTGCGAACGAGCCCCTCGTTACCGCGTCGACGCAGGATCAGGCGGCCGCGCAGCTGGGCCCAGAGTCCGCGCATCGCGAGGCCGCCCCGGCGACTGCAAACCTGCCAGTGCCCGCGGACGCGCACCTCCAGGGTTCGGCGCAGGATCTTGTCGTCAACGACCTCCTCCTGCACCCGAAGCTCACCGAAGAGCGCAGCTGCGACAAAATCGACGATCAGATCGAAGACCTCGTTCGCAGACTCGTCGATCGCTGAACCTCCATCGGCAACACGAGAATCTGTCCCTAGTGCCAGATCGATACGCTCGACCCAGCCGGCAAAGCGAACTTCAATCGCGTCGCCAACGAGCCCCAGTCGAAGCGCTTCGCCACCGGCCACGACCAGCTCCCAGGGGCCCCCTATCCCGTCCTCGACAGCGCCCTGCCCCTCACACCACGAAACCTCGGGTAAGACCTCTACGAGCCTTTTGAGGGCATTACGAAGCGGATGATGCGTCTCCGCGCTCAATGCCCTCCCTTCATCACTCGGCCCCGCCGATCTGGGTTGATGCGACCAGCTCGATACCGGCGGCGATCATCTCGTTGATCGCTGCCGCGCCGTCCTCGGGGCGCAGGTTCACCGCCCGGCAGCCATCGGCGATCAGTTTGGTCCGAAAACCAAGGCTCTGGGCATCGAGGGCCGTAAATTTTACACAGTAGTCGGTCGCCAAACCGAGCACATAGACCTCGTCGGCACCGACGCTGCGCAGGTAGTCGTCAAGGCCCGTCGCCCGCCGCCGACCGTTGTCAAAGAAACCGGAGTACGAATCGACCCGTGGGTCCTCACCTTTTGTGAAGACCCGGCCGATCGCCGCGACATCGAGCTGTCGATGAAAGGCCGCCCCATCACTGCGCTGCACACAATGTGTCGGCCACAGCACCTGCTGCAGACCGTCGAGTTCGATCTGCTCCCCCGGGTTTCGGCCCGGGTGCTGGGCGGCAAATGAGCCGTGCTTTGCGGGGTGCCAATCCTGAGTCGCCACGACGCACTCGAAGAGAGGCATCAGCCGGTTTGCAATCGCGACCACCGCGTCTCCATCGGTGACCCCGAGGGCGCCCCCAGGCATAAAATCATTCTGCAGATCGACCACAATTAGCGCTCTCATCACACACCTCCCGTCGACACCCGTCGCTCAGATCTCA
>CAYYUP010000075.1:0-27418 GCA_964474905.1 uncultured Nannocystis sp. | reverse complement strand
CTCAGATCTCAAAGTTAAAGCCCTGCCGCACCAGCCGTTTGTAGCGGCGCGTGTCGAACTTGTAGAGCCGTGCCGCCCGATGGGACACGCCCGCCTCGACCTCGTCAAGCGCCACCAAGAGTTCCATACCGAGGATCTTTTTGCGGAAATTTCGCTTGTCGAGCGCACGCTCGAGGACGATTTCGTAGAGCTTCTGAAGCTCGGTCAAGGTGAACTTATGCGGCAGCAGCTCGAAGCCGATCGGCTTGTAGCGAACCTTGCCGCGCAGGCGCTCGCGGGCGACGTCGACGATCTTGCGGTGATCAAAGGCCAAGGGCGGCAGATCGTCGATCGCGTACCAGGCCGCATCACGGGCGTCCGTCGCGGCTCGCACTCGATGATCGGCCAGGCGCACCAGCGCGTAGTAGGCGATCGTCACCACTCGTCCCCGCGGATCTCGCTCGGCCGCGCCAAAGGTGTAGAGCTGCTCTAAGTAGAGCTTTGTAACACCTGTTTCTTCGGACAGTTCGCGCAGGGCGGCACTCTCGAGGTCTTCGTGCATGCGGACAAAACCGCCGGGCAGCGCCCACTGACCGGCGAAGGGTTCGATGCCCCTCTCGATCAAGAGGATCTTGAGCGTGCTCTCGTCGACCCCAAACACCACACAGTCGACGGTGAGGGAGGGGCGCTCAAATTCGTAGGTAAAGCTCACTCGGCGCACTCCTTGGCGGGGCTCTTCGCCCGGGCGGCGGCGATGAGATCGCGACGCATCGCACCTAGGCCCACTTCGAGCCCAACCGGAATCTGGGAGGCATCGCAGAGCTGGCGAACCCCGGCGCTCAGCGACCGAAGTTCCACCTGCGCATGGGCCCGCATCTCCATCACCGTAGGCGAGTTGTAGACCTGGACGCCGCCGCGAAAGATCGGCTGCAACAGATCCTCGCCTTCGCCTTCGCCCTCACCCTCACCCTCCATCTGCATCGCTGCGCCGCCGTCGATCGCGACTCCCTGACCGCTGTTCCCGAGGCCCTCTTCGTAGATCAAGTCGCCGACTAATGATCCATCGGCGCCGCGGTAGCGTCGGACCTGTTGAATGCCCGGGTTGGAGATCTTGATCGCCTGCTCGGAGAGCTTGATCCGATAGCTCCAGGACTCGCCCGGAGCACGGATCGCCGCGAGCTTGTAGACCCCGCCGAGCGCGGGCTGATCGTAAGCCGTCGCCAAGCGAGTGCCGACCCCCCAAACCCCGATCTTGGCGCCTTTGGCCTTGAGTTCGGTGATTCGATGCTCGTCGAGATCATTGCTCGCGACCACAGCTGCCTCAGGAAACCCGCCCTCGTCGAGGATCCGTCGGGCCTCGACGCTGAGCCGGTGGAGGTCGCCAGAATCTAGACGGATGCCCGCCATCTCGTGGCCGCTTTCGCGGAGCCGACGGCCAACCTCGACGGCGCAGCGCACCCCTTCGATGGTGTCGTAGGTATCGACCAAAAAGACGCAGTTGTTGGGCATCGCCCGGGCGTAGGCCAAAAACGACTCGACCTCCGAATCGAAAGCCATCACCCAAGCGTGGGCGTGGGTGCCCCGCACCGGGATCCCGTAGAGCTTGCCCGCCAGACAATTGGAGGTTGCCGCACAGCCGCCGATCACCGCCGCCCGGCTCGCGCTGACAGCCCCGTCGATGCCCTGGGCCCGGCGCAGGCCAAACTCGAGCACCGGATCATCGCCCGCCGCCCCGCAGATCCGTGCGGCTTTGGTCGCGATCAGGGTCGAGAAGTTGATCAGGTTGAGCAGCGACGTCTCTAGGAGTTGGCATTGGATCAGCGGACCGCGGAGGCGAAGCAACGGCTCGTGGGCAAAGACCGCAGTGCCCTCGGGCACGCCGTCGACATCGCAGGTAAAACGCATCTGTCCGAGGTAGTCGAGAAATTCGGCGCCAAAGAGCGGCTGCCCGTCGTTGCCGACGAGCGATCCCAAGTACTCGAGATCGTCGGCGCTAAAATGAAAGCGCTCCAGCAGATCGATCACCAGATCCAGGCCAGCAGCGATCGCGTAGCCCCCGCGGAAGGGCGGCCTTCTATAGAACAGGTGGAAGACCGCCTCGTGCTCCGCCATTCCCACCTGGTGGTAGCCGGAGGCCATCGTCACTTGGTACAGATCCGTGAGCAGTGCGAGAGATTCGCCGTAGAGTTGACCGAGAGCGCTCATCGAGAGGGTCCCTTCGTGCTGTGCAGGTGCGACTTAGTGTCGACGACACACTAAGTCACGATACACCAGCTGTCAAGGCCTCTTCTCCGGGCCTGCTCGTACAAAAATTAAACATGCTCCTTAAGTCATGTCCTGAGAGGCAACAGAATCTATGAGCGAACGCCCTCGACGGGGCCGTCATGCCGCCGATGATCATCTCTTCGGCGCCGACCAAATCCCCAAGCTGCGGAGCGCCGCCGCGGATCTCAGCTGGTTGCTCGCCCGCGGCTACGCCAGCGACGCGGCGCTCAAGCTCGTCGGTGATCGCCAGCAGCTCAGCGCCCGCCAACGCGTCGCCATCCGTCGCGGCACGGCGACCCCCGAGGCCGCAGCAGATCGCCGCCGTCGCCGTCAGTCGGCAGCGTCGCTACACGATCAGGATCTCGCGATCGATGGCTTCAACGCCCTGATCACCGTCGAGTCGGCGCTCACCCACGGCACCGTGATCCGCGGCCACGACGGTGCCCACCGAGACCTCGCGAGCGTGCACGGCACCTACAAGCAGGTGCTCGAGACGGGCTTCGCGATCGACGCACTTGGCGAGCTGCTCGCCGCAGAAAAACCGCGCTCGGTGACATGGTTTTTAGATCGCCCCGTCTCGAGCAGCGGCCGGCTGCGGGCCCTGCTTTTAGAAAAATCTGCGCAATGGGGGTGGCGATGGACAGTTGAACTCTGCCGCGACCCAGACCCTGTTCTCGCTCGGATCTGCGCGACAGTGGCGACCAGCGACGCCTGGATCCTCGACCGTTGCACTGCGTGGGTCGATTTGCTGGCTGAGCTGCTCGTGCCAACAGAGGCTCCGGTCGTCGGACGCACACTGGCGATGCGTCCTGATCTGTGGCTCGTCGACCTCAACATCGAGGGCCAATCCCCGCATACCAGCGATTGAGGCGCACTCTATTTAGAATTTCGCGGATCGAGTATACGGAACTACGTATGGCGCCTCGCTCCCTCCGTCTCCCCCGCGTGTTTGGCTCGATCGCCTGCGCCTTCGTTCTCACGCTCGCCTGCGGTGGCGCCTCCGAGGCTGAGATCGGCCCCGAAGGCGGAGAACTGCGATCAGGTGCGATCACGGTCGTGATCCCGCCAGGTGCGATGGGCACCACCCGGGTCGTCAAGATCTCAAAAATCGATGACAACCTCGGTCGCTCATCGGTCGAGCAAATCGGCGATGCCTACCTGCTCGAGCCGACCGACCTCAAGCTCCTGATCCCGGCCACGGTCACTGTCAGTAAGCTCAAGGGCGCCACCACCCCAACGCTCCTGCACATCGCCGGCGACACCTCCAAGGTGCACACCTACGGCATGGGCAGCGGCGACCAGGCGATCGGCTACATCGGCGCCTTTGGCAGGGTCGCCGGCGGCAATGGCAGCGGCGAACTCGCGACGATAAGCGAGCCCATGCTCGAGGCCACCCCCGAGCTCGCGAACGCCAGCACGCCCTTCTCAGACAGCATCAAGATCGCCTTCACCCCCAACGGCCTGAGCATCGTCGACCTGGTGCTCACCGCCTACGATCTCAACGGCGAAAACAACCGCGACCTCAACGGCAACGCCTACTGCGCATTTAAACCGAGCACGGTCCAGGGGGCGAGCATCGCCACCGGCTGCTCCACAGGCACGACCACCGTAGCCCTCAGTCTCACCAGCAGCAGCGTCGACCTGGACGCCATCCCCTTCCTCTTAGGGAAGGTCGACTCGCCTGTGGTCGTCCAGGTCGAAATCGGCTCGCAAGAGCTGGTCCAAACCCTCGGCTACTTCGCGTTTACTACGAGCCCTTGCTACTACGAGACCTGCTCCGGCTACGGCACCTGCGTCGAAAACGGCGGCGTGCCCAGCTGCCAGTGCACCCCGGGCTACGTGCCCGCCGGCGAGAACAATCTAGAGTGCGCATGCGCCCCGCAATGCGCCGGCCGCGAGTGCGGTAGCGATTCCTGCGGCGGCTCCTGTGCGCCCGGCTGCGGCGACGGCTTCGACTGCAACAACGATGCGGGCGTCTGTGAATCCGACGGCAGCACCACCGGCGATACCACCACCTCGACATCGGGCGATACCACCACCTCGTCGACCTCCGGCAGCACGAGCTCTGGCAGCTCAAGTGGCACGACCACTGGCACAACCGGCTGATCCAAGGCCTGCCCCCAAGCGCTGCCCCCAAGCGCTGCCCCCAGCAGCGAGCCCCCATCGCCCCCAGGCTCCTGGTGCTTCGAAGCCCCAACTGTACATCGCTTAGCACTTGCTACTGCGGTCGGCGTCTCTGTACGATGCCTATGCTTCGGCAGGCGTCAGCGACGGATGACCGAGCGAACGAGGAGTTAGAAATTGATGATGGGATGGTCGCAATCGAAACCACGAGCCCGAGCTGTGCTCGCCAAGCTGGCTCTGACAGCTGTCGCAGGTGCCTCGATGTCGCTGGGCCTCGTCGCCTGCGAAGGCAACGGCAAATGCGTCTCAAACGCTGAATTCCTCCGCACCGAGGCGACCGTCTTCTCGGAGCGCTGTGTCACTTGCCACAACACAAGCGGCGCCGCAAAGGACACCAAATTTATCCTCGAGCGCTCGGCTGTGCCGGGTTACATCGACGCCAACCTCCGCACGATCGGCGACCTCGCCCGCTACGAGGTCGACGGTCAAAAACTGCTGCTGATCAAGCCGATCCAAGACGGTGTCGAGCACGGCGGCGGCCAGCTCTTCGACGCCAAGAGCGACGAGTACGAGCAGATCCTGGCGATGATCGAGCGGGTCGAGAACCCCGTCGAATGCGCGGACGATATCGACTTCGGCAAGTACTTCGCGGGCATCGAGCTCCTCGACGAAGAGGCCACCCTGCGCAAGGCTTCACTCGCGCTCGTCGGTCGCCTGCCCACCCAAGAGGAGTACGAGCAAGTCCGCGGCCTCGGCATCGACTCCCTCGATCCTGTCCTTAACGACATGATGGAAGAGGAGGCGTTCTTCTCCCGCCTAGGCGAGTGGTACAACGACCTTTTTCTCACCGACCGCTATGTCAGCGGCACCCGGGCGCTCGACCTCCTCTACGCCGAGAACTTCCCCAACCTCTACTGGTTCGAGGGGACCAGCAACGAGAGCCTGGCAAATGAGCAGGCGCGCTGGTCCAACATCGGCGCCGCCCGATCGGGCGTCAACCTGGTGAAGTACGTCGTCGACAACGACCTGCCCTTCACCGAGATCCTGACCGCCGACTACATGGTCTTCAACCCCTACTCGGCAAAGAGCTTCGGCGTCCAGCTCACCTTCGACGATCCCAACGATCCCAACGAGCTCCAGGCAGGCAAGCTCAGCGGCGACTTCCCACACGCGGGCATCCTCTCCGACCCGATCTGGAACATCCGCTTCCCGACCACGCCGACCAATCGCAACCGCCACCGGGCGCGCATGATCTACCGCTTCTTCCTGGCGACGGACATCCTCCGCCTCGCCGAGCGGCCGATCGATCCCACCAACATCGCCGACCACAACCCGACGATGAACAACGAGAACTGCACCGCCTGTCACGCAGCGATCGACCCGATCGCCGGTGCGATGATGAACTTCGACGAGATGGGCCAGTACAACCCGCCCGAAGACGGTTGGTACCCCGACATGCGGGTCCCCGGCTTCAAGGACGAGACCGTCCCCTTCGATCAATTCAAGACCGCCCACCAGTGGCTCGCAAAGAAGATCGCCGGCGAAGAACTCTTCGCGGTCGCAACCACTCAAACAGTCTTTACCGGTCTCACCGGTCAAGCGGTGATGCTCGAGCCCAACGACTCCACCGACCCCGACTACACCGGCAAGCACAAGGCCTTTGAGATCCAAGACGCGATGCTCAAGGACATCGCCGCCTCCTTCGACGAGGCTGACAGCGACTTCAAGCTGATCGTCCGCGAACTCATCAAGTCCGAGTTCTTCCGGGCAAAGAACGCCCGCGAGCCGATTCCCGACGATAAGTCGGCCGAGTACTCCTCCGTCGGAACCTCCCAGTTCCTGCCGCCAGAGCAGCTCTCGCGCAAGATCGAGGCGGTCACCGGCTACCCCTGGCGGGCAAACCCCACCAGCACCGACTACCTGCTCAGCACCAACGAGTACCGGATCTTCTACGGCGGTATCGACTCCGATTCGATCATCGAACGCATCCGCGAGCCCAACGGCATCATGGCAAACATCGCCACCCGGATGTCCAACGAGATGGCCTGCATGAGCACCTCTCGCGACTTCTCCAACGAGCCGCCCGATCGTCTGCTCTTCCCTTACGTCGAGCCCGACTCGCAGCCCGAGGACGACAACGGCAACGCCATCCCGGCGGTGATCGACGCGATCAAGGCCAACATTCAGTACCTCCACTTCCACGTTCTCGGCGAGAAGCTCGAGCTCGACGATCCGCAGATCGATCGCACCTACGCGCTCTTCATCGACATCTGGAAGGACGGCAAGGCAGGCATCGCCGCCGAGACCTACGACACGAGCTTGCCGGGCAACTGCCGGGCGCAAAACGACTGGTGGACTGGCAATCCACTCCCCGAGGAGCGGCAAATTTCGGCCGATCCTGATTACACAATTCGAGCTTGGATGGGCGTCATGACCTATCTGCTCTCGGACTTCCGTTTCTTGCACGAGTAGGGGGCCAGCAGCATGGACCGTCGTAAATTCATCTCTCTCGCGGCCTTCGCCGGCCTCGGCGTCATCTCACCCCGAGCCTTCGGGGGTGACCCCAATCGCGACCTGCTCACCGGCAAGCTCAAAGAGCCGCTCTTCGCGGCCTATGAGGGGCCCTTCTACGTCATGATCAACGCCCTCGGCGGCTGGGATCCGACCTCGCTATGCGATCCAAAGGGTTACAAAACCCCCGACGATCCCGAGGCCCTCAACCGCTCGTACGCGACCTCGGATATCCTCTCCGCTGGCAATATCCAGTACGCGCCCCTCGGCAACGCCCTCGATCCCGAAGGCTACGATGACTACTATCAGACCTGGTTCGAGAAGCATCATCAAAACCTGATGGTCTTAAATGGGGTCGACACCGCCACCAACGGCCACGACTCCGGCATTCGTCACTGTATGTGCGGACGCCTCGCCGAGGGTTTCCCGAGCTTCGGCGCCCTCGCGGCGGCGGTCGCCGGCAAAGAGCTGCCGATGTCCTACCTCTCGTTCGGCGGCTACGACGAGACCATGGGCCTGGTGGCGCGTACCCGCAGCGGCAATACCAACGCACTCGCGCGCATCGCCTACCCCGATCGCCGAGATCCCAACGACGCCGAAAGTGTCTTCCACTCGCAGGCCGCCGCCGACAGGATCCGCCTGGCACAGGATGAGCGCCGCGCTCACCTCGAGAATATCGAGAACCTGCCGCGCACTCGCCACATGATCGGCATGCTCTACGCCGCCCGCACCGGCAGCAACGAACTCAAAAAACTGCAGGAATACCTGCCCGACGAACTCTCCGACAACGGCAACGAACGCCAAGCTCAGGTCGCCCTCGCTGCCTACAGGGCTGGCATCTGCGCCTCTGTCAACATGAGCATCGGCGGCTTCGATACCCACGGCAACCACGACGCAACCCAGATCCCGCGCCTGATCCAGCTCCTCGAGATGATCGACTTCCTCTGGCAGGAGGCCGAGAGCCAGGGCATCGCTGACCGACTGACAGTTCTCGTCGGTTCGGATTTTGGCCGTACGCCACATTACAACGACGGCAACGGCAAGGACCACTGGTCGGTCACCAGCATGATGCTGATGGGCCAGGGAATCCCGGGCAATACGGTCATCGGCGGTACTGACGAGGGGCACAGCCCCTTGACCATCAATCCCGGCTCCCTCGCGATCGACCCCAACGGCATTCGCTTAGAGCCCCGGCATGTGCACAAATCCCTGCGCCGCCTCGCGGGTATCGACGATACGGAGCAAGGCAAGATGTTCCCGCTGGCGATCCCCGACGATGAGGACATCCGGCTCTTCGGCTGATCACACGCTGCATCAACGAACTAAAGGGGGGGTCTGCCTGTGGCGGACCCCCTTCTTTTGTTGGCAGAGATTCCGCGCCCCAGGGGTAGGAGGCGCAGAGACCCTGTGATAGCGTCATTAATTGCGATGCTCCGCCGTCCAGCGATCCCCTGCACCCTCTCTCTGCTCCTCGGCCTAGCGGGCTGCACCGGTGATGATGTCGGCGGCAGCGCGACCGACAGCACCACCGGTGACACCGACTCGGCCACCGACACAGCGACGGCGAGCGAGAGCAGCAGCGGATCCGAGAGCGACTCCGGCGAGCAGGCTTTCTCCGAAGAGGAAGAATTCGCGCTCCGCCTCAACGATACGCCGGTGCCTCCGCTCTCCCTGGCGATGAACCGCGAGCAGGTCTCTGAGCTCTTCGGCGATACCGCGAAGGACATCCTGCTGGTCGAGATCGACGCGACACCGCTGCTCACAAACTCGCTCAACGAGATCAAATCAGCCTGCGGCGACGCCTGGAAACAGGACAACGAAGATCCCAAGCACGACTGTGGACTAACCGAACTCGGCCAGAGTTTTAAAGGTCCCGACAACACCTGGAAAACCAGCGCCGAGTACTCCCTGGTGCGCATCCTGACAATGACGCCGGCGAACTCAAAGGTCGAAGGCACCTCGATCGCCGGCCTGCAGGGCATGGCCGACTTTCTCGAGATCGGTGGTGGCTTCGCAGAGATCCTCTCCGACGCGCTCGGCATCCCCAAGACCGAAGAGTTCATCGATACGCCCAACCTGGTCAAGGCGATCCAGATCGATCTGATGGCCACCCACCCAGAGATCGGCGGCGATGGCACGACTCTTCCGGTCACCCTCGACGACGCGCTCTCCGACCTCGCCTCCCTCGCCGTAAAATTTGGTCCCACAGGCGGCCACCCGGGACTGCTCGCCGACGACTTCCCGACCAAGAGCATCGTGCTCGGGCCGGACTTCGCGATGACGATCTCCGCCAACTCCAACATGCGCTTGCTCGACGGCATCGACCTCTCGGTCGGCAAGGGCTACATGTCGACGATTGTCGATACCATCGGCCCCACCTACGAAGACGAACTCGAGTTCGACTTTGAGGATCCTGAGCGCTTCAAGATCACCGGAATCGTCGAGGATCCAACCGTCGACATGCGCTTCGCGCTCACCGAGCACACAAAATTCGTCGACTCCTGCACCGACGACGATGCCTGCCAGGACAACCTCCCCGAGAACCTCGATCTGGTCAAAATGAAATGGCCAAACTCGGCCTGGGCGCTCGAACCTTGGCTCTTAGAGCACATCATCGCTCGCGGCGCCCGCTACCGCTTTGGCGAGCGCAACTACGACAAATGCTACGTGCTCTGCGCCGCCCACATCCACATCGGCCCCACCGATGGCTACCCCGACAACAAGCTCGGCTGGTCGGTTTTCGACATCCTCTTCGATCTGGGCAATCCACCCAAAAACCAATACCTCTGGGAGCTGATCAACGAGGTCGCTCAGGTCGCTCTGCACACGCCCCCCTTCGGCGATATCCCCGAAGGAATGGGCAATGTCGCCTTCACGCTCAAGAGCATCCCGATCGGCGTCTCCGGCTCGTCAATCGCCGAAGCCGCCCGGCCCTACCTCCAAGAGCAGGCCTCCAAGCTCTCCGATTTGATCTTGGGTGATTACTGGAAGAACAACGACGCCGTCGACTTTTACTACCGACGCGGGGCCAACGAGACGCCCTACCTCTTCTTCGTCAACGCCAGCGACCTACCGCCGGGTACCCCCTACAACTACGCGACGATCGGCTTCTACGACTGCCCCGAGCTCAGCGCGAGCTGCAAGGTCTCGACATTCGACATCGATGGCGTCGGCGACGATAGCCACGAAAAGCTCTACCTGCCCGAGGGCGAAACCCTGCTCTACCTCGCCGACGACGGGGGCTCGACCTACCGCGCACGTTTCATGGTCCCGAGCCAGGACGCCGCCGAGATCACCGTACGGGTGAGCAAAAAGCTGTAGGCCCCCTGGACTGACCCACGTCCTCCATAATGGCGACACACTATTTTCACCCCTCCATCACCTTCGGCCACGAGGTCGAGCCCGCAAAGCTCATCGCCGTGATCGCCCAGTGGGAGCGAGGCGACGGCCCGAGCTTTCCGCGAATTATCGACACCAGTGCTCGGCCCTTGCCCTGCCTGCCCGCCGTCGACCAGGGCTCTATCCTGTACCGACGGGGCAGGTTCGCGGCAGATCCCCAGATCAGCTATCGCCTGCGATTTGAGGTCAGCACGGGCGCACGACCGACGACAACCATCGGCCTCTTCTTTACGGGCCCAGACCTGCCCACAGATGAGACCCGAGGTGGGGGCGAACTGGTATCGGCCCTCTCCCGCACCAACTGGCGCTCTCCCCCAAAGCCCGAGTTCATGCCCCGCGCGGTCCGCCACGCAGATACGTTCAAGCAGGTCCGCGAGGGCCTGCTCCCGAGCTTGCTCGCGCCCAAGCGCAAGGTTCCGGTCCTGCTGCTCACCCATCGATCGTCCTCCGATGAGGCCATCGCAGATGTCGAGACGATCCAACGCTATCTCCACGGCATGGCCGAGATCTGGAGCATCTCCCGCCGCGACGCCACATTTGCCCTCCGCGACGGATTTATCGACCGCGACTACGACGGGCGCTGGGGCTGCTACGACGGCGGTATCCGCATCTACATGGCCGGCTTTAAGCCGGACACCGATGACCTTGGGGATCATCCCCTCCTGCTCGCGAGCAGCCTCGATCGCGACGCCGAGGATCCCTCACTCGCGGCGATCCGCTGGGCCCTGCCCTACGTCGCTCGCGCACTCGGAGTTGACACATGGACCGAAATTCTCCGCTCAGAGATGGCCGATCGTCCGAGCCGACCATCGGGCGGCCTACGTGCCCCTCTCGACGAGAGGCACCGAATCGAACTCGGACAAGCGCGCGCTCAGCTAACGCGTCACGAGGACTTCGCCAAGATCGACAGCCCGGCCGAAGAGAGCGACGCCCCGCCCCTCGTATCACCGATTCCGTCCGTTCCGTCCGTTCCGTCCGTCGCCGCCGTCGCGACCGAGCCGTCCGTCGTGGCCGAGCCGTCTGTCGCGGCCGAGCCGACTCCAACAAGCGGGGCAACACCCGTCCCCCCGTGCACAGCCACATCGTCGACCGGCGATACCGACACCTTCGATTCCCGCCCCCAGCCGCTTAAAACAACAGGTACCGAAGAGCCCGCCGCAAAGTCCACGATCGCCAAGGCGACCCACAACCTGCGGGATGCGATCGACATCTTCGCCAACATCGAAGAACTCCTGGGCGAGATCGAGGAGGAGCGCATCTCCCTGCTCGCTGAGCGCAAGACCCTCGCGCGCGCACGCGACGAGCTATCGCAGGAGCTTCAGGATCTCCAACAGCGCGACAGCCACGACGACTCGACGCCCAATACCCTCGTCGACATGGCGCGACTGCAGGCCAAGCTCTTCGAGGACCGCCTTCGTATCACCAAATACGCGCTCAAAAAGGCCTCTAGTAGCAACTACAACAATTTGATCCTGCTCGGTCAGGTGCTCGCGGTCATCGCCCTTCACGGCACTCAATTCAGGCGCCTCAACGACACGCTCATCGAGCTCTTTGGTGCACGGGCGCGCGCTCGTCACCGCGAATCCCCCCACACCATGAAGGCCTTCGGCAAGCAGCGCACATTCCCGCTCGACAATGGCAACAGCGTCACCACCGAGATGCACATCACCCTAGGCCACGGCCACGCCAATAGGCATAAGACACTTCAGATCTATCTCTCTGTGCCCTCAAGTGAGACCGTCGAGGTTGTGTACATCGGCCCGCACCTGGATACCGTCACAGTCAACACCTAAACCCCGCGGACAAAAGCGAAAGAGGAGAGCCACCGCTGCGGTGCTCTCCTCTCTTGCGTGGTTCACACGCTCGCTCGATGTGGCGAACTCCGTCGACGACGCAAAAGGCCGAGCAGAAGCAAACCGAAGAGCGACGCGCCCCGACCCGAGTCGCCAGAGACTGTGCAGGCGCAGCCGTCTTCGGACTCTTGCCCGCCAGTGGTCCCCGCACTATCAGAGGCCCCAGAGCCTCCGTTTGAATCGCTGCTACCCGCAGTGCCGACTTCGCTAGAGTCGCTATCGCTGCCGCCCGTACCATCACTGCCGCCCGTACCCGAGGCGGAGTCAGAGCTGCCCGAACTGGTCTCGGTCTCGGACTCGGACTCACTCGGATTCGGAGCCGGCTCGCCGACGCCGATACCGATCTCCTCGGCGTAGGCGGTATTGTCGGCAAGATCGACGGCTTTGGCCCCCAGCACCCATTGTCCAGTCGGCATCGTCACCTCAAATTCGTAGGGCATCGAGCTATCGACAGCACCCTCGATCTCGTCGCCGTTGATCAGCAACTGGACCTCTTTGATGCCCCAGCCATCGTCCTGAGCATCGACCATGATCACCAGCTCCTCGTTGGGTCCGGGATACTCAGCGCCATCCATTGGGTCGGTGATCATGACGGTGGGCGCCGTCTCATCAGGCTCGGTCGGAAGACCGCACATCGTCGAGGCACCGCCGACCGCACCGGGTGCGCAGCCATCCTCCCAAGCTCCGCCACCGATGTTGGGCTCCTTGGGAAAACCGGCACAAGCCCCCGTCGGCGTCCAGTTGCCTTGAGCATCGTGGCAGGGAGTCAGGTCGACACCGGACTCCTGCTCAAACCACTCCATACCGGTGTGCATCATCGAGTAGAAGCCGCCGCCGCCACAGGGCCCGCCGTAGGAGGTGATGCCAAAGACCCGCCAAGTATCGTCGGAGGGATCGCCGAACTTTGAGTTCTTGAGCTGGACATACACCGGCCCGCCCGAGTCGCCCTGACACGAGTCCTTGCCGCCGCCGCCGATGCCCGCCTCGCCCTGGGCTGTGATCTCATTGATCGTCGTCGTGACCTCGCGTTTGATCCCGTAGGGACCGTTGTCCGCATTACCAAAACCGACGATCACCACCTCGGTACCCGGCACCAACACGTCGGTCTCACAACCCATGAGAATGGGGACGATCTTGACGTCCGTAACTGGCTCCGCGAGCTTGCAAAAGGCCCAGTCGTTGCCGCTTCCTGGGCCTCCCCCGGGATAGGTCTTGCAAAAGTCGGTTTGCACCGTTCGGCCACCGCCGCCCTGGATGTTCTCGCCGAAGCGGATCTGGGTGTAGCCAGCGCCGCAGTGAGCTGCGTAGATCATGACCTCAGGGTGCACCAAGGTGCCCGTGCAGCTGCCCTCGACCGAAACCGTCGTCGGCCACCCACAGGCTGCAACCTCGGTGCCGCCGTAGACCCCAGAGACAGGTAGCTCAATCGAGAACGCTCCGGGTCCATCGGCAAGCGCCGACCCGGACAGTAGAGAAAAGCAAGCAAAGCTAGCGAAGGCCAAGGATGTTACGACTCTCATTCTCCAACTTTCGCACGCACCTAAGCTGAGAGCAACGACGGATCAGGGCCTATGCGCCCCCCCAGCCCCGGAGGAGATACGTGTGTATCTTCACGCTGATATGCAGAAGGTCATCGTCCAGATTCAGTCCACGATAGCCCCTGACTTCTTGCTACGCTGGCCGTCGTTGGCCGTTGGAGACTGTTTGATGAAACTTGCCCTCGATCTTTGTACCTGCGCCGCCGGAGGCGTCCTGCTCATCCTCACCTCCTGTACGGAGCCAAACTCCGATAGCGCCAGCGACAGCGCCGCCGCCAGCACCAGCAGTACCACCGGCGACGACACCACCACTGACGGCGACACCACCTCGACCACCGGTGAGCCGACGACGAGCACGACGACGACGACCACCACCACCACCGGCCCCGAGGAGCCCGAAGTCTACGGAGAGTGGGTCAAGCGCGAGCCCGAGGGTGCGATCTGCTCGGACGGCTCGCAGTTCAAATTTTTCGTCAATTTCGCGGAAGACTCCGACAACTTACTCGTCTACTTCGAGCCCGGCGGCGCCTGCTGGGACTTCGAAACCTGCTCCGGCAATACGCCACTCGGCGCCGCCAACCCCAATGGCATCCCCGACACTCATATGGACAAATACGGGGTGCTCTCACCGATCCTCAGCCGAGTCGATCCACAAAACCCGAGCCGCGACTGGAACCTGGTCTTTATCCCCTACTGCACAGGTGATGTGCACACCGGCAATCGGGTCATGACCTACGATGACCCCGAAGGCGTCCGCGAACCGCTCGTTTACCACCATAACGGCCACGACAACGTCAGCGCGGTGATCGACTACCTGGGCGGCCAGTTCCCGCAGATCGACCGGATGATGCTCACAGGTTGCTCCGCTGGCGGCACTGGCTCGATCATCAACTACCACTTCTTCCGCGAGCGCCTGCAAGTCGAGCGTGCTTACCTGCTCAACGACTCGGGGCCGATCTTCCCCAGCAGCGGTTTTTCAGCGCCGTTGCACCAGAAAATCCGCTCCTCCTGGGACGTCGATCCGATCCTCGAAACGATCCCAGAGGGCAACCTGCTCGCCGATGACTTCGGCAAACTCAACTCGATACTCGCCAACCTCTACCCCGAAGATCGATTGACCACGGCCTACTTCAAACGCGATTTTAACTACTCGCGCTACTCCTACGAGAGTTTTTATCCAAACCCCAGCAAGGAGCAGACGCTCGACTACTGGGCCCAGGACACCACGCTGCTCACCGCCCAGTACGATCAATTTGACAACCTCGCCTACTACATCCCCTACTGGCGGGGCATCAACGATTCGCACTGCACCGGAATCATCACCTACGAAGGCACCGAGATCCAGGAGATGGATATGGACCTCTCCCTCTTCATCGACGAGTTGCTCGACGATAGCGCCCCCCTGACGAGCTACGAAGAGAGCGACCAACCCGGCGAAGATCTCTAGCCGGTATTTGTGCATACCTGTAGGTGCATCGGCCGCGATCACCCGACACAAGGGCGTGAGGCTCGATCCGGCCCGCAGAAGTCCTCTCCCCCAGAATGCATCGCGATCATGACCCACGCCGTTGAAGCCGACATAAGACCGGACGACTGGGGGGCAAGAGCAGGGGCGACGCCGAGGCATGGACAACTACGAGCATTGATGCCATGCAGAGGGCTTCATGTCCTCTGCTGCCCGCCGCGCGCCTACCGTTCGATGTCATAACCGAGCAGCGCATTACCACATCCTTACACAGACCTCTTTGACGTTGCCAGGCGCGGTGCATCTCGCCGACCCTAGTGACATGAAAACTCACTATACAGCACAGGTTGCGCTTGGGTTTGGGTTTGGGTTGATGGTCGTGGGCTGTAGTAGCGACGATGTTGCCATCTCGGCGAGCGCCACGGACTCATCGTCCTCTTCGTCGACCGACTCGGACACCCTCGGCACAGATACCCTCGACACGGACACTTCATCGACATCCACATCCACATCCACGTCCACATCCACATCCACATCTACATCCACATCCAGCACCACTGTCGCAGAGACCGATCCGACCACCGATCCGACCGACACCGATCCGACCGACACCGATCCGACCGACACCGATCCGACCACCACCGGCGGAGCGACCTGCGATGACGGGGCGATGAACGGCGACGAGAGTGACATCGACTGCGGCGGCTCCTGCTCCCCCTGTGCCGACGGCCAGTTGTGCAATGACAGCCCCGACTGCTCCTCTGATAACTGCCAGGCCGGCACCTGCGCACCCCCAGACCCCTGCACCAACGGCCTGATCGACGAGGGCGAATCCGACGTCGACTGCGGCGGCTCCTGTGGCCCCTGCGATGTCGGCCAGATGTGCCTGGCCAACGAGGACTGCCTGGGGGATTGCGTCGACAACCTCTGCGAAGCACCTGAGTGCCTCGAGGACGTCGACTGCGAGCCTCAAAACAACGAGTGTTCGGCCTACACCTGCGTCGACTACACCTGCGTCGGCGAGGCGATGAACGAGGGCGGGGATTGTGTAGCCGGTCTCTGCTCGACCCAGGACATCTGCACCGACGGAATCTGCGGCGGCGGCATGCCGGTCGACTGCTCCGACCTGGACAGTGCCTGCAATGTCGGCGTCTGCAACCCCGATGACGGCGTCTGCATCACCGAGATGGCGGCAAACGATACGCCCTGCGAAGCCGCCCTCGGTTGCGGCGACGCGGCCCTCTGCACCGACGGCGCCTGCATCGACGACGCTGGCGAGGCTTTTTTCTACGAGCCCTTCGCCGACAACAGCCAGACCTGGGAGCTCGACACAGAGTGGGAAATCGGTGCGGCCGTCGCCGGCTGCGGCGATCCGGCCAGCGATCACTCACCGACCGATGACAATGGAGTCGCCGGCGTCGTCCTCGGTAACTGCGCGACCACGACGCTACATGACTACTACTGCATGACCAGCGCCCCCCTCGACACCACCAAGATCAACGACGTGTGGATGAGTTTTTGGCGCGACCTCTACAGCGATTACACGCCTTTCATGAAGAACAAGATCGAGGTTTGGGACGGCCAGAACTGGGTGATTCTCTTTGAGACCTTCGGCAACCCCGGGGTCAACGACAGCGAGTGGATGTTGTTTGAGTACGATCTCAACGCCTACAGCAACCCTGCTCTCCAGCTCCGTTGGTGCAACAACATCGGCAACGGCGGCGCATTTAATCGCGGCTCGTGGAACGTCGACGACGTGGTCATCGGCCCGATGTCCTGCCAGCCCTTCTGAGCTGGATCACCAAATCACCCGACACACTCCCCGCCAGAGGCATCTGGCGGGGCAGCCGACAGCACCCCTTATCGGCGCGGGTTCTTCCCCTCATCGCCGCCAAGTTCTCGCCCGCTATCGCGGCCTGCGACTCTATTGAGCGCGTGTCTCTCTTTTATTCACACCATCGATAGACCCGCGCTCGACCAGCTCCGACGTCCGGGGCCCCGACGACGATCGTCAAACCGTCACCATTCACGGCCACCGACCTGCCAGCCCCCTCGCCCAACTGGTAACCATCGATGTCTTGGCCCCGCTGAACCCACCCGTCGCCCTGAAGAGTGAACGCCCGGGCATGCCCGATTTTTTCCTCGTTCTTTGGAGCCCCGACAATAATCGTATCCCCGCTCTCGCTCATCGATACTGACCTCCCAAAGTCATCCCCCGCAGCCTCACCGTCAATGTCACTACCGACTTGTACCCAAGCGCCGGCTTGGAGTCGAAACACTCGCGCATGCCCTGACCATGATCCGTTAACTCCGTCATTATGCGGAGCACCGATGATTACCGTACTACCATCAGCGCTCATCGCTACAGCCCGGCCAAACTCGTCTTTGTCATCCTCGCCGTCCAGGGCCGAGCCGACCTGTACCCAAGCGCCGGCTTGGAAGCGGAAGATTCGCGCCTCTCCATTGCTCCAAAAATCCCGAAATGGCGAACCAACAATCACAACCCCACCGTCTACGCTCGTCGCTACAGAGAATCCAGTACCGTCGTATTCTTCAAGTCCAAAAATACTATCCCCCAACTGAACCCATGCATCGCCCTGCCTGGTAAATATTCGCGCATGGGAGAGCTTGTCGCCGTTGATGCCATCAGGGCTGCCTACCACAAGAGTTCCGCCATCCGCACTGATGGCCACAGACCTACCCGACTCATCCCAAGCATCAGCCCCATCCACGTCAGCACCGATCTGGGTCCAGTTCCCCCCCTGAAGGTCATATACCCGCGCATGGCCTGATTTCGAACCACTTCCGTCGTTAAAGGGCGCTCCCACCGCAATCATCGAACCGTCGCCACTCATCGAAGCCGAGGTTCCCGAGCGGTCATCTTCTCCTTCACCCTCTAGATCTTCGCCAATTTGTACCCAATTTCCTCCTTGAAGTTTGTAGATACGAGAGTGCCCAGAATCGAACCCGGGAATGCCATCATTCCAACTCGCTCCCACGATAATCGTGTTTCCATCGGAATTCACAGCACAAGACACACCAAAATCGTCATCTAGTGCTTCGCCTATGATCTCATCACCAACCAGGACCCATGCCCCACTACAACTGCACAAATTGGAACATCCGTCCTCATTGTCGTCATTGCCATCATCACATTCCTCATCACCATCGACCACGCCATCACCGCATATACTACCACTCGTCGATGTAGAGCCTTCGCTCGCACCCATCGTCACCATTCCCGAGGTGGCACCTGTAGACGTCGAACCAACAGAGGTCGGAGCCGTCGTCGGTGAGCTAGTAGCTGTCGAGTTCGTGCCTCCAGAGCCGGTACTCCCGGTACTCGTGCTTCCGGCACTCGTGCTTTCAGAGCTCATGCTGCCGGAGTTCGTGCCTCCCAAACCTGTGCTCGCCGCCGTCATTGACCCGGAGCTGGCATCGCCGGAGGTTGCAACTCCCGAAGTCGCCCCCTGCGTCCCCCCTGCGCAGGCTGACAGGGTCATCGCGAGCAACATCTTCACATGGTGGATATTCCGACCGAATTTTTCCATCAATACCTATCCTCTTTTGATATCTAATCACTCTGGAGACATCGAGTCAATCCAATACCCGCCGGCACGAGCATCCCATTTTCATTACTGTCCAAACAAAAGAAAAGGGTCACAGGACAACTCGCTGCCTGCCACTCGCGACCAACGACACCAATATTGAGCCTCCCGCACAAGCTTTCGCGCGCCCCTCAAATCGAGTAATCTGAGACATGCAGCTCGCACACGCAGTCTCCGACAGCGCCTTGGTTTTCAGCGCACTGGCGGCGATCCGCACTCTGATCAAAGGCGCGCCACCAGGGCAGGCTCGGCTCCACCTCCAAGCCGCCGCTGCAGGCATCGCCGCGATGGCGCTCGCCGCCTTCACTGGCGTCTTGCGCTTCGCCGGCGCCGATGTTTTGGCCCCCCTGCACGGCCACCTCAGCGGCCTCGCCACCTGCACAACGATGCCGATCCTCGGGGCCGCTGCGGTCGCGATCGCCTGGCCACTCGCCCTCTCGCGACGGCGTTGGCTCTGGTTCCTCGCCCTGCTCGTCGCTCTCTTTGCCCTGACAACAGCGATGGAGTTGCGCGCGGCCTACGGCCTCGTGATCGGTGCAGCCGGTACGATGGGCACGCTCCTGGTCGGTCTGCACAGCCTCCGCTGTCGCCGAAACGGCGGCCTCATGCTGACCTTAGGTGCAGGTCTCGTTCTCATCGCCGGGCTCGCCGTCGGCACCCAAGGCGAGCTCGGACCCTTCGCCCGACTCGACCTCTTTCACTACCTGCTGGCCAGCTCAAACATGTTCTTTGGGTCAGGTTTTTTAGCGCTTGCGATACGGTCCAGCCAAGCAGACCTAGGCTCATGAGAGCGCCGCGATCTTGACCGTATCCTGACCGCGTCGGACCTCCCGTCCGGGCGCCACGGCCTCCAAGGCATCGCCCGCCTTCGACTCGCCAAGAATACGCCTAGGTGCCCCACAGATCGCTCTAGAGGCCTGAAATCCGCTGATCACAGCCGCCTCGATGCAGCCCAAGTTGAGGCCTGTATCGGTCCAGTCACCGGCGAGCACGAGGTTGTCAAAGCCCGAACGATCGGCGCGCAGGCGGTACCTGTCGGTGCCCGGCAACGAGAGCACTTGGCGCCCAGAGCCGCCGGCTCCAGACCACACGTGCTGCCCCTCGATCCGCCCCTCGCCCATCCTCCGCTCGGGATCGACGAGCAGACTCCAATCGATGCCCCGGGTGAAGCCCGCCGTGCCCTCAGGCCAAAGCACCTGGGTATGCCTGCCAAGCCAGCGTTTCGCCTGAAAGCGGAGCCAACGCTCGGCCGCCTCGCCCTCGGCACCTGCGCCCTCGCCCTCTGTCAGCAAAAGCACCGCCTCGGGAATCGTCGCGTCGAGCTTGGCGACGCTGCCGGGCCAAAATTTTCCGGTCCACTTCTCGTAAGTGATCGTCCGCGAGGCGTTTACCCACGAGACAAAAGGCGCCGGAAAATTAGAACCCGCCAGCGGCGGTTTAGGATCGCCGGTGAGTTCGCTCCACGTCGAGTAGAGCCAGAGCTGGATCCCGCCAACCGCGACCGTACGCAGATTCGCCAGCATGCCCTCCCAACGCGGCGCTCGCTTGACTAGTGATCGACAGACCTTGGCCAGACCACCCGGTGGGATCCCCAGGATCACGCGATCAAAATCGCGGCCGCGACGAAGACGAAACCCGTCGACCTCGGGCGAATCCTCGGCCTCAAAATCCAGCGCCTGCACCTCGGGCTCGTGACCGAGAACGATCTGCTGCCACTGCGGCTCCGACGGCCAGCAAGGCAAGCCCTTAACCGCAACCAGCGGCTCGTACCCCTGCCGGCGACGCTTGAGCAGCACCTGGCGGCTGATCGTGATCGCCTCGATCGAATCCTCGTCGTCGGCGAGATGCAGCGCCTTGACCTTATGAAAGAAACGAAAGCGGACGCCGCGGCGCCGTAACAAGAGGTACAGCGGGGCGAAAATCGCCTCGCCGCTGCCCGCCGTCGGCGTGTAGTAAAACGCCCCGCGGTAGGTAAAGAAAAGTCGGAGGATGAGCTGGGCCATCGTGCCCGCGGCGATCGCCGGACGCTGTGTCTCGCCCTCTTCGTAGGCAAAAAAAGCGGCGTAGAGCGCCCCGACCAGTGGGTGATCCAGGAGCGCAGGACCTGCACCGTGACCGCGCAGCCAATCGCGAAATTCTTGGCCCTGGATCGCCTCGAGACCGCGCCCCGAAACGTAGAGGCGATCGCTGAGAATCCCGCGACAGAGCGCAAGCCCGAGCTGCAGCGGTCCCAAAAAAAGCGGATAGAGGAGACGGTCGGCGTCATCACCGAGCAGCGTCAGGCACTCCTCGGCGAGAAAGAGCAGCGGCGCCGCCCAAGCGCGGCAGAGCTGATGATCGCCAAGGTCCACGTCGATCGTCGCACCGACAGCCGCCGCCCGCTCGAGCAGATCATCGGCCAGCCCCTCGCCCTCGGGCAATGCTTTGCCGTAGGCCTCGATGCCGAGCCCCTGCGCCCGCTCAACCAGATCGCGAAGAATGCCCCGCGCACCGCTGTCCCAGGCCCCCAAGAGGTCGCAGTAACTGTGAAAATTTTCGTGTAGATGGGGGATGCTGTCGATCACCCAGTGGAGGATCTGGCCGATATAGGACCAGATCGTCGGCAGCGACGTCGCCTCCCCGGGCACATCATCGTTGGGCGGCAGCGCCAGGGGCCAACTCGCCTCGCGACTCGCAGCGCCCGCGAGATGGAGGGCCTCGCCCGCCTGAAATGCCTCCTTAAAAGTCGCCAGAGGGGTGCCCTGCGCCCGGCCGAGTTCGCTGTAGACCTCGCGCATCATGCCGAGCGCGTTCTCGTAAAAGCCGAACCACAGGTGTGCGCCTCGGCCCTCGGAGCGGTCGTGGCTCCTCTGGTTGCGACCGCTCGCCGCCTTACCGCCGAGACGCCACCCGAGTTGGTGCACTGTGATCTCGTAGCGCTCTTGCCAACCGGGCTCCGACGTTAGTGCATACACCGCGCTCAGCGAGCCAAAGCCCCCGCCGAGAACCGCGATCCGAATCTTTGCTGGTCTTTCGGACATATCTTCACATCCCTGTGGTGTGGCCTCCGTGGCCACTCGGCCGTGACCTGGCCTCACGGGCGAGGATAATGTGCGACCGCGCGCATGTCTACGCGCAGACCTCAGCGGACGCGCAAAAAACACAAAAGCTGAGATACGGAGCCCTAGAGCCCGATCTAGTCTTCGCTCTCGGTGACGACCGGCTCGGTGATATCGACGAAATTGTGAATGAAGCCACAGGTTGAGCAGACAAACGAGCGCACGGGGGCCGAATGGGTGAAGCCTCCCTGCGGCGAAACGAAGCGCAGCGTGCTCATGCGCAAGGGGATCGGCGCCCGCATGTCGTGGCCCGCGAAGACCGCGACCGGCAGCAGCGAGCCGCGACAGAGCACACAGGAGCGCCGCGATCTCGCGTGCTGCAGCTCTTGCCGCTCGCTCATCACCCGCTCCAGGCGCTCTTCAAAGCTCTCGATCTCACCGCGCAGACGCTCGTTCTCTCGCTCGAGCTCCGCGAGCTGGAGCGCCATCGCCTGACGGTCGTCGCGGTAGGGCATCGCCGCCGCTAGGCTAGCAGAGCCCCCCCTCCCATGGCTGAGCATCGACCGCGGAGGCCCGGCTCTGTACAGTCGGCACCGTGTCGCGCTTCCAAACCCGGCAGTGCACGGATCTCTCCTGCCGCCTCCGCTTCCCGATCGCCGCCGGCTCGACGCTCGGTGATCGCTGCCCCCACTGCGACGCAAAAACCCAGACGGTAGATCTCACCTACAGCACCGACAGCGCGAAGGACCTCCGTGACCGCCCGCCCGGACCCGCGCTCGAGGTGCTGCTCGACAACATCCGCAGCCTGCGAAATGTCGGCGCGATCCTCCGCAGCGCCGACGGTGTGGGTGTGCAGCACGTGCACATCGGCGGCTTCACGCCGCCCCCCGATCACACAAAGATGGCGAAGACAGCCCTCGGTGCCGAGCTCAGTCTCAACTGGACGCGACACCGAGACAGCCTGCAGGCCGCCACTGCCCTGCGCGAACGCGGCGTCGAACTCTGGGCCCTCGAGGGCGGAGCGCGATCCATCCCCCTTTTCTCCGCCCCCCTACCGCCGCCGCAAAACACCCTCTGCCTGCTGCTCGGCCACGAGGTCTCCGGCATAGATCCGCGCCTGCTCGATCTCTGCACACAAGTGGTGAGGATCCCGATGCTCGGCATCAAGGGCTCGCTCAACGTCGCCGTCGCCTTTGGCATCGCCGCCTACGCGATCCGATTTGACCTCCGCACCCGGCCCTGCGTCCCCTAGCTCGGTCCAGCTCGGTCCAGCTCGATCCAGCTCGATCCAGCTCGATCCAGCTCGATCCGGCTCGATCCAGCTCGGCAAGATCAAGACTTGTGAAGGGCAAGCCTGTAGGCGTTCACTAGATCGATGGATCGTCTACCTGGCCTAACGCTCATCTTGCCGCTCGTCGCGATCGCCCTCGGCTGCAACGGTGACGACAGCAGCGGCAGTGACTCCGCCAGCAGCAGCATCACGGCGAGCGCCACCTCGCCGAGCACCACCGACAACAACAGCTCCGGCTCCAACTCCAACTCCAACTCCAACTCCAATTCCAATTCCAATTCCAACTCGGGCACCGCCTCCGAGTCGGCCACCGGCAGCTCCGGAACCACCGCGAGCGAGACCTCGACCTCGTCGACCACCGATGCTCCGACCACCGGCTCCTCCACCACTGGAACCACCACCACCGGCACCACTGGCGAACCCATCGACGAGTGCAAGGTCAACGAGGGCGGAATGAGCGGCATGTGCTCTGAGAGCGCTCCTCCGAATGCCTTTGAGCCCGACGTCCAGTGGACTTGGACCGGCCAAAACGAGCCCTACTCGATCGTCACGCCCCTCGTCGCCAACCTCACCGACGACGACATGAACGGTGAAATCGACCTCTGCGACACACCCGACGTCGTCGTGCTCGCCTCCACCGCCTCTGGTTCTACCAACACCGTCGGCCACATCTACGTGCTCGACGGCGAGACCGGCAGCCTGCACTTTAAAATCGGGACTGACCTCGACCACACGGTCACGCCGGCGATCGGCGACATCGATGGGGACGGTGTACCCGAGATCATCGCCTCGGTGATCGGCGGGGCACCGATCGCCTTCGAGCACGACGGCACCACGAAGTGGCAATCAGCGACGCCTTGGCCCGCCGCCTACTCAGGCGCCATCGCCCTCGCCGATCTCGACAACGACGGCGACATCGAGATCATCGCTGGCAATCAGCTCTACGACCATAACGGCGTGCACCTGTGGACCGCCCCACAACCCGCCGGCAATTGGTCGGCCTCGGCCGCGGCCGACCTCGACGGCGACGGCGATTTAGAGGTCGTGCTCGGCCACGCCGCCTATCACCACGACGGTTCGCAGTACTACCTCGCGCAGATCCAGCCCGGATACCCGGCGATCGCCGATCTCGATGACGACGGTCAGCCCGAAATCCTGGTCACCAACAGCCTCGGCCTGTCGATGCTCGAGCACGACGGCACCATCAAATTCAGCGACCTGCGACCGACCGGCGATCCCCCTAATGGCACCACTTGGCTGCGGCCCGCAACCGTGCACGACTTTGACGGCGACGAATCCGCAAACTTCGCGGTCTCCTCGGCCAACAACTACGCAGTGTACAACGGCGACGCCAGCATCGTCTGGAAAGCCACCGTCTCCGACCAAAGCGGCATCGCAGCCGGCACCGCCTTCGATTTCTTGGGCGACGGCACCGCCGAGGCGATGTACGCCGACGAGAACTTTATGTTCGTCTTCGACGGTGCCGGCTCCGTTCTACTCAAGAGCCCCCGCACCTCAGGAACCCTCTCCGAGTATCCGATCGTCGCAGATATCGACAATGACGGCTCCGCCGAAATCGTCTTTGTCTCCAATCAGTACCTCAACAACCCGGCATCCCCGACAGTGCAGGTGATCCGCGACAAAGAAGACCGCTGGATCCAGGCCCGGCGAATCTGGAATCAGCACACCTATCACGTAACCAACGTTCGCGAAGATGGGACCATCCCGACCTTTGAGGCCCCCCATTGGGAGCAGCTCAATACCTTTCGCACCAACGCCCAGATCGAAAGCGGCGGTGTCTGCATGCCGATTCCGCAGTAGCCTCGCCGATTGCATCGGGTCACTATAGACGAACAGGGCATGATCGCCCGTGCAAAAAATGCCCTGTTCACACTTCACCTCTCCATGATCGTATCGTTAACTATTCAGGTCCGTGCTCACTGATCTTCTCGCCCTCACAGTTCACAACTCTGCCCCCCTTCGACCTGTATATCTGGTGATGTCGCTCGGTAAACACGAAATTTTGGAGTACCGCCAGCGAACGCTGGTTCGGTTATTGACATACTCATTTCGAACGTTCCTGGCGATCGTCTGTCTTCGCAGCTTCATGCAGCTCTTCTTGGTGCCGAGCACAACCGGCTACGCCATTCTCGCGATCCATGCGAATGCGGCGCTATTTTGTCGAATTTGTCTCTTGCTGGCCGAGCGTGGGCGCTTTCAGATCGCCATAAACCTCTTCCTCAGCGTATTTTTGCTGACTGTCGGACTCTCCGCGCTTCTCCTCGAGGCAACGCTTGTATTCAATATCGCGCTCCTCTTGACGGTCTTTACCGTCATCGCGCTGGTCGTCGAACTCCCGCACCGAGCACTCCGCTGGAGCGCCGCTAGCATCGTCCTGTGGATTTGTGTGATGGCCCTCCGCGCTCAGCTGCGGCCCGATCAAATGGGTCCATCGAACCTCATCCCGGTGCTCACACTCGCACCGGCCATGCTGCTCGGCGCCATCACCTGGATGTTGCAGCTCAATACACGGCATCTGTACACAACCATCGAACTCAGCGAGCAGGCGCGGAGCGAGGTCGAAAGCGGGCGTCAAAGGCTCGAAACAGCCAACCACAGGCTGGCTGACGTCAATCAAAAGATGCAAGTCGCCAACCAGAGAGCGGTCAAGGCGGCCGAGGCGGCCAAAGCGGCCAACCACACGAAGAGCCGATTTCTCGCGAACATGAGTCATATTAGCTATGAGCGCGGAAGCGGCTATAGCTACGCGAATATTGGACTTTATGGCTCTTGGGACACGTGATAATTTGGGTTCACTAGGGGACGATTCGGGGACAAAATTCGCACATGGCGAAACTAAGCACCAAGCTCATCGAGCGCTCTAAGCCGCGCTCAAAAAAATACGAGATCTCGTGTTCGCAGGTTCGGGGGCTCACTCTGCGGGTGCTTCCGTCGGGCAAGAAGGTGTTGTTCTTCCGACAGAGGACGGACGGCGAAGACAACAAAGTACGGCTCGGGCTTTTCGGCGAGATCACACTCGAAGAAGCCAGAGAGCAAGCTGCGCGCCTTGCCGTACTCGGTCGAATCCCCTCCCCCGCAACGACCACGAGTGAGTCGCTCAGCACCCTCACAACGCCGACGTTCGCGGAGCTCGCCCGCGAATTCATGCGGCGGCACGTGGAAACCGATGCCCTCCGCGACAAAACTCGCAGCTACTACCGCAAGGCGGTCGCCGACTTCTTGGTTCTCTGGGGGCCGCGCTCTCTGGAGTCGATTCGATTTGCTGATGTCGAAGAATTCCACCGCCAGCAGAACGATCGACCAAGTGCTGCTAATAACGCAATCCGTGTGCTGCACGTGATGTTTGAGAAGGCCGGGCAATGGGATATGCACAGCGGCCGAAACCCTGCCCACGGAATCAAGCTATTTCCCGAGACCAAACGAAAGCGGTATTTGAGTGCAGTAGAGCGCAAGAGGCTTGATGCCGTGCTCGCTGAGGCGCTACGCCCTGGGGCTGCGAATGGCAAACGTGTGACCCCGCGAGCACGCTGGAGTCACGTGTACGCTATCCGTCTGTTGTTGCTGACAGGCATGCGCAAAGGGGAAGTCCTGAATCTCGAGTGGTCGTGGATCTCCCGCGAGCGTCTAGAGATCGTCCTTCCAGACTCGAAGACTGGGCAGAGCGTCCGACCAATTTCACCAGCGGTCATCAGTGTGCTCGATGAGTTAGAAGAGTATCGAATCGACGGTATTCCCTACGTGGTCTACGGGCGCCGCAACCAGCGGATCCATGACTGGTCGCTCGGCGCGGCCTGGCTGCGTCTGCGCGAAGCGGCCGACATCCAGGATGTACGAATCCATGATTTGCGGCATTCCGCGGCGAGCGCGGCGATCTCAGCAGGGTGTACCCTCGCTGTGGTCGGCATGCTCCTGGGGCACAAGACTCCGGGCACGACAGCGCGATACGCGCACCTGTCTCGGGAAGCGGGGCAAAAGGCGGCCAAATTGATGACCGATGCCATCGCGTCCGCGGTCGCGGACGAAACGCCGCCCCGGCGGAAGTCCAAGCCACACAAGCGCAAGAAATCTACGAAGTGAGCCTCCCGGGATGATCCTCCCCATGCCCGGGGGGGCATGCACACACTGACAAACCTCCAAGCTGGGGGCGGTTCACCCCATTCCGAGGGGGGGCATCAGGGGTTGCAAGGGGCTCTTGCAGAGTCTTGCCGATTTCGGCAAAATACTCGTATCCTGTTGCAGCGGGCCAAGCAAAATCTAGGCCACACTGCAGCGGGCCACCAAGAAACGCACGCGGGGTGCGAGGGTCAAGATCCCTGGGCTTGCGTG
>CAYYUP010000074.1:14800-31351 GCA_964474905.1 uncultured Nannocystis sp. | reverse complement strand
AGGATTCGAACCTCCGGCCTTTCGGTCCCGAACCGAACGCGCTACCAGGCTGCGCTACGCCCCGATTGGAGCCGGGTGACTAGCAGAGGCTGGCGTCGCTTGTAAAGGGTGATCGACGCCACGCCGCCGACACTGCGAGCACGGGCGTTGTAGGCCCTGAGCGCACGCGGTGTAAATCGGGCGATTGCGGGCGCTTTAGGGGGGAGCTGAAGTTCGCATGGAGGGATTCGGATATGTCGAGAGTTTTCTCGCGAGTGCTTCGACGCCGCTGCGGGCCGCGATGACGGGCGCGATTCGGGATCCGTAATTGTCGATGTCTTCGAGGCCCAATCGTCGCGTCGGCCAGTATATGAAAACGCCTCAAGAGACATGTCCATATGGACATACCGCGACACCACAGCTCCGAACCCTACTGGCTGATCGAGAGCGTGAAGGGGCCGACCGTAAACCAGTCTTCTTTGCCGAGATGCACCGGCTTGCGGATCGGCTTGCCGCGCACTGTCACGGAGCCATCGCCGAGGATGGGTCGCAGGTGCGGCCTGGTGGGGATGCCACTCCACTCGATGACCGCATGCACCCGGCGGATCTGGTCGGATCCGCGGAGCGGGATTTCGCATTTTTCACCGGCGCCGATGCGGTAGGAGCCCGGCAGGAAGAGATGGCTCTCCTCGTTGCCCATGTCGTCGCGAAGCTTGAGCGTCGCGGCGATCGGGATGCCGAAGTCGCTGTGCAGGATCTTACCGAGGATGTTGGCGAAGGCACCGGCGTCGGCGGGTCGCTCTTTTGGCTCTTTGCTCAGGGCTTGCTCGACGCCGTCTGCGAGGCTCTGCGGTAGCTTGCGGCAGCTTCGGTGGCTGCGGATCGGCACCACCGGCGACTCGGAGTGGGCCTTGAGCCAGCGCAGCGGTCGATCGCGAAACTCGTTGCGCACATCGTTGAGTGCCCGGCCGCGGTGAAAGGGGGAGCGAGCCGAGAGCAGCTCGTAGAGGATCATGCCCAGGCTGTAGACGTCGCTCGCCGGGGAGAGGATGCGGGTCTTGAGCTGCTCGGGTTGGCTGTAATGTGGCGTGCCGACAACCATGTGGGTCTGGGTCGCGTTGACGCCGACCACCGGCGAGCCGTCCCAGGATCGGGCGAGGCCGAAGTCCAAGACTTTGATGTGGCCGTTGTCTTGGATGAAGATGTTCTCGGGTTTGACGTCGCGATGCACGATGCCGCGGGCGTGGGGTTCGGAGAGCCCGAGGCACGACTGGTGGACAATGGTCACCGCTTGCGCCGGATGCAGCGGGCGTTCGAAGGTGTGCCACTGATTGAGCGGCGAGCCCTCGAGGTAGTCCATCAACATGTAGACGTGGCCGTCGGGGCGGAGGCCGCAGTCAAAGGTGCGGACGACGTGGGGGTTGGTCAGGCCGCGGAGGATCGTGATCTCGCGGAGCGCACGTTGGGCCTGATCTCCCGAGGTCACCGGCTCGTGTGTGAGCTTGAGCGCGAGCGGTCGGTCGTAGCCCTTGACCTCAACCTTATAAACAGTCGCGAATGCCCCGGCCCCGAGGATTCGCAAGACCTTCGTGGTCCCTGCGTAAGTATCACCCGGTTTGAGCTCGAGGGGCATCGTCCCAACCCGCGGCAAAGCTACCACGTACAATCCCGGCGCGGCATGTCAGCGCCCACCGATCCACTCATCCCTCTCTGCAAACTTCTCGACCCAGCTCGTTCGGGGTCGTGGCCGGAGATGCGTGAATTCGCTCTCATTGCCACTGATGTTGACGGCACTCTGACCCGGGCAGGGGCCCTTTGTTCGGAGGTCTTGGTCGCGATCCGCGAGCTCGTCGACGCCGGCTTCGAGGTGCTACCGGTCTCTGGGCGGCCGGCGGGTGAGGTCCTCGGCCTCTGCCGTTACTTGCCCGGGGTGCGCCGCGGGCTGGCGGAGAACGGCCTCCTCGAGATCGTGCCGGACCGGGCTCCCCGCTGGCTCCGCACGCCGACCGACAAGTCTCGCCTGCGGGCGGTCGGTGATCTCCTCAACGCCGAGCACGGTGCGGAGCTCGAGCTCGTCGGTGATGACTTCTGCCGTTTGGGTGACGTCGCCTTTGAGCGCGCCGGTCGAGGGGAGCCCGAGCTGCTCCGGCTGCGGGCTGCTGCGACCGCGGCGGGCGTTCATCTGACCTGGTCGAATGTGCATGTGCACCTGGCGGAGGCGATCCCCGACAAGGGAGCCGCACTGCTCCAGCTCGCCTCCGAAAGTGGCATCGATCCCCGCACGATTGTGACGATCGGCGATGCCCCCAACGACGCCGGCCTCTTTGTCGCAGGTCGTTTTGGCCTGACTGTTGGCACCGCCGATGTCGGGCGTCAGCGCGATTATTTCCCGTCTCTGCCCCAGGCGATGACCGAGAAGGCCGAGGCCTCCGGTTTTCTTGAGCTGGCCGCGGCCCTCCTGCGGGCGCGACGCCAGGCGTGAGCGCAAAACGCGCAGCCTCTCACAGGGGGGACGCGTGAAACCAAGGCCGGCCATTCGGGGTCGAATTCTCCGCGACCTGTCGGACCGCTTGCGTGGGCACAGCACACAGCGGCAAGATCCGTGCTATGCCGCCGAGCGGCTGCTCTGGGCCCGATTCTCATGACTTCAGCCTCGCCCTCCGCTGCTCCTTGGACCTCGCGTCTCTCCTTTACCCGTTGGGCTCGCTACCGGCTCTTTGGGCTGTTCTTTGTGATCGCAGCACCGCTCGTTGTCGGTGGGGGCTGCCAGGCAAACGCCAGTCTCGGTAAATCGGCCGAAGACGACGAAGAGGAGGACAAAGAGGAGGCCGTTCCGGTCCTGCCCGGCGCGATTGAGCAGGGATCGATCGCCGCTGTGATCACCGCTGCGAGCACCATCGAGGCCGAGCAGCAGGTGACGATCCACGCCGAGTCGACCGGGCGCATCGTCGCCCTGAGGTCGGAGGAGGGCGACAAGGTCAAGAAGGGCGAGAAGCTCGCCCGGATCCGCTTTGACGCCCAATCAAGCGCGTTGCTCCGCGCCAATACCTCGCTCTCCAAGGCCTTAGAGGACGCCAGTCGGGCGGAGCGGCTCTTTCACGACGGCGTGATCGGCAAAGAAGAGTTCGACATCTCGCAAAACAGTCTGGCGCTCGCCCGCTTGGACGTAAAAGATCGCCATCGCGAGATCCGCAATACCAAGATCGTCGCGCCCTTTGCCGGCACCATCACCGAGCGCTTTGTCGCCGAAGGGGCCTTTGTCAGCAACGGCGCTCAGGTGCTCTCGATCATCGATTTTAACTCGCTGGTCGCGCGGGTCTACGTGCCCGAGAAGGAGCTCGATCGCCTGCGCTTGGGGCAGGCCGCCGAGATCGTTGGCAAGGCCGCCAAGGGTCGCCAAGGGGTCGGTACGGTCGACCGCATTGCGCCGATCGTCGACGCTTCCACCGGCACCGTAAAGGTCACGATCAAGCTGCCGCCCGATCTCTGCGGCCCCGGTGGTTTCTTGCCGGGCATGTACGCTGAGGTCGTCATGACCACGGAGCAACGCGAGAATATCCCGCTCGTGCCCAAGTCGGCGGTGGTCTACGACGAGGAACAGACCTACCTCTTTGTCATTCCCGAGGCGGTCGACGGCGCGGAGTTGCGGGCCAAGCGGGTGCGCATCGAGGTTGGGCTTCAGGACGCCGAGCGCATCGAAGTCGTCGACGGTCCGCCGTCCGGCGCAAAGATCATCGTTGCCGGTCAAAATGGTCTCAAAGACGGCGCCTTGATCGTGCTCGTTGACGCCCAGGGCAAGCCGCTCGGTGACATCGAAGCAGAGCCTGGGACCGCTGCCGAGGAATAGCGGCCGGTGGTCGATTCAACCGACGTGTGCGCGCGTCTAGCCTGAGGGGTCGGGGTACTTCGAGATGAGCGATCGCAAGGACACGCCCAGTGACAGGAGCCCCGAGGCGACCTCTCAAGGTGAATTCAACATGCCCAGGCTCACCCAGCCGTCGCCCGAGTCTGCGGTTTCGGGGGCGGTCGATCATGACGTGCCTCTTGTGACAGGTTTTACGGATGACGATCCCGCATCCGACGAGGCCGCAGGCGGACATGAGATGTCCCCTGTGACAGGTACCTCGGGCGGCGAGCCAACCGGGTCCCTTGCTAAAGAGGCGGGGTCGAGCCCGCCGGTTGCCGAGCGACCGCAGCCGACCGAGCCGCGCTCAGGTGTCAGTGCCCGCGCGCTCGAACGCTTTCGCTTTACGACGACCCGGCCGGTCGCGGTGTTGATGGTCTTCCTCGCGGTGATCGTCTTCGGCGCTTTCTCGATCCGTTTGCTGCCGCTAAATCTGATGCCGGATATCTCCTATCCGCGCTTGACGGTCCGCACCGAGTACCCGGGTGCGGCGCCCGCAGAGGTCGAGAACAACGTTTCTAGGCCCTTAGAGGAAATCCTCGGAGTTGTCACCGGGGTCTCCAAGGTCACCAGCATCTCCCGCGGCGGTTACTCCGACGTGATCATGGAGTTCACCTGGGACACCGACATGGACGACGCCAACCAGGATGTCCTGGAGAAGCTCGACCAGATAAAGCCGGTGCTGCCCGAGGAGGTCAAGCAGCCGCTGATTCTCCGCTACGACCCGACCTTGGATCCTGTGTTGACGCTCTCTCTCAGCGGCGAGGGCGAGGCCTTCGCGGGCATCGGCGGGCTCAAATACCTGCGCCGGATCGGTGATCGCGACGTGCGACGGCTGGTCGAGCCGATCGAGGGCGTCGCTGCAGTCAAGATCAAGGGCGGCCTAGAAGAGGAGATCCAGGTCCTGCTCGACGAGGACGAGATTCGCCGCACCGGTATCGGCATCGATACAATCATCAATCGCCTCGCCGCCGAAAATATCAACCTGGCCGGCGGCTCGATGCGCGACGGTCGGACCAAGTACCTGGTGCGCACGGTCAATGAGTTTCGCAGTCTCGAGGATCTTCGCGACCTCGTGATCGTCTCGCGCGGCGGTCGCGACATCAAGCTGCGAAACCTCGCCGAGGTCGTCTCTGGCTACAAAGACCGCGACGTGATCACCCGGGTCAACGGCGTTGAGGCGGTCGAGATCGAGGTCTACAAAGAGGCCGACGCAAACATCGTCGACATGGCAAAGCGAGCCAGCGAGCGCATCGATGAGGGTCTCGCACCCCGCCTCAAAAAGGAGTACGGCGCCGACCTGCGGCTGATCTCCGACCGCTCACTCTTCATCGAGTCGAGCATTGACGAGGTCCGCCAGACCGCGCTTTCGGGCGGTCTTCTAGCGGTGATGGTGCTCTTTCTCTTCCTCCGCAATTTTAAGACGACGCTGATCGTCGCGGTCGCGATTCCGATCTCGGTGCTGATCACCTTTGCGCCGCTAAACCTCGCGGGTGTCTCGCTAAATATCATGTCGCTCGGGGGCCTGGCCCTCGGTATCGGCATGCTGGTGGACAACTCGATCGTCGTATTGGAGTCGATCCACCGTTGCCGCGAAGAGGGCGATGAGCTGATCCGGGCGACCGTGCGCGGCACCGCAGAGGTCGGCTCGGCGGTCGTCGCCTCGACGCTGACGACGATCGCGGTCTTTTTCCCGATGGTCTTTGTCGAGGGCATCGCCGGCCAAATGTTCGGCGATCTCGGCCTGACGGTGGTCTTTTCGTTGCTCGCTTCGCTGGCGGTCGCACTCTTCTTTATCCCGATGCTGGCCTCACGGCGATCGCTCGGGGAGGCCGGTGCGGGGCCGATCTGGCGCCGCGTCGGCGGCGGATTTCGTGAGACTTGGGGCCACTGGAATTCCGTTCACGAACTCATCCGCGACCTCAAGGCGCTCGGCTGGCGCTCAGCGCTGCTCCTGCCTTTGGTCTATGTGCTGCTGCGCTTTTGTCTGCAGCTCGTGCTCGACATCGTCGCCAAGCTCGGGCTCACGATCGCCGTGCTCCTGGCACTTGTCGTCGGCGGTGTCGCCTGGTTGGTCGGCAGCGTGATCATCGGCAATTTGCTGAGGCCGGTGCTCTGGCTCTTTGATCGCCTGCTGCGGGGCATCGAGTGGTTCTACCCAAAGGTGATTCGCTGGTCGTTGCACAACCGCGTGCTCGTCTACGCGATGATCGCCGCTTGTTTCGGCTGGCTCGCCTGGGCGGTGCCGCATCTCGAGTCGGAGCTGATCCCGGAGCTGCACCAGGGGGAGTTTACGGCCGAGGTCTCGCTGCCGGTCGGCACCCCGCTGCCCGTGACCAACAGTACGATGGCGCCGATCGAGGCCGAGCTGGTGGAGGGCGTGCCCTTCTTGCGCACACTGGTGACGACGATCGGATCGGAGCGCGACAGCGAGGAGTCCGGCGAACGCGGCGAGCATACGGCGCGCCTGCGCATGACGCTGACTTCGCAAAAGACTCGCCAAAAGCGCGTCCACGAGGATTCGTCGACGGCGAAGACGAAGGGCGCAAAAGAGTCCAAAAATGTCGACGCTGGCGACTCCGAGGAGGCTGCCGAGAGGTCGCCGCAAGAGCCGAGGATCGACCCCTTGACCGCCGAGCTTCAGGCCCTGGCGATGGTGCGGCCGCTGCTCACGGGCATCCCTGACGCGACCGTAAACATCGCCCGGCCGGTGCTCTTTTCCTTCGCGCGGCCGGTTGAGATCGAGGTCCGCGGCTACGATCTCGAGGAACTCGCCGAGGTGACCGGACGGGTCCGCGATCGAATCGCGGCGATCGACGGTCTTGCCGATGTGCGCTCGTCGATCCTGCCGGGTTCACCGGAGGTGCAGATCGTCTACGACCGCGACGCTCTCGCCCGCTACGGTCTCGACATCCGCAAGGTCGCCGAGCTCATCCGCGACAAGGTGCAGGGCGCCGAGGCAACCAAGTTCAACCGCAAGGACCGCAAGATCCCCGTGCGGGTCCGCCTGCGTGACATCCACGAGGGCACCGTCGACGAGCTGCGGGCCCTGGTCGTCAACCCTGGCGGCGCCCATCCGGTGCCGCTTGCAGCTGTCGCCGAGGTCAGCCTCGGGCGCGGTCCCAACGAAATCCGTCGCATCGGTCAGCAGCGGGTCGGCCTGGTCACGGCCAACATCGATGGCATCTCGCTCGGCGCCGCGACGGTGGCGATCCGCGAGGCGCTCCCCACGGTCCCGTTGCCGAGCACCGTTGCCCTCGAGGTCAGCGGTCAGAGCAAAGAGTGGGAAAACTCGCTCTCGTCGCTCTACTTGGCACTCGGACTCTCGATCTTCCTCGTCTACGTGATCATGGCCTCGCAGTTCGAGAGTCTGATCTACCCGCTGATCATCTTGGTGACGATCCCGTTGGCGGCGGTCGGCGTGGTCGCGACGCTGCTCGTGCTCGGCTTGCCGGTCAGCGTATTGGTCTTCCTTGGGGCGATCCTGCTGGCGGGCATTGTCGTCAACAATGCGATCGTGCTCGTCGACTACGCCGGTCAGCTCAAGGCCCGCGGGCACAGCACCGATGAGGCGGTTGAACTCGCTGGTCTCGTGCGTCTGCGGCCGATCCTGATGACGACGATGACCACGGTTCTCGGCCTCCTGCCGATGGCCTTGGGCCTCGGCGATGGCGCTGAAATCCGCACGCCGATGGCGATCACCGTGATCGCCGGCCTCGCCTTCTCGACGCTGCTCACTCTGGTCGTGATCCCGACGATCTACGCCGGTGTCGATCGCTTGATCGGCGATCGTCGGCGGGAGCCACCGGACATCGCTTTGGAACGCGAGGTGCTCGAGGTTCGCCCGGAGCAGCTCGCACCCGAGGCAGCCGAACTCGGAGCTGCGGCCAAGCGAGGCGACGAGAGCAGCGCCGACAAAGACGAAAACGGGAACGAAAACGGGAACGGGAACGGGAACATAGGGGGGACGCGCTGATGGAGACTTCGCCGCTCAAAGAGAACACCGTCGTGCGGACCTCGCTGCTTCGTCCGGTGACGATGATGATGATCCTGCTGAGTGCGATCGTGATCGGCATCGTCGCGCTGGTGAACATTCCGCTAGAGCTGATTCCTTCGGGCTTTAGCGCGCCCTTTATGCAGGTGCGGGTGCCTTACGCCAATGCGACTGCGCAGGATGTGGAAGAGCGGATCACCAGGCCCTTGGAGCAGGCGTTGGCGACCACTCCCGGTCTCGATGAAATCTCGGCGACCTCCCGGGCCGACAACGCGAGCATCTCGCTGGTCTTTGATGGCGACACCGACATGGACGTCGCTTACCGCGAGGTCCGTGACAGGATTGCCAGAGCGCGGCCGGATCTGCCCGATGACGTCGAGCGCGTGCGGATCCAAAAGCAGTCGGCAGCGGCGATCCCGGTGGCGTTTTACGCGATCACCTGGGACCCAAACCTCGATCAGCCGCAGGACAAGATCCGCAAACACTTGGTCCGCGCGGTCGAGCGAATCGAGGGGGTGGGCGTCGTCAATCTCTGGGGGCAGCAAGATCGCGAGATCCGGATCGAGGTCAACCGGGCGCTCGCCGAGGCTGCAAATCTCAACATCTTTCAGCTCGCGCAGACCCTCGGTCGGGCCAGCTTTAACCTCGCCAGTGGTGAGATCCGCGAGCCCTCCGGTCGCTATGTGATCCGCTCGTTGGCGACCTACCAGACCATCGATGAACTCCGCCAGACGGTTGTCGGCGCCAATGATCTGCGCCTCGAAGACATCGCCGAAATCGTCTACGACCACCCCGAGAGCGAGCGAATTGACCGCTTTAATGGCCGTCCGTCGATGGTCATGTTTGTGCTCAAGGAGTCGCAGGCGAATACCGTCGAGGTCTGCGACAAGATCAAGACAGCGGTCGAAGAGGCCAGCGCTTCGCCGGTGCTCAACGGCTTTGATGTTGATCCGATTTTTCTGCAGGGCGACGCGATCCGCTTCAGCCTGACACAGGTAGTCACCAACGGTATGCAGGGGGGGGGATTGGCGCTGATCGTGCTGCTCTTCTTTCTTCGGCGGCTGCGGTTGACGTTGATCATCGCCGGCTCGATCCCGCTGTCGATCTTTCTAGCGCTGCCCTTTATGTACTTCGCGGGCCAGAGCGTGAACCTCGTGTCGCTGCTCGGCTTGATGATCTGCATCGGTCTTGTGGTCGATAACTCGGTGGTTGTCGCCGAAAATATCGAGCGCTACCGGACCCGCGGTGTTGGTCGTTATGCCGCTGCACTGCACGGTGCCAGCGAGGTCGCGTTGCCGATCACCCTGGCGACGCTGACGACGATGGTCGTCTTTGCACCGGCCGCACTGTTGACCTCGGGGCCGACTCAATTTTTCATGATCCGCATGGTGACGCCAGTCTGCGTCTCCCTGATGGCCTCGCTCTTCGTCGCTCTGGTGCTGGTGCCGATCACCTCGGCGGTCGCGTTTGGCGAGGTACGGGCGGGCCCAAAGTCGCGGATTCTTCGGCGGGTCTTGATCGTCGATGCTGCCTGGAAAAAAATCGTCGGGCGCCTCTACGAAGCCACGCTCGGCCGCGTCAATCGCTTCTATTCGCGGTTCCTGCGGACAGCGCTGCGGCGGCGTTTTGACGTCGCCTTTATCGCTCTCTTGGCCCTCGCGGTCACCGTCGCCGTGCCGATGCAGCGGGTGCCCTTCTCGCAGGGCGAGAACATGGGCTCGCGCAACTTCTGGACCTACTACTCGATGCCCGGGGATACCAGTCTCGAAGAGGCGGACGAGTTTTACCGCGAGGTCGAGCGGGTCATCGGCGAGCACCGCGAGGAGTTCAACATCTCGGGCCAGTACATCGGCTCTGACTCGACCTTTGGTCAGGTCCAGATCTTCTTCGAAAAGCAGACCGACGACGAGCCGCCCTTCTCCGAGACCCGACAAAAGGTTTACGACCTGCTGCCCAACCGCCCGGGCTGGAAGAAAACCGCTCGTTTTGCCAGCAGCGACGGCGCCAAGGAGTCGGCCTTCATCGTCAAGCTCTACGGGGACGACCACGCCTCGGTGCAGGCCGCGAAGGAGGCTCTAGAGCAGGCATTGGTCGCCCAGAAGGGCGTGATCGGCCCCTCCGGTCGAGGTGACGACAGCATGCGGCGTGACGAGCTGGCGCTGGCGATCGATCGCACGATGAGCGAGCGCTTTGGCATCTCGGCTGGGCTTGTCGCCAATACGATCGCCTACGCGATCCGCGGTCAGCTCCTGCCGCGCTACCGATCCGACGAAGAGGATCGTGAGATCAATGTACGAATCCGTTACCGCAAGGCGGATCGCGAGCAGCTCAGCCAACTCCGCGAGTTTAAGGTACCGACCCGCGACGGCGCATCGGTGCCGATCCGAGTGCTGACCGAAGCGGTGATCCAAAAGGGCGAGACGTCGCTGGTTCGCAACAACAAGCGGGTCGCGGCATTGATCTCTGTGGAGCTCGAAGAGGAGGATCGCGACAAGACGGCGGCTCGCATGCGCAGCTTTGTCGACCGCTATCAGCTGCCGAGCGGCATCTCGTTTGACGCCGATCAGGAGGCCCGCGAGATCGAGAGTTTGCAGCGCGATTTGATCGGTGCAGCGGGGCTCTCGACCATCTTTATCTTCCTCCTGATGGGCTTTCTCTTTGAGAGTTTTGTCCTGCCGCTGAGCGTATTGCCGTCGATCCCGCTGTCGTTCATCGGCGTCTGGTGGTTCTTGCTCATCAGCGGTTCGCCGGTCGACTCACTGGCGGTGATCGGCATCCTGCTGCTGCTTGGGGTCGTGGTGAACAACGGCATCGTGCTCGTCGACTTCATCAACGGCGCCCGGGCCTACGGTCTCAGCCGCGAGGAGGCGATCGTGCAGGCGGGCATGCAGCGCTTTCGGCCGATCATGATGACCGCGCTGACCACTGTCGGCGGCATGATGCCGCTCGCCTATGCGATCCCCACCGGCGAGGGCCTCAACTACGGCCCCTTCGGCAAGACCTTGGTCGGCGGCATGATCGCGGCGACGGTACTAACGCTTGTCGTCGTGCCGGTCTCGTACACCTATTTCGACGACTTCCGCGAACTCATCCGCAAATGGGCGGGGCGTCTGTCGCGGCGACAAAAGTAGAGGTCTAACGGGCGATCGCCGGCCCGCCAGTGCTCTCTAGATCGACCCGTGCCAAGGCGACTCTCACGGGTTGGTTCCAGGTCGCCCAGGCGATGAAGAGCGCGTCGTGGTCGCGGAGCATCGTCGGCCGATGGGCCATGCGCCCGCTGTCACCGTGCAGGGGTAGGAGGTCGCTGATGATCTCGCCGGTATTGTCGACGCGCACGAGGTCGAGGGATTTTGAGAGCCCGGTTCCGCCGGTGTAACCGGAGAGCAGCACCAGGGTCTCTGTGCCGTCGCAGACCGCCGGTGAGTGGTTGAAATGGGTCGGAATGCCGCTCAGCCGGATCATCTCGCCGATCACTTCGCCATCGTCGCGGAGCCGCGCCCAGCGGACCTCACCGCGGCCGCCGAATTCCGACCAGATCAGGCGCGGGCCGTCGTCGCAACGCACGAGTGTCGGGTACTCGGTGTCAGCCCCGACATCGGCGTGACGGGATCCGAGCTCGCCTTTGGCGCTCAGCTGGCGGATCACGACGCCGTCGCTGGATCGGCGGGCGAGCAAAAACTCTCCGGGCGCGATCGCAATTTGCCCGCCGAATTGCGGCTCGGTGGTGGAGTTGAAGATCGTTGTGGGCCGCGGAGGTGAGCCGATATCGACGATCACCCGGGCTGCGAAGCTGCCGTCGGAGGGCCTGCTCCAGGCGAGCAAGGGCGGTCTAGGCGGATCTGCGCTGAGTCTGGGCAGGCTTGCATCGGCGATCGTCGAGCGGTAACCGTACTCACGACCCTCGATATCCAGGCGCACGATCTCGATCCTGTTGTCGATCGCCAGGGCGGCCATCCATCCATCGGGCGTGCCGATCAGGGAGATGTCGCGGAGCGCTCCCTTGGCGACGAGCCGCGACTCGCCGATGGGGCGAAGTTCGCGGTCGTGGAGGATCAGCGTTGCGCCGGCCGTCGCCTCGGGTCCCCGAGGACTGTTCATGAGCGGAATGTAGGCGAGGGCAAGCGAGCCATGACCAGTGGCTAGAGCCAGCGCCGAGCGGTCGCCTGGGACTCTGTGCACAATGCAGGCGTGCACCCGTGGGTCATCGCGGCAGACCTGACCTGCCGGTGGTTCGACCTGCGGCGCTCTGTCATTGGTATCGCGACGTTCTATGTTGCCGCCGTCGCCTATCCGCTCCGGGAGCGCTGGATCCATCGCCTGCTGGTGGACTGCCGGTGCGCAGCTCGTGAGTGCGAGGGCGATGAGCGGAGTGAAGAGGCGGAGTGACATAGTCGGCAAAGGGGGAGTGTTGGGCTGCAGCGTCGCGAATGCGTTCGCCAACGCAGTATTGGGATCATATAAGGTCTCGGTCTCACGCATTCAAGGCTTTGTCATGTCCGTTCGTATCTTCGCTCTTGTTCTTCTCGCGCCTTTTGTCGGCGCATGCACCTTTTACAGCAATGGTCTCGGTGAGAGCGGGAGCGATAGTGGGGCGACGAGCGACACATCACCGACCTCGACGACCGAGGCCTCGACCACAGGCATGTCGACCACGGGCATGACGACGACGGGAGTCACCGAGACGTCAGGGCCCGCTCCATCCTGCGGCGACGGCCAGGTTGATGACGGCGAGCAGTGCGACAGCGGCGAGGACAACGGTCCGGGCAAGATCTGCAAGGCCGACTGCACTGCCAACGTTTGCGGTGACGGTGACGTTGGCCCGACCGAGGGCTGTGACGATGGCAATACCGACGATGGCGACGGCTGCAGCTCAGAGTGTGTTCTCTTGAGTTGCGGCAACGGCGAGCTCGACAGAGGGGAGGAGTGCGATGATGCCAATAATGATGATGCAGATATGTGCACCAACAATTGCAAACTCCCGATATGCGGCGATCAATCCGTGCAGGAGGGCGAGGACTGTGATGATGCGAATGGCATCGACGGCGATGATTGTACAAATGACTGTGCTTTTGCGACCTGTGGCGACGACGTGATCCACGAGGGGGTCGAGGCCTGCGATGACGGTGTGGACAATGGGCCCGACAAGGCGTGCACCGAGGAGTGCCAGGACAACGTCTGCGGCGACGGCTTTCAAGGGCCAGGGGAGCAGTGTGACGATGGCGACGACAATGGGCCTAACAGTGTGTGCACCCCTGACTGTGGGATCAATACCTGCGGCGATGGGTTTAACGGGCCTGATGAGGAGTGCGATGACGGCGAACTAAATGACGATTCGGCGAGCTGCAAAAAGGACTGCACGGACAATGTCTGCGGCGATGGTCACATCGGACCTGGCGAAGAATGCGATGACGGTAACACCGAAGACGGTGATGGCTGTTCGCCAGGATGCGATATCGATGTGCGCCGAATGTTTGTCACCAAAGCAACGTTTTCGGGGGATCTCGGTGGCTTCAATGGGGCCGATACAAAATGCCAAGGTTTGGTTGTCTCAGAAAAGCTCGGGGGTACATTTAAGGCGTGGTTGAGTGTCGGCCCAGAGGGTGCCGTGGACCACCTCATGGAGCACGCCAACGTGCCCTACGTACTCTTAGACGAGGAGAGCACGGTGATCGCGGATAGCTGGGACGATCTGACCGACGGCAGCATCAAAATGCCGATTTCGATCACCGAGAAGAAGACCAATGTGAGTGGCAAGCAGACCGCCTGGACCGCGACACAGGCCAACGGCAGTTCGACGCCGCCCGACTGCAGCGGCTGGACAAATGGCAGTGGTATGAAAAAGGGCGTCGCGGGGCGTCGTGACAAGACGGATGCGAGCTGGACAGACCATGTCATCAAAGATTGTGACGACAAAGCGCACCTCTACTGCATTGAACAGCAGTGATAGGAAGCGCTGCCCGGCCCGCGGGCTATCTAGTTTACGGACTTGCGGCCCCGCTTGCCGCGACGCTTTGGGGGGGCGGGTGCCGGCACGGGTTTGCCAGCCGAGAGCGCGGCAGTCGAGGAGTGGAGTTGCGTCCACAGCTCGATGCGCATCTCTTCGGTGATTTGGTGGCCGACTTCGGGATAGACCTTGAGCTCGACCGGGTAGCCGAGCTTTTGCAGCCGGGCGACGGCTTTCTCGGTTGGTTCAAATTTTACCGCCTTGTCGGAGGTCCCGTGGAGGGCGATGATCGGCGGTGTTTCGCCATCAGGGCCGGCTTTGGGCCAAAGCGGCGGTGGTAGCCAACCGCTTACGGGATAGGCCGCGGCGATCGACGCAGGGTGGCGGGTCGCGATTGTGAAGGCAACGATGCCGCCCTGCGAGAAGCCGGTGATGATGGGTTCGCCGGTGGTCGGCCTTGCCGCGCTGATCGCATCGATGAAGGTCGCGAGCCTGTCTGCGGCGGTGGTGACCCCGGTCGAGAATGCCTCGACGTCGGGGTCCCGAGCGCGAAGGTCGAACCACGAAAAGCCCTCTTCGGTGTCGATAATGCCCGCGGGTAGGATCACCCGCATGGGCTTGGAGAGACCGCGCATGAGTTCGGCGAAGTGCTCGGGGCGGTCACCCAGGCCGTGGAGTGCGATGACCATTGGCAGCGAGTCCTCGACCTTTGCGCTGCCGACGATCATCTCGAGGTAGCGGATGTCGGCGACGGTCTCGTAGATCTCGCGCTCTTCGGGCGCAGTCTCTTCGCTCTCAGGTTTGACGGGTTCGGGCGCGGGCGTGGGCTCAGCCGGCGGAGGTGTCGAAGGTGCCGCCTCCTGCACAGGCGTGACTGCGCTCGGTCCACAGGCGACGATCAGGAGCGAGAGGGCGAGGGGGAGGGCGCGGCTGAGACGGATGCGCATCGGAGGCAGAGCTTCGCACGGCGCACATGGGCGGTAAAGGCTCTGTTGCCGGTGGCTCCGCGGGCGCCTCGTGGGGGATATGCTGCCGGACATGAGCGACTTCCGATATCAGGAGATGCTGCCCCTTGGCCAGGATACGACCCCCTACCGCCTGATCACCCGTGATCACGTGGCGACCGTCGAGGTCGACGGCGAGACCTTTTTAAAGGTCGCACCCGAGGGCCTGACGCTGCTGGCTCGCGAGGCGATGCGAGACATCGCCCATCTTCTGCGCCCCGAGCATCTCGCCCAGCTCCGGCGGATCCTCGACGATAAAGAGGCGACGGCGAACGATCGTTTTGTCGCCCTTGATCTGCTGAAGAACGCGACCATCGCCGCCAGCGGTGTCCTGCCGATGTGCCAGGACACGGGCACTGCGATCATCATGGGCAAGAAGGGGCAGTACGTGCTCACCGGTGGTGGCGACGAGGCGGCGCTCGCTCGCGGCGTCTTTGAGACCTATACAACCACCAATCTTCGCTACTCCCAATTGGCGCCGCAGAGCATGTACGAGGAGCGAAATACGCGGAATAACCTACCGGCGCAGATCGAACTCTACGCCACCGACGGCGACGCTTACAAGTTCCTCTTTATGGCCAAGGGCGGCGGCTCTGCCAATAAGACCTACCTCTTCCAAGAGACCAAAGCGTTGCTCAATCCGGCGAGTTTGGTGGAGTTTGTCGACGGTGCGATCCGCAAGCTCGGCACTGCTGCCTGTCCTCCCTATCACCTGGCGCTTGTGGTCGGCGGCACCTCGGCCGAGTACAACCTCAAGGTTGCGAAGCTGGCGTCCGCCCATTATCTCGACGCGCTGCCGACCGTCGGCAACGAGTTTGGCCACGGTATCCGCGATCTCGAGGTCGAGGCAGAGGTCCTGCGGATCGCCCAGGAAACGGGTATTGGCGCCCAATTCGGCGGCAAGTACTTCTGCCACGATGTGCGGGTGATCCGGCTGCCGCGGCACGGCGCCTCCTGTCCGGTTGGGCTTGCGGTCTCTTGCTCCGCCGATCGCCAGGCCAAGGCCAAGATCACCGCTGAGGGCATCTTTATCGAGGCACTCGAGCGTGACCCGGCGCGCTATTTGCCGGAGACCTCCACCTCCGAACTAAGTGACGAGGTCGTCGACATTGATCTCTCGCGGCCGATGGCGGAGATCCGAGCGACGCTCGCAAAGTATCCCGTCAAGACCCGGCTCTCGCTCAGCGGGCCGATGGTCGTCGCCCGCGACATCGCCCACGCAAAGCTCAAGGAGCGCCTGGATCGAGGCGAGGCTCTGCCCGAGTACTTCACCGACAACGCGGTCTACTACGCGGGTCCGGCCAAGACCCCGAAGGGCTATGCCTCGGGCTCCTTTGGGCCGACCACCGCGTCGCGCATGGATCCCTACGTCGATCTTTTTCAGGGGCACGGCGGTTCGATGGTGATGATCGCCAAGGGTAATCGTTCGCGTTCGGTCACCAACGCCTGCGAGAAGCACGGCGGTTTCTATCTCGGATCGATCGGCGGGCCAGCGGCGCGCCTAGCCAAGGATTGCATCAAGAAGGTCGAGGTGCTCGAGTACGCCGAGTTGGGCATGGAGGCGATCTGGCGGATCGAGGTCGAAAATTTTCCCGCCTTTATCATCGTCGATGACAAGGGCAATGACTTCTTTGCTGGCCTGAGCGACAGGTCGCTAAAGGTGCTCAAGTAGCATCGGCATCGGCATCGTCTTGGCGACCGAGTAGGTGTCGACGGCAGAAGTCGG
>CAYYUP010000074.1:3666-14700 GCA_964474905.1 uncultured Nannocystis sp. | reverse complement strand
GCATCGGCATCGGCATCGTCTTGGCGACCGAGTAGGTGTCGACGGCAGAAGTCGGCGAAGGCTCGATCGATCTCCGGGGCGTGCTCAAAGAGGCTGGTGTGGGTGCCTTGGGGGAGCCGCAGCAGCTCGGCGTGGGGCATGAGCTGGCGCATCGGTTCGCCGACCAGGCTTGCCGGCGCGAAGGGATCAGCGTCGCCGGCGACGATCAGCGTCGGCGCGTGGATCTGTGGCAGCAGGTCGGCAGCGCTATGGGCCTGGGCGGCGAGGGCCATCGCCGCGATCGTCGGCGGGTGCAGCTCGCTCAGGTGATCGACATAGAGGTGCATGTCGGCGACGCTGGCATCGGGGCCGATGAGGCGGGTGAGCTGGCCGAGACGGTGAGCGGCGGGGTAGCGAGCGAGCCCGGCAAAACCTCGGGTCGCCAGGGTAAACAGAGACTCCGGGGTTCGGCGGAGCACATGCCCCATAAGCCGCCCAAAGGGTCGAAGAGCGGTGTCTAAGACCCGCTGATAGGGGCCAAAGAGGGGCAAAAGCGCGGCGACCCGATCCGGGGAGTGGCGAGTTGCCTCGAGGATCACCTGAACGCCCATCGAGAAGCCGGCGAGGATCGCCGAGTCGATCCCGGCGTCGTCAAGGATACGCATGAGATCGTCGCCCAGGGCCGCCATCGTTACGCCATCAGCTCCGCGGGCGGGCTCTGAGAGGCCGTGACCCTTGAGATCCCAGGTGATCACGGTAAAACGCTGAACCCAGAGAGGCAGCAGGTATTTCCAATAATAACCTGATGTCGTGAGACCGCAGGTGAGCACGAGTGGGGGTCCATTGCCCCGGATTCCGTAGGCGATTCGGCTTCCGTCGGCTGCCACCACATTGCGGTCATTATTGATGATCATCGTCAAAGGGCGTATATCGAGGTGTGATCGCGTGGGTCAAGCGATCCATTGGCCAGGCAAGGAGGCATGTGAGTGGCAGGTTATGATTCTCCGTATTCAAGGGTCGCGTCAGTGATCGCGGCGGCGTTGGTTGTCTCTTTGGGAGCCTGCGCAGGTGGCAGTAACGAAGAAACCGGGGTCGTCTCGACCACGAGCACGGGCGATGGCAGCAGCAGCGGGAGCTCCGATGGGACCTCGACAGGCGATGGCATGGGGTCGACGAGCGAGGCTTCGTCGACCACCGAGGACACGAGCAGCACAGGCGCGGTGACCTGCGAATTGGACATCGATCTCTCAGTGCTCGTCGCCCACCTCGCAGATCTGCAGCAGGTTTGCGACGCGGTCACCCAGGGTGCCAACGAGCTCTCTCCGATCGGCTTTTTGGCGGCGCCGGGGTACAGCGAATCGCTTCTGATCGCGGCTGCATCGCCCCTTGAGGAGGCCTGCGCCGAGGCTTCGATCTTGGATCCAGAGTGCGATAACGATCAGTGTTGGCAGGTCGAGTGCACCGGCACTGGGGCGGGCTGGAGGCTCACCGCGTGGGCCGATCAGGCGCCGGCGCAGTCCGGCGACTACACCTTTTCAGAGATCGCAGTGACGGTCTCCTCGGGGGAGGTCGCCGGCGACTTTGCCTTTCAGATCGCATCGACCGCGACCAAAGGCCCCGAGACCTGGGGGGTCGCGGCCAATGGTTCGTTCTCGGGGGGCGCCTTTGATGTCGTTGCGCTCCTGCCAGAGATCATCGAGGGTCACGAGACCGTGTTGATCGCGGGCGGCAGCGACGGGACCTTTAGCGGCAGGCTCGAGGTCGACAATGTTGCGGTCGCAGATGTCGCCAGCGACGGCGCGCTAACTCCTACCGGTGCCTGCTGGTAGTGGCGCATCGTCGACCATCCGACAATAAACACTAAAAGAGCGAGAGCCCGCGGGGTGCGGGCGCTCGCTCCATCGATCGCTGTGGACGCTACTTCGTGCCGACGGCCTGGGAGATCAGACGGACCAAAAGGTCATTGAAGTGTTCGACCTCGTAGTCGCCGATCGTCGGCTCGATGTGGTCTCCGCCGATGCCGCTGTCGCTGGTCAGGAACACGTAGGTGCTGCCGGTGGCGATGTCGACGAAACGGAGGAAAAACTCGGTGGTCTTGTCGACGCCGGAGCTGGCCACCGGGATCACGCGGATGCCCTTGGCGGCGGCCTGTTGGACCCGCGCGTTGAGGGTGCCGATGGTGTCTTGAGTCGCGTGCGGTGGTGCATCGAGGACTAAGAAGGCGATGCGGGCGACCGCGGACTCGCTCCACTCATGCCCCTCGATCGCGCTGTCGAGGGCAGCTGTGACGGCTTCTGGGAAATCGCCGCCGCCGCTCGCAGTTTGGTCGGCGAGGTCGGCGAGGGCGGTCTCGATGTCCTCAGTGAAGGGGAATGTGCGCACCAGGTATTCGTCGCCCTCGTCGCGGTAAAAATTGACGCTGAGCCGGAGCTTGAAGTCTTGACCCACCTGGGTGCGGATCTCGTCGATGACGTCGGCGAGCTCGATCTGCAGGTACATGAGCTCGTCGCTCATCGATCCGGTGGTATCGATCATGAAGAGCAGGTCGAGGATCTGCGCGGGCTCACCTGCATCCGGGAGCTGGACGATGATCGGATCGGCAGCTGCTGGTGCGGCATCTTCGACCATCGGCATGCCGTTGACGGCGATTGTCAGCGGTCCTTGGACGTCCTGGCCAAAGATCCCAGAGAAGAGCTCTGCGCGACCGCGGATATCGGTGCGAGCCTCCCAGACGAGATCCTGGCCGGCGAGAAGAGATACCTGGGCGTCGACGATTTGACCGTCGCTGCCCTCGACGACCACGGCGTAGCGATCGGCGGTGAAGAAATTCCAGGCGCTCTGGTATTTCGCCCAATCTTCCTTTTGGAGCAGGTCTAGCCAATAGTCCCAATGATCGAGGTCCCGCCACTCGCCGGCGGTGAGCTGGCCGGGCATAGGCTCGATGCCGCCGTCGGAATCCGTCGGGTCTTCGGTGCCAGGGTCACCGGCAGTGTCGCCGGCATCGCCACTTGTGCCGCTGGTATCGCTGGTGCCGCTGTCGCTGGTGCCGCTGTCGCTGCCGTCGCTGCCGTCGCTGCTGTCGCTGTTGCCGCTGGAAGCGGTGGCGCTTTCGCTGTTGCTGTCGCCCACGCCATCGCTGTCTTGTTCGACGAGTGCCGACGAGCAGCCGCCAGCGGTCGAGAGAAGGAGGCTGAGGGAGAGGGCGCGAGGTAAGCGAAGGCGGTTCATTACGGCCTACTCACCATCAAGTATCGTGCCAATGCATTGGTGGTGAAGAATATTGTGATTCTAGATGGATGCTGCGCAGAGCAGGTGATCCGCACGACACTGGTGTCAGGGACCGTGTCGGCGCTGTCCGCCTCCTGGGAATACGCTCGGGCGCAGCGATTTGGTTAGGCCTGTCGAAGACGTCGGCGTCCAAAGGAGAGGCGCCGGAGCAGGAGATCCAGAAGCAGCAGCGGAAGCACCAGGGCCCAGAGAACGATCGGCCAGAGCGCCTTGGTGTGCATCCGCCCTTGGCCCTCGGCGGGGGCGCTCAGAAGATCGATGATGGATCCCGCATGGCTGGTCTGGAGGACAGGATCGACGGGCAGCTCGCGGAGCCAACTCGCATCGACGATCAGGTTGTCGGGGGCGATCTCGGCGGGGTAGGGGATCGAGACCTGGCCTGTGGCCTCGACGGCCGGGCGATCGAGGATCTCAGGATCGAAGAGTCGGGCCTTGAGCAGTCGGGAGCCGCCGCCCGCATCGACGCCCGCGAAGGTGGCCTCGTAGCGACCGGGGGCAGTGAGCGAGAGCTTGACGTGCTCGGGATCGATATTTTTCGCGGCGCTGGGGTCGATGATTTCGACCTCGCCACTGAGTTGATTGGCGAAGCCGGCCGTTGCATCGACGTCGACGACGATGTTCCAGCTGCCCTCGTCGGCGGCAGGGATCGCGCGGATCTCCGCCCCGCCGATCAGGCCCGCGCCCTGACGCATGGTGTCGCGGGCGATCTGACTCCAGAGCTTGGCGAAGCTGCCCCAGCGCAGCCAGTGTGCTGCCCAGCGCGGCTTCGCGTCACTGGCGAAGGCGGCGGTACGACCTAGGCCGCGGCGCCCACGGACGAGTAGCGGCTCGCCGTCATGGGTCTTGAGCAGGACCTCGGCGAGGGCTTTGGGCTTGATCGGGATCATGCCGCGCAGGCCCGGTGCTCGGGCAAAATCGATGCCTCGCAGCGCTTGCACGCTCTTGGCGACCCGCGGGTAGAGGAGGCGTTCGCTGACCGCGTTGCGGGTGACCTCACGGGTCTCGCGGCTGAAGATTCGGGGCACGTCGGTGCCGTCTTGGCTGAAGTAGTAGCGGCCGCGCCCGCGCTCGGCGACGCGGGCGAGGAAGTCTTTGCCCGCGCCCGCGCCGACGCCGACGGCTGAGACGGTGATGTCGGCGTCGCGCATGTCGCTTTGCAGGGCGGCGACGCCGGCCTCGGGCGATTGGCCGTCGCTGAGCAGGATCACGTGCTTGACCAGCGCCCGCGAGCCGACGAGTTGGAGGAAGGCCTCGCGCAGTGCTGGAAGGGCGTTGGTGCCCCCGCCGGCATTGAGACGGCGGATGTCGCCAGCGATGCGCAGGCGGTTGGCGGCCGGCTGCAGGCGGACCAGCGTGTAGGGGTAGGAGTCGAAGGCGATGACGCCGATCTCATCGCTCGGGTCGAGGGTCGCGGCCGTCAAACGGGCTGCCTCTTTGACCAGGTCAAGGCGATCTTCGGAGCTCATCGAGCCGCTCTTGTCGATCACCAGGACTAGCGCGAGTGTCGGTTGATCGCGCTGTCGCTCGCCCTCAAAACGCACCGGCAGAAGCTCTTCGATGCTCGTGCGACCCCAGCCGCCGACGCCGAAGGAGCCCTCGCCGCCGATCATGATAAATCCGCCACCGTAGTTTTCGACGTAGCTGACGAGCGCCTGGCGCACGGGCTTGCTGACCCGTCCGGCGGGCACGTCCGAGAAGATCACGAGATCAAAGGGGCGGAACTCTGCGACCGTCTGGGGCAGCTCTTTGGGCGAGCGCGCGTCGACACGCAGGTGGTCGGCTCTTAGCGCGCGGGCGAGGGCTTGGGTCTCGTCGCCGACGCTGGCGAGCAGCACCCGGGGGCGCCCCCGGACCTCACCGACAATACCGGCGCGATCGTTGGCGCGCTCGCGGTTTTGCTCGGTCGGCACGCCTTCGGTTTCGAGGATCGCGGTGAAGACGACCGGTCCGGGCTCGCTCACTCGGGCGCTGAGCCTGACCTGGAGCGTGCCGTCGTGGCTCTTGCCCGGCAGATCGACCATCACGAAGGGCGCCAGCGAATTGGCGACACCGTTTTGCTCGAGGCGAAGTCTGAGGGATTGGCTCTGCTCTGCGGGCACGCCGACCGCCTGGAGATCGACGACGACCTCGAAGGTCTGGCCGACACGCAGCTGCTCTGGAAGGTGCACAGCTCGAACCACGAGGTCGGCGCGGGCGCTCGCCGGAAAAGATCGGGTATGCACGCTGAGGCCGCGCTCACCGAGTTCTCGCAGGGTTGCCGCCAAGTCTGCGCGCTCCGCCATCGAACCGCCGCCATCGGTGACGAGCAGCAGGCGGCCCTCGCTCTCGGGGTCGACAAGTGCGGCTGCGAGGCGCAGGCCGCCGGCGTGATCGCTGGCGAGAGCGTGTTTGGGATCGCGGGGAATGAGAGTGGTCGTACTCTCGAGATCTGGATCCTCGAGGTCGATCGCGCGGGCGCGGGCGCCGTAGGTGACCAACCGGATCCGAGTCCGGTCTTCGCGGTCCAGGTCGCGGCTGTCCTCTTGCTTGCGGTAGTCGATAGCCTCGCGAAGCAGCCCCTCGGCGGCGGCGATTTGGGCCCCGTCGATGCTCGCTGAGACGTCGACGGCGAAGACTACGGTCTTGCCACGGGTCGGGCTTTGCAGGGTCGGCAGAGCGAGTGCCAAGGCGAGGGCGAGCAGCAGCCCCAGGCGAGCGACGAGCTGAGCGGCGATCTGCAGCGGCCCCAAGTCGACGAGGCTGCGGCGGCCGATCGCCAAGAGGAAGGGCACAACCGCGATCGGCATCAGCCACAGGGTCTGCGGTCGCTCGAGCACGCAATTGCGGTCGCCCAGCGGTGAGAGTCGGGAGGCCAACCAGGTCGGCAGCTCGACGACCCAAGGCTCAGGTGAGGGGTAGGCGATCGCGAGGCTGGCGGCCATGCCCAGGCCGAGGGCCAAGGCGAGGATCGGCAGCAGCAGCGGCGATCTCATACTGTCCACCGCCGGTGATAGCTCGCCCACTCGAGGGCGATGATGCCGGTCGCGATCAGGACAAGCAGCGTCCAGAGCGGGCCTTGGCTGAGCGGAGCGGGGGTCGGCGATGCTTCGGCATTCGTTGCAGCCGGCAGCTCGCCCAGACGATCGTGCAGATCCGAGGCCGCGGCACTCGCTTGGTTGATGGCGAGCGCCACCTCGGCTCCGGTATTTTGCCCGTCGAGGGCACGCAGGTGCAGGATGCCTGGAGTTGTTGCTCGCACCCGGATGAGTCCCTCCTGGACCGGGGCGACCGTTGTCATGCCGGGCTCGGGACCGCGGATCTCGACCCTGGTGACGTCGCTGCCGGTGAGGCCGAGCTCGGCGATCGCGATCGGTCGGCGGGCGCCCACCGGGATCGCGGCGACGAAGCCAGGTGTCGCCCGCTCGAAGTAGTCGATCAGGTTGCTGATGAGCACGGGGAATGCTGTTCGAAGAGGCAGGTCACTCTGCCGCGGATCGAAGCCGAAGGCGACAACGCTGGCCTCGCTACCCTGGCGGAGTACGGCGATCGGCTCGCCGAGCGAGCGCAGGAGAATCTCGTCGCCGGGCACCGATTCGAGGATTGTGCCGCGGCCGATGTTTACGTCCTTGACCACGACATGCTCGAGGATCGGGTGCTCCTTCTTTTGCTCGGTGAGAAAGGGCCTGCGCACGTCCCGGACCTTGGCGATAGGCGAGGGAGAGTTCTCAAAGCGCCAAGGATCGAAGAGTACGAGGTTTTTCTCGGGCAGCGTCGAGGGCAGGGGGTTGTCGCCTGGATCGTAGAAAACGACGTCGGCGTCGGCGATCACCGGGTGCTGGGCGTTGGCGTCGGCGATCGCAACGCCGCGCAGGTGCACGTGATCGTCGAGGGTGAGCAAGGCGGCCTCGAGGAAGAGGTTGGTGCCGTCGGTGGCGAGTGCGACCTCTAGGGCACGCAGCGGCGGGATCACAGCAAAGGCGAGATCGTCGTCGCTCGGTCCCAGGTGCCCCACGTCGCTGCCTGGGGGGGCGATGAGGCGGGCCTCCAGACGTGAGCGAGCGGCATCGAGTTCGCTCAGGATCTCGCGCGAAGACTCACCTGGCTCTAAGGTCATCTCGCGTCGGCCGATGCCGAGGTTGTCGGCTTGGACCTCTAGGATCACCGAGGCCCGCTCATCGCCCAGGTTGACCACCTCGGCGAGTACCTCGATTTTTTGAGGATTTTGGGGGTAGCGTCGGGCGGCAAAGGCGGTGATCGCCAGGTTGCTTGTGGGCCCTGTGAATCGGGCGACGGAGCAGGGCAGGGGTCCAGAGCTGCACTCCTGCACTGCCTTGGCGCCGGCATCATCGACGGCGCCGTCGCTGAGCAGCAGTACCCGCGGTCCCGCTTGACCGTCGACGGCATTGCGGGCGAGCGCCAGGGCGCGGCCGAGATCGGCCTCGCCGGGGGTCGCGTGCAAACCATCGAGGCCGCGGAGCAGGGCGCTGTGATCGCGACCGAGCGGCGAGAGCACGCGGACCTCGGGGCCGGCTGCGATCACCAGGGCGCGATCACTGGGCCCGAGCGCATCGATCTCGGCGCGGGCGCGGGCGATCGCGGCGTCGAGTCGAGTGCCTGCACTTTGTTCGGACTCGGGGGAGCCGTCACGGGGTCCGCCCATGCTCGCGGAGTGATCGATGACGATGGCGACGGTCGCCGGTTCGCGGAGCCAGACATCGGGGCGAGGATCACCGAGCGCGAGCACGATCGCTGCGAGGATGAGCAGCTGCACCAACCATGAGAGCAGCCGTCGCAGGCGTCGCCAGATCCTCCGGGCGTCGCTGACTCGGCTGACTCGCTGCCAGAGCGCTGCGAAGGGCACGTCGATGCTGCGACGGCGCATCTTGAGGAGGTAGAACGCGGTGATCACCGCCGCACCGCCGGCCATGATCACTGCGAGCTGGCCTGCGCCAAAACCTGCGAGCGTCATCGCAGCAGCCCTCCGAGGCGGAACATGCGGAGCACGAGTTCGTCAAAGGGCACGTCGATCTCAGCCCGGAAGTAGGGGATGCCCCGCGAACGGCAAGCCTGGGCGAGCGCGTCGCAAAAGCGCTCGTGGGCCTCGCTGTAGGCCCTTAGCGTTGCCGGGGTCAGGGTCACATCGGTCGCACCTGCGCCTTCGCAGTCGAGCAGACGCACATCGCCGCGCATGCCGGTCATCTCGGGCCGCGATTCGACCGGATCGAGCACCTGGATAGCGACAGGCTCGTGCTTGCGGAAGCGCAGGAGGTTGAGGCCGTCGAAGGCCCCGTCCAGGTCGTAAAAGTCGGAGATGATCACGGTCAGACCCGGCTGAGCGCTCTCGGCCGCGATCCGTTTGCAGGCCGCCCGAAGATCGGTTTTTCCGCCGCGATCGCTGGCCCGCAAGAAGTCGAAAACCCGGAAGATGCGACCCTTGCCGCGGACGGCCGGCAGCGTCTTGTGGACCTGTCCGCTCATACAGGTGATGCCGACGCGATCGAGGTTGGCGAGACCGACGTAGGCGAGCGCGGCTGCGACCTGCTGGGCGTAGCGCAATTTGCGAGCACCGCGGCTCTGCATCGAGCCGGAGACGTCGACGGCGATCCTGATCGGCAGGTCTTCGTCCTCTTCGTAGAGGCGGATGAGCGTCTGGCCCAGGCGCATCAATACGTTCCAGTCGAGGTTGCGGATGTCGTCGCCGGGTGAGTACTCGCGGTGGTCGGCAAACTCGAGGCCCGAGCCGACTTTTCGGGACTTTCGCTCGGCTCGAGTGCGGCCGCGGAAGACCCGTCGCGCGACGACCTGCAAGAGCTCGAGGCGGGCGAGGAAGGCCTCGTCAAAGAGCTCGGCATCATCGCCGAGAGCGGGGCTCGGCGCGGCTTTGCCGAGGAGGCGAGAAATCACTCCCATGATCGTGCTGTGGGCTGCTTGTTAGTCCTCGGGGATCTTCGCGAGGACCTCGTTTAAGACATCGTCGATCTGGATGCCCTCGGCCTCGCCCTCGAAGTTGAGGATCACTCGGTGGCGGAGCGCTGGCAGGGCGACCGCGCGGACGTCGACGGTGCCCGGTGACATTCGTCCCTCCATCACAGCGCGGACCCGGGCCGCGAGCAGCATCGATTGGGCGCCGCGGGGGGAGCCGCCAAAGCGAACGTAGCGACGCACGAGGTCGCTGGCGTTGCTGTCATCGGGATGGGTCGCGCGGAGGACCCGAGCGACGTAGCGGGTGAGCGAAGGTGTCACCGGGATCGATCGCAGCAGCTGGCGCATTTCGAGGAGACGGGCCCCGCCGAGCACCTTCCGGGCGGATTGCGTGGCCGAGCCGGTGGTGCGTTCGAGGATCTTGACGAGGTCATCCTCGTCGGGGAAACGCAGGTTGATCTTGAAGAGAAAACGATCGAGCTGCGCCTCTGGTAATGGATAGGTGCCCTCCATCTCGAGCGGGTTTTGGGTGGCAAGCACGAGGAATGGTTGGGGCAACGCCCGGGTCTTGCCGGCGACCGTGACCTGAGCCTCGGCCATCGCTTCGAGCAGCGCCGACTGGGTCTTGGGCGTCGCTCGGTTGATCTCGTCGGCGAGCACGATGTGGGAGAAGATCGGCCCAGCTTGGTAGACCAGCGAGCGGCCGCCGGCGTCGTCGTCGACGAGCACCGAGGTGCCGACGATGTCCGCGGGCATCAGGTCCGGTGTGAATTGGATGCGGGAAAAGGACAGCTCAAGGGCCTGCGTGAGCGTGCGGATGAGGAGAGTCTTGCCGAGACCCGGTACCCCCTCCAAGAGGCCGTGTCCCCCGGAAAGCAGGCAGATGAGGACGCCGCGGATGATCTCATCCTGGCCGACGATCACCTCTTGAATCGCCTCTTTGAGGTCCTGAAGGTCGCTCTGGAGGGCGCGTAGGTGGGCTTGCATGGCGGCGCTCATCGGCTCGGTGGAGCATACAACGGCGCGGGCGTTCGCCGGGCGAGCATCCTGCGCACAGGCATCGGCACCGCTCGGATCGATCGACCAGGGGCACGTGAACGGGGCGCTCGAAAGCGCCGTGATCGCGTCGTGGCTTTACCTCGACTTGGCCTCGCGCTTGCCCGCTAGCGCAGGGCGCTGGCGAGGTTTTTGACGGTCTTGGCCATCACCTTTTTGGACTCGCGGATTTGGAGCCCCTGGGGCACCGCCATCGACAGCACGTTGCGGGCGCGGAAGGAGACCATCGAGTACTCCCCGGCGGGCTCGATCACCCATTCGACGTCATAAAAATCGAAGTCGTCGGAGGCGACCATGGTCTCGCGAAAGCCCTTGGCGGTCCGGCAGCGGCGGGTGTCGATCTCGAAGGGTGAGAAGACGCCGCGGACCTTAAGGTGCATGCGTTGGCAGGTGCCGTCGTCGGCGGTTTTGGTCGCTTTGATCGTCGTCGGTGCCAGGTTGTGGGCACGCTCGCCGTCGGAGATGAACTCGCGGATTTTCTCGGCGGTCGCGGGCACCCGGGCGACCGCGACGATGTAGCCCTGGTCGGTGTGCTTGGTCCAGACGTGGATCTTCGCGCTGTGATCACCGGCGGCTGCTGGCGTCGCCGCTGTGATTGCGCCGGTCGAGGCGAGCACGAGGGCCAAAGGCAGCAAGAGCGGACGGCGGCGGGCGGAGGTCCCCGTCCGTCTCGGGCGGACATGAAAACGCATAGGGAGGCACGATAGCCTGTTGATACGGCGGCCGCCCGGCTCTTCTCCGGGGAACCTCGAAGAGGTCAGGCGACCAAGCAGCGGCGATGGCGCCGCTGAGATGCGGATCGCGAACGGC
>CAYYUP010000074.1:0-3566 GCA_964474905.1 uncultured Nannocystis sp. | reverse complement strand
GGCAGAAGATGTCCTCGAGCGTGAGAAGAAGCAAAAGAACAACGTTCTGGATGTCTCGCGTTTCGCAACGGACTCGAGTAGGGTCTGCGCCCTACCGCGCACATTCGCGCTGTTTCGCTCGCGATGCGGCTTGATTGTGGCGGATCCTCAAAATTCACGGTCAAAACTGACCTTCACAGACGAGACACTTTCGATGATCAACAACCTTCGTACTCTTTTTTCCGCCGGGCTTTGCGCCTCGGCCCTTCTTTTCTCCGGATGCACGAGCGATGACACCAGCACGGGCACCGACTCGAGCACCACCAACTCGACCGCGACGGCCACTGGAACTGGCACCGGCACCGATACCGGCACCGATACCGGCACCGGCACCGGCACCGACACTGGCACCGGTACCAGCATGGGCGAGACCAGCACGACGACCGGTGGCAATGGCGGGGGCTTTTGTCAGCTCGGTTGTTCAGAGGACGCGGACTGCTGCCCCATGGGCGCCATGGATTGTCCCGGAGAGTACCCGTACAATCTGACCTGCAACGGTGGCGTTTGTGAGAGCGGCGGTTGCTCGAACGACGAGCAGTGCACCTTTGATGGCCTCCTCCCGGACTGGAAGTGCCTCGAGGCCGAGGGCTACAACCTGTGCAGCTTGCCCTGTGAGGCCGACGCGGATTGCGAGGCGGTCTCGTTGAAGTGCGTGGGTCTTGCCGACGACGGCACCAAGTACTGCGGGGCGGATGCTGCACCGCCCTGCACGAAGGACGAGGAATGTGGAGGCTTCGGCGTCTGCACCGTCGAGACCGGCGCCTGCGGGTGCTCCTCGGATGACGAGTGCACCGCTGAGGGCACGTACGTCTGCAAGTAGTCGGGCTGAGTGACGTCGCCGATAGTGACGTTGGCGGGGCGGACACCTTTCGGGGTGTCCGCCCTTTTTTGTGCGGACCTGCGGCACATGATCTGCCTCAGATAAAGCGGTCGGCCTAGGCTCTGTTCAAGGGAGCGACAGCATGCACGGATCTCAGACAGCACGTGAGCAAGGGGCTCGGGCGGCCCGCAGCGGCGAGGCGAGCCAGGACAATCCATTCGCCCGCAAGAGCACATCGTGGCACGCGTGGATCGAAGGTTTTGCCTGGGCTCGAAGTTGCTTCTCGGCCCATCGCCGGGCTCCCGGGCGGCCGCGTTACCCGGCGCATCACGGCGGTGCGCGACCTGTTATGGTCGCCTGGCCGAGCTGTTGATGGGCCCCCAAAATACCGCTCTGTCCCCCTCTGATCTGCCCCTTGGGCGGGCCTCCGAGTACCCGCAGCGCTACGCGCCAGAGGTCCTGCGGGCAGTTCCGCGAGATCTTGGGCGTCGCCCGCTGGGGCTAGTGGGCGCGTTGCCCTTTGCCGGGGCGGATCTGTGGCGGGCGTGGGAGCTCTCCTGGCTCGCCGCGGATGGCAAGCCCGCGATCGCCGTGGCCGAGATCGAAGTGCCCGCGAGTTCGCCAAATTTAATCGAGTCGAAGTCGCTGAAGCTCTACTTGGGCTCCCTCAACAACCATCGTCTGTCGAGTATCGACGCGTTGGAGTCGCTGCTCTGCCGTGATCTCAGCGCGATCGCCGGTGCACCGGTGGCTCTTCGGGTCGTGCCTGCATCTTCGTTAAAGGAGTTGCAACCTGCGGATCTCGAGGGCGACCTGCTCGACGACTTGGAGCTCTGCGGGCCCCTCAGCCGCGATGTCGATCCGACGCTGCTGCAGGCGATGAGCGGCGCTCCGCCGGTCGATACTGCAGTGGTTTCGCATCTCTTTCGCTCGCGCTGTCCGATCACCGGGCAACCAGATTGGGCGAGTGTGCGCATCGCCTACCGCGGGCCGGCGATCGCGAGCGAGCCGCTGCTGCGTTATCTGCTCTCTTACCGGGAGCACGGCGGTTTCCATGAGGCCTGTGTCGAACGCATGTTTATCGATCTGCGCGATCGCTGCGCTCCGCTGCAGCTGATGGTGCAGGCCTGTTTTACACGTCGGGGAGGGATCGATATCAACCCTTGGCGGAGCACAGAGGCCTCCGCACCGACGGTGCCGCGGCCCTGGCGGAGTTGAGATCGTTGGGGGCCATACGCCCCTTCGCGAACTCCTCCGTCGGTCGACAAATAGTGATAGATCAGATGCCTATGGCACTTCTACGTATCCTGACACCTAGTCTTTGCGCCTCGATCCTGCTCGCCGCTGGCTGCAGCAGCGACGATACGGCGGATACAGATACGACAGCCGGGACCCTGCCGACGACGCTCACGGGACCGACCGCGTCTGGCTCGAGCACCGCTAGCGAGACTGACTCCAGCGGCTCGAGCACCGCGGGCTCGGCGACGATGACAGGCACGACCGGCCCGACGGGCACGAGCACGGCGCCGACGACCAACGCCACCGATACGACGAGCACAACAGGCCCAACGAGCACGACCGATGGCACCGGATCGACCACCGGTGGTTTCTGTCTCGAGGGGCTTGTCGTCTGCGAAGACGGCATTGCCAAGGTCTGTGATGGCGAGGGCGGTTGGCAGAGCGAGGAGGCCTGCGATAACGAGTGTGCCGACGGTTTGGGCTGTGTGTTTTGTGTGCCGGGCGAATACCAGTGCTCTGGCAACATCGCCCAAAAGTGCACGCCCGAGGGGGATGCCTGGGTCGACGACGAGACCTGCGATGCTGTCCAAGGGGTCATGTGCGATCCGGATCTGGGGCAGTGCACCGGTGCCTGCGCCTCGGGCAACATCGGCCTTAGCTATATCGGTTGCGACTACTACCCAACCGTCACTCAGCAGCTCGATCCCTACACAAACGGCACCCAGTACGCGATCGCGGTCGCGAATACCAAGGACATCGCCGCCAAGATCACGATCACCAAGGGCGACCAGACACTCATCGAGGACACGGTTCCGCCGGGTGACGTCAAGGTGATCCCGCTGCCCTGGACAGAGCTTGCGCTCGGTCAAGGCCCGACGAAGATGGTCGTCGATGGCTCCTATCGTCTGCGCACCGACCAGCCGGTGACCGTCTTCCAGTACAATCCGCTCGCCGCCAACGTCACCAACGACGCCTCGCTGATGCTTCCGGTCAACGCCTGGCGCGGCGATTATGTGGTCGCGGCCTGGCCGATCTGGTCGGGCTATCCGGGCTTCTACTCGGTGACCGCAGCCGAGGACGGCACCACCGTGACGCTCAAGGCTCGCAACGGCGGGGTGCCGACCCAGGCTGGCGGCGGTGTAGATAGCCAAGGCAACGGCGTCGTCATGCTCAACGAGGGCGATGTTCTCCAGGTGATCACGGGCAACGGTGGCGATCTGACCGGCACCATCGTCAACGCCGACAAACCAGTGCAGGTGCTTGGCGGTCATGACTGCACCCAAGTGCCGATCGGTACGGCGGCCTGTGACCACCTAGAGGAGAGCATGTTCCCGATCGAGGCCCTGGCGACCGAGTACATCGTTGTGCCGCCGGTGCAGGTCCCGAACGACCAATTAGAGAAGGCACAGATCGTCCGAGTGATCGCGGCTGATGACAATACAACCCTGACCTTCGAGCCAGATCAGCC
>CAYYUP010000073.1:9854-32515 GCA_964474905.1 uncultured Nannocystis sp. | reverse complement strand
CGAGAGCAGGGTCGTAGCGAGTGCAGCAAGTTCAGCGAGCGCGGGACAGCCCGGGTCAGCGCGGGTCAGCGCGGGACAGCGCGGGACAGCGCGTAACTGGTGGTAGAGTTCGAGCTTCTGGACTCTGACTCTGACTCGCAATCTGTCCCTTATGGCTGTAGGACCACACTGGAGTCAGTGTGAGGGGAGAGTAGGCACGGGCGGGCGGTAAAGGAAAATTCATCGCCCGCAACTCCGCCCGAAGTCACGCCGGTCGCCGACCTCCGCCGGCTGCGATGTCTCCATCTCGACATCCGCGCCTACTGTCCGAGCATCGATCGCCGGAGGTCACCAAGGCCCGATCAAGTTGCAGCAGCACACCCAAGCTGTCGCGCTACACGCAACCTGGCGGTTTACCAAGGTTGTTCAAGAACTCCGCCTCGTAGTCTGCAAGCGTTTGACGCCGCTCCCTGACAAAGCCCCCGTCATCGCCTTTACCGAGGAGCTCCCACGCGCGGGCAGAGATCGCATGTCCTTCGCGAAACTCCGAGCTTGTGAGGAGTTTATGCGCTTGGTCTCCAAGAGTAAGGACATTCTGTCCCCTCGATCTTTGCAGTTCGAGAGCATCCCGAAAATCTTCTTCGTCTGCGCTAGCCACCAAAAAACTCAGGCCAGGATCCCTTGAAGCGAGCCCCTTGACGAGGGCCCCTGCGCCTTCACTCTCGAGACGTCTACGAAGGATATCCGGCGATCCCTGCATCTCAAAGAGCATGATTGCAAGGGCGTGAATTCTCGCACTTCTGGACGTTAGGGTCGCAGGCAAGGGCGTAGGCTCGACGGATTTCCGAGGCCACTTAGCGATCTTTCCGCGCGCGATGTCGCGCAGATACTTCACCATCCCCGTAAGCCGATACCCGCTGATCCCCGAAAAAGTACCCCACACGGTTGTCCACCAAAACCACTGCACAAGCTCCTTCTTCAACTTCTCAGAGGGCTTTGGATGCCGACTGAACACATCCGCCAAGAGCACCGCCTGATACGAATAGGGAAGTAACCCAAGGCCAACAACGTGACAGTGTTCACATAGAAATTCCGCCGCATCGCGGAGCGCCTTGAGCGAGCGAGCGAGCACCTCGGGATCATTCTTCAGACCCTCGCTAACTTCTTCGGCCGTACCTTTGTAGAGATCAAGGCCTAGAACACCGCGAATGATCGCAAGATAGTATTTTTCATCGAAATTGCTCCAGCCAATACTGTGGAGTTGTTCCGTGGCCCTACGCAGAGTCTTGCGAAGATTGAATTCCTCAGACCAAGTAAGAGCGTGGATAAGATCCAGCGCAGACATTGGCGTGCCCTGACTATTCACGAGCCCAAAGGTCTTGGAGGCTTCTTCCACGCTCTCGCTGACCAAAGGCAGAATCGCGACCTTGTACCCGCGAATCGCGCTAGAGATGGCATCAGCACGCTCGACAAACTCATCGGCGAACGAGTGTTTGATCTTTCTCTGAAATCGGAGAAGCTCAACACTACTCAGCAAAATGCGCCCAGGGACAACAATATGGACCTCCGAGTCATCGACATCGTTCATGAATACCCACTCTTCCTTCTCGAGGTGGTATCCGAGCCGCCATCGTGATTCTGGCACCTGCCGGCGAGCCTCACTCGCAACCGAAGGTAGATCCGCCTGTCCCCGTACAGGGGCCCACAACGCGGCGAAAAGAGTCGACAACCGTTGGGTCCCGTCGAGCACGTACTGACGAGCAGAACCTTGCACCGCCGGCGGAAGCCTACGATCTCCGAGATCGTGGATACAGTCGAGCTCCTTCGTCGTGCGCCAGACCATAAGCGCGCCGATGGGGTAACCATGGCTCACACTCTCGAGGAGCTTACGGCGTTGGTCGTCAGTCCACCGCGATTCTCGCTGAAAATCAGGCACTTGGAGTTCGCCCTTGGCGATTTGATCGAGCACCTGGTGAAGGTACTGAATCTGCGGCTCGCTGGCGTAAGAAGGTGCAGTCATTGTGTTCCTCTTAGACTAAGTCGAAGATTTTGGTGAAGAGCGGCCCGAGTTCTGCATGCACACCATCCTTGCGCAGTAGGGCCTCTGTCGCATGCTGGAAGGCATTGCTACAATTAGCTCCCTTACGATTGAGTCCCTGCTTCAGTGCCTCAAGGTCTTCCGGTGCAAGTTTCTCATCCTTGTAGAAGTCCTCTTCACTATTCTTAATTCCAACCTTCAAATGATGATGATGTCGTCTCTCCTTCGAGAGCCGCTCGAAGGCTTCGATGTGGCGAACTCGCTCACCTTTTGCATGCACGGAAAGCTCGCTCGCCCAAGAGCAAAGGGCGGCGATGGGAAGGTAGTTTTCAGCCATGCGCCGCCTTAGAGGATAGACCCCAACATTGTGCTCCCGCGCGGCATTCAAAGCTTTTTGCGTATTTTTTGGCAGCTCATCAGGACTCGACCACGGATACGGAGAGTCGCTATCAATGACGATGAAACACCGCCGACGATCACTGACGGATCCAATGTCCGCGCGCAAGCGCCGCTCGACATGCGTTACTCCACCTAGATGTTTGAAGACTAGAGCACGTCGCTCATGCAGGATTCGCCACTGTTCACGCCATGCAGAGGGCACCACGCTATCCAGAAATTCCTTATCACTAGTAGCATCCTCGACCCAGATTTCGAACGGCTGCTCTAGAAACCTCAGAGCCTCCAGGAGCGTCATTGCGCCTCTTCTCGAAGGTTTTTCTTCGATGACGACCTCGGCCGCGCTAAAGAGCGTAGCTTGCCGTTTTTGGCTCTTTTGCTCCGCATCTCGATAGATCGGACCAAGCTCACCCACGCGCTTGATCCAGCGGTCCCAGCTCGCACGGGCACCTTCAGCAACGAGAACATCATGCCACCCGTCCTCGACAAAACCAAGAATTCGCGAGAGCAGGCTCAAGTTTCCCTCGCACTCAAGCGCGGATGAAGTAAGTACAACCCTCACCCGCGAAGCCTCGCAAGCCGCAGATTGTTGAGTTCGGTCGCAAGGATGGAATCCTCCTGAAATACCCCATTTGGCCACGGACCCTGCAGGCGAGCGAGTGTGTCCATAGTAATCTCGTCGACAACCGACTGGCCATCATCGAGTTGGTGTACCCAGTAGATCAGGACTTGGTCGGCGCTCAGTTCCCCCTTGATCACAGCCAGCATCACCGAGAGCAAGACGTTCTCAGAATGGGTTTCGATCAGCATGCGAACCTCCGGTGCCCTTTGCACAATCGAGGTCAACCACTTTGCCAATTCACTGTGCAATCTAGGGTGGAGATGGAGTTCGGGCTGCTCGAGCGCGAGCAAGTTCGGTCCTTCAGGGGTCGCTGCGCGGGCAACCGCAACAGCGATAGGGAGAACCTGGCTGAGCCCCTCGCCCGTATCTGTGAGGTCGTAACCAAGAGTTGGCGTACTTGGCAAACTCAATTGAAGGCGGAAGCGCTCAGCCCATTTCTGGGCGTCGATGCGATGCCCGAGGTGTTTGAGGTAAAACTCCTGTACAAGCCTCGCCACCTGGCTGCCGTCTTCGAGAGCATGTGCAAAACTCGATGGCGCATCACGACCATCGGACGCCAGAGGGCCGCGAGGTCGCGCGCCATAGGGTATCAGCCGCGACACCCGTGAGCGCACGGCGTCCAACCACTGGACCTGGCGAAGCATGGCCGAGGCTGGAGGATCCCAGCTCAACGATTCTTCGCCAGAACCAGAACTCTGGAAAGCAAGCCCCGAGAACCGGAGATTGTGGGTACCCACCGCAACTCCACTTCGCGACAACTCGTAACTATCTCCCTCTGTGGTCCACTCCAAAACCTGCTCGCCATCGTCCGTCCTGCGAGTCACAACCTCGACAATCTGGCGATCTTCCCCCGCGAGATCACGGATCACATAGCGCATCGCCTCCGACTCTGACGCTAGCTCGACGGCGATCGTCGGCGCTCCTGAAAAGCGGCAGTGGAGCTCTCTGAAGGTCGCGCCGCACACCACTTCAGAGCCAAAATCGATCGGATCGCGACCTGTCCGAAGGGTGTCACGAAGAAGCGGCAGCACCCGAAGAAGCGCGCTTTTTCCGGCGCTATTGTACCCGAAGAGGAGCGTTAGCGGCCGGATTTTGATCTCGGTGCGCTCCTTGAACCCCCGGTAGCGCTCAACTGCAAAAGAATCGAGTGTCATCGGATGGCTCCGCTCCTGCTGGAAACCTCAAGGGTGCCGTCCTCGGAAGGTAATTTGATCCGCAAAGCCGATCGAGATAGCGAGCCTCGATCAGCTCGCAGAGATGCACGCGTGAAATGCGCGCGCGAAAGCTTCTCGATGTCTGAGCTGGCAACCGGCACGGGCAGTCCAATACCACGGACACAGGTGCTAGCTCGGGCAGCTCCGCCCCTGGCAAGGGAGTGGAGTCCGGCCCGATCGCCCACCGTCTGCGTCCTTTCGTGTGCACAGGGCTGAAATACGACGCAGCACCGAGTTTGTGATGCTCGCGGTTCTTGCTTGGCGATCCATGTCGGCATCACCCTCGCCAGAATCGACAGAATCGACAGAATCACCAAAATCGACAGAATCGCAGCTCAGAGGACGCCTGCGAGCATCCTCACCAATCCCTAAGAATCACCAAGAGTACCCAGCAGAAAAAGACTGCCCGCGTCATGCAGGGTACGACCCGACAAAAACCGCAAGAACGAGTCCTCGAACTCCTCCATATCCACGCTGCCGCTGCCGTTGACATCGACGCTGTGGAAGGCCTCGGGATCGCCGCGTGCGACCCCGATCGAAGCGAGGTACTGGGTGTGCTCGCGGGGTGTGATCAGACCGTCGCCGTCGACATCGATGCTCCTGAAGATCACGTAGAGAACCCCGGTAAGCCAGCTCGGTGCGCGGCCGTCACGGAGGATGCCATCGATCAACACTTGCGTCGTACTGCGCCAGATCTCGGGACTAAGAATACCCTCGGGCGAGACCCCGCCCCAGGCGCAGAGGCGCTCCCAAAGGCGCTCTGTGGCCCATACCAGACCGACGTAGCTCGGATGATCGACCGACCAACCGTGCTGGGCGCGGACAAAGGCTGCGCGCTGGAGCAGTGCCCTTTGCGAGAGCACGCCGTCGCCGTGCCAGGCGAGTCGGCGATAGAGAGCGTCGGTCCGCAGGAGACGGCGCTCGGTGTCCTCGGGATCGAAAGGATCCTCGGGGCGGGTCAGGCGAATCATGCCAGAGCCCTCGTCGTGGCCAGGATCTTCGACGCCAAAAAGTACCCGCAGGTAGCAATCGATCATCGAATCGTCGACCACAAGATCGGCGAGGCCGGACTCCTCGGCGGTCAACGACGCGAGCAGTTGGGGCCCCATTGAGCGCGGCGAGAAACCGAGAACAATGCGCTCAGGATCGCGGCGCGTAAATACCGGCACCAGCGGATAGAGCGGATGATCGCGATCCGTGACCTCGGCGACCAAGCGCTTTTGCCAGGTCTCGGGATCGATCTCGGTGACCTCAAACCCCTGGGCGTTGAGCCGCTCGAGGATCCTGCTCCAAGCGACATTGCGCGGATTGGCTAGATTAAACCCGCGTCCCCACGACTCTTGACGCATCGATAGGGTGACGATCGCACCGACGACCCTGTCGACGGGCACGAGGTTGAGAACGACATCCTGCTGCGGCGCGACCCCCATCTTCACGCAACCGGCGATCAACCGACAGACCCAATCGTGCTCCGACCAGCGACCAGTGCCGCTGTGCCCCGAGATCGATGCGGGTCGATAGACGACTATGGGCACACCGCGATCGCGAGCGGCGAGCACCAAAAAATCCGCGACCCACTTGCTCTTTACATAGCCTAGGTCGACAAATTTTCCGCAGAGATAGGCGTTGTCAAAGAGCGGCCGACGGAAGATATGAGCGTCGGACTCGATGTCGCGGCGGGGGTCTAGACTGAGGCTGCCAACAATGCTGTAGGTCGATACATGGTGCACCGGCTTGAGCCGCTTGCTCGTCGCTAGGCGCAGTATTTCGAGGGTTCCGAGCACATTGGCGGCCCGCAGCGCCTGGTAGGGATAGGCAAAATTGACCAGCGCACCGCAGTTGTAAATCGCCTCGACCGAACTCGCGAGCTCCGCCCAAAGCTCCTCGCTAAGGCCGAGTCTGGGCTCGGAGAGGTCGCCCTTGTAGGCCTGGATACGCGCCGCTTGCCCGGGCTCGTCGATGCCGTACTTCGCGAGCGTATCGAGAACCCGCAGCTTCGCGGCCTTGGAGTCGGCAGCCCGCACTAAGCAGATGACCCGCGCGTCGGTGCGATCGAGAAGCTCGCGAAGCAGGTACGAGCCGAGAAAACCGGTGGCCCCGGTCAAGAAGATCAGCGACGGCCTGTCGACAACCGGCAGGATTCCCTCCGCCGGGCGAATGTCCTCGGGCAGCTCGGTGTCGGCCATCGGATCGACGATCACCTCCGATGTGCCGCTGCCGACCGCACGGGCCGAGAGTTGATCGATCGTCGGGTAGGACCAGACCATGTCAACCGCGAGATCCGTGTCTAGCCATTCGTTGAGATCGGCGATGAATCCAGCAGCCATCACCGAGTCAAGACCGATCTCCGAGAGGGGCTGATTGCGATCGATCGCCGACTCATGGAGCTGTAACTCATCCGCGAGCCAGCGGACCATCCAATCCTTGACGGCGTCGTTCTCGGCATCGTTCGGGGCCTTGGCGCCCTGCTGCTGCGCCGATTCGGCGGGCTCTGTGTAGTGGCGCGCGAGCAGGGGATCGACGCGTATATCGACACCCGGAGGATCGAGATCGACCTCGCCGATCGATCCGCGAAAGCCGCGGATTCTCTCCTCGATCGTCGCCGATCCAAAACCCGCGATCATGTCGCCAGCGCGTGCCTTGGCGACTTTTTCTTCGAGGTTGCGGGTCGCCCAGCGCAGCGCGTAGGCGTCGCATTCGTCGGCGCTCGGCGAGGTCGCAGTGACCACGGCGAGCAGCGTCGTCGCGACCGCAACCTCGCCCAAGAGCAGGTGCAACCAGCGGATGGTGCCTACCGGATCGCGCAGCGAATCGCGCTCCCAACGACCGCGCAGTTCCTCTACCAATCGGCAAAGATCGTCGGCGAGCGGCTTGGTACCGATCTCCGAAATAAAGCCGCTCAGCTCCTCGCCGTGGTTCCACAGGCGCGAGCCGACGTACATCACCAGCGACTCCGTCGGACCCTCAAAGATGCGCAGCACCCGGGCGTCGCGCAGGAGCTTCGGCGCGTGGTTGTTTTCTACATAACCCCGCCCCCCGAGCAGCTGGACCAAGAAGTCGGCGGAGAGCCAGAAAAACTCGGGACCGGCGATCTTGGCAACTGCGTAGAGTTCGGGCGGCACGTCGAGACCGGCATCAAGGCGCTCCGCGATCCGGTCGACGAGAACCTCGACGATGGTGGTCATCGCCAGGATCGTCGACAATCGCGCCCGTGTCACCGGGTTGTCGAGCAACCGACCGGTCGAGACCTCGCGGCGCTCGGCGTAGCGAAGCATCAGCTGCGAGCAGCGTCGCATGCCGCCCAGGCTCATCGCGGCGATCGCCAGGCGACCGTGCATCATCGCGTCCTGGGCGACCTCCATGCCGTGGCCAGCCTCGCCAATGCGCGAACTCTCCTGCACCAGGGCCCCGCCTAGGTGCACCGTATTTTGGATAAGCCCGCGCACGCCCATCGACAACGACTCAGGACCCTGCCGAAGCCCCTCTGCAGCCTGGGGCACGGCAAATGCACTGACTCCCCGCGAGCGACCACCCGCGTCGAGTTCCTGGACAAAGACATGAATGATGCCCGCCCAGGCCGCGGCACCGCTCCACCATTTGGTACCGTGCAAGCGCCACCCACCGCTGCTGGGCACCGCATAGCTCTCGATCGTATTTGGATTGGAGCTGGCATTTTGTTCGCTGAGCGCAAAGGCGGCGAGTTCACGGCCCTGGGCCAAGCGGGGCAGCAGCTCCTCGCGAACAGAAGCACTCGCGTAACGCAGGATTGGCCGCACACCGAGCACATTGTTGAGGGTGACAAAGAGCGCCAGAGTCTGATCGATCGCGCCGAGCTGCTCGATCACCCGCAGCAGACCTCGAGTATCAAATCCCAGACCGCCAAACTCGCGGGGGATCTGCATGCCCAACAGACCCCGGTTGCCGAAGTCGAGGATGATATGCGGCGGGATCGTCCGCCGCTCGTCGATCGCCGTGACATCGATCCGCCGCTCGGCGTAGCTGCGCAGCCACTCGAGATGGGAGTACACCTCGGCCCGCGGGCTCGGCATCGGCGGTGTCTTGCTCAGGATCGTGGGACTCGGCTTGACCTCGTCTTCGCCCTGCATTTCGGCGCGCACGGCCTCGCTGAGCGAGCCGCCCACCAGGCGCTGCTTGCCGCCGACAAAGGCATCCCGACAGGATCGCCGCCGTTTCTTGCCGCTCGAGGTCTTGGGAACGCCGCCCGGCTCGACCAGCTGGATCGCGTCGATAGCAACCTCGTGCTGCTCGGCGACCGCCCGCCGGATCGTCTCGATCACAGCCTCGACATCGACCGTCGCGATCGCCTCGCGCTTGACCTCGATGATGAGCACCAAACGCTCGAGTGCCCGCGCGGCAAACGAAAAGGCCGCGGCACCGCCCGGGCGCAGCGCAGGATGGCTGTGCTCCGCGGTCCACTCGATATCCTGCGGGTAGTGATTGCTGCCGCGGACAATGATCAGATCCTTCAGACGACCGGTAACAAAGAGCTGACCGTCGACCATGAAACCTAGATCGCCGGTACGCAGATAGGGCTCGTCGCCCTCGCGACCGCTGGCGTCGCGGATCTTCGCGCGAAAGGTCGCCGCACTCTCCTCGGTGCGTCGCCAATAACCCTGAGCCCGCGACGGACCGCCCATCCAGATCTCGCCCACACGATCGGCGGCGCAGCACTGGTGGGTCTCGGGGTCGACAATCGCGACCGTCGTCTCAAACATCGGCCCGCCGCAGCCGATCACCGCGCGCGCGTCCTCGTGGCTCGCCTCGACCTCTTGGATCTCGTTTTGCTCGAGCAAGAGCGCCGAGATGTAGCGGACACAGGGCGGCCTCTTCGCCTGATCCGCGGTGACCTTGAGGGTCGCCTCGGCGAGGCCGTATCCGGGTGTCATTACTTGGGGCTCAAAACCGCAGGGCCCGTAGGCCTCGGCAAAACGCTCCATGGTCTCGACCCGGATCGGCTCGGCCGCGTTTAAGGTCATCCGCCAGCTCCGCAGATCGAGGTCGGCGCGATCCGCCGGACGGATCTTGCGGATGCAATGCTCGTAGGCAAAATTTGGCGCCGCACTGTGGGTGCCACCGTAGGCCGTGATCGCCCGCAACCAACGAATCGGCCGCTGGATAAACGCCATCGGCGACATTTGAACGCAGTAAAAACCGCGATACAGCGACGCTAATAGCCCGTAAATAAGCCCCATGTCGTGAAAGACAGGTAGCCAGGTCACCATCACCGAGCGCTGATCGTGCTCCCAGGGACCGTCGAGATCGCGGAGGTTGTAAAGCAGGTTTCGGTGGCTGACCATCACGCCCTTGGGCGTCGATGTCGAACCCGAGGTGTACTGCAGATACGCCAGCGAATCGGCGCTCAGAGTCGGCGCTCCCCACTGCGGTGCCGCATCCAGGCCGACCGCGTCGGTGGCGATCCACTCGAGGCCGCGCAGCGCTGGCGTATGCTCTTGCCAATCCGCTCGAGCCTCAAACTCGCTGCTCACTGTGAGCGCCAGCTTGGCCTCGCTGTCGGCGATCATCGAGCGCAGGCGGGCATCATGGCGGCGCCGCGACGGCGGGAATGCGGGCACCGCAACAACGCCGGCGTAGAGGCACCCAAAAAATGCCGGGATGTAGTCGATCCCCGGCGGATGCAGCAGCAGAGCCCGCTCCCCGGGAGCAACCGATCGGAGAAGCGCAACAGCAATGGCGCGAGCCCGACGATCGAGCTCTGAGAAAGTCAGCGTTCCCGCTTCGCGCTCGCCATCCTCGAGAAACGTGTACGCCTTCGCGTCAGGCTGGGTCGCGGCGCGATGGCGGAGCAGTGCGACTAGCGTCTCGTGATTCGCTTGGTCAGACATTTCATTCCTAATCCCGGGCAGCCTAACCCACCGCAGGCGGCGCGGGGCGCAGTCGATCCACACCATATGCAACGAGCCCAAACGCGCCGGGCAAATACACACACTTTAAGAACTCCCTGCATCTACACCTCGGCGGTGTCAAACTCATCCGCGGAGGGGCGTGGCGACGATCTTCCGCGCTCCTCCGCGCTGCCGATCAGCGAACCAAATAGCGACTGCAAAGGACCCCCGCGCAGAGCCGCAACACCGCAACGCCGGGCGCATTTTTGGGGAATTTTGGCGGTCGCAAACTCCCGCGTAAACTGTCGCGAGCGAGCCCGTCGATGGCCAATTTTCGCACCCATGTTCTAGGAGCCGCGATCGTCGCCACAATCGGCGCAATCACGGTAATCAACGCCGATCTCGTGTCTCCCGGGGCAGCTTTGCTCTGCGCCTCGCTGGGCACCCTCGGGGGCATACTGCCCGACATCGACGCCGATCAATCCCTGCCGACGCGGTTCATCTTCTCTGCGCTCGGGATCGCGGCCGCCGTCGCCACCACCGTCACTCTCTACGGCACACAACCTCCGGCACTGGTGGCCGTCACTGCGATCGTCGCCCTCCTGCTCGTCAGCGTCGGCCTGCGGGCGCTCTCAAACAAGCTGTGCGTGCACCGGGGCCTCGTGCACTCGATCCCCAGTGCAGCCCTCTGCGGCGCCGCCACGGCGAGCCTCGCCACCCGTCTGTTCGACATCGGCCCCCTGCACTCGTGGCTCTACGGCACCTTCATCTGCGCGGGTTTTATCGTCCACCTCGTGCTCGACGAACTCTCGAGCGTCGATCTCGTCAATGCCAGGATTCGTCGCTCATTCGGGACCGCACTCAAGGTTGGGGTGCGTACAAGCCCTCTGCGATGCGCGCTTGTTTGCGCCGTCACGTTTGGGCTCGTCAGGGCCGGGCCGCCCACGGGTCCTCTGATCCGGCGATTGATGGCGATCTTCAGCTGACAGAAGAGCGCTAGAGCGAAAATTTGTAGACAAACGAACCACCGGCGCGGCTCAGCGGGAATTGCGTGCGGCTGAAGAGCCCACCGATACAACTCGCGGCTGGGCTCTGCGGCAACAACTTCGCGGTCGCCGTCGCCATGCCTTCGCTGTCGATCACCACGTCGACCGCGAAGCGCTGCCCCCTGACGAGCGAGGTGTGCTTACGCAGACAACGCTTCGCCCGCGAGGCGATTTTTCGACGGATCAGCCGCTTCGCTCGCCTCTTGCTCAGCCCTCGGCGCGTCTCGACCTCCTCGATCGGACCGGCGATGATGTCGTCATCGTCCCCCGTCGAAGCGCCCGTCGTTGCGCCCCCACTCGCGCTGCCTGTCGACGATGCCGAGCCCGCTGATTCGGTCGCCGCTGTCGAGCCCGCCGCACCGCTTGTTTCGGTGACTCCTGTGGTGCCTGTGGCACTCGCCGTGCCCGCAGTCTCCGCCCCGCGCCAGCCACTTTGCCAACTGAACACCAGGGCGCCTAGGCCTGCGAGCACCGCCAGCAAAAGCACGACGCCCAGGATCCACAGCCCGCGCACGCGCCGTTTTGGTAGGGCCACAACGACATTGCCGCGGAGCGTATCTTTGATCGCTGCAGCGACCGCCACCATGCTCGGAGGACGCTCGTCGGGGTGCTTTGCCAGGCAGCGCTGCACCAGCTCCTCGACCCCCGGCGGCACCTCAATCCCGCGGCTCGCAAAGGTGGGCGGTGCCCGCTGAACATGAGCCGCGAGCATCTCTCCAAATTCGGCTCCGACGAAGGGATGACTGCCCGTGAGCAGCTCGTAAATCGTGATGCCAAGGGCATAGATGTCGCTGCCAACCTCCGCCACCTTGCCCATGATCACCTCCGGCGCGATGTACTCAGGCGAGCCGCAGAGCATGCCTGTCGCGGTCTGTGGGCGATCTGGCAGCGAACCGCCGACATCCTTCGCGATCCCAAAGTCGAGCACCTTGACCAGCGGTTGGCCGTCGGGACCGGTGAGCAAAAAGCAGTTCTCGGGCTTGACGTCGCGGTGCACGATGCCCGCCTCGTGGGCCGCAGCCAGGGCCGCGCAGACGTCGAGCGCGAGGGGAGCCAGGCGTTGCCAGGTAAAGGGACCGTCGCGCCCCAGCACATCGGCCAGGTCATCGCCGACCAGCCGCTCCATCACCAAGAACGCGACGCCTTCGCCGGTGAACCCAAAGTCGAGGATGCCGACGATCTTCGGGTGGCGGATAAGCGAGGCGGCCCGGGCTTCTTGCAAAAACCGGCGCACAACCTCGGGGTCGGCGGCGATCTCCGGGCGCAGGATCTTGACCGCGACCTCGATGCCATCGTCGGCGCGGTTCGCCAGGTAGACCGCCGCCATGCCGCCCTCGCCGATCCGCTCGCCCAGGCGATAACGGCCCGCGATCATCGCGCCATGCTCGGGCCAGCCTGACTCCGCTGGCGGGTGCTGGTGCGTGCTCATACCCGCCGCGATTGTACCCGTCAGAGGGATCCAAAGCGGACGACAAAGGCGCGGCCGATCTCGGTCGTCGGCGTCGCGCTAATTCTCGCCTGCGCACGCCTTTGAGCCCGTTTTGTGCCGATTGCGATCAAAATTGCAACGACCGCGAGCGCCACTCCCGCACCGACCCCGGCGATGATCGCCGCCCGATCACCGCGGCGACCGCGGGCGATGACCTCGTCGAATTCAGGATCGTCGACGGTGAGGCTCGGCATCTCCGCACGCAGCGTCGCCGCATCTCGAGTCGCCCGCGCGCCGACAATAAGACCCCCACTCATGACCCCGAGAAACACACCGCCGATGCCGAGACCGACAGCGCCCCCCAGCGTATATCCAGTGAGTCCTTTGCGGCCCGGCCAGGCAGAGCTCGGCGCAGGATCAAGCCCGACCGAAGGTCCGGGTCCCGAGGCTGGCCCAGCCCCTGGCTCAGTCGCGGACTCGGCTGCCGGCACCGGCTCGGCTGCCGATCCAGAACCCGCCTCCACCCCCGCGTCCTGCAGATCACCACCACCAAGATCACCTGACCCACAGGACATGTCCTTTGTGACGAGCAACTCTGTCAACGCGCTCTCCTCTGCGACCGCCAACATTGCGCCATCACGCTCGGCTGCATGGGGCCCGTAATGTGCGGAGAGATCGCTGCGATAGGCCCGGACAAGCGCAATCGCGGCGCATAGAGGCTCGGCCGACGAGGACCCCGTAGAGGCCGCGCGATAGGCCGCGAGAGCATCTGCGAGGGCGAGAACGCGGCTCCCGTGGCTGTTCTCGTGCTCCGGCAAGACCTCCAAGACCTCCGCATAACAGGCGGCTGCGCCCGCCGGATCATCGCGCTCCAATGCCGCCGCCGCGTCGCTGTAGAGGGCCTCCACCCGCGCTCGGGCGGTCTCTTGTGCGGGCGCGGAGCGGGCCTGCACAGGACTGAACGCGACCAGCAGCGACAACGAAAGCGCGATCATGGCGTGACCGAAGCGTCTGCGGCTACTAGCTCCCGCGCCCAACCGTCGATCTCGCCCCCTCACTCGCCTTAAAGGATCCCGATCCTGCGGGGCGATGGCAAGTCGGCGGGCAAATACTGTCGCGGGTTCGGGGTTCGAGATAAGGTTCGAGATAAGGTCGGAGGGATCTCGCGGATGCCCTGTGCGCTACTGACCATTGTCCTGGCGATGAAGGCTCAACACCACAGGCGCACCGCCGCACTACCAAACAGGCGCCGCCGCACCTGGGGCCCCCTCGCAACCCTTCTCGCCGCCCTGGCGATCACCGCCTGTTTCGACGCGGATGCTCTGCGTTACGCCCCCTGTCGCAGCTCAGAGGCCTGCCAGGACGCCGGCCTGCTCGCCTGCGTCATCCGGCCGTCGATCGACAACGACGTCGGCTTCTGCGCTCCGGCCTGCAGCTCGCCCTGCCCTGCCCCGACCGATGGCGACGCCCCGGCGCGCTGCCTCGAGATCGACGGCGAGTCACTATGTGTACTCGAGTGCGACGCCGATATCACCTGTCCGTCGGCCCAGGAGTGTGTCGAGGTCGACAACATCCAAGGCGAGCGCCCCGGGCTCTGCTTCCCTGTGCGCGAGGCGGCGCCATGAGTCGGCGGTGCTCTGGGTGCATCGCCGCCTCTCTCTTCCTCCTGCTTTTTTCGGCCAGTACAGACATCCGGGCGGCTGATTTCAGCGCCTCGCAGCCCCTGCCGATCACCCATACCTGGCCGGTGACGCCGACGATTCCCTCGACCTTTGGCGAGGCTCTCGCCCTCTCTGGTAGTTTCGCGGCGATCGGTGCCCCTTTTGGTGAGGCTGAGGTGGGCATCGCCCTCGGCGCGGTCTTTATCTACACCTCCGAAGAGGATTCTCTAAATATACACTCCACGATCTTCGGAGAGATGGCCGATTCGGCTTTTGGATCGACGATCGCGATCGCCCCGCCGCGGCTCGCGATCACCGCTCAAAATGCCGAGACTGTGTACATTTACCGCTTTGACGGCGCGACCTGGCTAAGCGAAGAGACGCTCACCCAACCCAAAAGCCTACGCTTTGGTCGCAGCCTCGTCTTCGATTCGAATGCCCTACTCATCGGCGCCCCCAATCCCGGTGGAATCGGTGCGGTCTACCCCTATCATTTCGACGGCACGTGGATCGCCGACCCGCCGTTGCTCGCCGCGGAGATCGGCGGTCAATTTGGCCACGCGCTCGCCCTAGACGGCGATGTTCTGGCGATCGGCGCCTCCCAGGAGTCGCTCCAGGGCGCGGTGCACATCGCCCGGCGCGAGGGCGGTGTATTCACAATCACAGGACCGCTGATAGCTCCGCAGGACGCCCCGACAACCCTCCAATTTGGCGCATCACTGGCCCTTTCTGACGATCTCCTGGCGGTCGGTGCCCCCGCGAGTGACGACGACCTGGGAGCGGTCTTTGTCTACCACCAGAGCGACGCTGACTCCTGGGATCTCGCAGCGATCCTGCACCCGCCTGAGGGGCTCAGCCCTCGCTTTGGTGCGGCGCTCTCCTTCGCCGAAGGGTCGCTGCTGGTGGGGGCGCCGGCCGAGGGTTTTGGCAGGGTCTATGTGTACAATTCGCCGGACGATCCCCGTGCGCCCGTCGCCCTCATCGAAAGCGACATGCGGCAACCAGAGGGCGGCTACTTTGGCCATTCGATCGCCAGCTGGGGTCGGCGCGCGCTGGTCGGATCGCCAGCACCGATGGCCAGCTCCGACGGCGACGCTCTCGGCCTCGACTTCCTCTACGCGGCGGGCAACACCTGCACAGATGGATCCACCTGCACCTCCGGACATTGTGTCGATGCCCTCTGCTGCGAGAGCCTCTGCGATGCTCCCTGTCAGCGCTGCAGCATCGCCGGGGGCGGCAGCATCGACGGCATGTGCACGGCGCTGATCTGCGAGGGCGAGCAGCTCTGCCTCGAAGCCGACGACGCCTGCAGCGTCACTCTGTCGACCAGCGGCGAGACAACAGGCGAGACAACAGGCGAGACAACAGACGAGAGCGAGAGCGGCGGCAGTGAGAGCGGCGGCATCGGCATCGGTCTCGAACCCTGGAGCCACGGCTGCGCCTGCACTGTGCGCCCAGATCCCCAGCGCTCGGCGGCTCCACTCGGTTTACTGGTACTCGCGCTGCTCTCGCGACGCCGCCGTCGCTGATGCGGACGCCCGAGCCCAAAACCCAAAACCCAAAACCCAAAAACCAAAAAGACAGAGACCCCGAACGCACAGGCGTCTGGGGTCTCGTGGTCGTCTTCTCTTTTTTGAGCCCGGTAGGAATCGAACCTACAACCCAGGGATTAAGAGTCCCTTGCTCTGCCAATTGAGCTACGGGCCCGTGGCGGGGCGAGACTTATACACTACTTTCGCAGCGGCGAAAGGCCCCACGAAGGCCTTCACACGAGCGCAATCTCACAAGTTTTTGCCCCGCGGAAAACCCCACACACGCCCCGCTACATGGCATTGAGTCGCCTTCTAGGCCAGATGGGTTACTGCGGAAGCGTCGACTCGCACTCGGTCAAGGGGCCCGTGAGACCGCTCCAGCCCCCCGGGGCGTCGCCCTCTGGTTTCGGCCCGGTCACCAACACCGGCGACAGCATCAGCGTCATCGGATCGGCCTCGAAGAGATTGGCGCTGACGTCGAGCAGGTAGAGACGCGCCGTGTCGTCGGTAAAGAGCGGGCCCCCGAGCGCGTGGCTGCCCCAGGTGCCGCCCTTGCCGACCTCAACGCCGGTACCGGTGACGTAATCAAAAGAGAAGACCGTGCCCGAGTCGATGGCAAAACCCTCGCCGTCGGTGATCAGTCCCTCCGCGTCGATACCGGGGCCCAGGTCATCGATATCGGCGACGCTCGCATCCTCGAGATCGGTGATCACTTCGTAGTTAAGATCGCCGTTGAGATAATTGCCCTTGAAGCGAATGAGCCGGTTGCCAATGGAGCTGGTCAGATCGACGCCGCTGTCCATCAGGTAGACCAGGCCGTTGCAATCGGTATAGAGGGCCTCGATCAGCAGGGTGTCCGGGACCATGCCCAGGATCACGACCTCGATCGAACTCGCCTCGGTCGGCGGGTCGGCTACATAAAAGATCTGGGAGCCCATGCCCTTGAGCACCCGCGAACCGAGCAACGAGCCGTCCTCTAGCATCGTCAAGCCGTCAAAACCGTCGAGCAGGGGGGTCGTGATCGTGCTTGTGACCAGCTGCACGACGGTGCCGTCGTTCTCGTCGAGTTCGATGTAATGCAGCTTGTTCTCCACCGAGTACCAGAGGTTTGGCGTGTTCCACAGCGGGTTGCCCATGCCCTCCGTATCGGTGCCAGACCCGGTATCTGTGGTCGTGCCCGTGGTGGTTCCCGTGGTTGTGCCCTCCGTCGTACCCTCCGTCGTCGTGCCCTCCGTCGTCGTGCCCTCCGTCGTCGTGCCCGGCCCCGTCGCCATCGTCGTTGTCCCGTCCGTGGCCGTGCTGACCGTGGTCGTGCCCTCCGTCGTCGTCGTCGTCGTCGTGCCGGTGGCGCTCGCACTGACGCCCCCACTGGTCGAGCTGGTGCTCTCGCTCGCGCTGCCAGTTCCGCTGCTCGTGCTCGTGCCGGTGCCCGGACCCGTATTTGTGCCCGTGCTCGTACCGGACGCCGTATCCGTACCGGTCGCGCCCTCAGTGCCAGAGCTATCATCTCCGGTGCAGGCAATGGGCACAAGGGCCAACGAAAACGCGAATGTCGTCAATCTACGGAACATACAAATGAGTATCCCATAGCCACCAACGACCCTGCCCGAGCGGCCCACGAGAATCTCCGGACAACGTGCAATCGACAAAGATGAGCTGCCGGCAAGGCCGCCGCGCATCAACCCACACGTTTGGGCGCACATCAGGCCGTGAAGCGTGGTATTGGCCGGCCATGATCGCCACCCCCGAAGTCCAAGCGCTCTTCACCGAGCTCGGCCTGAGCGCGCCCTCCCCAGACGCGGGCGCCGACATCTGTGTCAGCTTGGATCCGTCGACCGGAGCGCCGCTGGCCTCGATCGCCATGTGCTCGCACAAGAACGCGAGCGCAGCGGTCGAGCGGGCCAGTGAGGCTTTTCGGGCTCTCCGCCAGATCCCCGGACCCGGCCGCGGTGCGCTTGTCCGTAAGCTCGGCGAGCAGCTCCGTCGACACAAAGAATCACTCGCGCGCATCGTCTGCATCGAGGTCGGCAAGGGCATCCAAGAGGCCCGCGGCGAGGTCCAAGAGATGATCGATATCTGTGACTTTGCGGTCGGTCTCTCGCGCTCCCTCGGCGGTCGCACGATGATGTCCGAACGGCCAGGTCACAGGATCTTCGAGCAATGGCTGCCGCTCGGCCCCGTGCTCTGCATCTCGGCGTTTAATTTTCCGGTCGCCGTCTGGGCCTGGAACACTGCGCTCGCCCTGGTTTGCGGCGATCCTGTGATCTGGAAACCGAGCCTCAAAGCGCCGCTGTGCGCCCTTGCGACCCACGGACTGCTGCAACCGCTGCTCGCCGAAGCCGGCGTCGGCGAAGCGATGCAGCTGGTGATCGGCGCTGATGATCCGGTCGCCGCCGCCCTGGTCGACGATCCGCGGATCCCCCTCGTCAGCGCCACCGGCTCCTGTGCGATGGGCCGGATTGTCGCGCCGCGGGTGGCCGCCCGTCTGGGTCGCAGCCTGCTCGAACTCGGGGGCAACAACGCGGTCATCGTCGATTCCACCGCCGACCTCGATCTCGCCGCCCGAGCGATCGTTTTTGGTGCCGCTGGCACAGCCGGCCAGCGCTGCACCTCCACCCGCAGGCTCTTCGTCGCGCGCCAAGCCTACGGCCCGCTGATCAAACGCCTAATCGCCGCCTACGCCCAGCTAGAGGCCCGAATTGGCGATCCCCGCGATTCCCAGACCTTGGTCGGACCGCTGATCGATGCCGACGCCCGCGAGCGCTTTGTGGCGATGATCGCTAACATTCGCCGGTGCGGCGGCGAGATCCTGGCGGGCGGAGAAGTCGTCGATCGTGCCGGTTTCTTTGTCCAGCCAACACTCGTGCGAGCACCCGACGAGGAGAGGGCCTTCGCGCCGATGAACACCGAAACCTTCGCGCCGATCCTCTACGTCAAGACCTTTCGCGACGACGATCTAGAGCGGGCGATGGCCTGGAACAACGAGGTCGAGCAGGGCCTCTCGAGCGCACTCTTTAGCGACAGTGTGCGGGCCGCAGAGCATTTTTGGGGGCCCGCAGGCAGCGATTGCGGTATCGCCAACGTCAATCTGGGTACCAGCGGCGCCGAGGTCGGTGGGGCCTTTGGCGGCGAAAAGGCGACCGGTGGCGGGCGTGAGTCCGGCAGCGACGCCTGGAAAGCCTACATGCGCCGGCAAACCTGCACGATCAATGGCTCCCGGGAACTGCCCCTCGCCCAGGGCATCCGCTGGTCCTGATCCAGGATCCGCAACAGCGAGCGCTCAGAGCTTGGCGACCATCCACAAAAAGACAAAATGTTGCGACGCCGAACCGGCGATCTGGCGGCCCGCCTCCTGCGGCATAAATACCCCGTAGCCCAGCTGCATAAACAGCGCCTTCCACGGGCGATAGATGACCAGAAGGTCGACCTCGTTCCCGAGATTGCGGCGGGTATTGTTCGGGTCCCAGCCGGCGCCAGCGAGTGTATTATTTACGCGACGCCAGCGTCCGGTGGGCTCATCGAGCTGAATAAAATGATAGCTGAGGTTTAGCTTAACAGTCGAATGCGGCGCCAGATGGGCGCCGAGCTCAAACTCGCGAAGGTTGGAATGGGCAACATTGTCGGTGAGACCATAACGGGCGTGTTTGAGGCCAAAGAATCGATAAAATTCGCCGCTCTGCACATTGCCGCAGCCCTCCTCTGGACTGCCCGTGCAGGCCTGACCGGTGGCGTAGTTGTAGCGCAGGCTGAGCCCTGGTTTGATGCGTGCCTTAAATGTGTAGACGATGGTTGCAAAACCCGCCCAGGCCCGGTGCTTGAGGCCGAGTTCGCGCCCCGCTTGACCGTAGGCCTCGACGTCGTAGATGAGCCCTGGCGCCGCCTTGCCGTGCATCCGAAGACCGCCATTGACAATGTCCCGCTCGGCCGTCGGTGACTTCGCTGTCGGCCGCTGGCTGATGCCGAGCACAAGCCCCTCAAAGGTCAATGCCGGGCCGAGCGACACGCCGAGCTGCGTATAGGCGCTGTAGGTCCCTCGGGTCTGCACTTCCCGGGCGAGCTCTGGGTCGCCGCCCGGATCGGCGATGCTAAAGGTAGTCGGCGGAGCGAGCATCATCAGGCCCGCATCGAGAGACACCATGCCGCTCGCACCGACCATGCGCAGGGCATCAAAGCTCTGGCCGCGCGGGTTCCAATTGGCGTCGACCATCAACCGGCGACTGCCTATCTGAATCTCCTGTCGACCGAGCCGCAAAGAGGCAGAGCGCCCCGCCTTCGCACCGCCGAGTTCGAGGTAGCCCTGGTGCAGATCGAGGTTCGCTTTATCGGCGACCGTCGAGCCCCCAAAACCCCATTTACGGATATCCTGGGCCTCGACATAGGCCTTTACCGGACCCGTTTCGGCGAGCAGACCCAGACGAGCCCGCTGGAGCACCGCGACGTCCCGATCGCGCCCCACCGGATCAAATTTTGTATTAAAACGACCCTGACCGCGAACAAAAATCTGACCGCGCGGCGTAAAGGTAACGGGAAACGCACGCTTTTTCTTTGGTTCAGAAGGTTCAGAAGATTCAGATTCGGCTGCGCGTGCAGAGTTGTGACTCTCGGCCGAGCTGTCGATCTCTTGCTGGTGCTGGTCTGCAGCAGCCGTCGACGGGGCCGCAACCACGGCAGCCGCGTCCGAGCTGCGCGCCTCGGCGTCAGACTTGGCCTCCTCTGCAGCCGCTGCGGCGATGCCCTCTGTGCCCACAACGATCGCCCATGCGAGCCCGAGCCCAAGCAGGTTTGCTAACCCGCGCTGCGCTCGGACTGCCGGTGCAGCCACCTCGGCCGCCGTCTTACTCAGCCGCCGCAGCAATACCGACACCGAGGATCTCCCCCCCATCCTTGCCAGCCTCACCGTACAGGCATTGATGCCCGTGGAAGGCCGCGTCTGCGTCGGCCAGGGCGCCCTCCTGCCGGGGATCTGGCGGCCGTTCGTGGCTATTGATATAGGCGGCGACGTCCCAGGCCTGCTTGTCGGTAAGGCTATTGCCCTTGCCGAGCGGCATGTTCGCTTTGATAAAACCGGCGGCGGTATTGATCCGATGCATGCCAGCGCCCCAGTTGTAGGCCTTGGCGCCCCAGAGCGGCGGGAACTGTACGTGCCCCTCTTCGACCTCCAGGCCCAAGCCCTCGGAGCCGTGACAAATCGCGCAGTTGTCGGCGTAGACCTGGGCCCCAGCGGTGACATCCGGCGGCGACCCGGGGTCGGCGAGCTTAGGAAAGCCGCGCCCGGGCAACTCGCGTCCGGTCGACACACCCAAGGCTAGCCAACGCATATATGCCTGCAGATCCATGAGGATCGCATCGCCAGGAGGTGGCGCCTGGCCGGCCTTCGAGACCGACGCGTTCATCGAGTACGTAAAACAACCGCGGAGGCGATCCTCCATCGAGTTGATCCGGTCATTTTTCTTGCGATAGGCGGGATACATGCCCCACGAAGCCCAGAGCGGCGCTGAGTTGGCACGCCGACCGGCGTCGAGGTGGCAATTAACGCAGTTATGCGAGGTGCCCGCGTAGTCGGCTGCGTAGACTGTCGTCTCGGTAAAAATCTTCTCGCCGCGGCGCACAGAGTCGCCAAAGGGGCCCTCTGGAATCGCCCCGTAATCGGGCAAGCTCGGCGCTGAGACCTCGGAGGATTCGCCCTTGGCGGGGGCCTCTGGCAGCTTTGGACACTTTTTGCAAACCGTCTTGGGCTGCGGCGCCCCGCTACACCCAAGACCGACGCCCAGGCCCAAGGGAGCGAGAACACCGAGCAGCGCGATCGTCCGAATCGTCCGCCTCACACGACCGGTGTGATTCGTGTGATGTGTGTGACTCACGTGATTCATGTGACTCGTGTGACTCGTGTGACTCGTGTGATTCGCGTGATTCGCGTGATTCGCGTGATTCGCAGACTTTGAGTGCAGATCGTTCAGGCGGCTCATGGCTGACCCCCCTCTTTTGCTGCAGAGCCGGCTGCCGGTGCGGGCGCGGCCTCGGCTGTCGGCGTCGCTGCGTCCTTGGCCGGCGGGTTGGGATCGAGGGTCGCGTAATAGGCGGTGATCGCCTCGATCTCGCGCTTGCTCAGGCGCTCGGCGATGCCCTTCATCAGCTCGTTTGGATCATTTTTGCGAACTCCAGAGCGCCACAACTCGAGCTGTCCCTTGAGATAGAACGCGTGCTGCCCAGCGAGGCGCGGGAAGTTCTCACCGACGCCGCGACCGCCCGGGCCGTGGCATTGCTCGCAGGCAGGGATCTCGCGATCCCAGGCGCCTCGCGTGGCCAAGCGCTGGCCTATTTCGGCGTCCTCGGGCTTCGGCGGATCCTGGCTCGCACGCCCCGCAGGCATCGCCGCGTAGTGCTCGCTGACCGAGACGATCTGTGAGTCTGTGATCAGCTTGGCCACCGGATCCATGGACTCGTGCACCCGTGTGCCCTCGCGGTAGGCGCGGAGCTGGTTGCGGATGTAACCGGGGTTTTGCCCGGCGAGCGCGGGGCCCTGTGCCTGCAGGTTGCCCCAGCCGTTGAGGGCGTGGCAGGAGGAGCAGGCGGCGATGCCGTTGGCACCCTCGAAGGCGAGCGTCGCCCCCTCGGAGGCAGCATCGTCGGCGGCAAGCGCTACGGATGCGCCCAGGAGCGCGGTGAAAGAGAGGGCAAGGGGGACGAGTTTCATCGGCAGCCTTCGGTTCGCAGAGAGCATAAGCAAGTCGTGCGCCAGGCCTAATAACTCACTCTGGCTCCCTGGGGCAGCCCTCTGTGAGTGCGCATAGCGCGGATGATGCGAGTGGTGCGACATCTCGGCGACGCCCGGACAAGCCCGAACACCGGACAAAACCCAGACAAAACCCAGACAAAACCC
>CAYYUP010000073.1:0-9754 GCA_964474905.1 uncultured Nannocystis sp. | reverse complement strand
GACAAAACCCAGACAAAACCCAGACAAAACCCGGACAGCAGCGCTTCGAGTAGAGTCCAAACATGTCGAGCCGCCGGAGCCTCCTCCAGTTCATCGCCGCATCGATCGTCACCGGTGCCTGCGGGCCCTCTCGCCCACCACCGAAGGGCGCAAAGCCCGACAATGGCCAGAAAAAAAGCCCGACTCGCCGCGGCCGCGGACCCGCCGATCTGATCGTGCACGGGCGCATCCTCACCATGGATCCCGACGCCCGCGAGGTCGAGGCCGTGGCGATCACCGACGGTACGATCACCGCACTGGGCCCCGCGGCCAAACTCCTCAATCACCTCAAGGGCGAGGCCACCCAAGTGCTCGACCTCGAGGGCGGGATCGCGGTCGCTGGCCTCACCGATGCCCACGCCCACCTCCTGGGCCTGGGTCGCGACCTCGAGATCATCGATCTGCGCGGCGCCAACTCGGAGGAGGAGGTCGTCCGCAGGGTCCGTGAGGGCGCACCGACGGGTCGGTTTATCCTGGGTCGCGGCTGGGATCAAAACATCTGGTCCAAGGGACAGGGTGCGATGCCTGACAACAAGCTGCTCTCGGCCGCCTTCCCCGAGCGCCCGGTCTGGCTTATCCGCATCGATGGCCACGCCGGCTGGGCGAACAAAGCGGCTCTAAAAGAAGCAGGCATCGGCGCCGATACCCCAGATCCCGAGGGCGGCGAAATCCTCCGAGCGAGCGACGGAGCGGCCACCGGAGTGCTCGTCGACAACGCGATGTCGATGATGCCGACACCATCGATCAGCGCCGCCGATCTGCGCCGCCGACTGCTCGCCGCTCAGCAGCACGCCCTCGCCCGCGGCCTCACCGGTGTGCACGAGATGGGCGTCAGTTCCCTCGCCGACGGAGTCTTTCGCGAACTCGCCAAAAGCGGTGAATTGCAGATGCGGATCCACGGCTACGCTGACTCCGATTGGCTCGCGGGGGCACTTGGCGAGCGCGACCCAGACCCGATACGCGCCGAAGCCCGCTACCTCCTGGCGGGCGTCAAGCTCTACGTCGACGGCGCTTTGGGCAGCCGTGGCGCCGCATTGCAGGCACCCTACAGCGATCGACAGGGCCATCGCGGCACCCTGATCCAGAGCCCCGAGCGGCTCCGCGAACTCTGTGATCGCGCCCTCGCCCGGGGCTGGCAAATCGCCAGTCACGCGATCGGCGACCGCGCCAATCATCTGATCCTCGAAACCTACGCCGCCGCCCTCGCAGCTCTGCCGCCGGGCACAGGCCCGGGTTCGCAGCGACGGCTGCGGATCGAGCACGCCCAGATCGTCGACCCCGCCGACATCCCGCGCTTCCGCGAACTCGGCCTGGTCGCCAGCATGCAGCCGACACACGCGACCAGCGACATGCCCTGGGTCGAGGATCGCATCGGTGCGGCCCGACTCGCCGGCGCCTACGCCTGGCGGCGCTTTCTCGACGAAGGGGTGCACATGGCCCTGGGCTCTGACTTTCCGGTCGAAGAGGTCGCACCGACGCTCGGCCTTTACGCCGCCATCAGCCGCCAGGACGCCGACGGCAAGCCACCGAAGGGTTGGCTCGGGGAGCAACGCCTCACGCTCTCGGAGGCACTCGCCGGTTTTAGCCGCGGCGCCGCCTTTGCAGCCCACCGCGAGGAGCACCTAGGCACGCTGCGCCGCGGCGCCCAAGCGGATCTCACATGTTTCGTCGATGACATCACGACGCTCGAGGCCGTCGAACTCCGCAAAGCTGCGATTCGAGCGACGATCATCGCTGGCAACATCGTCTGGCAGGCCTGACCCGCCGCACGAGTCCGCCGCACGGGTCCGCACACGGTAATTCTCGACGTCATACGCCGGGACCACCAGGGCGGCTTCGACCTGCTCCGCGAGCTGACGACCGCGGGCTGCACTGTGCTTGTATTGAGCGGCCTCAACTGCCCGAGTCAGCTGCACAAACCAGCGACGATAGAGGAGCTGCGGCAGGCGCTAGTTGACGCTCTGCCCTGCGCTCGCTAACGACAAAGGCCCGCGGCGGCGGTGGAAGCAGGCCTTTCGCGGCGAAACGAGCTACAATGCGCCGACCCTCGACCCCCGACCCTCAACCCCCGACCCCCGGAGCGCAGATGACAGAGTACGTGATCGAAACTCGAGGATTGACCGTGCATTACGGTCCTCATCGCGGGATCGTCGACGTCGACCTCAACGTCGAAAAGGGCGAGGTCTTCGGCTTCCTCGGCCCCAACGGCGCCGGCAAGACGACGATGGAGCGGGTCCTGCTCGACATCATCCGCCCGAGTGCCGGCACGGCGACGCTCTTCCAGCGCCTGGACAGTCAAAAAGACGGCGTCGAGGCAAGACGACGGATCGGCTACCTGCCCGGCGAACTCGCCTTGTACGCGGATATGAGTGCCGGCGAGTTTTTTAGGATGTACCACTCCCTTCGCGGCGGGCATGCACATTCAAGCCATTGGCAAGAGTTGGCCGAACGCCTGAGTCTGGATACCAGCCGAAAGATCCGTCACTTCTCTCGGGGTAACAAACAAAAGGTCGGTATCGTCACCGCCTTCATGAACCAGCCCGAGTTGCTGATCCTCGACGAGCCGACCGGCGGCCTCGACCCGCTGGTGCAGCAGACCGTCATCGAGATGGTCCGCGAGGCCAAGCAGGCGGGCGCGACGGTCTTCTTTTCGTCGCATATCCTGCCCGAAGTACAGGCCGTCGCGGACCGCGTTGGCATCATCCGCGACGGCCAACTGGTGGCGATCAAGCGGGTCGAAGAGATGATCGTCCAGCACTTTAAACGAATGCACCTGAGCTTCGACAAGGCGCCCCCGGCCGACGCCTTCGCGCTCAACGGAGTGCGCGAAATCGAACGATCTATGCGAATCGACCAGGGCGGACAAACAATTACTCTCGAGGTTCGCGGCGGCCTCCGGGCACTCCTGCAGGCCGCATTGCGCTACGACGTCCAGGGCTTAGAGACCGAAGCCGTCTCGCTCGAAGACGTATTCCTCGCCTATTACAACGACGATAAGGGAGAGGGAGAGCAAAGGCATGCGTAGGCTTTTTTGGCACGAAATGCGGATCCGGGCCCTGGCCATCGTCGGCTGGGGGCTCGGCCTCTCTCTGCTGCCGGCGATGTACGTCGGCATCTACCCCGAGTTTTCCGCAAAGATGGCCGGGCTGCAAGAGCTGATGGAGTTGCCGATCTACCAGGCGATGGGCATGAGCATGGCCACCTTCGAGGCCTACCTCGCCTCAACGGTCACCAATATGGTGCCCCTTATCCTGGCAATTTACGCGATCCTAAACGGAACGAGCACGCTCGCTGGCGAGGAGGAGGACGGCCGTCTCGAACTCCTGCTGGCCCTGCCGATCCCGCGCTGGCAGATTCTCACCGTCAAGGCGGCGGCGCTCTGCCTAGCCCTCTTTCTCATCCTGGCGATCTGCTCCGCGAGTGCGGCGATCACCCTGCAGGTGATCAAAGCCGAGGTGCACACCGCGGTCACGCCCGCCGACATCTACTTCGCGCTCCTGGCCTCCTGGCCGCTGGTCACCTCCTTTGCGATGATCAGCGTGTTTCTCGGAGCCTTCGCCCCGCGACGCCGAATCGCCTCGCTGACAGCGACGCTGCTCGTCGTCGTCAGCTACTTCGGCGCCAACCTGGCGGCCATGAACACATCGATAGCCTCACTGCAAAAACTCTTTTTATTCCATTACTTCGACGCAACCGCCCGCGGTGTCACCGACGGCCAATCGGTGGGCGATAGCCTGCTCCTTATCGCCGTCACCCTCGTCACCTTTGGCCTCGCGCTCTTCTTTTTCCAGCGCCGCGACATCACTGTCGGCGCCTGGCCCTGGCAGCGCCGATCGGGCGTCGCATCGCCGTGAGTGCGACAGGGCCGCAGCTGTCGGGCACGCATCAGGGAATTTTGGTCCAAAACATGCCGTGGCCAGCTCCCCACTGGTTCTCTATGCCTACCTCCGGGCCGCAGGGAGGGACCACGTGACCGTCCGCGCAAAGGAGGCCAAATGGCAGCAATTGACCCTTGCGGCGGATCTTATTGACACAGGCAGCGCCTACGCCTGGCTCCCACATCGCCTCGGTGACAAATGCGGCGACATCGTGGCTATTGATCGAATAGCGATCCTCGTAGGTGAGCTGTTTACCGGGCTCCGTGTAGGAGTAACCGCTGCCGCAATAGTCGGCGCGCAGAGCCCTCACCGCGAGCTGGAAGTCCTCTAGGCTGACGTTGGGCAGGCTTGGGTTGTCGGGAGCGTAGCCGTGCAGGGCGGCCTTGCCGACCGCACCTGAGATGCAGCCAAAGTACACGGTATTGCTTCGATCCGAGATTTTACCGGTCACATGGTCGACGTAGATATCGCCGTAGAGCACCGCCCGCGCGCCGCCGTCACTGTCGATGTCACAGGTCTCGATCAGTACCTGATCCCCGACATCGTAAGTAAACGTATAGACCAGGCGATCGGGGTCGAGCATCAATATCTTCGCCCCGTAGCTCGGACTGTAGAGACCCGCCGCACTGCTGGCCTCGACCGTGGTGAGCGTCATCGAGACGTTGACCCCATTGACCTCAAAGCTCCACTGCGAACCGATGAAGTCCTCGCCCGCGTAGGCAATACCGCCGACCGTAGCCGTGACCGTACCATCGTCGATGAACAGGGTGTTCTTATCGATCCAGGTCTTGGCGCCGCCGACGATGATCTCGACACCGACGAGTGTCACGCCATCGAGCACGTCGCCAAAGGTGTCGATCTGAGCCACGTCGGAGGTATCGATCACATTGGTATTGAAGATCGGACCGCCGTCGCCGACGCTCGTTCGGAACTCGAGATCGGAGTCATCGGGCAACTCGGTGTCGCAACCGGGCAAAATCGCGAGGCTGAGCACGGCAAGGGCCGCCACGCGATGGAAGCGACGGAGGTGGCGGGACAGAGGGGCGTTTTGCTCGATGATAGTCATTGTTCGTGGTCTCTAGGCTCTACTACCCCAGGTAGAACGAGCCCCGATTTCAGTTCACCCGCGTCGATTTTTTTTCGAAATTCTTTACAGTACTTATTCGCGCGTGGTTTTTGCCCACGAGGTGGATACAACTTGTGTGTAAAATCCGAACCATGGACGGCGACCTCGAGCTCTTGCGGGCCTGGCAGTCCGGCGACGACCGTAGCGGCGAAGTTCTCTTTCGCCGTCACTACCGCATGGTCTTGCGCTTCTTTCACAACAAGGCCGGGGCCCAGGCCCACGACCTCGTGCAGCAGACCTTCCTCGCCTGCCTCGAGTCGCGCGGGCGCATCCGCAGCCAGGCGCCGCAGAGCTTCCGCCCTTTCCTGTTTGGCGTCGCCCGCAACGTGCTCTACGACCATTACCGGATCTCCAAACGAGACCGCGCCCGCTTCGATGCCGCCTCGGACTCAGCCGAGGACCTGCGGCCGACACCGTCGTCGCACCTCGCCAAGGTCCGGGAGGTCCAGCTGCTGCTCCGAGGTCTCCGGCGAATCCCGCTCGAGGCCCAGGTGATCCTCGAGATGTACTACTGGGAGGGCATGCTCGCGCGCGAGATCGCCGAAGCACTCGAACTCCCAGAAAACACTGTACGCACAAAGATCCGTCGCTCGCGGTTGCGCCTAGAAAAAGTCATCGCGGGACTCGCAGAGACACCCGCGCTCCGCGAGAGCACGCTTGTGGGTATCGAAACCTGGGCCCGCGACGTCCGCCAGGCGCTTTCAGACTGAGTCGTCGGATCACAGTCGATGGCGGTGAATTGTTTTAAGCCCCGCGCCTACTCCACAGGAAAGTGGGACGATTCTTGAAAATCACCAAGGGCAGAGGCATTGCGGGGCGCCAAGACCGGCCGGCAGATCTCTACAGTGCCGATACGCTCGCGAGACCGGGGCCCGCGGACTCCAGCAGCCTCGATACGCTCGCCGCTGAGCGGCCCGTGACCGCGCCGGACGGCGACTTCGCGACTGAGCCCGGAGCAGACGACGACGCCGCGCTCGCGTTGCTCGATACCCAAGGGACCGACTCGCCACTCGACGTATTTGGCCTCGACAACCCGGACGAGCGACGCATGGAGGAACTCGTCGCCGCCCGTCTCTTCCCCAAACGGCGACAACCGCTCAAAATCGGTCGCTACCGGGTTCTCGAGCGCCTGGGCCACGGCGGCATGGGCGTTGTCTACTCCGCCTACGACCTAGAGCTCGATCGTCGCGTCGCCATCAAGCTGTTGCTCGCGGAGAAACTGTCGGCCAACGCCGAAGCCCGCCTCCGCCGCGAGGCCCAGGCAATGGCCAAGGTCATGCACGCCAATGTGATCTCGGTGATCGAGGTGGGCGACCACAACGGGCAAACCTACGTCGTCATGGAGTACCTGCGCGGCCGCAGTCTGGCGCAGTGGCGGTCAGAGCACCACAGCTGGCGCGAGATCGTCGCGGTCTACGCACAGGCAGGGCGTGGACTCGCGGCGGCCCACCACGCCGGCATCATCCACCGCGATTTTAAACCGCAAAACGCGATGATCGTCGACGAAGGACCCGATACAGGGCGGGTCAAGGTGCTCGATTTCGGCCTCGCCCAAGCGGCGGAAAACGCCGAGCTGTCGATGCCCGAAGAACCGGGCCCTGCGCAGGTATTTGCGGCCCGCCTCACCGCCACCGGGGCGCTGATGGGCACCCCGGTGTACATGGCCCCAGAGCAGCTCTCAGGGGCCCCTGCGAGTGCTTTAAGCGATCAGTACAGCTTTGCAGTGTCGCTCTACGAGGCGCTCTACGCCGAGCTGCCCTTCAAAAGCAAAACGCTCGCCAACCTGATCCGCCAGGTCCTCGAAGGCGAGCTTCCACCGCAGCCAAACACCGCGATCCCGACGAGAATCCACCGGATCCTCGTCCGCGCCCTGGCGCGTGCACCCGAGCAGCGCTTTGAGTCGCTAAGTGCACTCTGCGAAGCTCTGGAGCACAATCCCAGCACCCGCCGACGGACCCTTGCCCTCAGCTTTGCCCTCAGCGCGGTCATCGGTGCCGGCGCCTGGGGGATCGGCGCAGGCACAGCCGACGAAAACACGCCCTGCAGCGGACCTAGCTTTGAACTGGCCGGGGTCTGGGACGCAACGATCGCCACCGAGGTGCGCACAGCCTTCGCCGCGACCGGCGTACCCTACGCCGACGACGCCGCGACCCGCACGATCCGGCTTTTGGATGACTACGCGGGGCAGTGGACCACGGCGCGGAGCGGAAGCTGCGAGGATCACCAAGCCGGGGCCGTATCTGCAGAGCTGCTGGACCTCCAAATGGCCTGCTTTGGCCGTCGACGAGCGGGTCTTTTGGCCCTTCAAGAGCTGCTCTCCGACGCCGACACAGCCATCGTCGAACGGGCGAGCGAGGCGGCCTCGAGCCTGCCCGCGGTGACCGCCTGCAGCGACCCAGAAACCCTGCTCGGCGACCCGCTCCGCCCTGATGATCCTGCCCTGGCGACCAAGGTGCAGGACGCCCGCGAACGCCTCGCCCAGATCGCCGCGATCGCCAGCGCCGGGCGCCTGGATGCCGCCGCCCAGGCCGCCTCCGAGATGACCCTGCTCGCCGAAACCATCGATTTTCTGCCCCTCATCGCCGAGGCCCAGCTGCGGCTCGGCGCGATCGAACTCGACCGCCTGCACAGCGGCGACGCCGAGCGCGCCCTCAGCTGCGCCATCGCAGCGGGCATCGAGGGCGACGCCGACAGACTCACGGCCGAGGCCCTCTTTCGTCGCCTCTTTGTCCGCGGCGTTCACCTCGGCGATACAGCCGGCGCAGAGGCTGATACCAAGCTCGCCGCGCCCTTCGCCGCCCGATTTTCCGCCGACCCGAGACTGCGCTGGCTCTACCTGAACAACCTTGGGGCCGTCGAGCTTCGCCGCGGCAACCTAGACCGCGCCGCAACCCTGCTGGGGGACGCAAGCGTGATCGAAGTGGGGCCCACGCCCATCGAACTCGCAGGCAGCCGAGCGAACCTCGGGATCCTCGCCCGCGAGCGTCGAGAGCTCATTACCGCGAGCGAGCACTTCGCCGCTGCTCGGCATCACGTCAAAATCCACCTCGGCCCCGAGCATCCGCTGATCAGCGCCTTCATCGGCCACGAAGCCGAGCTTCTCACCAACTACGGTCGCGAAAGCGAAGCTCGCGAGCTGCTCACCGGACTCCTCGATCAAGCTGGCAGTCGCTCCGCCCATATCGGCGCCTGGCCGCGCATCAACCTCGCCCGCCTCGAGATCGATCTGCGCCGCTACAAGCGCGCCCGCGAGCTCTCCGAGGCCGCACTCGAGATCCTCGATGCCACGAATGTCGTCGGACGCATCAACGCCGAGAGCACCCTTGCCGTCGCCCTAGCTGGGCTCGGCGCCCGCGACGAAGCCAGAAATCACCGCGACCACGCGCTCGAACTCGCCGAGAGCCGCTTCGGCGAGACCGGCGCGACGACGACCTCAGCACTGGTCCAGACAAGCCGCCAGCCCGCGGCAATGGCAGATCTCGACCACGTGATCCGCCAGCTGCAACGAACACTCGCGGCTCTCCGCAAAAAGCACGAGACACCCGACGTGACCACGGCCGATCTCCAATGCCTACTCGCCAATGCCCTCATCCAAAGCGGAGAGCCAAACGAAGCCCTGGACCTCGCGACTGCCGCGATCACGACCTTGCGCGGCCTCGAAGGCGATCACGACCTCGACCTCGGCAAAGCAGAACTCCGTCGCGGTCAAGCGCTCTTCGCCGCCGATAAGCCCGAGGCCGCCACCGATGCCTATCGCCGCGCCCTCGATCTCCTGGAGACCCGCCTGGATCAAGGCAGCCCAAAGCTCGCGGAACTCCGCCTCGCCGCCGCAAAGGCGCAGCTCGGCGCCGGGCTGCCCGGCGCCGCGTCTCTGCTCACCAAGGCCGATGCCGCCTACAACGCGCTGGGCGATTCCTTTGCCGAGGAACGCGCTGAGATCGAAGCCCTACGCCGCACACTGGCCGCCGATTGAGCAACATGCTCGCCGTGGGTCTTGTCAGCCGGGCATAGTTGTGAAGCGGCGAACCTCTGCCCGTCGGCCCACTGGCTTCTCAATCGAGGCAGGAGGCCCGGCAGCGCACCAGCAGCGACCGAACCAATATCTATATGGTCATACAGTACGTTGTCACCTACCGCGGGTTCGCCCCCTTCGATGCAGACAAACACATATGAGACTGCGTATCACAGGTGGATCTGAGGTCTTCGAGGATCCATCATCGCGCTCATGGTCTGGTCGATGCGCGGCAAGCATATGTAGACCCTCGGGGTCGTCGCCCCCCTAATAGCTCTCTGATTTCCCAGAGCGCGCAGCCGGCATCGCGCGCGCTGGCACGGCGCCGCAAACGGCTCTTGATTGACAGCCAGATTGACATGCATAATGATCAGAGGTGCTCCGCCCTAGGGCGAACCCGGCCTGCGTTATCATGGATCCTGTTGCCCCTTCGACGAGCCATACAGAGAGTGATCACCTAGGATCGCCCGCCTCGCTCCTCGTCGAACACTCGACAATCGGCCGGTACATTGTTTTGCGACTTCTCGGCGAGGGCGCGATGGGCCGAGTGTTCGCCGCCTACGACATGCAGCTCGACCGCAAAGTCGCGGTGAAAGTCCTGCGAGCGGATCTGGTCTCGGCAAATATCCGCGAACGAACCCTGCGCGAGGCCAAAGCGCTCGCCAAGCTCTCCCATCCAAACGTTGTTCAGGTCTACGA
>CAYYUP010000072.1:19880-32668 GCA_964474905.1 uncultured Nannocystis sp. | reverse complement strand
GCGGCGCCTCGCCGATCTGGAGTTCCAGTTCGTCCGCCGACACCGACGCCGACGCCGACATCCCGGCGATGACTAGTAGGGTCGAGATCAATGGCAGCGCTCGATACATATCGAACACTCCGCCCTCACAGATTCGCACACATATGCGCCGAGTCGATCCAAATGCAGGACAATACAGGGTCCATGCTCGCGCAGTCATCGCATGACTGCCCACAGCTATCATCCAGGACTGCGTTAGATTCACAGCCATCTCCGTTTTTCATCAAAAGGTCACCGTTACAATCCGCGAACTCCATCCCCATCCCCATTGCTGGCTCGCAGAAGAGTTTGCACTGGGTGCACACGGCTTGGTCCGGAGCGCTATCAGCCCCGTCACACTGTTCAGTCCCCTGAAGGACAAATCCATCCCCACAGAACGCATTTTTGCAGCCTTCAACGCAGTCATCTGTATTACTGCCATTCCCATCATCACATTGCTCTTCGCCTTCATAAACAATGCCGTCGCCGCATTCCGCATTCGTGCACTCATTCGTACACGCGTCGGTATCAATTTTATTCCCGTCGTCACACCCCTCGATGCCCTCTTCAACGAAGCCATCTCCACACTCAGCGGGCACACAGGCGCTCGTGCACTCGTCTGTGTCATCCATATTTCCGTCGTCGCATCCCTCGACGCCATCTTCAATGAAGCCATCTCCACACTCGGCAGAGACACACGAAATACACTGATCCGTGTCGATGTCGTTCTGGTCATCGCAATCTTCCACACCCTCCTGGACAAACCCGTCGTTGCAGGTGGCCGGCATGCAGGTCGTCGGGCACTCATCCGTATTAATATCATTGCCGTCGTCGCAGACCTCGACCCCTTCCTGAACAACGTTATCCCCGCAAGTGGCGACGAAGCAGTCGCGGCACGCATCGGTGTCCACATCGTTCATATCATCGCACTCTTCACCAGCCTGGAGGATTCCGTCCCCGCAGCTCGCGCTCGTACAGGCATTTGGGCATTCGTCGTCATTGACCATATTGGCGTCGTCACAGGCCTCCTTTCCCTCCTGCACAAAGCCGTCTCCACAAGACGCCACGACGCACCCCTCAACACACGCGTCAGTGTTATCGTCGTTTCCATCATCACAGGCCTCGACACCGGCCAACATAAAGCCATCCCCGCAAGATGCCACGATGCACGTATCCAGGCATTCGTCCGTATTATCTTCATTCCCGTCGTCGCACTGTTCCCCAGACTGAATCGCACCATCACCACAGGATGCGAGCGTGCAGTTATTCGCACAGCTATCGCCGTCCACATCATTGCCATCATCGCACAGCTCCGCTCCCTCCTCCACATAGCCGTCCCCGCAGGATGCGTAGCGACACTCGCCTACGCAACCATCGAGGTTGCTCATGTTGCCATCATCGCAATCCTCGCCGTTTTCGGGTTCGACAACACCGTTCCCGCAGACAGCCGTCGAGCCCGTGGTCGTCTCCGTGGTCGAACCCGTGGTTGTTCCGGAGTCGGTCCCCGACTCGGTGATGCCAAAGGCGTAAAAAGAGCAACCAGAGAAGGTCAAGCAGAGGCTCGATGCGAGGAATCTGAGGAGGAAGGCGTTGGAGTTCATGGTTCGTCTCCTGAGAGATCTTCAAGGGGGAAAGGGAGCGCGATAAGAGGAGCGATGCGCCCCCCTCAACGATACGTGAGGCAGAGCGCAGGTGTCTATTGCGCCGCACCAACGCCGGCCCTCTGCCCGCGTTTGACCTGTCGCCAGCAGACCCCCAAACTCCGGCGCGTGCCCCCGACATGCGCTCCTGGGGTAGCGTCGCTCGCAACCACAGCGCATCATCATCGCCGTGCCGAGCCGAGTGATTCTTGCGCGCCAAAGCTGCAACCGAAGAGCCGGTGGCGACAACACAGGAGCCGCTGGCAACCGCGCTTGCAAGCAAGACAAACGCCTGTCCTCCCGCAGCGCGTCCTCGCACTCGCGCTTCTGGACCATCCTAGCGAGCGTATGCGCGTGTATTCTCGGTACCGCCTGCGCCCACCAAAAACAAACGCCCCCCGTATCCGAGGCCTGGACCTACACGGTCTCCGAGCTGGACGACAACCGCGAATTCTGGCGGGTCGAACTCTGCTTTCGCGGCGAGCGGCCCCAGGTCCTTGTCGCAACCGAAGAGGCCGCCGATATCATCATCGAGCCCCGCAGCTCCGCCAATGGTGAACTCTTGCCGCTAGAGCGCGGAACCACACCGACGATTCACCTCGGGGATCTCAAAGGCTCGTGCCTGACCTACGGGGTCGATCTTACGGCCGCCAGCCAAGGCTTTCGCGCCAACGTGCGCAGAATCGGCGAGGATCTCGTCGTCGCGAACGAACTTTGGCTCTGGCACCCGCGCCACATTCACCGGAGCACACAGATCACCGCCGAGTTCCACATCGGCGAGGCCCGCGTATCCACGCCGTGGGCAAGCGACAGTCGAGGCCGCTTCGTACTGCCGAGTTCCGCGCTCTATTGGCGCTCGTACACCGCGATCGGGGACCTCGACACCGACACCATTAAAGTCGCCGACGGGACCCTCGAAATCGTACTCCTCGACGCCCCGCATCGGCTGACCCGCGAGGGCGCCCATCGCTGGCTGCGCGCCGCCGGCGAGGCCACAGCGGCGCTCTACGGCACTCTTCCAGTTCCACATCTAAGGGTACTCGTGCTCCCCGTCGGAGCCAGCAACGAGCCGGTCGTCTTTGGCACTGTCGAGCGCGGCGGCACCTCGGTCCTCCTGCTAATCAGCAGCGAAGCGGAGGACGAGGATTTCTACGGCGAGTGGGTCGCGATCCACGAGTTCCTCCATCTGGGCATGCCCTTCATCGATCGCGACGACGCCTGGCTACCCGAGGGCTTCGTCACCTACTACACCGAGGTCGTGCGCGCTCGTATGGGCATGAAGAGCGAAGCTGCAGCCTGGAGCGCGCTACTCGATGGCTTCCGCCGCGGCCGTGAGGACGTCCGAGGAGATCGCTCCCTCGACGTAGCGAGCCGATCGATGCACAGACTCCACGCCTACTCTTGGGTGTATTGGGGAGGTGCCGCGATCGCCCTTCTAAGCGATGTCGCAATTCGCCAGCAGAGCGGCGGTAAACTAGCGCTCGACGACGGTCTACGACATATTTGGCGCTGTTGCGCACTCTCGCACCGTCGCTGGACGGGTAGCGAAATCCTCGCAGAACTCGATCGTTGGCGCGGCAACAGCTGGATCATTCCGCTCAGCCAGCGCCTCCTGCAGACCAGTGGTTTCGCCGAGCTGCCTTCTCTCTATAGGAAGCTCGGCGTGAGTATGGTACACGAGTCTCCGGCGTTAGATGGGACTAGTGCCCTCTCCCACCTCCGGAGCGAGATCTTCGCAAAATCGAGTCAGGCGAGTAACTAGTCCCCGACGAGCTTCGTAAGCACCTCGATGCCTCCCGACCAGAGCCACAACGCTGGCTTCTCTTAGGGACATCGCAAACGTCGAACAACGACCCAAGCAAACAAACCAAACGGAATAGGACAGAACAAATCATGGCAAATCTCAAGGACATCGCCGCAACCCTCGCCATTTTGGGTTCGGTTTCTTTCATGGTCACCGGTTGCAAGAAGGACAGCTCCGAGGTCCCCGCGGGCGACAAGGCGGCGGGCGAGGGCTCCTGCAGCGGCGACAAGGCCGAGGGCTCCTGCAGCGGCGACAAGGCCGAGGGCTCCTGTGGCGGCGACAAGGCCGAAGGCTCCTGCGGCGGCGACAAAGCCGAGGCTGGTGAAGGCTCCTGTAGCGGCGACAAGGCCGAAGGCTCCTGCAGCGGCGACAAGGCCGAAGGCGAAGAAGAGGCCGCTGCCGACGAATAGGCCCCGACCTCAATATCTCGACGCACACGCTCTCGCCTAGAGAGCTGTCGAGAGATAAAGAGAGCGCCCCTGTCATGCGACAGTGGGCGCTTTTGAGTTCTCGGATTCTCGGATTCTCGCGTCCTTTTCTCCTCATGCCTTCGTATCTCGGCTCCCCTATGTACTCGTGACAATCGCCAGGAACTGCGGAGCCAATTCCCGCCGAGGATCTTCCGTCCCGTAAGCGACCGGCCGACGCAGAGGCAAGCCGGCACGCCGTCGCGGCTCTTCTTTTTTGCTAGGCTTGCGCCGATGGACTCGCCTCACCCGACCGGGATCGGCCTCGGCTTGCGCGCCTCGATCATCGCAGATATCGACGCAGGCAAAGCGGACGGCGCCCTCGCCTTCCTCGAACTCTCCCCCGAAAATTACATCTGGCGAGGCGGGGTCACGCCAGACCGGCTAGAGCGCATCCGAGAGCGCTTTCCTCTGCTCTGCCACGGTCTTGCACTCAACCTCGGCGGCCTCGATCCCTTTGACGCGCGCTACATGAACGAGCTCCGTTCCTTCTTAGCGAGCCATCCGACGCCCTGGTACTCGGATCACCTTTGCTTTTGCAATCGCGGCGCCGAGTTCCACGACCTGCTACCAGTACCCTTCACCCACACGATGGCCAAACGAATGGCCACAAGGGTCCGCGAGGCAAGCGATCGCCTAGAGCGAGCAATGCTCGTCGAGAACGTCTCGTACTATCTAGAGCTCGGCGAGTCCGAGATGGACGAGCCCGAGTTCATCGGCGAGATTTTAGAGCAGGCCGATTGCAGCCTCCTTCTCGACGTCAACAACGTCTACGTCAATGCCCAAAACCACGGCTTTGACCCCTATGAGTGGTTAAAAAAGATCCCCCTTGAGCGCGTCCGCCAGCTCCATATTGCCGGTCACGAATCCTGGGATGATAAGACTCTGATCGACACCCACGGCGCCACCGTGCGCGACGAAGTCATCGCCATGATGGCCTGGGTCATCGAACGCACGGGGCCGTTGCCGGTGCTGCTCGAGCGCGACACCAACATCCCGCCGCTCGCCGATCTTCTCAGCGAAGTAAAGACCCTCGACACGGTCTACCAAGCCGCGCTCGACCGCTGGCGCTCTGCCTCGGGGGCCAACCTGGAGGTGCGCCGTGCCTGATCAAAACCAGCAACCCGGGTCAGATTCTCGAGACAGCGATACGCTCCTCATCGACACCCTCACCGCGGCGATCCGCACCCGGGGCATCGCCGGTTCGCTGCGCGACGATCTCGCCGGCTTCTACGCGTCGCAGGGGCTCCAAGGCGCGGCCCTAGAGGCCATGATCAAACGCGGCTCCGACCACCTCCGAATGTACCGGACAATGGTCCAGGGGCGGCTTCGCCGAGTGATCCGCGAGTTCATCCCGCGCACGGTCGCCCGCCTCGGCAAGAAGCGCTACGCCGTCGACTTCGCGGATTTTTTTGCCGACGCCGGCTCCCACAGCGTCATCCTCCGCGACGTGCCCGGCGAGTTCATCTCGTTTTGCCGGCAGCGCTGGCTCGACACCCCCGAGATCGCCGACTACCTCGTCGACCTCGCAACCCACGAGTTCCTCGCCGACGAAGTCCGCAATGGAATGGGCGGCCGCGAGGCGCCGACCGGGCACATGCTCGCCCTCGAGAGCGCGCTGCTCTTCGACGGCAGCTCTCGCCTGCGCCGCTACAACTACGCAGTTCACCTCTTACCGCTCGACACTGACGATCGCAGCGAGCCCGATGCTCTCGCCTGCGGCGTGCTCGCCTACCGTGATCGCGACAGTTACCGCGTCCGCAACATATCTCTCACCCTGCGCGCCACAGAGGTCATCGAGCGCCTGCTCGCGGGCGCCACCGTGCTCACAGCCCTCCAACAAGGGGCGGTCGCCGCCGGCGAAGATCTCAACGACGATTTCCTCGCCGGCATGACGCAAGTCTTCGCGGATCTCTCCGAGCGCAGCGTGATCCTCGGGGCCCTCGCCGAGGGTCCCAAGTCCGCTGCGACCTAAAAAATAGTCAGGGGTCGACAGTTGCAGCGGCATTCGCCTCTTATTCTTCTCCTCGGCTACGCGCTGCTCTGCACATTGCCGTGCCTGCCTGGTTGCGGAGAGCCTAAGGGGCTCTCAGCCGAGGATCAGCGAGCGATCCACTCTCTCCTCGAGCAGCAGCGTCTGGCCTGGAACAACGGCGATCTCGACGGTTTCATGGCGGCGTACGAGCCGACAAAAGAGCTGGTCTTCACCTCCGGCGGCCGGATCCGCCGCGGCTGGCAGGTCACCCGCGAGCACTACCGTCAGCGCTACGGGCAGGACCAAGCGACCATGGGCGAACTCGACTTCGAGATCCTCGAGATCCAGGAACTCGGCGCCGATGGGGCTATCGTGCTCGGCCGCTGGCACCTGAGTGCCACTCCCGAGGCCGGCGCTGGCATCTTTTCGTTGGGTCTGCACCGCGGGCCGCTCGGCTGGCGCATCGTCCACGACCATACCTCGGCCTTGGCCCCCGGACCCAAGACCTCGACCGCTCCCTAACGATCACTCAGAGCTATCCGGGCTCACACGGGTGAGATTCGCAGCCCTCGCCGAGACCCGCTGCATCGCCGCATCATCCATGTTGCAGGCGGCGACGCCCAAAAAATTACCGCCGGCTGCAGCCGCTAGCGCGAGCAAGCCCCCGCCAACAAGGAGCAACAGCATCTCCGCCGATGTGAGTCGATGTACCGACGTATCTCTCTTGAAGGCGCCGCTGCCGATGGCCCGAGTCGCGGTTTGGAATGTATCTGTCTTTAGGGTCATATTAAATCCTCACCGATGTGCAGAGCGGCACCTCTTGATCAACGCTCCGCCGAGCCCCAGGGTTCCGGAGGTCCCGAGGTTTCCGACTTTCTTCGGCGCTCGCAGGGCTCCACGCGCCCCAGTGGACGCGAGCGCGCAAAACAAAGGGCCGGCACCGCATCACGCGGGCCGGCCCTTGTCGGTCTCTGTCAGACCGTGTCAGTCCCTGTCGGGTCAGGTGCTCATGCGGCCTGCGCCGGCGGCCCCGGATCATCAAAACCCGAAGAGCGCGACACCTGAGACCGGATCACCTCGGCGGACGTAGGCGGCTTCACACCACTGCGGCCCTCCTCCAGGATCGCCTCGGGAACCGGACGCAGATCCCACACGATGCCGACCACGCTCAGCGCTCGGAGGATGTAGTAGGTGGCGTCGATCTCCCACCAGTAAAAGCCCTGGCGCGTCGACCCCATGTAGTGATGGTGGTTGTTGTGCCAGCCCTCGCCCATCGTGATCAGGGCGAGCAAGAAGTTGTTGCGGCTGGTGTCTGTGGTCGCGTAACGCCGCGACCCAAACACGTGCGAGAGCGAGTTGATCGTGAAGGTACCGTGCCAGCAAAGCGCGGTGCTGAGACCAAAGCCGATAAAGAGACCGCTCCAACCGAAGGTCCAGAGCACCGCGACACCGAGGACAACCACCGGGAATTTCCAGTGCTTGTTGAGCCAGATGAGCTCGGGGTACTTCGCCAGATCGCGGACCTGCTTGAGGTCGGTCGGGTCGTTATCTGGGTAGTAAAACCACATCACGTGGGAGTGCCAAAAGCCGAGGCGCGCCGGCGAGTGGGCATCCCAGGGTGTATCCGAGAATTTGTGGTGCTTGCGGTGATGCGCGGCCCACCAGAGCGCGCCTTTTTGCGACGAGGTCTGGGCGACAAAGGCGAGGATGAACTGGAAGACGCGACTGGTCTTGTAGGTACGGTGAGCGAAGTAGCGGTGATAGCCGCCGGTGACCGCGAACATGCGGATCCAGTAGAGAGCGATGCAAACCGCCCAGTCGGCCCAGTTCGTGCCGGTAAAGAACGCACCAAAGGGCAGCAGGTGGATCGCCACCATGACGCTGAATTGCGGCCAGTTGTAGGACTTGTCCATCGCCGGCAGCGACTTGTCACGGAACTTAGCGGGAATCGGAAGAACGTCGATGTTGAGCTTAGCCATGGAGATCAGCGGGCCTTGAAAAGGAGGCTTCGTTGCCTCGACCAAAATGCCGTCCTGCGGGCGACGTTGCTATCACCAGCCGGTCACCATGTGTCATGGTTCGGTCACGATGGGTCTATCAGCCGCGGCCCGCGGGGACAGTGCGCAAGCGGGGTATTTCCTGCGCCCTCCGGGCGGCGGCTCACAACGTGAGCTAGCAACGCGGCAGAGGATTAAAGCGGTAGCCGGCCCCACGGACCGAGACAAAGTGCAGCGGCGAGCGAGGATCGGACTCAAAATGCCGACGCAGGCGCATGATGAAGTTGTCGACCATCCGCGAATTTGGATAGTTGGCCAGCTTCCACACCTGCTCCTGAAGCTCCTGCCGCGACAGAACTCGTTCAGGATTGTCCGCAAAGTAGCGTAAAAGCTCGAATTCGAGGCGCGTGAGCTTGACCTCGACTCCGGCCGCGGTCGCCTCCCGCCTGTCAAAGTCGATCTTCGCCGTACCAAATGTGTAGACACCGCAGGTCTGCTCGGCACTCTGGCTGCGCACCCAATCCTGCCGCCGAAGCAACGAACGCACCCTCGCAAGCAACTCTGAGAGGTCAAAGGGTTTCGCCAAATAGTCGTCCGCCCCAGCCTCGAGCCCGGCCACACGATCGTCGGTCGTGCCCAGAGCCGTGAGCATGAGCACCGGCGTGAAATTGCCGGCGTCACGGAGCTTGCGGCAAAGGTTAAAGCCGCTGGTATCCGGCAGCATCACATCGAGGATGATCGCGTCGTAGGGCTCGGACTGCAGCAAGAGTTCTGCGGCCTCTCTGCCGGTACCCGCCACATCGACGCTGTGGCCTTCGAGCTCAAAATTTAGCTTGAGGCCCGCTGCGAGGTGCTTCTCGTCATCGACGACGAGAAGACGCCCACATCCCGGTGCGGGCTCTGTCGACTCTGCAGGTCGTCCAGACTGAACACCAGGCATCAACTGCGGATGGTATCAGCTGTCGCGAGTGCACACCTCTGTGCACGGAGCTGCGCAGCCGCGAGGAGCCGGGGGCTGGGAGCCGGCCAAACCCAACGCGCTCCGCTCAAACTCTGCGACGGGGGAGGGTGACGATCATCGTCGTGCCCTGCCCCTGCCCCTCCGAACGAGCCTCGATCCTGCCGCCCAGGTTTCGCGTGAGCTCAGAGGCCACGTAGAGCCCCAAACCGGTGCCCCGACGGGCGCGCACGGGCTCGTCGGGGGCCCGATAGAAGCGTTGAAAAACCCGCCGGAGGGCGATCCGCGGGATGCCAATGCCGCAATCGCGGACCTCTATCTCGACTGTCTTCGCGTCGACCTCGCGAGCGCTGACGACAACCTCGGGTGCGTCGCCGGAGTACTTGATCGCGTTGTCGATGAGGTTTTCGAGCACTGTCTCCAAGGCCACTGCATCTGTCTTAATAGTCAGATCACTGTCGATCTCGATGCTGACAACCCCGTCGCCGATCTTCGCCCGGCGACCGACGATACCCGCCGCTTCGCTGGCCATATCGGCGAGCACAACCTCCTCGATCTCCTGGGGCCCAGGCGCATGACCCAAACGATTGGCCGTCAAGATGCGGTCGATAAAGGCGCTCAGCCGCTCGACATCATCGAGCATCATGCCCCGAAGATGCACCCGCTTAGCCTCGGGCAACCCCGGACGCGCAAGGGTCTCCAGACAGAGCTTTAGTGCCGTCAACGGGCTTTTAAGTTCGTGAGTGACCGAGTCGATAAAAGAGGTCTGACGGCGAACTTCCCGGATCTCGCGGACCAAAAACACCGAGAAGAGCACGAGCACAGTCATGATCACCACCAGCGAACCCACACCGGTCACAAGCAAAAAGGTATTGGCGACGATGTCCTGCGCGAGCGCGGGGCTCCTCAACACCAGGAGCGTCCAGCCTATGAGCAGCGCCACACTCAGCGCGACCGCAATCGACGAAAGCGTGATCGGCAACGAGATCGAACGCGTAATCGGACGACGAGTCATTTTTCCTTTTTCCTTTTTTTCCTTTTTGTTCCCTTTCCTCTTCTTCCCGGTTTTTCGGGAGCTAAGGGCCTAAAGGAACTCAAGGGGCCCGCTGGATGGCGGAGTCTCCCGCAGCGCTGGCGATCCCAAAATGATCGCGAAAGAGCGAGCCCGGGACCGCGATCCGCCTGGCGGGGCTCTGCTCCGCGACGCAAAACTCGACCACGTTGTCGTCCTCTTGGAGCGCACCGACGCCAAGGCGATGATCATCAAGGGCCTGCGGATGCACGATCGAGCCATTATCCAAGGTCACCGAGATCGCCGCGAGATCGGGGGCATCGCCGCCGGCAATGGGCACGCTCCAAAAAGTGCGGACCGCCTGCGCAGCTCCGGCACACGACCCCGGCTGCCCAGCCTCGCGAAGGGCCAAGACCAAGCGAGCAGGGCGCTCGATGACGTCGATCTCGGCGGCTAGCTCCGCGAGCGACTCACCCGCCTCCGCGAAGACCGGACCGGTGATGGTTACCGCCAAGGGGTGGACCTGCGTAGCGCCCTCGGGACGAGCGATCGCCAGGCTAAACGTACGATTTTCGTCGCTCTCACTGCCCGAGATCAGTCGTACGCGGGCCGGTCGTCGCCGCCGTCCATCGTCGAGAGCGACGACAAAAAACTCTGGATCGAGCGTCGCCGGATCGACCTCGACCGAGAGCACAACATAGACAATCGCCGCAATCGTGCGCCCGTCCTCGAGGTCGGCGAGCGTCGGATCTCGATGCTGGGCCGAGAGAATACTGGGCTCTGCGCCAACCAGAGCCGGCACCGTCGTCCGCGGAATCGCCTCGTTTGGCGGACGCGAGCGCGGCTGAACCCGGGGAGCGCAGGCCACAAACGTCATCGCCAGCGATAAGCCAAAAGCAAAAGCAAAAGCAAAAGCCCACGACGTTCGCCGCGACCCCTCTGTTGTGCGGGCGCAATAGACCTCAATCGAGCTGAAATCGCGGACCGGCATAAGCGGCCCGAAGATAGCAGAAACGAGCGTGTCCTTCGCCGCCGTGGACCAACACAGCGGACGCGCCGGGGCCTACTGCTTGGTCGCTCGCAGGCCCAGTTCTCGCCGCAAGCGCTGCTCTAAGATCGGCAGCGGCATCGGACCGCCGCTGAGGATGGCATCGTGAAACGCCTTGAGATCAAACCTGTCACCGAGCTCCGCCTGGGCGAGTGCTCGCAGCCGAAGGATCTCGATCTCACCGAGCTTGTAACCGAGCGCCTGGCCCGGCCAATTGATGTAGCGATCGACCTCGTTGGTGATGTTGTTGGCGGCGAGAGCCGTGTGCTCCATCAGGTAACGCTCGCTCTTCTTGCGGCTCCAACCAAAGGCGTGAATGCCCGTATCGACCACCAGGCGGCTGGCTCTCCACGCCGAGAAGGAGAGCTTGCCCATGCGATCGAGGTCGCTCTCGTACAGCCCCATCTCCTCGGCGAGCTGCTCGCTGTAAAGCGCCCATCCCTCGACAAAGGCGTTTTGCGAAGCGTGTTTGCGAAAGGCCGGCATCTCCGTCAACTCCTGGGAGATCGCGAGCTGGAGATGATGCCCGGGGATCGACTCGTGCACCGCGAGCACCCTGGCCTCAAAGCGAGGCCGGGTCTCCGGGCGGTAGGTATTGACGAAGTACTCGCCGGGCTTCGTACCGTCGGGAGCAGGGTGACGGTAGTAGGCGATGTAGGTGTAAGGGGCTTCGTAGTCGGGGATCTCGCGGACCACACAGGCGGCCTTGGGCAAGGTCCCAAAGTACTCTGGGATGCTGGCCTTGGCCGCAGCCAGACCGGCCTCGGCAGCCGCCAGCACGGCCTCCCCCGAGTCAAAATAGAGGCTTTTATCATCGCGCAAGCGGGCCAAGATCTGGGCCAGGTCGTCGCTGCCAAAGAGCTTCTTGCCGAGCACTCGCATCTCTTGATTGACGCGCTCGACCTCGGCGAGACCGGTGGCATGGATCTGCTTTGGGGAGCGATCGAGCGAGGTGTAGAGCTGGACCTGCGATCGGTAGCAGGCGAGACCTCGGGGCAGGTTGACGACACCGCTCTCGCTGTCACTGCGCGCCCAATCCATGACCGTGTCGTCGATGAAACGCGAGAGTTCCGCCATTGCCGGCCGGATCTCGGCGACCGCAACTGCGAGTTCCTCTGCAAAAACTTTTTCTTGGGCCGCCGTCCAACCCGAATGCAAAACCTTCGCCGGCGCCATCAGGGGCCACTCCGCCAGGGGCTGCTCGAGCTGACGGCTGAGCATCTCTGCGGCCCGTCTGGCCGATTCCCGCGTTGTCACCCGATGGGCCACCAGGCCATCGGCCAGAAGAGCATTTTGGGCACGAATCAACGCCGGGATCGCCCGCACTCGAGCCACATAGCGACGCCCCTCCTCGGGTGTCGTCACCGGCTGGAGATCGGGCAGGTAGTTCCACTGCGCGACGGGATTATAGGCCGACGAAAGCCGCCATGTCTGGAGTTCACAGATCTCGCCGCCGATCTGCGCCCGCAGCTCGGCCTCGAAGATCGCGAGGGTTTCGCGATCACGCTCACCCAGACCCGAGCTGTCGATCGCAACCGCCTCCGCCAGGAAAGCCCGGAGTTCGCGACCCTCGCGGTGGATCGTCTCGGGGCTGAGCGCAGCGAGGCGATCATCGAATGCGTGGACCCCAAGACGCGTCGCCTCGAGCGGGTGATGCTCTAGATTCCACGCCCAATGCCGACGGAGTAACTCGCGCAGCGCGGGCGCATCGACGCCGAGTACCGCCTCCGCTAAGGCGGCCTCGAGGCCGCCTCCGGGCATCACAGGCGCAGGGCTCGCCTGCGCAGACCCGCCTCGATCGAGCGAAGAATCGTGCGAAGAATCGTGCGAAGGATCGGCCGCGCCTCCGCCTCGATGCACGCATGCGAC
>CAYYUP010000072.1:0-19780 GCA_964474905.1 uncultured Nannocystis sp. | reverse complement strand
GCGAAGAATCGTGCGAAGGATCGGCCGCGCCTCCGCCTCGATGCACGCATGCGACAAATGCCGAAATCAACGCAAGAGGCCCCAGGAGCGCGCGATAAAGGGATTGTTGGACCACACCTCACCATACCACCGAGCGCTCACGAGCCCGGCGCGCCCTGGCGAAGCGCACGGATTTGCACCGGCCACCACAGTCACCCGCGGTCGATGCAGAGCGCGTCGGCCGGCCGCGGCAGTGATCACATCCGGCAAAAAAGCCTGCCGTCGGGAGCGGCGTAGCTGACCCTGGTGCAGTACCGTAAGCAGACCTTCACGATGCATCGACGGGATACACAGACGATCTTGCAGCGGCCCCGACAGCGAACAAGCGTCGCCCTCTTCGCCACCGCGATGCTGCTTGTGACAGCCACTGCTGCCAACGCTTCCGCCGATGCACCGGACATCCAGCGGCCCAAGCAACAGGAGCCGCGACCCCCAGAGACCTCACCGGTCGCGCCTCCGCCTGTCAACCCTGCTCCTCCCAGTGTCGACGCTCCCGCACCACCGACCCTGCCACCACCCCGTAGCGGTGACGTTCCAGCCCCTCCCGGTGCCCCCCCAAGCTTGCCGGCTCCGCCTCCCGAGTCCGCTCCGCCCTCAGCAGAGGTCGCTCCGCCCCCCGCAGAGGCCGCTCCTCCGCCCCCCGAGGCCGCTCCTCCTCCTGTCACCCCACCTCCCGCCGAGTCCGCTCCGCCCCCCGCCGAGCCAGCTCCCCCTCCTGTCGCCCCGCCACCAGGGGCCGCAGCTCCTGCTCCGAGCCGCCCGCCACCGGTCTCGCCTCCTGAGCCTGCCCCGCTCACGTCTGCCCCAGCGCCCGCCCCTAAGCCGGTACCCCAGGTCTCTGATGAGCCATCAGAGGCCACACCACCTGCTCAAATCGGCGACGACTTATCGGACATGTCCGATAAGTCATCTGATGAAAAGAGCGACGGGAAAAACGAAAAGACGAAAAAGACGAAAAGAAAAAAGCGACGGGGTGATGACAGCGATGACGATGACGATGCCGATGGCAAGTCCGAGCGAAAGAAGCCCTACAAGCATCGCGGCATGATCATTGAGGGCAAGATCGGCGCCCTTGGCTGTCTCGGTCGGCATTGTCGCGACGAGGCCAACCACAACAGCGCCCCCGGGCTCGCGCTCGGCGGATTCTTTGGTGTGAACGTCCTCGGTTTTATCGATCTCGGCCTCGAGGGGGCCTGGGGTCGGTTGCGTCCGCGGGCCTACTCGGGGCGCAACGTCTTCGACCTCTACAGCATCAATGGCACCGTGCTCTCGGCCAAGATCTCCGAAGAGATGGGCGTGCCCTCGCTACCGATCGACTTCAGCACCCTCACCGTCGGTGAAGTCAAGAGCACGGCCGTGCACGCCGGACCGACGATCCGGGTGCACGTGATCCCCCGCGGGCGGCTCTCCGCCTACATCGGCCTCGGGGCCCACTACCAACTCTGGCGAAACGCCTACGACACCCTCGGCGGCGACTTTCGCCTCTCCTTCCACGGGGTCAGCGTGCCGGCCAGCGTCGGCCTAGGCTACTACGTGCTGCGCCGTCTAAACCTCAACGCCGAGTTCACCTACGACCACACGGCGTGGCTCGCGGCCTCGATCCGCCACCCCGACCTCGACTTCGTCGCGCCCCTGCTGCTGCTCGAAGAGGCCGCCCTTGAGGCTGGTACCGACCTCAAGAAGGATTTACCGAACTTCTGGTCGCTGGTCCTCAGCGCCCGAGTGCGCTTTTAGCGCTATCTTTCTTCGATCTTACCTATCCGGGGGTTTGACGCTCCTCTGCCGAGCGTCCTACTCTGCGCATCGCTGCGGTTACCACGCGGCCTTGAGGAGTATCAGGATGAAACGTCTCCTTTCTGCACTCAGCCTTCTCTCCTTGATCGTCGGCGCCTCCGCGTCGATGTCCGGTTGCGACACTGGCTCATCGTCAGCACCGACCGTCTCCGTCACCTCTGCCGAGCTCGCCGCTGGCGGTGTTTACATCGCCTACATCAACAGGTCGGGCATTTGCTCAAAGGGTTGCGACCAGCTGGCCAAGGGCGATCTAATCCTCGAGATCAACGGCCAAGCGGTCTCGTCCTCCACCGACACCCGCAACAGCAAGATCGCCACCGGCAAGCCGGTCACGCTCAAGGTCCTCAAGAAGGACACCAAAGAGACCATCGAGGTCGAGATCACCGCATCGCCAAGCGACAAGCTGCCGCCGCTCAAGGAGGCGCCGCCCTTCTGGACTGTCGGCGCCGCCGATCTCGACGGTGCTCCCGAGTGGGCCCGCCGCGCCCACTTTGGCCACGTCGCTCCGTCGATCATGCTGGTCAACGCCGACGGCGGCATCCTCAGCGGCCGCGATCTGGTCGGCAAAAAGCGCCTGATCGTCTTTTGGGACATCGGCACCCGCGAGGAGCAGGCTCAGGCTGCCGACATGATGCAGGTGCTGCAAAAAGCGCAGGCGGACCTCCAGGGCCGAGGCGTCGACATCATGTTCACGCAGATCCAGTTCCCGTCAAACCAACGGCAAGCGGCCTGGAACGACTCCGCACTTCGCGAATTCCAGACCACCCACGGCATCAACGAGCTGCCTCCCCTCGCGCTCTACCGCTTTCCCAATACCACCGAGTACAACGCGGCCAAGGAGGTCGGTCTCGAAGGAGCCACCTCGTACATCCAGTATCTTCGGGCACCGCCGGCGATCATCTTGCTCGACGAAAATGGCGTCGTACGTTGGCACTCCGAGGGCGTGCAAAGCCCCCCTTCGGACCACGCGCTCGCCAACGTTCCGCCGAACCAGTTCACGATCATCGAGAGCATCAACTTCGCTCTAGAGAAGCTTTAAGCCCGGAAAACCGCCGTGGCAAGGTCAAGCCCTTGCCGCGGCCGCCCGCGGATCGCAACGGAGCCAGAACCAATGACAACGCCGACGCTGCTGTGCAGCGTCGGCGTTTTTCGTGGAGCCTCTGAGGGCGGCCAACCGCTTGGGACCAACCGCCCGAGACCAGCGGCTACGCGTCTTCGCCGATCAATCGGTCGACGACCTCTTGGGCGGCCAGTCGCTGGGAGTCTTCGGCATTGAGGGCCTGCTCGGCAGCGCGAAGAAAGCGCTCGCTCTCGGTCATCGCATGGGTACCAGATTCGGAACTCCGGGCGAGCCTACGGGCGGTGGATTGGAACAACGACGTCTTGTGGCTCATGGCCAGTTCTCCTTGTGGCTGCGATCGAGTCGTAGTCAGGAGAGGGACAGCCACCGACGGCGGCGCCACGCTCCCCTGGCAAGATAAGAAGGTTCGGACGCGGCTCACATAACGCGAACGCTTCGTCCAGAACGGGGGACAAGATACCCCCAACACAATGGCTAATGCAAGGGCTAAGTTATGGCGATCTCGACCGATTCAAATGATGCTCACCACACAGCGTTAGAGCGCTGTGCGACGCTCGTTTGCGTCGAGATCGAAAAACCATCGACGGACCCAACATGTCCCTTGTGACAGCCTCACAGCGGGCCTCGCAGGACCTCCTAGGGCTCCGACGTCGCCTTGGATGTCCACTCGGTATCACGCAGCGGGTGCAACAGGGTCGGCAAGCGCTCGTGTTCACCGCGCTCGATCAGGATCTCAAAGCCCTCGATCAGCAGGTCTGGGGCGCTCACCTCAACGTCGACGGTATGGCTAAGAACTCCATCCATACCGGTTTCGCCATCAAAACCCCCGTGGGGCCCGACCGGGATCCGCATCGACTCTTGATGCGCGCGCTTGCCGACCTCGCGGATCCGCCTGAGCACACGCATCGAGGCAGGCGCCAGCAGCGCGCCACGGACGAGACGCCGCTTGCCACCGGCCTCGATTCGAAACACCCGCGCCGGCACCGGTAGGTTGACCTTGCGGGAGCTGCCGTAGGTCGCGGCGCCCTCCCGCAGCACAGGCCCAAGGATGTTGCTATCACGCAGGAGTTCGACCTCGTAGGCGAAGTCGTAGCCGTCCTCGCCCGCCCGCCTCAACAACTCACGCTCGAGTTTCGCCCGCGAACGACCGCGCCGCCGCGATGTCAGTCGCAGGTTGGAGATCGCGGGTCCCATGGTCAACACCGGGCTCTGGCGAGCATGACCGTTGCTCTCGCCGAGAAATTTATTGGGCTCTCGGGTCATCAAAAGGCCCTCGAGAACACCGCCCTTGACGAGGTCCAAACGCGCACCCAAAAAGCCCTCGGCATCCCGCTGGTAGCGACCAAAACCATCGCCGGTCGGGTCGTCGACAACGTCGATGAACTTCGGCATCACGATCTTGCCGAGGTCCCCCTGCCAGAGCGGCTCCAGATCCAGAAGACGACCGCCATCGCTGAGCGGCGCCGGTTTGCCGATCGCTTGGGTGGCGATCATCGACGCCAACAGCTGCGGCGCTGCTAAGCCGGTAAATAGCAGCGGTCCGTCGTAATCCTCGTCGATCATCGGCGCCGCTGCCAGCTCGGCAAGCTCGACCAAAACCTGCTCGACAAGCGCAGAGCCCTGCTCGCGCAGCACTTGGTCGACCGCCGGCAACGACTGAAAGTGGAGCGCCCGCCCGTGGTCAAGGTGCATGCCGTCAGCCGCCCGAGTGTCGGCGACGACCGCAAAGACAACCCGCTCTGCGCTCTCTCTAAGAATCACGCCCTCGCTGGTGACGGTGGTGATTTCGGAGCGGAGGATCTGGAAAAGCACATCGCCGTTGTCGATCTCCGGATGCGCCTCAAAGCTCGCGCTGAGTTCTTGGACCAGGGCGCGGAGGCCCTCTCGATCGATCGCAGATCGGCCCCCAGAAGTCTGCTCGCCCCCTGGATCGACCCCGGTTGTGAACTCTTTGGGCGGCGGACCAAAGTCCGGCGGCGGCGGATCCCCTGCGAGCCTCGCGAGGATCGTCTGCTTGCCAGCGTAGGTGCTCGCAGCGTCTCTGTAGGCCTGATCCATCGCCAACCAGAGTTGCTTGCGAGTGACCGCCGGCGCCGGTATCAACGGCAGAAGAAAGCGGACCTGAGCACCGTCTTGGCCAAAAATCCCGCCGTTGTCGCGGGCCCGCGATCCAACCCTTACCTCGATCGATGCGACCGCCTGGCGCTCTTCGATGTCGGTGATGATGCCGCCGTAGGAGCCGTCGAGGCTGAGCAGCTCGGCGCGGACAAGACGCACGGCCGCAAAATAGGGAGCGGCAGCCGCCTTGCCATCACAGCTGCCTTGGTCGCCGCTCGCATCTGTCTCGCCGTCGCCTTCGCCTTCGATACAGGCCGGAGACTCGCTCAGGCGAAGCTTGTCTAGGCCGCGAAGCAACTCCGTGCGGATCGCCGCGCGCTCCTCCGCACGAGCTCTCTCGTAATCCTCACCACCCGAGCGCGCGCTCGAGCTGTCAGCAGCAGACACCGGCAACTCTGCCCCCGAAGTCGAGGGCGTCGGAGCAAAGGCCAGCAGGGTGGCGAGTGCTGCAACGGGGGACCAAACGCTCATAACCCGTGCCTCCGCGCAGCCCCGCTCTGCAGCAACGGAGGCGCCGGTAAGAGCGGCGGCTTGTCGCGATCGTGGGACGCCTTCTCAATCTCCAGGGCCCGCAGCAGCAGCGAGGGCGAGACCGCAGACACCGGCACATCGCCAGACTCAGCGCCGCACATGCCGTTAAAAATTCCCGGCTCATCACCGGTCGCGACGATGGTCTCGAAGACGGCGATCGGTGTGCCAACGATATCCGCACCGCGAACCAGCTCGTCGGGGCGCCCGTCGGCCCAGATCCGGTAGACCATCAGCGGCATCACCTTAAACGCCTGCGGCCCGCTGCGATCGGTGATCGTGTAACCGCCCTGAATGTCAGTGAACCAGAGCCCGTAGGGCTTGCCTTGGCGCTTGACCTCGGCGATCAGCTCGGCCCGCAACTTGCGCTCGGGGATGGTCTTGCGGCTGGTGACAATCAGGTTGCCCTGACGAGCGACGATCTGATTGCCGCGCTCCCGTCGACCGTGACCGTTGCTCTTACGAAAGGGCAACACCGGCGAGCGACCGAGCAAAAATCCCCGCAGCTTGCCCCGCGACACCAACACTGTGCGCTGCGCCTGCACACCCTCGTCGTCAACGTAGTAGTGACCGCTCAGTGGCTGGCCGTCGAGCAGTGCCACCGTCGGGTCATCGATCATATCGAGAAAGCTCGGCAAGACTCTTTTGCCGAGCATGCCGGCGAAGGTCTGGCCCTCGAGGTCGTCCTTTTGTCGATGCCCCTCGAGGCGGTGGCCAAAGACCTCATGAAAAAACACGCCCGCCGCCCGGCCGCTGAGCACCGCGGGACCGATGTAGGGCTCGGCGATCGGTGCCTGGCGCAGGGCCAAGAGTTCGCGACGCAGGCGGACTGCAGTCTCGCTGAGTTCGCCCAGGCTCGGCAGCTGATCGGGGCTGTGCACCTCAAAGCTCTCGAAGCGCTCGAGATGCATGCCGTCCTCTGCCTTGGTCTCGACGCTCAGCATCACCCGCAGCCGGCTGATCGAGGTCTGGATCTTGGTGCCCTCCGAGTTGACAAAACTGCGGTTGTCGACTGTGACCAAGAAAACAACACCGCTCTCCAGCACCAGGGGATCGTCGCCGAGGATCGCCGAGACCTCGCGGACCGTGGGCTCCCAAGCTTTCGCGAGGCCCGCGAGGTCGACCTCCTGCGCGGGCTCGATGTGCACCAGCGGCTCCTCCTCAGAAAAGTCCGGGCTCACCTCTTCGTCGTCTTGAGAGCGCAGCTGTTCGTTGTTCTCGGCGACGCTCAGGGCATCGACGGCATCGCGGTACTGCTCGTCGGTGAGTACCCAAAGCGCCTGCGCGAGCGACAGCGGCTCGTCGCTGATGCTCACCGGTAGGCCAGTCCCAAGGCCATTGCCAGGGCCGTAGTTGCCGCCCTGAGTGTGGCCATTGTCGAGGCGTCGCGAGCCCACTCGGACGTCGACATCGACACTGCGATCGGCATCGATGCGCTCGCGTACCACCTCGCCGCCCTGAGCCTCGAGCCAGAGCTGAGAACGCGCGACGAGGTCGTAGGCGAGAAAATAGGCCGGCTCTTCGAGTTCATCGCTGCCGAGCGCCGCGAGATTGCGGCTGATCTCACGCTCCAAAATTTCGATCGCCGGGGTGGCCTCACCGATCGCCGCCTGGGGCCGCTCCATCGTCGGCGCCGAGCCACCACCGCCGCGCCGAGGCACCCGACCGCCGGGGATCGTCGTGTCGACCGGCGTCGTCCGACAGGCGCTCAGATGGAGACCAACACCACCGACTAGACCGAGACCAAACAACAACGAACTGCGGCCAAGAAGCCCGCTCAAGAAGCCGCGTATCCGGCTGCTCCGCGCTCGTCTGCTCTGCCCCGCGCTAGTCTCCACGGCGCATCATCCTCAGCGGGGTAGCTCGATTTGCGGCCTTGAACGCGCGTCTTGACGCTTTTTGCTGCGCGCCTTGTAGAGCACGATGATGCGCCCGATCACCTGGACCAGGGTGGAGTCACTGGCGACTGCCAGCTCTTTGGAGGCCGCGTGACGATCACCGTCGAAGCTCTGGCCTAAGCGAACCTTGACGAGTTCGTGGTCGTCGAGGGCGACACCAAGCGCGGCGATCACCGTCGGCGTGATGCCTTGGCTGCCGACTTGCACGATCGGCTCGAGCGCATGCGCGAGCGACTTTAAATGGGTCCGTTCACGACCGCTGATAGAAGCGCTGATCACAGGCGGCAGTGTACCCGCGCCCCACAGAGCGCCGCCAGCCCTGGCCAACTCAGAGCCCGTGCGGTGAAAGCGCGAGAGAGGGCAAAAAAGGGCAAAAAAGGGCAAAAAAGGGCAGAACGCCGCTCAGTAGCGCACTGGCGGCCCGCCCTCGCTGTCACGGGCTACCCGACGCTCGAGGCGTTGTTTCCAATCCTCACTGCGCACCGGCACCACGTACACCGTTGGCCAGACTAAACGGCGATCACTCGAACCCAGGCGGCGGGCCCAGTACTCGATATCGACGACCTGGTAGGGAGCGTCGTCGATGACAACGATCTCGTGGATCCGCGGGACGTACTGGGCTCCTTCGCTCGCTTCGGTGCGAAAGAGAAGGCGTCCCTCACAGGCGTACTCGACGTAGGGCATGATGCGCCGCGCATCGTATCAGCTTCACTCGCGGCGATCCCTCACCCGCAGCCTCACCTGATCTCACACCGCACCAGTACCGGAGCCCACAAGCTGCCGGCGAAGCTCCGCGGGATCGCTCACCAGCAAGCTGCAGGTCTGGCCGCGACAGAGCACCGCCCCCAAAGACCCGTCATCGACGACAAGATTGAGGCTCACGCTGTGGGCAAGCTGCAGGCGCTCGCGCAGGACCAGCTCGGCCAAGGGAGCGACGGCCCCCGGATCCGCGCCGTGCAGATCGACCTTGAGCGCGCTCCCATCGGCCCACATTGCCGCGCTCAGCAGGCTCGCATAGGCGAAGGGCTGGGCCAACGCCGAGCGATAGCGCATGAGCGTGGCCTCGACCGCAGCTCTCGCCCCGGCAGGCGCAGAGCCGAGGTTGTCGAGGCGCAACAACACCTCGACGATCACACCCAAGCCGCTCGGCAGCGCCGAGTCGTGCTGGCTCTCAACACGCTCGATCAGGACCTCGCCATCGTCTGCGGTCAGATAAAAACCATCACCGCCGCTGCGTGAGTAATGACGGAGCGCGTGCTCTCCCAACAGACGCGCCTCTGCTAACCATTTGGGTGTCTGAGTCAGCTCGTAGAGGTCTAGGCACGCACGGGCCGTAAAGGCGACGTCGTCGAGGTAACCGCGGATCCGCGGCTCGGCGTCGCTGCGATAGACCCGACAAGCGCCCCCCGGCAAGCGTTCGACATGGTGGCTGAGCAAACGCTCACATGACCTTTCGGCCAGCTCTCTCCAGTGCGCGCTTTGAGACCGCGATGTCCCCGTATCTGCCCAGGCGAGCGCGGCCGCGGCAGCCCGACAGAGACCCGAGACCAGAAGCCCGTTCCAGGCACTCAGGATCTTCTCATCGCGCAGCGGCGGCACCCGATCGTAGCGACGCCGGAGCAACATCTGGCGACCGCGAGCGAGCTCCTCCTCAAGGGTCGCGAGATCGAGGCCGAGCTCGTCGGCGACCTTTTGCAGCGGCCTTGGACGATGCAGGATCGACATGCCGTGCTCAAAATTACCGCCCTCGCGAACCCCGTAGGCCGCGGCAAAGCGACGCCCCGACTCCTCCCCGAGAACTTCGATGAGTTGCGGCATCGTCCAGCAAAAGAACTTGCCCTCGACGCCCTCGCTGTCCGCATCCGTGGCCGCGTAAAAGGTCCCGTTTAGACCCGCCATATCCGCGACCAAATAGTCGATGGTCTCGGCCGCAACTCGCCGACCGATCTCAAAATCGGGCCAAAGCGCTGCCGCTTCGGCGTAGAGCGCGAGCAGCTGGGCGTTGTCGTAGAGCATCTTTTCGAAGTGCGGAGTGAGCCAGATGCGGTCGACGGTGTAACGGGCAAAACCACCGCGTAGATGGTCGTAGATACCGCCCTGCCACATCTTCTCCAACGCCAGGCGAAGTGCCTTGCTCGCCGGCTTCGCATGTCCGTCGCCGTCGCCTTCGCCTTCGCCTTCGCCTTCGCCTTCGCCGCTGTGCTGCTCCTCGCGAGCCATCACCATCAAGAGCCCAAGCGTGGTTGAGTTGGGAAATTTGGGCGCCTGCCCGAGCCCTCCCCACTCATCGTCAAAGCGGCGGAGGAGGTGCTGCCCGGCCTGTGCGAGCGCCGAGTATCCGGCGATGCGGAGATCCGGCGAGACCTTCGCGCTCTCGAGATCGACGACCGAACCGAGTTCGGCGATGCCCTCGACAAAGCTCTCGGCCTGCTCCTCGATCTTCGCCCGTCGCTCGATGTAGGCCTGATGGAGCTGCTCCAAAAGCTGACGGAAACTCGGTCGCCCGTAGCTCGGCTGCGGCGGAAAATAGGTGCCGCCGTAAAAGGGACGCAGATCTGGAGTCAGAAAAACGGTCAGCGGCCAACCACCGCCCAAGCCCATTAAAAGAACGACTTTTTGGTAAATCGCGTCGATGTCTGGGCGTTGCTCGCGATCGACCTTGATGTTGATGAAGCGATCGTTCATCAATGCCGCGATCTCCGGGTCCTCAAAGGACTCGTGGGCCATCACGTGGCACCAATGGCAGGCCGAGTATCCGACCGAGAGCAGGATCGGCCGGTCGAGGTCGCGGGCCCGAGCGAGCGCCTCCTCAGACCAGGGGTACCAGTCGACCGGGTTGTCAGCGTGTTGGCGGAGATAGGGGCTGGTCGAAGTGGCGAGGCGGTTCACAGGGCTCCAGAGGGCACCAGAGTGCCCCCCTTACCTTGGGGCAGCTTTCCCGCGAGGGAACAAGCGGAGGTCAAAAATCGCGCAATTCGCGCGGCGTGAAAGCTCACCATCTGGTGGGTGTCAGCGCCCGAAAAACCTGATATGTTCCGCGACCCCGGCCCGGCCAGAGATGGTCAATGCCTTCTGGAGAGGTGTCCGAGTGGTCGAAGGTGCCTGACTCGAAATCAGGTGTGGCGAAAGTCACCGAGGGTTCGAATCCCTCCCTCTCCGCAAGACCTCGGCCATCCCCTTTCTGAAAATTCGCAGGCAAGGATAAGGCCCCTCTGGAGAGGTGTCCGAGTGGCCGAAGGTGCATGATTGGAAATCATGTGTGGGGCAACCCACCGCGGGTTCGAATCCCGCCCTCTCCGCTTCCGGCTTAAGCCGGTTTATGCCCCGACCGACGTCAATTTCACGAACTCCGCCAGGACCGGAAGGTAGCAACGGTAGTGAAACACGGGTGGTCGGGGCACTTTTTGTGCCCTGCGCAACATGCAGCCTGCGCGCGCCCTGCCAGAGTCAGTCGCCCCCCGTAGGCCCGCGCTCGCTGGCCGCCAACGCCTGGGCCAAGCGCTGCGTGATCTCAGATGACGCAGGCTGATAGTGCGCCGCCCGGCGGTAGCGCTCGATCGCCCGCCCGAGTTCGCCGTTGGCCTCGAAAATACGACCGGCGACGAGTTCGAGTTCTGGATCGGGATAGGGTGGCCGGATCTCCTCGACCGTCGCCACGGCCTCTGCAAACTCCCCCCTCGCCTCGAGGATCTTTGCCTCGAGCAACGAGCCTCGCCAAGCGGGCTCTGACTCGCGAAGCAGATAGCGACGGACCAGCGACTCGGCCCGCGAATACTCGCCGCCCTCAAAGGCGATCTCCGCCGCCAAAAGGAATACGTCCCCGTTGATGCGTCGATCTTCGAGACGCGACTCGACCAGCGCGCGCGCTTCGGCGATCGCCCCCTCTCGGAGATAGAGCCTGCCCAGAGGCGCGATCAATTTTGTCAGCTCTCCGGCACGCTCGGCCACCCAGAGCAGATCCTGTCGTCCTGCATCCAGACGGCCGCGCTCGTAGCGGAGCGTGCCCCGGCGGATCCTCGCGTCGTTGTCGCTGGGATCCTCAAAGAGTGCTTGATCCAAGATCTCCAGGGCCTCGCGATCTCGCTTCTCGGCGAGCAACGCATCGACCTCTGCGCTGAGAAGGCGTCTCATCGCCGCCCGCTCGTCTGCCCAGGCCCGCTCCCGCGCGAGCAGAGCGATGCCCTCCTCCGCCCGACCTAAGTCGCGAAGAATCGAGGCCTCGGCGATGATCGCCGGTACAAAGCGGGGCACGAGTTCCCGGGCCGACGCAAACTCGGCCAGCGCCCGGGCGACGTTGCCCTGCTCGCGCTCGATGAGCCCGCGCAGATAGGGGACCCAAGCACCGCCGACATCGCGAAGCGCGAGCTCTTCGACGAGACGAGCCGCAGCCCGCGGACGCCCGGAGCGCAGTTCGAGCTCAACCCCAAGGCTGGCTAACTCGGGCACCTGCTTGGGATCCAAAGGCGCCCCCTCCATCTCCTCGATCTCGCGGCGCAGACGGGCAAGATCACCGGTCGCGAGCAACAAGCGAAAGCGGTGGATCGCGATGTCCTGCCGCTCTGGCGCCTGCTCTCGGGCCGCGTCGTAGAGATCGAGCGCCCGACTCGGGCGAGCGCGACGCTCGAGCAACAGTGCCCGAAAAAGCAGTGCTCCACCGCGAAAGCTAGCCGAAGCCCGTCGCGACGGACGCAATTTTTGGACCCGCCGATCAGCCTCGAGCAGGGCGCCCTCCGAGAGCAGCGCGCGCACCAATGCCTCCTGAACTCGCGGGTGATCGGGCGCCGCGTCGGCGAGTCGACGGTAGTCGTCCAAGCTCGTCTGGGCATCGCTCTCCAGCGCAAGCAGAGCCGCAGCAGGATCACCCGGGAAGTCGACGAGCAACGCCCGAGCCACGGCCAGCGCAGCCACCTGATCACCGCGGGCCGTCGCCAACCACCCGCGGTAAAGCCGACTCCGACGATCGTCACCAGCCTCCGCGAGCGCGGCTGCAGAGGCCGCAAAATCGCCGCCCCGCAGGGCCAACAGAGCCCGAACCCGGGCACTCGACGACTTCGACGGTCTCACCGGCGCGTTCTCTTTGAGGTCACGAAGCAACGCCCGCGCCCGCGCGAGATGCACCTTATCTGGCCCATAGCGCAGGTCAAAGAGCATCGACACCTCGGCCTCACAGGCCCTGTCACCGATCTGCACGCAGATCACCTGAGCCTGGTGATAGGCGTCGGGAGTGTCTTTGGACAGGCGCGACTCGAGCGCCCGAAAGACGTCCGGGCCGGGCATCGCCGCGGGCTCTCTGTCGCTCGCACTCGCCCAGTAGTGGGCCGCTAAACTGGTGACGAGGCCCAGGCAAATCAGCCCCACAAGCGACCACGACGAGCGGCTCACGGTCCCCCTCCTCGGCTCCCGAGCGGCGACAATGACAGAGCGCGAGGCATGAGCAGCGCTCGCCTGTCTCGCCCGAGCGAGGATCGCAGTCGACTCCCCGAGCCGCTTTGGTTGCGGCAAATCGAGGACACTGCTGCCCTCGACTTCGCACCCTTGGACCTCAAAATCGCGGGCCCTCGCGGCACCCTGCGCATCGCCCCCTTCGCCGCCAACCGGCATCGGTAGATCCGCGGACCCCCGCTCCTGCGACGGCTGGGCCTTTGCCCCCTCGCCGAGCTGAAATCCCTTGGGCACAGCTGATTCCAACATTCCCGAAGACTTCTGCACAGCAGACACCAAAGCCGCGTCAGCGAGCGCCAGACCGCACTGGGGGCAGCGCGGAGGCAGCGGTTCCTCGTCGTTCTCAAAGGCACATCGCGTACAACGAGACATCGCAGCCAGTTCGCGGAGGCCTGCGACCATACCATGCAGGGTCGAATCCGATCGGCACAGAGCGATCCTGATTGTGAGTTGTTGGTTCTCGGTGTGGACCCAAATTATTGGGGGGAGTAGGCCGCATTAGTGCAGTTACAGAGGGTCCGAAGACCCCGCTCCTCTCCTCTCTATGGTCGGCGCTCGCGATCCTCGCTAGCGTGCCCCGCAATGCCCTCACCTCTCTTTGATCTCAGCGCTCAGGTCGCGGTCATCACCGGATCGAGCCGCGGAATTGGCCGTTCAATCGCCGAGCAAATGGCCCTCGCAGGCGCCCGGGTCGTCATCTCGAGCCGCAAGTCCGAGGCCTGCGAAGCCGTTGCCCAGGGGATTCGCGACGCGGGCGGCGAGGCCATCGCGGTCGCCGCGAATATCTCCAATGCCGACGATCTAGAGCGCCTGATCGCGACCACTTTGGATACCTGGGGGGCGATCGACACGCTGGTCTGCAACGCCGCCTCAAACCCGTATTTTGGTCCTCTCTCAGGCCTTGAAGACCCGGTGTTTGACAAAATCATGCACAACAATGTGCGCGCCAACCTCTGGCTCGCCAACCGCGTCGCCCCGCAGATGGCCGAGCGCGGACGCGGCAACATGATCATCGTTTCGAGCATCGGCGGCCTCCGGGGCGACCGTCTCCTCGGCGCCTACAACATCTCAAAGGCCGCCGACATGCAACTCGTCCGCAACCTCGCAGTCGAGTGGGGCGGTCGCGGCCTTCGTTTCAACGCGATCGCCCCCGGCCTCATCCGCACCGACTTCGCCCGGGCGCTCTGGCAGAATCCCAAACTCCTGGAGCGCATCGAAGGCGTGACCCCCTTACAACGGATCGGCGAGCCCGATGAGATCGGCGGCATCGCAGTCTTCCTCGCCTCAGCTGCCGCGGCGTTTATCACCGGTCAGGTGATCGTCGCCGACGGCGGCGTGACGATCGGCGCGCCTTGGTGATCGACGACGCCGCTGGCAGCGTAAGGGTCGAGCACGCGGGCCCGGTGACCACCATCATCCTCAGCCGACCGCAGCGACGAAACGCAGTCGACGGACCCACCGCGGCCGCGCTCCTGGCCGCCTTCCGCAGCTTTGCCGACGACCCCAAAGCCCGGGTCGCAGTGCTCTGGGGCGAGGGCGGACACTTCTGTGCGGGCGCCGATCTCGAGGCCATCGCCGGCGGCACTCGATCGAACTCGATCGACCCCGAAGGCCCCGGTCCGATGGGCCCGACCCGGCTTCTCCTCGACAAGCCTGTGATCGCTGCGATCGCCGGCTATGCGGTCGCTGGCGGCCTCGAACTCGCGCTCTGGGCAGACCTCCGAGTCGCCGAAGAAAGCGCGACCTTTGGCGTCTTTTGCCGACGTTTTGGAGTGCCGTTGATCGACGGCGGCACCATCCGCCTGCCCCGCTTGATCGGCCACGGCCGGGCGCTCGACCTGATCCTCACGGGGCGAGCCGTCGACGCCGAAGAAGCGCTGAGGATCGGCCTCGTCGACCGCGTCGTCAAAACCCACGGATCGCGCGACGCAGCTCAGACGCTCGCTCGAGAGATCGCTGCGTTCCCCCAGGCCTGTCTCCGCGCCGATCGCCTCGCGACCTACCGCCAGTGGGATCTCGGGCTCGCGGATGCACTCAAGGCGGAGGGCCGCGGCGGAATCCGGGCTCTCGAAATCGAGGGCATACACGGCGCCCGCAGCTTTACGGCGGGCCGGGGTCGTCACGGTGCAGAGTTCACGACAAACCCGGACTCGATCGCCGATGAGCAAGAGTAGGACTCAGCGCCTGACACCGATCCGACGCCACCTCAGTAGAGTCCGCCGCGCGCGAGTTGGTTGCATAAAGTGGGCCCGAGAAGTTCGTTCGGTCGCGGGCGGACTCGCGGACTGCCACCGATGATCTCCCTGCGATCATGCGGCCGTGGCGGGGCCGATGCTCTCCGTTAGATCAAGCAGCGATGGCACAAGAGATGGGCACCACCGAGAAGCCCGATGACCACCGCGCCCAAGCCAAGCCAACAGAGCATCCGCAGCCCCCAGCACTCGCCAGCGCTTCGCCCCGCGCTCGCGCTCGCCCACAGCAACAACGCTGACCCTAGCCGGCTCTGGCGTGCCCTCGGCTTGCCCGCACAGCGAGCTGCTGCTCCGCGACCGATCTTCGACCCTGCAGGGGGCTTCGCGTTTCGCGATCTCGCCGGCCTCTACGTCGGCTCCAGCGAGTCCATCCTCGCGATCTGTGTCGACCCCAAGCCTCTACAACGCCGACCGGCAGGCTGCGCCATCGACCCCCAGTCGTCCTCTCAGACGAGCGAATACCGCGGCCGTGACCGTCGCCTCGGGCTCCTCCTCGAGGCGATCGATCTGGTCGTCGACAGCGACGGCCTTCGCGAACTCGGCGGGCTCCACGAGTCCAACCCCAGGCAGAACGCAGAGCTCCAGGCGGAGTCACTGCTCGGCTTTCTCGACCGCATCGATCGTTCGGTTACAGACGACCTCGAGATCCACCTGATCATCGACCGCCGCGCCAGCTGTCGCCGCCCTGAACTCCGCGAGTGGTTTCGCCTACGACCGCGAATCCACGTGCACTTCACGAGCGATCATCGCCGTTGGCGTGAGCGCGCCCTCGCCTGGCTGAGATACGCCGCAGAGCTTCAAGAGCGCTGGAATGCCCCCCGCAGCGCCCTCGCTCTCGAGGCTGCGCTACACCGCTTCGTGCTCCGCCCCCCCACCTGGCCGCGCGCCTTTGGCTGGTCCCGCAGCGCCGACGAAACACTCACCTCCGTCGCTCGCTACCTCCTCCATCGCGATCGATGCCGTCGCGATCGATGCTCCTGATCTACCTGTCTATAAGGTCATCTCGGTGTTGAGCCGAGCCCGAGATCGTCGATCATGCCCCGATGCACAACCTCGCGCAGGCACGCCTCGACGCTCGGCGCCCCATCGCCGACATGCGAGGCCAACGCACCCGCCTCGACCAACAACGCCAGACGCCGCCGAAGCTCGCCAATCGCTCGCCCTGGGGGCAGAGAAAATTTGACCATCAAGGCGTCCCCCAGGCCCGAGGGCAAGGCCGGTAGCTCGCTCTGTGCCACCTGGATCGTACGAACTCGCCGCGCTAGCTCGCTGATTCGCTCTAGACATAGACGTCGCCGACCCGGTCGTTGCGAGGTCACATCCGCGCGGGAGAGATCCAAGACATCGACAACACAGGGCCCCATGTCCCGAGCAAAGCGACGGACCGCGGCGTCGGTCCAAGACGCGTCGTACTGGGCCGGACGCAGGTGATAGAAGATCAGCTTTTCGACGCGCTCACCGATCTCCGCAGGAAATTCGATCCGCCGCGCCGGCCCCTCGCGAAACATCGTCGCACCAGCCTCCGCATGGCCGATAAACGTCACCTTTGCGGGACCGACAAAGCGCCGCGTCGTGACCTTGCCGATATCGTGCAGGACCGCCGCCCAACGCAGTGCTGGCCGAGGTACGGCCTGACGAGCGACGATCTTGGTGTGCTCCCAGACATCCTTGTGACGACCCTGCGCCCCGTCGGCTAAGGCGGCCGTCGCGACGAGCTCAGGCAAGAGATGCGCGAGCAGACCAACATCAAAGAGCCATTGCAGCGCCAGATCTGGATGACGCCCGCAAAAAATCGCGGTCAAACGCTCGTAGGTGAGCCGCCCGTCGAGGGCCTCGATCTCCGCGGCCCTCAGGGTCGCCTGCGTTGTCAGCGCATCGAGAGGAAGAACCCCCTCCCTGGCCAACGCTAACGCCGATTCAAAGAGCGTCGCCAACTCTGTGCCGGAGCGTTCTGAGGCCTCTACCATGGCGCAACAACATCATAGCGCACCCTCTACCAGAACAGCCGGCACAACCCGTGCGAGCGACTCCGTGATACCTTCACACGCATAGTCATGGCAGTGCAGCAATCCCCCCAGCTCGGCTACAACCACAACATCCCGCACCGGGGGCGGCTCTACCACGTCCAGACCGAAGACTCTGGGATCAAGAGAGCGCACATCTACACGCACGTGTTCTTCGACGGCACGATCATCTCGAGCAACAAGGTCGAGTACGGATCGAAGCTCGGCGACGAAGAGATCAGCGCGACGATCATCGGCTTGATGCAAGAGTCGCACAAGGCGATGATCCGGAAGCTCCGGAGCGGTAGCTTTGACGACAAGATCGTCCGCAACGTCGGCGCCCACCCCGACGGCTCCGGCAAACAAGAGCCGAGCGCTGCAGCGGCGCCAACACCGGACAGCAAACGACCGGAGCGACGCCCTCCGCCAAAACCGCGAGAGGTCGAGCCCCAAGGCCCGCCACTTCAGACAAACGCAGCCACCGGCCCGGTCGTCGATCCAAGCCTCACCCACCCGATCTTCACCTCCCGCGAGGCTCAAGCTCAGGCGACCGCTGCCGCTGCGGGACAGGGACAGACGCGTCCGAGCCGAGGCCCGAGTCGCGTTCGCCGCCGCTCTTTTGGTGGCATCGGCGGCCAGGGTGTCTCCGCTGGCACTCCACCGATCACTCAACGACGGGACGTGGTCGTCGGCAAATTCGCCAGCGAACACCAGGCTCAGCTCGACGAAGAAATCCTCGCCCTCCTCCGCGAGGAATAGACCGATGGCAAGCGCTCCCCTGCCCGAGGATGTCGACGGCCACGTCGTCGCCTATGTCACCGCTTTTTGCGGTTTTTGTCGGGCCGCCGAACGCCTGCTACAGGCCCGCGGGATCGAGTTCGTCGCGATCGACGTCTCCCGCGATCGACCCGCCCGAAAGTGGCTCGCGGAGCGCTCGGGTCAACGCACGGTCCCGCAGATCTTCATCAAGCACCGGTCGATCGGCGGTTACACCGAACTCGCGACCTTGGATGCCCGCGGCGAGCTGCAAACGATGCTTCGCTGAGTTCCTGAGCGGCAGCGACCTCTGCATCCTTACGCAGACGGGTCGAAAATTCGCACGACCACAAGATCTGCACGGCTTCGTGCGAATGCCTCGCTCGACAATCGCGTGCTCGAGTCTCCGCGATCATCCCGTGAGGTCGCGATCGCATTCGCAAATGCAGCACTCGTCGCGCGCGGCCGAACAAACTGACACCGGTACTCGCGATTGCGAGGCAACACCGCTCGTAGGTCGGTTCGAGAGTCCACGCTCGCGCATTTACTCTGGGGCGAAGTGCGATGATTACGACCCGAGTGTGACCTGTGCCGCTCATGCACGCGCAAACTCGTTTGCTCCACACCGACTCCGCAAGGCATGCGTGTAAGCAACGACGGGACTCACCCAGAGTTGCCTGTGCTACGCTCCTGCCGCGACGTCATTACGGCGTCTGCGCCCAAAAAACCCCACGATGAAGGAACCGTCGATGCGTCGATCCCTCCACCGCATGATGCTTGTCTCCGCCTTTGCCCTCCCTCTGCTCATCGGCAGCACCGCCTCTGCCGGCGAGATCAAGTTCGGCCAGGAGATGCTCGATGTGACCGACAAAGGTGCCCTCTCCAGCGACGGCAAGAAAAACGTCGTCTCCGAACTCGACAACGTGCCCGGCGAAGACATGTGGCTCGCCCACACCTGGGCCAAGATCGACAAGGGAGCCGAAGGCCCCCTCTACGTCGAATTCTTCCAGCAGCTCAACGGCGAGAGCATGCTCGTCTGGCGCTACGAAGAGGGCTCCTACGACGGCAGCAAGTACGTCAACATGGAGATCGAGCTCGAAGGACGTCTCGGCTTCAACAAAGAGCGGACCTACGACGTGCGCGTCGTCCAGGTCAGCTCCAAGGGCAAAGACATCGTGCTCGCGAAGTCCAAGATCAAGTTGATCAAGAGCGGCCGCAAGCCGCCGCCCGATGAAGACGACGGCGAAGAAGATCCCGAAGAGGACGACGACGAGTTCGACACCTACGGCGACGACGAAGAGCCGCCGGTCGAGGCCACCCCAAGCGAAACGCCTCCTCCGATCGAGCCCGCCAAAAAGAAGGGCTGCTCGATCGACAGCGATGCCTTCGGCTTCAATGGCGCGCTCGTTCTCTTTGGGCTCGCTGGCGGCCTACTCGCACGCCGCCGACGCCGCTAGACGCCGCGTTCCAACGCGTTCCAACACGTTCCAACAAGAGACCCGGGAGCTTCCACTCCTGGGTCTTCCTGTTCTCGGTGTCCGTTGCCGCCCATACGACTTGCGAACAAGCGTTGTAGACAGTTCCAGGCAGTTCCAGGCAGAGTTCGACGGCCCAGAAAGCCCGCGCGCTTTGAGCGCGTCAACTGCGTTCGATCACGGACTCTGACGAGTCAACCGGGATCCGAGCGAAGCACCGGCCCGAGCCAACTCGAGCCGAAGCTCATACTCGCAGGGATCCGCGCCAGCTCGCCGGTATCAACCAGCTCGCAGCGGTCAACCTGAACTCACGCGGTTGCGCTGAGCAATGCAAACAAATCGAACCAATAAAAAAAGGCCCCCTCCAAAAGGAGGGGGCCATAACCCTGGCGAC
>CAYYUP010000071.1:16332-34312 GCA_964474905.1 uncultured Nannocystis sp. | reverse complement strand
GCCGTACTCGGCCTCCAGCCAGCCTGATCGTGCGCGCAGACCGGCGAGTTCAAGGTTTGTCCCCAACAACCGACGTGGGTCGCCAGCTCGCCACGGCGCCACACCTCGGTCTTGAAAGTCTCGGGAGCGACAAAAATCAGATCGAGGTTCCGGCTTATGCGACTGCGGCCCGAACCGATGACCAAAATGTCCCTCACACCAACAGATTATCGCGGGCGTTCTTGATCAGCTTCTCGCGGCTTTTTTCGTCGATAGGATCGTCGTTCGGCACTGCCGCACCGCGGATCACGGCCGGTCGATCGCCGATCGCCTTGAGCCAGCGCTGGAGGTTATCTAGGCCGTCGACACTGAGGCCCGACCACTCGTAAATCGTCACCCAAGGCCAGCTCGCGATGTCGGCGATCGAGTAGTCACCGGCGAGGTACTCGTGATCGGCGAGGTGTCGATCCATTACCTCGAAGAGGCGCCGTGACTCCCGCTGATAACGACCGATCGCGTAGGGAATTTTCTCTTCGGCGTAGCGGTAGAAGACGTTGGCCTGTCCCATCATCGGTCCGATGCCACCCATCTGAAACATCAGCCATTGCATCACCCGCGAACGCGCTTTGCGCTCGGTCGGCAGCAAGGTGCCCGAGAGATCGGCGAGGTAAATGAGAATCGCACCGGACTCAAAGATCGCGAAGTCGTCGTTGTCGCGATCGACGATCGCTGGGATGCGACCATTTGGGTTGATCTTCAGAAACCAGGGCTCCTTTTGTTGAGACTTGCGAAAAGAAATCCGGCACGTGGTGTAGTCGATCGCCATCTCCTCGAGGGCGATGGAGACCTTCTTGCCGTTGGGCGTCGCTGCTGTGTAGAGATCGATCATGGGAAGCTCGCGGTCTTGATAAACGATCTGCAGGCCCCGTGGTTACGCCCCGACCCGTATTGGCAACCAACATACGGATCTGCAGCGTCAAAGCGCTCTCGAAGCGTCGCACACGGATGTGATCTGTCGCAACGCCGCCCCTCGAGGGACACTCGGCGGCTCGCCAAGGCGCGACGACAGCGGCACCATGGCGCCGTCATGCCTACGCCCACAGCTTCGTCGCCCATGGCCCCGGGCCCCCAAGAGACGCTCCTCTGCCGTGATGCGGCAACCGGTGAGCACCTGGGTGAGGTCGCGATCATGGATCAAGAGCAGGTCGATGCCGCGGTCGCCCGCGCACGCACAGCGCAGCAAAGCTGGGGCGAAACATCGTTCTCGGAGCGACGAGCGGTACTCCGCGACCTCCTGGCGCGGATCCTCGCCGACCAAAAGACCATCTGCCGAGCCGCCTGTCGCGACTCGGGCAAAACCCCTGTGGATGCCGCGATGGGGGAGGTCTTCCCGGTCTGCGAAAAGCTGCGCTACACGATCCGCAGCGGTGAACGGGACCTGCGTCCGTCGCCTCGGCGCTCGGGTTTTCTCCTCCATAAATCGGCCCGCGTCGAATACAGCCCCCTCGGTGTGGTCGGCGTGATCGCGCCCTGGAATTTTCCCTTTCACAACCTGCTCTGTCCGCTGATCCCCGCGCTCTTCGCCGGCAATGCGGTGGTCACCAAGGTCTCCGAACTAGCCACCTGGTCGTCGCTCGGCTACCTCGATCTGTTGCGCGAAGTGCTGCGCGCGCGCGGTCACGATCCGGAGCTCGTGCAGGTCATCACCGGCTACGGCGCAGCTGGCCAAGCGCTGATTCGATCCGGTGTCGAGAAAATTTTCTTCACGGGTTCGCCCGAGAACGGTCGTCGGGTGATGGCGACCGCGGCCGAGAGCCTGACCCCGGTTGTGCTCGAACTCGGCGGCAAGGATCCGATGATCATCTGCGACGACGCCGACATCGACCAAGCCGCCGATGCAGCGATGCTCGGGGTCTTCACCGCTTGCGGCCAGATGTGTGTCGGTGCCGAGCGCATCTACGTCTTTGATGCGGTCTACGACGAGTTCATCGAGCGGGTGCTCGCCCGGGTCTTGGCCCTGCGCCAGGGGCCACCGCTCACGGGCGAGTTTGATATCGGCGCGATGACGATGCCGCGTCAGATCGAGATCATCCAATCGCTGGTCGACGATGCGGTCGCCAAGGGGGCCCGCCTGCTCGCCGGTGGCAGCCGCAACCATGATCTGTCCCAAGGGTCCTATTACCAACCGACGATCCTGGTCGACGTCGATCACAGCATGCGCATCACCCAAGAGGAGCAGTTTGGCCCAGTGATGGTGATCGCCCGGGTCAGAGACGAGCAAGAGGCCATCGAGCGTGCGAATGATTGCCCCTACGGCCTCGGCTCGAGCATCTTCACCCGTGATCGCAGGCGCAGCGACAGGATCGCCGCCAAGCTCGACGCCGGTATGACAGTCGTCAACGACTACGGCCTCGCCTACATGATCCAGGACCTGCCCTTTGGCGGGGTTAAAAACTCTGGCATCGGCAAGATCAACGGCCGCGAGGGCCTGCGCGCCTGTTGCAACGCCAAGGCGGTCGTCCGTGATCGCATCCCCATACGCCAAGGCATCGCCGTCTACCCAGTACGAGAGACGACCGAACCACTCCTCAACGAGACGATCCGCATGATCTACAGCCGCGGCCCCTTGGCCCGCGCAAAGGCGGCCGGACGGGCACTGCGGGCCTTTGTCGCGCTCGCCCGCGCACGTCGCCGATCATGATCTCGTCCGGCCTCCAAAAACAAATTCCAACATCCGTGGGAACCTCCGGTACCAATCACTGTCATGTCACCGTACGGCCTAAACCAGGCGCGGGAGTGACATGAAACGACGACGGATTTTGCAGGGTTTGGCTTTGGGTTGCACTGGGGCTTCGACGCCGGTGTTGCTCTCTCGCTTCTTCGGTGTCGAGTACGGCGAGCCAGAGATCTGTGGCTCGCTACACTCAGATTCAAACTCAGACTCGAGACCCGAGCCCCAGTCAAACGGGACTCCGACGACCCCCCACAGATCCATCGATCACTGTGCTAGCAGCCGCCCAAACCTATATTTGGTGGTGCCCGACAATATCATCGCCCGTCGAGCTCGCGGCCAAGCACTTGGAGAATTCCTCAACTACGGCACGGACTCAGCCCTCGCTCGCCTAGCTGTCTTTAAGGTCACCTGTGTGACGATCAAGGAGCTGCAGGCGATCACCGGTGAGACGATCGACGGAGATCCATGGTTTGTGCTCCTCGACTCTAGCTCCCGATACCCGCAAACGATCGCTCTCGACGATTCCAAGCTCAGCCGCATCGCCGATGAGCGAAGCGCCGAGGACTCGATCATCGACGAGCGCATCAGACGGATCGGCGATCTGATCGCGACGGCGATCCAACCAGACATGCTCGACCGGATGATCAAGAGCGAGAGCGCGGCGCTGCCAAAGCACCTCGAGACGGAGTTTGCAGCGGTCATGAACGGTCCCCTCTCGCCACGCCTCGAACTCGTCGAGGCCGCCCCCGCGACCTTCCTGCAGCCGGTGCTGGCCCACCCCGATCCAGACTCCGACACCCGCTGGTACACCGAAGAACAAGAGCGGGTCTTCACGCCGCGCTTGGCTGCGCTCACCCGCGAACACTTGGTGCACTCGACCCCTCCCACGGGCGCGCACTGGGCGAGATCCGGGGGCTGTGGCACGCGCGTGGAGGGCCTTCCAGAGCGGATCGGCTTTAGCTGTGGAATGGGACATGTGCCCGAACGCAGCCGCCGATTCCTCACCTTTCTCAGCGACAGCGAGCGCTTCTAAGCGATGGGCGGGCACATCGGCGTCGGCTTTGTTCTGCAGCCGGAGTTCGATTTTTTAGAGCTTGTCGGGCCCATCGTCGGCGAACTCGCAGACTACTTTGAGATCGCGCCCGAGACCACCTGGTGGGCAAATGAAGACGGAACCCTAACAAGCAACGCCTTCGCCGAAGCCTTCGCCGCACTGGGCCGCAAGTTCGCCCCGGCAAACGCGGAGAGCAAGCCCTTTGTCGCCCACGGCGTCGGCCTCTCGCTCGGCGGGGCGCACCCCCAAGACCGACCCAGGCAGCAGCAATGGCTCCGAAAACTCGAGGAGGAGCAGCGCCGCTTCGCCTTTTGTTGGCTCAGCGATCACCTCGCAGTCACCTGTATCGGCGGTGAAGCGCTAGCCCTGCCGCTGCCGCTGATGCCGAGCCCAGCGATTGCCGCCCTCGTGCGTCGGCGCTTGGCCGAACTTATGCACATAGCGCCCGCCATCGCCATCGAGAATACCGCTCATTATTTTACCTACGGCGATCCTCTTGAGGAGACCGAACTCATCGCTGGCGTGCTCGAATTGCCGGGCTGCCACCTCCTCCTCGACCTCTACAACCTGGCGATGATGGCCCACAATATGGGCTTTGCGAGCCGCGACTTCCTCGCCCGCCTGGACCTCTCGCGGGTGATCGAAATCCATATCGCAGGCGGATCCCCGAGCCCCCCCGAATGGTTGCCCTCGGGCCGCTCCTATCTCGTCGACAGCCACGAGCAGGTGGTCCCAGATGTGGTCTGGAGCCTCTTAGAGGAGGTTTTGCCGCGGTGCAGCAGCCTGTGCGGGATCACCTTGGAGCGCATGGAGGGCACCGTGCAAGCCAGCGATCTGCCCCTGATCGAAGCGGACCTCCGCAGGCTGCGGACGATCGCCCAGGCAGGCCGATGACGGACGCGAGCAACTCCCCGAGCGACCCCCGGAGGCATGACACAGGGCCTTCGCTTGCGGAGCTGGTCGCCCTCGAGATCGGCGTAGCTGCGGCCCTCCGGGCAGTCCATCCAGAGCAAGCACTCCGCAAATTCGCCGAGAATACGGAACTCAGCCCTGAGCTCCGGGGACGTATCGCCTCGATCGACGGAGACGGCTTTCGCTTGGCGGCACTGCTGGTCGCGCGTCTCCGATTTGAACGCTTGGTACAGGGCTCAAATGCGGCCTCACGGTGGTTTGATCAGGAGCCTCGGACCTTTACCGCGGCCTTTCGTCGCTATCACGCGTCGACTCCGGCGGCCGCCCATTTTCCTGCCGACGAGGCGGCTCTTTTTTACGCCTGGCTCGGCACTGATGACGAGCACATCGACCGGCTCGGCAGCCACGAGCGCTCAGAGCCGTAACAGCCGGCAAAGACCTGCGCGCAGCTCATCGGCAACTTGCTCGGCGGATGACCAAAATGCCGTCGACACTCCCGCGAAAAGTGTGCGAGATCAGAGAAGCCACTCATCATTGCGGTGGCCGTCGCCGTCGCACCACGCCCCATATGCTCGAGCGCCGCGACCGTGCGCACCCACAGCGAATAGCGCTTGGCGCTCAGACCCAGCTGCCGGCTAAAGAGGTGGGAGAGGTGCCCCGGAGAGATGCCGGCCCGCTTGGAGACCGCCCGATGATCGAGGTCGAGCCAGGGCTGGCGAAAGAGCTCCATCGCCATGTGCACTCGACTGTCGATCTGGAGAGTCCTGCCGAGACCCGCGGACCCCAGGATCTGCAGGGCCTCTGCGGTTACCGCCTCGACCGACGAGCGATCCTCTAATGGAGCATCAAACACAGCCAGGGCGAAGTCACGCAGCTGTCTGCCGAGATTGCCTCCCAGAACCACCGTCACTCCGCCCATCGCGAATGAACGCAAGCCGGCGCCGAGGGTCTCGGGATCCAGCATAATCGTCACGCGAGCGGGCCCTGAGTGCACCTGCTGCTGGCAATTGGACGGTACAATCATGCCCCGCTCAGCCGGCAGGCTGTAGCGCACGCCGTCGACGGAAATCTCCAGCGTAGCCTCTAGCGGCAGGATCAACTTAAATACATGCGCGGAGTGCTCGCTGCTCGATGCTCCCTGGACGCGAAAGACACAGCCTCCGCTGATGACCCGCAAACTGCTCGTGCGACGCACAATTGTCAGGCTACAGAAGGCCCCCTGAGCGCGCAAGACAATACGCCCGATAGCCTCGAGAAACCGATCTCCGTACAAGCTCCACGAGTGCCGAGGCGAGCGCAGCTCTATCTGCCGCCTCTTGCCCCTGCGTGTTTTGCGCGGTTTCTTTTCCTATACCAGGCCCTGGAGGGTATCCAGAGCCTTATTTGAGCGATTCGTGCGGCGATGCAGACGATAGCCCACCGCCGTCGCGACGCCAGATCTCCAAAAGGAAAGTTCAAGGCGGCGCAGCTCGGCGAAGAACCCTGTACGAGCAATCATCATAGTCCACAAGCCACAGGGCTACTCGAACGACACGTAGGTTACGGCCCCCGAATTGCCCACATAACTCTGGATCTCGATCGCTCCTGGCTCCAACCCCTTGGTCAGCTCCTCCATATCGAAGGCGAACTCGACATAGCGCTTGTCCCAGAAGCTCGTGAACTCGAGGGGAATGGTGATCCCCCGCGAAACCCACTTCCCGGTCTCCGCGTCGACCCCGGCCGCGTGCGCCCGGGCTGAGACCCCGCTGGCCTCACCGTTGGTGATCATGCTGGCGATCGTCACCGGCCAGATGCAGCGCACATGAACCTCGGATCCCCTATCCAAACTCCAATTGAGCCCCGACTGCTCCTCGCCGTAGGGCTCGAGCGGGCTCTGGCTGACGATACAGGAGCGACCGTTGAGCTTGGTGTACTCAGCGCGCTCGGCAAAGAGCGAGCGGTAGCGATCTGTGATCGCCGCCGACGCTTCGACCAGCCGCGAACTCCAATCATGGGCCTCGCTCACTCTCATCACCGTTTGCAACCTGTCCGCCGTGCTGGTCAACTTGAGCGCACGCTCTGGATCGCCAGCTTCCATCGCCTCTGCGTAGGCCTTGGACAGGGCCTCTTGGTAGCCCACTTCGATCTTGGCCAGACGCGGCTCTCGGTATTTCTTTTGTGCCCCCTCGTCGGAGTACTTCCGAGCACGGCTGCTGATCAAATCGAACATATCGTCATATCGAAGCAGGACCGTAATATTGGTGGCTGGCCACGGCTCCAGCTCCGAATCTTGAAATGTGAGTTCCGTGAGGTGCTCCTCGATCCTCGTATCGGCGATCACAAGGCTCTCCTCGCTGGGCGAGGTCGGGCCCTTCGGCTCCTCGCTCTCGCCGAGATGTGTTCCGAAAACGCCATTCACGATCGAACAGCCCGACATGAGCATGAGCGCGGCGAGAGTGATGGGGGTGAACAGTGATTGAATGCTCTTCATGGTGCCCTGTGGACGGGCATATAATTGAAATAGGAGCTGTCAACAACTCGCCCCCCCGAGACAAAGCAGATGAAGCCATCACCTCCATTCAAGCACCCTGCGAGTGCCGGGGCCAGGCGATGAGCTGCGCACGGGCCGGTGCATTCGCCGTGCCCTCGGCCCCGATCAAGCGAGGCGGCGCGCCGCGAATCGCCCAAGAAAGCACAGCGACAGCGCCTCCCGATCTGCTGAGAAAGACAGCTTCGTACAAGAACGATCGATGCAGCGAAGCCCCGAAGAGACCGCCACGGCAACGTCGACCTGTTGAAAAAGACAGCTTCGTACAAGAGTGGTCGCGCGAGAGAGCCCGCCTCTGATGCACCGCCCAGAACAAGCCCAACGGCCAACGCATTCCCTCGCATGCGCGAATTCGCTACATTTACACCACCGAAAAGCCGCTCCCAGTGGTTTTTTGAGCGACCTGTAAGGAGCCCCAAGCCGCCCGCGTTCGGAGGACATGAGCCGCCTAAGCCTGCCCCTCACCGCCCTCCTCAGCGCTCTCACCTGCAGCGCGAGCGTGATCTCCGGCTGCGCGAGCAAGAACAGCGCCGGCATGCCCGCACCGACAATGATGGCGGAATCGCTGGGCGGAGCGTCCTCCGAGGCCGCGCCGAGCTCTGCCACGCCGAGCTCTGTCGCGGCACCCTCGGGCACAGCGATGGCCGATTCGATGCCGGCTCCGAGCGACGCAGCGCTGGCCAAAGACGCCACCAAAAGCGAGATGGCGGCCTCTGTTAGCGCCGATGAGGTCTTGACGATCGGCAAACGCAGGCCGATCCAGAGCCGCCCGATCCAGCTCCCCTCGCTGACCGCCGGCACCTTTGACGACACTCTCAACCCCACAACTCTGCATAGTTTCGCAAAGACCATGTTTGGCTCCGTGTGGACCGACTCGATCGCCGCGACCCTCACGACTCCGATGACCGTCATTCAAATCGTCGACGCCCGGGGTGCACCGCTCGCCGATGTCGGGGTCACGATCCAAAGCCAACAAAGCCCCGCCAAAACCCTGCGCAGCGGCACCGATGGTCGCGTCGTGATCATCCGCGGCTGGGACCTGGTCGGCGAAACCGGTCCTACATTCATGGTCAGCGCCGCTGGCGAGCACGCCTCGGTCGCCTTCGGCAGCCAGGGCACGCAACTGATCATTAAAAATCGCTACGCCAAGCCGGTCCGCTCCCTCGACCTGGCGCTAGTGATCGACGCGACCGGCAGCATGGGCGATGAGATCGAGTACCTAAAGGCAGAAATCGCCAATATCGCAGCCGAGGTCGCCCGCGCCCATCCAGAGATCGATCAGCGTTATGCCCTGGTGGTCTACCGCGATAAGGGCGACGACTACGTCAGCCGCCACTTTGACTTCACACCCAACCTTAATCGATTCACCCGCCGTCTCAGCAACCAGCGGGCAGACGGCGGCGGCGACTACCCCGAGGCGATGGACCGGGCGATGCTCGACGCCGCTGGCCTCCGCTGGCGGGACGAGGGCGCCCGTATGCTCTTTCTCGTCGCCGATGCCCCGCCCCACCCACAAGCGATGGCCCAGACCCTAAACACAGTCGAAGAACTGCGTGGCCAGGGCGTCGCGATGTACCCGATCGCCGCCAGCGGTGTCGCCAATACGGCAGAGCTGGTGATGCGCACATCCGCGGCGCTCAGCGGCGGGCAGTACATCTTTTTGACCGATGACTCGGGCATCGGCAACTCGCACGCAGAACCACATATTCCCTGCTACACCGTGCAGTCCCTGCGAGATTCGATGCTCCTAGCGATCGAATCCGAACTCGCCGGACACCGCATCGATGCCGATCCCCAACGCACGATTCGCCAGGTCGGCGCCGCCCAGAATGGAGTCTGCGTGCGCAGCCAAGCACAGCTCGCGGGCTGAACCAACCGCGACCTAGCGCGGCGAAATCCACGGGCGAGCGGTCGACCGCGCGAGGGTGATGGGACATCACGCGACCGACCGCTCGCTTGACACGAGAGGCCATCAGCTGTCTCCACGGCGTCGTTTCGACCCGAAATACCGGAGTGACAGCTCGCACGCAGAGGTGCAGCTTCCCGTTGGTGGAGCTCGGGCCGTCGATGTGATCAACACATCCGGCCCCGGCTCCGTGCCGGGCTCTGCCGGCGGCGCAGCTCAGCGGACAGCCACCGCTTGCTCGAGGATCCGCTTGCCACCGGGACTGGCCGCAGTGACCGTCTCCTCGAGGGTGACAAGAATCGTGAACGAAGCATCTGGCGAGGTCACCTGCAGTGCGCCGGAACGGTCGCCCTCGTCGTAGTCGAGCGCGCCCGCACGAACCGGCGGCTGGTCCTTTTGCAGGACCCAGACGACGAAGGCGGTCGAGCCCTCGTCCAAACGCGCAGCCGGAGCGAGGTTGGTGATCTTAACCGAGATCTCATAGTTTCCGGTCTTGCCCTTCTTGGCGATGATCTCAGCGTCGGAACCGAGCGCCGGAGCGTCGGTCGCGGTCTGAATCTTGGTCGCGCAGCCGGAGGCCACGGTGGTCATCATAAAAGCGGTGAGGAGGTAGTTGAGAGTGCGTCGCATGGCGATTTGAGAATTCCGCAGCCGGACAGCGCCGGCACTGCTGGGCGGCCCCTTGGGGCTCAACACTCTCACACGGGGCAACGAGCAGACGTCACAGATTTTTTCGTATCCTCACTCGCAGAGGTCCGCCTCCTGGCTTGAACAGAGACCCGTACCCAGTGCAACTGCGCCGACCTGTCACAGGGCTTCCGCCTTTCGCACTAGGACCTACGATCGATCTCTATGGAGACGCCACGCATCGCCCTCACGAGCCTCTCGTTACTCCTCTGCGGAGCGTGCAACGGCACATCTGGCACGACCGACACGGCCGTAACAACCGCGTCGACAACCGCCAGCGGCTCCGGCTCGACCGGTTCCAGCAGCACCTCCGGCTCCACAAACGAAACCTCCAGCTCCTCCAGTTCCACCAGCACCACCAGCTCCACCAGCTCCACAGGCACAAGCTCCACAGGCTCCGACTCCGAAACCTCCGGCACAGGTGGAGATGTCATTGATCTGCCCGAACTCGAGGAGAAAAACGGCAGCCACTTCGCGACCTCACCGATCTGTGCTGAGTGCCACTCGAGTCATATGAGTTCCTCCGCCATGCGCGACGAGGATGATCGACTGATCGGCGCCGACGATCTATGGCAGGGCTCAATGATGGCAAATGCCGCCCGTGATCCCTTTTGGTGGGCGATGGTCGCGGCCGAGACCGCGACCTTCCCCGGGCTCAAGGATGAAATCGAGGGCGAGTGCATGCCCTGTCACACGCCTATGGCGGTGGTTGACGGCCAGTTTCACGACGCCGAAGGGCCGACACTTGACTGGCTTTTCGCCGGCGACGATCGGGCGAGTTTCGGCCTCGATGGCGTCGCCTGTGCGGCCTGCCACCAAATCCAACCCGACAAGCTGGGCACCGAAGAGAGCTTCTCAGGTCACTATGTGATCAAGCAGGCCAACACAATGTTCGGGCCCCATGCCGACCCCTTCCAGCAGCCGATGATGATGCACACCAGCTTCCTGCCGCAAAAGGGCGATCAGATCCTGGACTCTGGTCATTGCGGGTCCTGCCATACCCTGCGCACCGCGGCCCTCGATCCCGACGGCACCCCCAATGGGCACTCCCTGGTCGAGCAAAGCCCCTACCTCGAATGGCGGCTCTCTGATTATACGACCGAGGGCAAGCCCGGCCCCGATGCCGCCTCCTGCCAGGACTGCCACGTGCCCACTTCTAGCGTTGATGGGATCCCGCTGAGCACCAAGATCGCCCGCCGCGCCAACGGCAGCGACTTCCCGCAGATCCAAGAGCGCTCCCCCTTCGGCCGCCACGTGATGGTCGGCGGCAATTCGATCATGCCTCTGGTGATCCGAGACAACGCCGGCGAGCTCCACCCGCGGGCCAGCAGCGAGGCCCTGACAAACACGGCCGCCGCCGCCCGGACTCAGCTCGAGAACGTCACCGCGACCCTCAGCCTAGAGGGCGCCCGAGAGGGTGATGAGTTGCTCGTCACTGTCGACCTCGTCAGCCACGTAGGTCACAAGTTGCCGAGCGCCTTCCCCAGCCGTCGCACCTGGATCGCGCTCTCGGTCAAGGACAAAGACGGCGTCCTCATCTTCCGCTCCGGCGGCTACAACGACGAGGGCCTCCTGATCAACACCGTCGGCGAGCCTCTGGCCAGCGAGGCCGTGGACGGGCCCGTACAACCCCACTTCCAAGAGATCAGCACCAGCGACGAGGTCCAGATCTACGAGTCGGTGATGGGGGATGCCGACAACACGCCAGTCTTCCGTCTGCTTCAGGGGACCCACTACTACAAAGATACGCGTCTCCTTCCCAAGGGTTGGAAGAGCGGCGCACCCGAGGCCAAAGAGGTCGCACCGATCGGCATCGACGGAGACCCCGACTTCATCGGCGGCGGCGACATCACCCGCTACCGGATCACAGCACCGGCCAGCGCAGGTCCCTACACAGTCCGGGCCGAGTTCTGCTATCAGACGCTTGGTGCCCGCTTCGCCGCCGAACTCTTCGCGATCGACACCTCGAGAGTGCGGGCATTTGAGCGGATGTTTAACGAAGCCGATCGCGAACCCGTGCTCATGAGCACAGCCGATCTCTCGATCAATTAGCGACGCTCGACAGGCCCACGAAGCCCTTGCGGTTTCAGTCGGGAGCGCCCGCGCAGGGCCGCTCCCGACTGGTGCGAATACGATCGACGCGCCACGCAGCAAAACCGCCCAAAGGACGCCAGATCGGTTCACATCGCTCCGTCGCGGCGATCAACGACCCGAATTACAACGTTCTGGGGCACCTCGATCATCGATTTGAATCTGCGGCCGCAAACCGATCATTGTGAGGACACCACACCGTGCATCGTTCCGATGCCTACCAGAGCGCGAGTCTGCTCCGGTATTGCAGCCCAAACCCAGCTCTCCCCGAGAATCACCACGTGTGCGACGATAGCGAGCCAAGGACCCAGGTCCACGAAGGAGCGGTGCACGGTGGTAAAGCGAATATTCCGCGGGCTATTGGCGGCGATCATGATCCTCGCAGGGACCTCTCATTTCACGATGACTGCGGCCTACGCGATGATCGTGCCCGATGTTCTGCCCGCCGCAGAGCTGCTCGTCTATATCTCGGGGGTCTTTGAGATCCTCGGCGGCATCGGCCTCCTGATCCCCAAGCTCCGCCAACGGACGGCGTGGGGGCTCATCGCCCTCTTTGTCGCGGTCTTGCCGGCGAACCTCTACCAGGCGATGCACGGCCTTCAGCCGCCGGGCCTCGAGATGTCCGACACCATGATTTGGGCTCGCCTGCCGCTGCAGCTGGTGCCGATCCTCTGGGCACTCTGGATGACCCGACCTGACAAACAGCGAGCGTGATGATCTTCGGCGGCTACACGGCCACCTCGCCGCTGCACGAAGGCCGTAGGATCCGAGTCCTACGAGGGATCCGCGACGCCGATGGTCTGCCGGTGATCATCAAAGCCCTCCGCCGCCGCCATCCGCCGCTTCGCGACATCGCCAAACTCCGCCACGAATTCGAGCTCCTACGTCGCTTTGACGACGACCGAATCGTCCGCGCCATCGATCTGGTCGAACACGGCTCGCGAGTGGCACTTGTGCTCGAGGACTTCGGCGGCGACGCACTGCGCTCCCAGATTCCACTTACTGGCTTCGGCGTCGCCACCTTTCTCAGGATCGCGATCAGCCTCTGCGAAGCGCTGGCCGTGGTGCACCGCGCCGGCGTCCTGCACAAGGACATCAAGCCAGACAACATCATCTTCCTCGAGACGAGTCAGCGGGTCGCCCTTACCGACTTCAGCATCGCCTCGCTTCTCGACCGCGAACTCCAGGCAGCGCTCGCACCTGAGACCTTAGAGGGCAGCCTCGCCTATCTATCTCCCGAGCAGACCGGTCGCATGAACCGGCTGGTCGACTACCGCAGCGATTTTTACTCCCTCGGGGTGACCCTCTACGAGCTGCTCCTCGGCACCCTGCCTTTTCGGGCAGATAGTCCGCTGGCGCTGGTACATGCCCACATCGCTCGCCGGCCGATCCCGCCGGGCATCATCAGCGACGATGTACCGCTGATCCTCTCGAAGATCATCATGCGTCTTCTCGAGAAGAACGCCGAGGATCGCTATCAGAGCGCCAAGGGCCTGCTCGCCGACCTCCGCCGCGTGCAAGAGAACCACCGACAGGGGCAAACGCTCGCCGACTTTACCCTGGCTCAGAACGATCACAGCGAGCGCTTCTCTCTGAGCACTCGGCTCTTCGGCCGCGAAGAGGACACCGAGCTGATCATGGCCGCCTTTGACCGGGCCTGCGCCGGCAGCAACGAACTCATCCTCCTGGGCGGCCCTGGTGGTATCGGCAAGTCGGCCCTGGTCCGCGAGCTCCAGCGGCCGATGGCCATGCGCAGCGGCGCCTTTGTAACCGGCAAGTTTGACGCGCTCGATCACGGAACGCCTTACTCAGCACTGACCCTGGCCCTGCGCGAGCTTGTGCTGCAACTGCTGGGGCAACCCGAGGTTCAACTCGAACGCTGGCGCACGACGATCGGCGAATCGCTCGGCCACAACGCGCAGCTAGTGATCGAGATGATCCCCGAACTCGGTGCGCTGATGGGGCCCCAACCCGAGGTCCCGCCATTGCCCGCGGCGGAGGCCGCAAACCGCTTCCATGATGCCCTCCGCCTGCTCATCAGCGCCTTCGCCCGCGACGACCACCCGCTCGCGATCGTGCTCGATGACCTGCAGTGGGCCGACCTCGCGACGCTCGCCCTCATCGAAGATCTGGTCGGCGACTTTGAGCTCGCCCACATCCTCTGGATCGGCACCTATCGCGACAGCGAGGTCCCGCCTGAGCACCCGCTGACGAGGCTGCGATCGACGCTGCTAGACGCTGGCGCATCGGTCTCGACGAGAATCCTCGATCCTCTTGGCCTCTGCGATGTCGAGCAGATGGTCGCTGCGACGCTGCGCTCGAGCGACGAAGAGGTCCGCCCCTTAGCCGCGCTGATCCACAGGCAGAGCGAGGGCAATCCCTTCTTCGTGCGCTCGCTCCTGGAGACCTTGCACGAGCAGTCGGTGCTCACCTTCGACGACACCCGCGGGGCCTGGACCTGGGAGATGTCGGCCGTCAACGCGACGTCGTTGCCCGAGAACGTCATCGCCCTGGTGACCCAGAGAATCCGCCGCCTCGGAGCTAATGCCCGTGACCTCCTGCGGATCGCCGCCGGTATCGGCGGGCAGTTCGAACTCAACCTTCTCGGAGGCCTCGCGGGCACCTCGACCAGCGACACGCTGGCGGGCCTCTGGGAGGCGATGCAGATCGGCCTCATCCGACCGGTCGGTGACGACTATAAATTCCTCCACGACGGGGTCGGCGACATCGACTTCACCTTCACCCACGATCGGATCCAGCAGGCCGCCTACGCCCTTCTCGAAGCGGATGAGCGCCAAGATCTGCACGTCCGAGTCGGCCGTCTGATGCTCGCAAGCACCGACGCTTTGCAGGGCGACGCAACGCTCTTCGCGATCGCCGGTCATTTCGCCCAAGCGACCGCGAGAATTCACGAGCCGAGCGAACGTCTGACGATCGCAAAGATGATGCTGCGCGCCGCGAGCCGAGCAAAGATGTCGACCGCCTACGAAGCAGCCTGTGGCTTTCTGCGCGCAGCTGGGGAGCTGCTGCCGGAGGATCCCTGGAGTCAAGAACCGGCCCTCATCGCCGCCCTCGGGCGTGAGGAGATCGAGTGCGAGTTCCTCGTCGGTCGCCCCGAGCGGGCGGTTGAACTTTTCGCCCCCCTGCTCGCGCACACCGACAGGGCCCGCGACAGGGCTGACCTCTACACCCTCTTAGCTGTCCTCGAGACCAACCGCGGCGACGTCGTTGCGGCCGTCACCGCTGGGCGCCAGGGACTCGCGGCTTTCGGCTACCGGCTGCCGGCCAAGACGACAACGCTCTCAGTCCTCCGCGCCTTCGCCCGCTTCCAGCTCCTCCGCGGCCGCGCCCCCGTCGAAAGCATCCTCGACCTCCCGCTGCTTCGCGATCTCGATCGCCGTTCTGAGCTGCGAGTGCTGATGGCGATGGCCGCCCCCGCCTACTTCGTCGACACCAACCTGGCATCGGTGATTCTCCTGCGAATTGCGACCATCTCGCTAAAGCACGGAATCAACGACATCACCCCCTACGGACTCGTCGGTGCCGGGTTAGTGATAGCCGGTACCTTCGGCCGCTACGAGCCCGCCTACGCCCTCGCCAAGGTCGCCAAAGAGCTCAACCACCGCCTCGCCAACGCCGAGCTACAGGCGAAGATCGCCCTCTTCTCGACCACCTTCATGATGTCCTGGACGCGCCCCTTCGACGAGGTTCGGAGCGCCCTCCGCGAGGCCTCTGAGATCGGCATCGCTAACGGCGACATCATCTTTGGGGTCTACAGCGCGGTCACCGAGGTCTTCATCATGGTGCTCGACGGCACCCCTCTCGGGAAACTCAGCGAGCGCTGCCAGGCCCTGATGCCGCTGCTCCAACGCCGCAAACTCGGCGATCAGATCGCGACCGTCACCTTCATGATCCATGTCTTCGGTCGCTCGCTCCGCGATCCCGAGGGCCGTGATCCCGACTTCGACAAAACTGTCTTTAGGGACAGTATCAATGATACCAGCACACCACTGGTGATGTTCTACTATCACCTCTACCTGGCGATGGAGCGCTACTTCAGGGTCGACGATACCGGTGCCCGCGAAGCCCTAGAACAAGCCCTTTCGCGCAGCAAAGCGGCTTTTGGCAGTGCCATGATCGCCGACTTGCACTTCTACGAGTGTCTGATCCTCGCCCGCTCTGCAGCCTCCGGGCGCAGTCATCTGAGCCGCACGATCAATGCCCGCATCAGGTCTGGCATCAAGGCCCTGGCCAAGTGGTCCCGAAGCGCCCCCTGCAACTACAGTGCCCGCGAGGCGCTGGTACGCGGCGAATGGGCCCGCCTCCGCGGCGACGACGGACAGGCCCTGCGCTCCTACAACCAAGCGATCGCCCGAGCTCGCAAGTACCACTCGCCGCACATCGAAGCCCTCGCTGCCGAGTGTGCCCTCCGCTTCGCTTCGACACGCGACTTTCCGATCCTCGCCCGCGCCTACCTGGTCGAGGCGATCAGCGCCTACCGCTGCTGGGGCGCCCTGGCCAAGGTCCACGAACTCGCCGATGAGTTCGCGGTCTACCTGCAAGAGGAGCACGGTCCGAGCATCACCCGAGGCCCAACGACGACGACCGGCTCGGCGACAATGACCCGCGCAACGACGACGATCGCGCTCGACCTCGATACCGTCAATCGAGCGACCCGGGCGATCTCCAGCGAACTGGCGATGGACCGCCTGCTCTCCCGTCTGATGACGCTTTTGGTCGAGAACGCCGCGGCCAGACGCGGGGTGCTCCTGCTCAACATCGACGACGACCTGCGGGTCGAGGCCGAGGCCATCTCCGACGAAGAGGGCATCCGGATCGAGGTCGGTCAGGGCATTCCGACAGCCGCCTACGGAGCACTGCCCCTGTCGGTCATCAACCTGGTCACACGCACACGGACAGATGTGGTGCTCGGTGACGCGATTCGCGATCCGATCCACGGCGCCGATGCCTACCTGCGCAACCGCCAGATCCGTTCGATGCTTTGCACCGCGATCTCCCACCAAGGAGAGCTGACCGCCGTGCTCTATCTCGAGAACGATCTCGCCGGCAATGTCTTCACCCACCGCAGGCTCGCGCTGATCAAACAGATCGCCGCTCAGGTCGCCATCTCGCTGACGAATGCCCGACTCTACGACAGTCTCAACGAAGCGAGGATCGCCGCCCTCGCTGCCGATCGGGCCAAGACACGCTTCCTGATGAACATGTCGCACGAGCTGCGCACCCCGCTCAACGCGATCCTTGGCTACACCGAACTCATCGCCGAGAACTTCGCCGCCGGCGAAACCGCGACCATCGACAACGACCTTCGCTCCGTCCACCGCGCTGGCATCCGTCTCCTTCGATCCGTCTCGTCGATCCTCGAGCTCACGCGGATCGAGACCAATACCCGCGAGGCTCACACCGACACCGTCGACCTCGAAACGATGCTGCCGGAGCTGCTCAAAACCTTCGAGGACACAGCAGCGCTGCAGGGCAACAGTCTGCGGATCGAGGGCCTGTCACCGCTACCCCCATTGCTCACTGACGAGCATATGCTCCGCTACGCACTGACGACCCTGCTCGACAATGCCTGTCGCTTCACCGACGGCGGAGCGGTCACTCTTCGTGTCGCGGAGTTCACCCGCAATGACGCCGACTGGATCGAGTTTTCGGTCGCCGATACCGGCAGCGGCATCGGCGAAGAAGCCCTGCCAAAGCTCTTCACAGCCTTCCATCAGGTCGACGACTCCCCCAGCCGTCGCTTCGAGGGCACCGGGGTAAGCCTCGCCGTCACCGCACATTTTTGCGAGCGCTTGGGCGGAGAGATCGACGTCACCAGCACGCCCTCTCTCGGTTCCGTATTTACAATCCGCCTGCCCCGATTGCGCGGTTAAGCGGTTCAAACTGCGATTTTGAGGGATGCCCCGGGTACTCGGAGGCCAGTGGAGGCAGGAGCGGAGACGGCGCACAGAAACTCTAATGGAGGCACCTACTGCTCATAAGGCGCGCGGGATGCGTTCGTAGGCCAACTCACCTATGCGGCGTACTCTCGTGAGACAACATCGACAGCAGGACGCGCGAAGCTGACCG
>CAYYUP010000071.1:3932-16232 GCA_964474905.1 uncultured Nannocystis sp. | reverse complement strand
CCGTTCTTGCCGCCCAGTTGCATGTCACAACGGGCAATTGCCAAAAAGCACTGTTCGCCCGCGATGCAAAACTCCCAGCTCCCAAGTTCGCAACACTTGGAAAAGTGAGCAAAAAAGAAAGCAAGGCCGCAATCAAGGCTTTTCGAAAAACGGATCTATGGGCCGACCGTGCCAATGACCCCACTACAATTTGGGACAAAAAAACAAAAAAACATTTTCAAAGCGCCTCACTCGGGGCAGAGAAATGGATTTTTGCAACGATGAAGTCCGAGCAAGACGATTATCTAAGCGCAAGTTTCATGCTCGATGACAAGAAAAATTTCAAGTTCTTTGGGGCTGGATTTACCTCCTTCAAAACGCTACTTGTTGCTTTTGACTATGACGATGATGGCGATATCGATTTCCTTTTAAAGGGGTACTGGGGGGGGCAAGCGTGGGTAGAGCAGCAATCGGACAAACTGCACACTGCATTTGAGACATTCAGCTTGACCGCCACAGACTAGGCCTAAAATAAGCGCTGATAAACCTACTTGTCGTCATTCCCGCAAGCCGTCCTACAACTCCACGGAGTCCGAAGTGTAGGAGACTCATTTGTTGGTCTCAGAGTCTCTTGCGCACGAGTCCTAAAATCAGCGCAAGTGGTGTCATCGCTGCTGGCTCAACGACGAACTCCACATTCGGCAGCTAAAGCTCGGGCAGCTCGCCTGTCCCGCTTCTGGGCCGCGGAGCACTCGCCGGCCAGCCCCTCGCTGCCATCCTGTGGGGTGCTGCCCGGGTCGCTCGACCTGCCAGCGAGCGACGACGCCCTTCGTTCGTCGCCTTGGTCTTGGTCGTGCTGTCACGCGCGACCAGCTCGCGGCGCAGGCGAACTCCTTCTTGAAAAACTCGGCATCGGATACACCGCCCCCAGCGACAACGACCTCGGGACGCGCCCCAACGATCGCTGGGGTTCCGACACCAACCATGCCTGCACTGGGGCAGCTCCCCATGTCGCCGACACGAGCGGCAAACGCGCCACCGATAAGCACGCTCGCCGAGCTAGTCACCAAAACGCCACCGATGTGGGGCTTTAGGCCATCTAACATCGGACATACGTGAGGATCACCGAGCCGCGCCGCCGCGCATGCCTCCAATAAGCACGGTAGGATCGCCGCCGACGATTATTCCGCCATGCGCCATCGGGTCAGACATTCTCGCGGCAGGTTTGCTCACGATCGGTAGTGCCTTGTCAGTCTCATGGTCCGGTGGTTTGCGCGACGATAAAGCCCACGATCACTGCCCCGATCATCCCCACTGCGGACAGGACCAAGGCGATGATCCAGGCGACCAATGCAAGGGGGTGGCTTGCATGGATGTGGACGCGAAAGCTGCGCTCGTCAGGCGTAACGCCGGTGGCAAGGAGTTCGTAGTCGCCGGGCGCATCGAGTTCGAAGTGGGCGACGCTTTGGCGCACCGTCGTCAAGCCAGACACCGTCATCGGAACGAGAACGCGCGTCACCGGAGTGGAGTGTCCCAGGCTGTCTCGAACGGAGAAGACAATACGCGAACAGTTGGCGCCGCGGTGCGCCTCGATGGAAATGACTTTCTTGCCCGGCGTTGCCGCGTGTACCATCGAGTTCCTGGTCAGGGGAAACTCGCCTTCGGCCGTATTTTTGAAATGCTGGAGCAGCCCACGAAGCGACTTGGCAGCTCCTACACCGAGGACAATGGCGATTGCGACCGAGAAAAGTGCATGCGTGTCCATCTGGACACGAGTGTACTCGGAGCGACTAAGAATTCCAAGCCCGGACTTGAGCGATGCGCAGGGCATTCGGAAGCCTTTGGAGGCTGGAGCGGTGATGGCGCACCGACGCTCCCGGCGGGGCGCCTCGCACACGTCAGCTGCCCCGGATTCTGTCGTCAACTAACCCACCGCAGCATGCGGCATCCGTGATCGCCAAGATAGCCCTCGTGATCGGGTGCTTCGATCGCGTTCCAATGCACCTTGGCGACCCTCTTGCCCCTCTTGCGAACAACAGCGTTGCTCTTCGCTAGGCGGGCGGCCCAGGACCCAGTCCTGGTGATGTGGCGCCCAACGAAGGCTACATAGAGACCCTTTTTTGCGTCTAAGACCATCGCTTTCACTGTGACTCCGCATACCTAACCGCCTGCTCAAACTCCTGCTCGCGTGTCCTCGCGAGCGTTTTCTCCGTGGTTTGGGGCGTACCGATCTCGATCTACTCGACGGCCTTCTTCCTGGTCGTCTTCGGCCTCTCGCTGGCGTTGCTTTGGCGGCTCGCCGCTCAGCGAGACGCAGGCAGCTGGCGATCGCTATGAGCCTGCAAGGAAAGCGCACGTCGTTGCTCGGGGGGCTGGCGCTCTTGGCCTCCCGAGTCGGCTATGTGTGGCTCACCTCATTTCATCTGAGCGCCCTGCTGGTCCGCTGATTACTACGATACAAGGCACACTGGGGGACGTCCCAACGCAGCGGTCGCGCGCTCATCGATAACCGGGGATCCTCCGGACCAACGGGGAAGGCGAGCCATGACTCACAGCGCTGCTCGATCGATCGCATTGCTCGTGAGAAGCTACGAGCGCCCGGATTATCTCCGTAGATGTCTAGACTCGCCGAAGTAGCATAACTTTGGTGTCCACTTTTTGGGGGGAAGCCCAGCCCATCAAAAACCTGGGCCCCGCGGATCACAACCGTCGCATCTTCGGTCCCATCTGCGCCCGCGCTCACCGGAGCTGCAGCCTCTCCCGACTCCGCTGGTGCCCGGCGACAATGCAGTGAGGTCAGCGCTCCAAGGAGACCCAAAAGGGCCGCGACGTACGCATTTGCGCATTTGCGCATTTGCGCTACTGCGCGGTGCCGGTCCAGGCGAAAAATTCGATCGTGTAGCCCCCCGGATCCAACGCCAAAACTGCCCGAATCGGCACATCACTGTGCTCATAGGGCTCTTTTAGGATCTTGGCACCAGCGCGCCTTAACCTCTCGGCCCAGACATCGACATCGTCGACGACCAAGCTGACCATCACCGCGTTGGTCGCCTGCGGCCGATGAAAGGCACTCGCGTGCTCACCGACCACGCCGATCGCCGAGGTCGACGTCGTCTCGTAGAGCGTGACCCACCGCTCCTCAAAGCGGACCCGAAGACCCAGCGTCTCGCCGTAAAAGTGACGGGCCGCCACCAGGTCGGGGTAGTAGAGCATCGTCGTCTGACCAACGATCATCGCCAGAGGGTAGCCGAGACGGGCGCGTAACTCCACAGCTGCGACAGGGGGGCAGGCGACGGGCGAGCGCAGATCAGGCAGCATGCGAGGTGTGAAGGCAACGACGATCCTCCTCCTCTCTGGGAGCACACGAGCGGGCTCGACAAACTCGGCGGCCCTGCGAACGATGCACAAATTAACCCCGCCGGGCATCCAGACGATCCTCTACGGGGGGCTCGTCGATCTTCCCGCGTTTATCCCCGACATCGACGGAGCCGAGGCTCCCGCGACGGTCCAAGAGCTGCACCGACAGATCGACAGGGCGGATGCGCTGTTGATCTCGACCCCGGAGTACGCTGGCACGCTGCCCGGCAGTCTTAAAAACCTCATCGACTGGACGATCCCGACCGGCGATCTCTACCACAAGCCGGTGGCCTGGCTAAACGTCGCCGCCCCAGGGCGCGGCACGGGCGTGATCGAAACGCTAAGGGTTGTGCTCGGCTTCGCGACCGCCGAGATCATCGAACCCGCGTGCCGCTCGGTGTTTATCGGCAGACAAGCGATCGGAGACGACGGCCTGGTCAGCGCTCCGGACAAACGCGCGGACCTGATCGACACCCTTATGCGCATAGCCGAACATGTGCACTCCCAGAAAGAGTGAAGACGAACCTCCCGCAACCGCATCACCTCGACAATAAGCGACCCGGCTCCCTAGCTCGCCCTTATACTGGTGAGACCATGTCGGCCGCCGCAGAACAATCCATCAACCCTGATATCTCGGGCGGCACGGGTATCTGGGACCAATTGCTGCGCGGCGCCCGATCTGCGGTCGAGCTCCGAGTGACCACTATTATCGCCGACATCAAGGTCTCAGGCGAACTCAAGCAGCCAACGGTGACAATCCCCGAGGACACAGGCCACGCGATCGCCACCTCGATCAACCTCATCGACGGCGACATCACAACCGCCATTCCAAAAGAGTTCTGGAGCCGGGAGAACACAGCCATCCGTGAGTTCCACCAGCGACAGGTCGAGCAGGGCAGCGAGATCGTCGCTCGCAACATCCGCCTGATCTGCGACGTTGGTAGCAAGCTCGCGGAGGTCCTGACCGACCTCCGAAAGCTCGAATCCGACCATTCCTAAACCCGAGCGCCTTCATTGCAGGCGCCATTACTCGCCCACGATAATTTTTACGATGACAAAGGTATGCGGCGCCTCCCCTGGTCTCCTCGTCTTCGCTGTTGCGCTCTTAGGGGCTTGCCCGCCAGCCGACGGCGATTCCCCATCGAGTTCCTCCGACACTCAAAGCACGAGCGACACTCCGACCACCAGCTCCACTAGCTCCACTAGCAGCGCCGACACCAGTGATGCCGCCAGCGAAACTGTCGGTATCCAGCCCTTCTGCGGCGACGGAGTACTCGGTGCGGACGAGGACTGCGACGACGGAAACATCAGCGACGCCGATAGCTGTCTGGCCAATTGCACACCGGCGGCCTGCGGCGACGCACACCTCTGGATCGGCACCGAAGAGTGCGATGAAGGCGACAATAACGACGCCAAGAGCTTCACCGGCTGCCGCCCCCAATGCACACTCGCAGCCTGCGGCGACGGGGCCCTCTACCCCATCACTTTAGGCCCGCGAATCACGCTCGCGGCCGGTGTCGGCAACGACAGCGCCAAGATCAGCAAGACCTCCCCGAGAGCCGTCGCAATCGACAAAAGCGGTCAGGTCTATGCGATCACGGACTGGAGCCTCAGCGGGGGGACAAAACACCAGGTCGTACTCGAACGCTTCTCTGCGGACGGCATCCTCGTCAAGACGACCGTCATTGCCGAGGGCATCTTCCCGATCGAGCACCCGAGCATCGCCGTCACCGCAGGGGGCGCTCTCATCACCCTCTGGCAGCAGAACACACAAAATGAGAGCAACGTCTACTACAGGCGCTACGACCCGATGGGCGCACCCATCGAGGCGGCAACCGATATCCTAGAAAATTCTCTGGGCAATCAGCACAGCCCAATGGTTGCCAGCAATAATGCCGGTGATTTTGTCGTCACATTTCGTGCGATCGGCGGCCCCGACCTGCTCGATCACCACATCATTCGGGCGCGCAAAATCCCCGCTCGTGGCCCCGCCAAGGCGGATTTTATCGTCTCTTCGCTGAGCGTCGACATCTCCGCGCCGACCGCCTCGATCCGTGATGACGGCTCTTTTATCGTCGGCTACTCCGATCGCGACCTCGGCCTTATTTATATTCATGAGTACAGCAGCGAAGGCATCCTAAAATCGATCCTCGACCCGGTCACAAACCTGCACGCCGCCGCCACCACCGAGAGCCGCCCCTGGATCGGCGCCGCCGCCCTCGAGGACGGTGGCATCGCCGTCGCCGGTATCACCGATGCGGACACGATCGGCGTCCGGCGCTACGGCGCAGATGGTTCGGTAATTTTCGAGGAAGCCGCCTCTAATACCCCCTACAGTTCGATCCCGCGGATCGAGCTGATCGCAGATGCGGCCGCCAATTTGGTTGTTCTCTGGGGAGCCTGCGGCCTCGATCGCGAAGGCTCAAAGTGTAGCAATTCAGATGCAGAACTAGCGTTTCGCCGAATCTACGCCGACGGCGAACTCTTCGGCAATACCACGATCCTCGACACCAGTATCACCTGGAAACCACAAGGAGTCGGTATCGCAACCAATGCTCTCGGTGATCTCGCGATCGTCGCCGAGGACACGGATCCATTCCTGTGGATCGCTCGCGCCAACTGTCCCTAAGCCCCTACCAAACGCGAGACCATCGAGATGCAAGCGGCCAACGAGATCTTCTCAGATCTACTCAATGTCGAGATCAATACGATCGTCAAGCACAGCATGACGGCCGAAAAAATGCCCGCTCTGCACTTCGCGCTACTCGACATTTTCGCCGAATTTAGCGGCGTGCTCGCCAACGCAGGCGTCGATCTTGAGCCCTTTATGAGCCCTTCCCGCGCCGAATGCTGGGAGCGAATCCGGCGGCATACGGAGAGCGACACGCCCCTGCCGCATACCTACGACGAGGGCCGCGATCATATCGACGAGGCCCGCACGGCCTACACCACGCTCTCCGGCAAGGAAGCCCCGAGTCGCCGATCTCTGATCGCGAGCCCCAACTTCAACCCCACGCTCTTCAACTTCCTCTCCGATCTTTGGCCTGCGTTCACACCCTATTACATCGGCGAACCCCGCCCCGCTCCCCTGACCAACCCCTTCGCGATGACCCGGGTGACAAACGGCTGGGACAGCTTTGAGCGCCTCCGCATCGCCGCGCTGCTCGCCCAGCCACACCTCGACAAACACCACCAGGTCTTGCTCTCGCGGATCATCGGCAGCTGCTCGCGCCTCAAATACATCGTCCAAGGGCTGGAGCAGCGCTGCGAACGACCCACAGTCGACCAGGCCCGACGCGGTTGGTTGTTCCGAAAAAAAGCGAACACAAACAGCGCCACGATCGAGGAGCTGATCCCAAAGAGCCGCAATTCCCTGCTAAACGGCGAACTCAGACACCGGCAAATCCCTCGCCTTCTGCGCACCGACGAGTTCGGCGTGGTGCGTAAGATCTGGGAGGTCGGCACCGAGCTCGTATTGGTCCAGACTTCTGTGCAGCTCGACGGCGATGTGGTCACTCGGATCTCCGAGACACTGCTCTCCAAAGAGATGGCCGAGACCCACAGGATCATCCTCGCCGCTCACCAAGAGAACATCGCCACCGGCCTCTGCCACTGGCGAGCGCTCGTCGATGTCGCGCTAAAATTGGTGAAGGACGTGATCGGCACTCACTGAGATCGACGCCGGCCTGCACGACGTGTCATCCCCCTCACCATCTGCTCGAGAGCAACTCTCGGGCGCCTGCGAACTACTCGCCGATCTCGCGGGCGGCGGCGTCTTGGTCACCGATCCGCTGCCTCCCTCCGCGCGCCAAGCAGGTTCGTGCGCACAGATCGGCTATCGAACCTTCGTGCAGCTCGACGGCGACATATGTACATCGATCCATGCGAAGGCCCTGGGCGCCCCCGAGTTTGAGGCTACGTACAACGCCCACCTCGCCCGCGTTCAAGCGCGGATCGGCAACCGGATCTCCTGGCTTCTCCGATCGATCCGCCAGATCCGCTGGCTCATCGCCGGTGCTGGCCTAGGCATCACCCTCTACGCACCCACTTCTTGGATCGAGATCACCGATCGCAACGCCCGAATTGCCTGGACCCTGGCCTGCGCTCCCCTCGTGGCGTGGCTCCTGTCCCAGCTCACACGCTGGCTTGCACACCGATGGCTGCATCGGATCGTCCAGCAAAAGCTCGCAGAGGCTCGGGCTCCCTCGTAATTGTAGAAGTAGCCTGTCTCGCTCGGATCCTTCGCGGACGATGGTTCTAGTTGTAGAATCCCGCCGATGACCGGAATCGCCCGAGCCCTCACGCTCTGCCCACTGCCAATGCTGATAATGCTGGGTGCCTGCACGCCGACGCCCGGCGACACCGACACCGCATCGAGTTCAAGCAGCACCGGCGACACCGGCGAAGAGCTACCGCCCCTCGATGGGTACGCCGATCTGCACCTGCACATGTTCGCCGAAGATGCCTTTGGTGGCGGCTGGCTTCACGGACAGGCGACCGGCCCCGCAGAGGTCGCGCTCGCGATCTGCGACGGCGGCACACCCGGGGATCACGCGACCCTGCAGGCGGATATCGGCCAACTTTTCGCGACCTGCGATCAGGCCGTTCTCGACGAGGCGACCTCCAAGGTGACGCTCCTGGAGCTGCTGCTCGCCATCGGCGGCGACGGGCTCGGCGAACTCCTAGGCGAAGTGCCCGGCACTTCCGGCGACACCGGCAAACACAGCGATCGCCGCGGTGGTTGGCCCGAACTCGATGGCTGGCCGCGCTGGGATACGATCGCCCACCAGCAATCCTGGGAGGGTTGGCTGCACGACGCCTACGATTCGGGCCTGCGCATCGAGGTCATCTCAGCGGTCAGCAACGATTGGCTCTGTCGTGCCCTGCCCCCCGAGAACCTCGACAGGCCCCAATGCGATGAGATGGCCGACGTGCGCGTGCAGCTGCAAAAAGCCAACGACTTCGCCGCGGCAAACGACTGGGTCGAAATCGCTCTAAGCGCCGAAGATGCCCGTAGGATCGTCTCTGAGGACAAGTTAGCACTGGTCCTGAGCATCGAGGTCTCGCACCTCTTTGGCGAAGACGATTGGCGATCGGGTCTCGACGAGATGCACGGACTGGGCGTACGCACCCTGCAGCTCGTGCACCAACTCGACAATCGATTCGGCGGCGCGGCCCCCCATAACTCGATCTTTCACATCGCTCAGTTCGGCGAGAGCTGCCATATCGACAGCGACTGCGGCATCACCACCCCCGAGTTCACCCTCGGCTTTGACGTCGACAGCAATTGCCGCAACGTACGCGGCCTCACCGACGAAGGAGCGGCACTGGTCCGCGAGATGATCGATCGCGACATGCTGATCGACCTCGCACACATGTCAGAGGCCTTGGTCAGCGACATCCACCAGATCGCCATCGAGCATGACTACTACCCGCTCTACTTCTCGCACGCACATTTTCGCGAGATGATGCTGCCAGAGAAGGCCAAAGAGGAAAAAACCACCCCCGCCTCGATCGTCGCCATGGTCCGAGAGACAGGTGGAATGATCGGCCTGCGCACCGCCCACGAAGAGGTCAATACCTACGAACCTTCGGCGGTCGCCAATACCTGCCACGGCTCCTCACGCTCCTTCGCCCAGGCCTACGACTTCGGCCGCTTGGGCCTCAAGGTGGCGATCGGTCTCGGCTCTGACTTCAACGGCTTTATTCAGCAGACCCGGCCCCGCTTCGGCCCCTACGCCTGCTCCGCCTCCTTTCGCGAAGAGGCGACATGCCAGGCCAAGGACGAGCGCAACGAGGGCTTTGGCGCCCTCGGATCCGACTACGATGAGTGGGGCCTGGCCCACGTCGGCACCCTCGGCAACCTGCTCGACGACCTCGAGCAACACGGCAGCGACACCGCGCCCTTGCGCAGCTCGGCCGACGCATTTGTCCGCATGTGGGAGCGCGCCAGCGGCGAGCGAGAGGGCCCCGCCGAGGACCCGAGCGACATCGACACATCCGGCGTTACAATCCTCCCCAACCACGCGAGCCGCCGGGCTCTGCTGCCCACCGAATGCGACAAACCCTACTGTCCCGGCGGACTGGTCAGCGGCAATACCTGCCGATTTAACGGCGAATGCGAGAGCGGCACCTGCGTCGGCGCCGGCGAATGCGGCTCACCGCTGGGCATGTGCGAGTAGGGATACTCACTCAGCTCTCTCCTCCGTGGGCAAGTATCCCCCGCAGAGAATCCGCGCAGTGCGGATGATGGAGTTCTCTCAGTGAGCGCATTACACCCTGATATGCAGGGTGTAGTTCATCACAGTCGCAGCTCCTGTCGGCCGGCCCGAGACCCCCAGGATTTGGGCCATCATAGAGTGATTAAAGCCTATCCTTAAATTCGAAGATATCGTCAGTCTCCCCCCGCCAACGGGACTTCGTATGTTTACCTCGCAGTTTGCGCCCGGTGAGGGCCTCGAGGGCGCCATGCACCGCTCCAAGGGTGAAGGAGCAGGTCCGTGCGGTGCCGATAGGCTCCCCTGCCATACACACCGTATCTGAGACTCGAACCCGAATCAATGAGCCAATTTCCTCGATGCCCTCGATGGTGCACAAACGGGTTCCATCGACCCCTAGCGCGGCCTCTAGCATCGCCGTGGCATCCGAGGGAGCAATATCCTTGCCGCCGAGACCAAGAGCGTTCACAAGATCCTTGCCGCGCTTCCGGCCGGCGGCACAGAGCACAACTCGAGCGCCTTGCTCGCCTAGCGTGTCCTCCACACCCACGACGACAGCCTTGAAACAAACAATACTGCTAAAATTACCTAGAACTGGACGTAATTCACTCACAAGCGACTCCTTGGATCCGACCCAGTCGGATCAGGTGTACATATCTGGCACATCTTCCCATATAATTCAACTTCACAGTCGCGACTCTCCTACGATTTTCCGAAGACAGAATTCACGAATGAAGACCGTCGCCGATAGACGGTATCCACGTATCCTGGCGAGCGACATCAACACGCTTCTCGTCAATCTTCACACGATTGGCTTCCTTCAACACGAGAAATTGTCCGACATGGAACGAGCGCGAGTACGCATCCGTCAATTGCCACAGACTCCCACCAAAGACTTGCACCCTCCCCCCTGCGACCCCCGGAGGTGTAATGAGGTCCTTTCTAAACGCGATTTTGACCGGTTCAGAGCCGCCAGTAATGCACTGTATTGCCGGTCGAGTCTGAGGGCCTCCGCTGTCGCAGAGGTGCGTTCTGCGGCCGTGCTCACGCGACCTTCCGCGCCTTGCTAGGTCGCGAGAATGGCAACTAAGAGCGCGCAGTTGCTGGGCCGGCAACGATGCCCGCGTCCGCCAGCTCAGGGATCTCCCCCGCGACGAGCACAGCTGCGACGCGAACACGTCGTCGGGCGGCAGCCATTCGCCACTCCCCGACTTCGTACGATCCAAGCTGCGAGGCATCGCCGCCTGCGGGCACAGTCACTGATCATGAATGCACAGTCACTGACGTGCTGTGCACAGCACGGGCCATCCGTGTGCAAATCAAAGATGCGGATTGTGCGCACTCAATCTCATCTTACGCAAAATGAATACAGGATTTCACAATCGCCCCGGACCGACAGTGCAAACAGCCGCGGCCTCCTATGTGCATTCCATCTGCCGGCCCTTGAGTACTGCGACAAAGACCACAGGAGCGCTGCCATACCATATTCAGTTCAAAATCGCGCATTCGTCGACACGGGCGAATCGAAATATTCGAAACTTTCACTTGACGGCGCCCCCCAAGATCACCGGTGATCAGCCGTGATGCACAAGCGACTCGCTTCCTCGCTCCTCGTCCCCCTCATGGCGCTCGCCTGCGACACCGGAAGCTCCTCCGGGGGCGGCGGCGATGTGGCTGCAGCTCTGCTCGGCGCCAGCCAGGCCGTCGCTTGCCCCGAGCTCGTCGGCCGCGGCTCGGCGGTCGGCGTTAAGTACACGGCCAAGGCCCGCCTCAACGCCAAAATCGGCGCCTTTGTCCAGGCCGCCAAAGACCTGCGCAGCGCCGCCTTAAGCATCGAAGCTGAGGTCAGCCAAGCCTGCGTTAAGATCGGCACCGACATCGGCCTCCGCGAGGATCAGATGATCGCCCAGGCCGGTCCCGGCGGCAAAGTAAAGGGCGCATGCTCGGTGCTCTCGGCCGAGATCGACGCGATCTTGGCGGGTGGCATCCGCATCGACGCGACCTACGATCCGCCCAAATGCCAGGTCAACGCCTCGGTCAAGGCCTCCTGCAAGGGCTCCTGCACCGTCGAGGTCGAGCCCGCGCGGATCATCGCCGAATGCACACCTGCCGAGCTCTCTGGCACCTGCGAGGGCACCTGCGGTGGATCCTGTGAGGGCACCTGCAACGGCCAATGCAAGGGCGAGTGCTCGGCCAAAGACGCCCAGGGCAACTGCGTCGGCGAGTGCAAGGGCGAGTGCAGCGGCACCTGCAGCGGTACCTGCCACGTCAGCTGCGAGGGCTCCTGGAAGGCCCCACAATGCAAGGGCAAGGTGACGCCACCCTCCGTCGATGCCGACTGCAAGGCGAGCTGTGATGCCCGCGCCGAGATCAGCGGCAGCTGCACCAAGCCGCGCCTGGAGCTCAAGGCCTCCGAGTCGACCGCAATGGTCGCCAAGCTGATCGCCTCTGCAAGCGTGCACGTACCGGCGCTGCTGGTCGCCCAATTCAAGTTCGGCAAGCAGGCCGCGGGCAGCATCAAGGTGCTGGTCAAGCTGGGCAACGAACTCTCCGGCGAACTCGAGGGCGCGGGCTCCCGGGCGGTCGCCTGCGTCAGCGCAGCCGCCTCCGCGGTCGCCGAGGCCTCGGTCAGCATCAACGTCTCGGTCAAGGTCAGCGCCAGCGTCTCCGGTAAGGTCGGCACCGGAAGCTGAGCACAACATCGCACAATCGCCCGCACGATCGATCGATCGATCGATCGATCGAT